>CAZFHI010000014.1:0-48856 GCA_964518875.1 uncultured Oscillospiraceae bacterium
ACAGACCGTCGTTTTATCTTTAACTCGGTCTCACATCATTGACAAATGTACAGGAGAGCGGGTTCTTTAAATACGCGGAAATATTTTACAATAACATATGGATAACAAAACTAAATAAGCCGAATTTTAGTATGCATATAAAAAGCCACCGGCTAGGAGCCGGTGGCCAATTAAATGTTATTTGCCTATACGGGCTTTGTTTATAAAGCCTCGGGCAGGCTTGCCTTCAAGTGTAGTTTCTATATAAGCCCAGTGATTGTTAAATATGCCAAGAAGCGTTACCTGAGTTCCTGAAGGAATCACGCTTATTTTGGTGGGCGTTAGTATGGGGTCATCGTTAAAGTTGGCGTCCTGTATAACTTTTATGTCCTGGTACATGAAATTGAGCTGAGACAGGCTTAAGCCGGACGGAACGCCCGAAGCAGGTATATAGCCTATGCGGTAATCGTCTCCGTATTGATAGCCCATCATGGCCCAGTCTCCGTCAAGGCCGTAGAAACGGCAGCGCCCGCTTTTAACGTTTGCGCGTCCGTTTGCCGCGCGGTAATACTGCGTTCCGGGGCCTGAGTAGACGGCGTTTTCACTGTGTATGGAGCCTGTCTGGTGAGAAGGTATATTGTAATCCCTTCCGCTCGGTTCAGGAACAGACGTGGGTATAGGCGTTTGGATAGGCGGCTTTTGCGTAGGCACTACGAAAGGCGTTCCGGTAGGCGTAGGCTTAGGAGCCTGCGTTGCAGGCGGAGCTGTTACAGGCTGCGGAGGCGCGTATACGAACGCTAACCCGGCCGGGTTTGCGCTGCCGTTGTAGTCCACGTAAACAGTGGCGCTTTGGGCGCTTATTCTTTTGTAGCCGTCAGGAACCTTGCTGTCGTCCGCGTATATGGTATGGGTGCCTGGACCTACCTTTATAGATTCCGTGCGGAGAAGGTTACCCGCATTGTCCTGATATATAATGGTTAAATTCGCCTGTACGGGCTTTGCGTATGTAAATACAACGCTTGAAGGGCTTGCAGAACCGTCTGAAGAAACATAGACGGACACTGCTCCGTAGCTTTGAAGCTCGTAGCCGGACGGCACCTTGCTAGCGTTGGCGTATATATTATTGTAGCCCTGCTTGCACAAAACGTAGTCCGTAGCTAATGTGCTGCCGTCCCCTGAACGGTAATACACAGGTACGGATACGCTTACTTCCTGAGCGGGTTTCTGCTTGTACTGGAATATGACTGCGCTTGGCGAAATATTGCCCGCGCTGTTAACATACACGCTTATAGAGCTTCCGGAATAGCGGGTATAGCCTTCCGGAACGAGGGAATCGTCCGCGGTAACGGTATTATATCCGTAGTTAAGCCGCACATACTGCGTGTTGAGCCAGGTGTCGCTTGTGGTTTGGTAATATACGGGTATCTGCGGCAGATAAGGCGTGGCGGTTTGCGCGGGGTACGGCGGCCATGTGGCGCCTGAGCCTGAACCGTAGCTCGCTGTAAAGGTTACTAAGGATGGGATTGCCAAAAGCTGCTGCGATACGCTTACAACGGCGTCCTTTGCGCCTGTAAGCGAATAGCCTGAAGGCAGCTTATTCGCGTTTGCGTATAGCAAATGGCTGCCGGGGCGCAGGTACACTGTGCTCTTGTTAAGCTCTCTTCCCCAGGCGTCTATGTAGCGAATGGTAACGGCGGCAAGGTTTGAGGAAGAACCCGTGTTAGTTGAAGACTGCTGCGCAAAAAGGAACAGCACGGCTGCAGGCTGTGGGTTTCCGTAGGAATCAACGTTTACCGTCGCTGTGCTGCTGCCCTGGAGCTGATATCCCTGCGGAACCTTTGAATAATCCGCGGTTATAGTGTTCTGCCCTCTTGATACTGAAACGTAAACAGTGTTTAAAAGCTTTCCGTCAACCGTTCTGTAATAAACGGGAAGAATTCCTCCAACGTTTTGAACGCCCGGATTAAAGTCCACCAGGTTGTTGGATACAAAGCCCGTTCTTCCGTCAGACAAGAGCAACTCGTACCAGCCGGAGCGCGCCTGCGAAATTACAGGATAGCTCGTACCTTCCGGAACGGTAGTAATAATGGAATAGCTCATACTTCCGCCTTCGCGTACGTTTAAGTAGTTTCTGGCAGTAACTGTGGCTGTGCCTATAAAAGAGTAGCCGTCAGCAAAGGACAGCGGCGCAAGCCCCATTAAAAGCACAAGCAAAAGGCTTAACCCTCTTTGTAATGTTTTTTTCAATCCAATCACCTCTAAAAAATACTGCAAATAGTTTATACCCTATTCTACTATATACAACGCAATAAAATCCAATTTTCTTGCATTGCGCTATAAATTTTTTTGACTGCGCAAAGAGAAAATATTAATTATATAATTTTAAATATTTAAAATTACATGCTTAAGTCTGTTAAAACGGGCATAAAACAAATAATGAATAAAACAAACTTAATTAAAACGTATGTTTTTTTCGTTTCCGGTGTTGACATTATGCCTTAAATTATATATGATATCTGTTGCGTCAGTACACTTGTAAGCCCCGGGTGATGCCGACAAATGCATATGCGACCATCATATGCGAACATTTTTCAGGAGGAGAATCAATTGGACACTTATATGGCGAATGCGCAGACAGTAGAGCGCAAGTGGTATGTTGTTGATGCAGACGGCATGGCACTCGGCCGCTTAGCCAGCCAGGTTGCCGGCATACTGCGCGGAAAGCATAAAAGCACATTTACACCCCATGTCGATACCGGGGATTATGTAATAATAATAAATGCAGAAAAAATTGTATTAACAGGCAAAAAGCTCGATCAAAAGCATATGTACCATCATTCCGGTTATCCGGGCGGTTTAAAATCCATAAGCTATCGTAAGCTTTTGCAGTCTAAGCCGGAAACGGCCATAGAGCACGCTGTAACCGGCATGCTGCCAAAGGGCCCGCTGGGTCGTCAGATGGCGAAGAAACTGTTTGTTTACTCAGGACCCGAGCATAAGCATGAAGCGCAGAAACCTGAAGCGCTCGACTTGAACAAATTTAACGGAAGGAGCAACTAATCCATGCCAAACGATATAAACGCAGTCGGCCGCCGCAAGGAAGCGGTTGCCCGTGTCCGCATAGTGCCGGGTTCCGGCAATATTACGATAAACAAGCGCGATATAGAAGAATATTTCCCGCTTGAAACGCTTAAGATGACCGTTCGCCAGCCGCTGAACCTTATTAACGCAAGCGGTCTTGACGTATTTGTAAACGTAGACGGCGGAGGCATATCCGGACAGGCGGGCGCAATACGCCACGGCATAAGCCGCGCTCTTTGCAACTATAATCCTGAATACCGCGCGGCTCTTAAGAAAGCAGGCTTCCTTACACGCGATCAGCGCATGAAGGAACGCAAGAAGTACGGCTTAAAAGGCGCACGCCGCGCGCCGCAGTTCAGCAAGCGCTAATATTTTTAAAGTTAAATCCCTTTTTGAAATTAAGATGCACAAAAATCCCAGCCATACGGCTGGGATTTTTTGTCGGCCTAAAATTATATGCTTTATGAAGCGAAGGAGTTTTTCCCGCTTGCGCGCAAATATATTGTTATAATAAACAAGTTATAGTTTGACTCAAGCAATGCTTTATTGAACCTGAGAAATATTATGTTAAAATCAAAATGCCGGCGGCGATAATTTTAATCTGTTGAAAGGAGAACGGTTATTGATGTTTGACGTTAACCATGTTTCAAATACCCTGAAAAATGCGCGAATAAAAAAGAACCTGACGCAGAGCGAACTTGCTGAAAGGCTTGGCCTTACCTACCAGGCCGTATCCAATTGGGAGAGGGGTAATTCGCTTCCCGATATCTCAAATCTCTCGTCCATTTGCAGGCTGCTCGACATAGATATTTACGAGCTGCTTGGCGCTTCCAAAAACTTTGAATTATTTGATGGATTTTTAGACGGTTTATCCAAAGAACCCATAGAAAACATTGCCTTGGCGGCGCCCTTGCTTCCGCCTGATCAGCTGAAGGCGGCGCTTAAAGACAAACAAATTAAGGATATGTCTGTTTTGATCCAGTTTGCTCCGTTTGTTGATGAAGAGCTATTGGAAACGCTGGGTAAGGATGCAGTGCCTTTGGAAATCGGAGAAATTGTTGAGCTCGCTCCATTTGTGTCTGAATCTACTTGTGTAAAATGGATAGATATGCTGGACAAATCCTCGGATTTTGAATTAGATGTGGGGCTGTTATCCGCATTAGGCCCCTTCCTGCCTTTGGAAAAGCTTGATTATCTGTCAGAGCGCGTGATTCCAGAATCGCTTGTTGCGCTCAACTCTGTGGCGCCTTTCCTTTCACAAAAGGCTCTGGACAAACTTGTTGATAAAATAAGCAACGTATCTATGGAGGAATATATCACAGGGATTGAGTGTCTTTCCCCGTTTTTGAGCAAAGAAACCCTTATAAGGCTGCGCAAAAAAGTAAAAGCTGAATAAACAGCGTGACGGATAAAGCGGTTTTATTTATTAAAACCGCTTTGCCTTTTATATTTTTTAGAATATTCCGTTTAGTACTTTTAAGGATGAAGTTTCTTTCTCAATCCTTTTGGATAGTGGTTTTTAATTTGCCCCTGGCTTGCTTTTCCCCATCCCAACTGATAGCCTTCGTAGTTTACTGCAAGCCAGCCTGAAAGGCTTTCAGGGCAAGGAAGCGTTTCGCCTGATATAAATTTTACCGCTTCATACAAGCTTAAATCATATTGACGTTTTGCTTTGCACGCCAGCGCCAGCGCGTGCTCCGGCTTTAACGTTTTGCCGTTTTGCAATATATGAAGCCCTGCTCGCAGCACGGGTATTTTTTCAAACAATTTCATGTCAGCGGGGGAGTGGACGAACGAATTTTTAAACACCGCGTTTATCTTCGGCGCGTCGGCTATCTGCGCTGTAAAATTATCCTGCTCGATAAAGTCTTTTCCTTTGTGCTGCGCGTATGTATAACTTGCGCATAAAGCTTCAGCGTTCCCCTTTTTTTGAAGCAGGCATACAAAGTGCCCTTCGCCGTCTATTTCGTGCGGGAGCAGACGCATAAAACCGTATTTTGCTTCTGGCAGCCCATTAAGCTCAAAAGGCTTTAAATTAAAATTTTGATGATTTGATAAAAAATCTTCTATTACGCCTTCGTTTTCTGTTTTGTTAAAAGTGCAGGTGCTGTAACACATAACGCCGCCTTCAGCAAGCATAGAAGCCGCGCTTCGCAATATGTTTTTCTGCCTTGCAGCGCAGTTTCCGGGGCTTTCTTCATTCCACTCAAGTATGGCTTCTTTTGAACGGCGGAACATGCCTTCGCCAGAACAAGGCACGTCGACTAATATTTTGTCAAAATGTCCTGCGAATCTTTTTTCAAGAGTTTCAGGTGAAGCGTTGCTTACAACGCAGTTTGTTATGCCCATGCGTTCTATGTTTTCGCTAAGCACTTTGGCGCGCTTAGGCACTATTTCATTTGCCAGAAGCAGCCCTGTGTTTTCCATCATCTGCGCCATGGCTATGCTTTTACCACCAGGGGCTGCGCAAAGGTCAAGAACCCTTTCATTTTTTTGTGGACAAAGCGCCATTGGCGCCGCCATGGCTGAAGGTTCCTGTATATAATACGCCCCCGCTTCGTGCAGGGGGCTTTGACCTGGATTTTCACCAGGCAATATATAGTACGCGTTTTCTGCCCACGGCACGGGCTTTCTCGACGTGTCGCAGTGAAAATTTCTAAACCGCAACGCTCTTGCAGCGGGCTGCGTGTAGCAATGCAGAAAGTCGTTAAAAGAGTTGCCAAGCATTTTTCTCATGTTTTCCAAAAATGCTTCGGGGAGCTTATCAGTCATCCTGCTCGCGTCCGCTATCACTGTACTTTTCGTAATCGTAGCTTTGGTTTTCAGGCCCTGTATATTCTTCCGTTTCGTTTCTTTTGGCAAACAGCGGCTTGCGCTTTTTCCACCTGTCGCTGCGTCTTACGCGCTCGTAGGGAGGACGATAATTTAATTCGTTTTCTTCGTATGTATTATCCTGGTACCGGCTATCTTGATACTGATTATACTGTTCGTCGCCGTACTGGTAATGGCTTTCGTTAAAAGACGCATTATTTTCAGCATATTCATTAGAATTAAGCATATTGCCCTGCTCGTTATATGCTTGATATTCAGTATAAATATCCTGCTGCGGCTCAAAAAACTGAGGCTCATCGTGGTACTCAATAAGGTCGGGGCTTTGCACATAAGGGCCGGCGTATTCATCCTGGTTGTTAAAAAGGCCGTCGGCAATATAGGGAGAATTCTCTTCGCTTACGAAAGACGCCATTTCATCGCGGTATTCCTTTGCCATTTCGCCATGCTCCATAGCTTCGCGCATTTCCTTATGCTCTAACTCAGTGCGCAGTCTGCGAATACCGCTGTGCCTGAAGCGTACGATAAGGTCTGCCACGGTACATAACGCAACGATTATAATTAAAAGCGGAAGCCATATTTTAGATAAAAGTGAAGCAAAACTGTTTTCGCCCTTGGAAAGAGAGTTCCAAAGTCTGTTCGCGGTGTGCCCCGTCCAGCCTAAAAGCAGGCTGAAAAGCCAATCTGCAAAAGCGTTCATTTAGTATCCCTTTCTTTTTGCAACGGCTCTATAGTAACGGTTACGTATACCGCGTTTTCGCTCATATGGAGTGCTTCTTCCGGTTTTTTTACTGCCACGCTGCGTATAAGCGTGTCTTTTGCGCCCGTAATATCAACAGGCGCTTCTACATCCAGCAGCTTAAGCGTTTCCATAAGCTCGCTGGAACCTGCGACGTTAAGCATGGAAGGGTCTATCTTAATATCCGTTACCGCGTAGCCTTCAGCAGGCGTGCCTGTTACTATGCCTCTTTTGTTTATGGAAATAGCCTGCAAACGGTACAGCTCCTGCTCTACTAAAAGCGTGTCGAGCGGTATGGAGTCGCTGCTTACTTCTACAAGGTCTTGATTTACCGGGTTATCAAGGTAGTCGTACAGCGTAAAGGATACGGCGGTAAACTGGTTGCGTGCGGCGGCTGTGAGCAGCGAAAGATTGTAGTTTGCAACACAGCGCACTACGTTTTCAACAAGGGACTTTGGGCCCGCTATTGTAACTACGGAAGGGTCGACAGTAGGCTTTGAAGCGTAAAAACCGCCCGGCACGCTGCCCGTTTGATTAATTTGAACGGGTATTCTGCGGCGCGTTATGTACGGCTCCGCATGCACGGTAACTTCGCTTTGCGAAAGCCTAGTTACTTTTCCGTAATTAGCGGAATTTGTGTATAGAACGGGTATAGATTGTTCGCCTGCTGAATCTATCTGGGATAAATCTATGCGGACATTGTAGTTTGACGAAAGCGCGGAATCGTACTTTTTTTGCGGAACTTCGGCGCTTATGTTTATTTCCGGCAGCGCTTCTGCAAGATCCGTAACAATAAGCCCGTTTCTTTTAAGAGACTCTTCGCCAATTACAGATATATTTACTCCGGAAAAGGTTTTTTCACGCGTTAAATCCGGGTTTTCCGTTATGAGCCAGCCCCATATGATTACGGCGAGCAAAACGCTGAAAACCTTCCACTGCCAGTTATTGCATATAATCTGCCAAAGCCTTTTTAAGCCGCTTACGAGCAGCTCCCTGGTTTCATTAGAGCTGTTTTCATTTATGTTGTGCTTATTGTCCATCTTTCTTTTCCTTATTGCCTATAAGCTTCTGCTTTGTGCTCTGCCAGAGCGCCTTGAACGACGTGCTGCCGCTCTGCTTCATCACGCCGCCTAATATTTCTTTAAGGCTGTCAGAGTCAAGGTGGCGCGTTAATTTACCGCCCTTTGCCATGGATATTATGCCTGTTTCTTCAGAAACTATGATTACTATGGCGTCTGTGCCCTCCGATACGCCTATGCCCGCGCGGTGCCTTGTGCCAAGGTCCTTGGGGAGGTTTGTTTCCTCGCTCAGCTTTAGCACGCATGCCGCCGCCGCTATGCGGTTCCCGCGCACTATGGCGGCGCCGTCATGCAGGGGGGTATTGGGTTCAAAAATATTTACAAAAAGCTCTCCTGAAACAAGAGCGTCAATCATTACGCCGGTATCAATAAAGTCTTTAAGGCTCGTCTGTCTTTCAAACACTATAAGAGCGCCTATTCTGCGCTTTGACAAGCTTAAAAGGCACTGAGCTACATTGTTTACAAGCTGTTCTTCCTCAGTTTGTGTGTTCTGGCTGCGGTCAATCCTTGCGCCTCTGCCTATTCGCTCAAGCGCCTGCCTGAATTCCGGCTGGAACAATATCATAAGCACTATGGCTCCGTTGTTTAACACAAGCATCAAAAGCCAGTGAAGAGTGGTAAGGGATAAAAGGCTCGATACCCAGCTCGCTACGACCAGCAGAAGAAAGCCCTTAAGCACCTGCAGAGCGCGCGTGCCGTGGGTCAGCATTAAAAGCTTATAAATTATATATGCAACTATAATTATATCTATAATATCCACAAAGCGCGGTCTGTTGAACAAATTCCAGAAAAATGTGCTTACAGTGGATCCAAAGTTATCCATACCTGCGTTCAATCCCTTCCTGCTTATATTCACAGTATACAACATATTGCGACTAAAATAAACAATTTATGTTAAATTTATGTTAAATCCGCTTTAAGGCGTTTACAAATACCCTATGGGGGTATATAATTTATACAGGAGGTAGATTTATGGTTACTGAACAATATAATGTAGAAGGCATGCACTGCGCAAGCTGCCAGGCGGCCGTTGAAGTGGTTACGCAGGGTTTGCCCGGCGTTGAAAAAAGCGAGGTTAACCTGCTTACAAAAAATATGTCTATAACTTATGATGAAAGCAAGCTGAGCGAAGATGAAATACTGTCTGCTATAAGCAGGCTTGGTTTTACAGCTGCTAAAAAGCAGGACGAAACAAGTAAAAAAAAAGATTAGAGCCAGCCGCTGAACCAAAAGAAAAAAACAACAGCGTATATGCAGCGCTTGTTTTTGGCGCTGCTCTTATGCTTTTTTCCATGCTGCCCATGCTGTTTAACATGCGGTATCCTGATATTATTTCCATGGATACGCATCCTTTTAACTTCGCGCTTGCGCAGCTTTTATTGTGTATTCCTATAATTTTTATAGGCAGACGATTTTACGCGGGAGGCAGCAGGGCGCTTATTTCAGGGCATCCAAACATGGATACTCTCGTCGCGTTAGGCTCCGGGACTGCATTCGTGTACAGCGTAGTTATTACGTTTTTGTTAAGCGACAGGCCGCATCTTGTTCACAGCCTCTACTATGAATCCGCAGGTATGATAGTCGCTCTGATTTTTTTCGGCAAGTTTCTGGAAGAAAAGGCAAAGACAAAGGCGGTAGGGGCAATACAAAAGCTTATGGAGCTTGCTCCTGATACAGCCATGCTGCTAAGCGAAGACGGCAGTATAAAAGAAGTGCCGACAGAGGACATAAACAAAGGGGATATCATCGTGGTAAGCCAGGGAATGCGTTTCCCGCTGGACGGTAAAATAATCAGCGGCGCAGCACTTGTAGATGAATCCATGCTTACAGGCGAAAGCCTGCCGAAAGAAAAGCGAGCGGGGGATAAGGTAAACGCCGGAACGGTTCTTACAAGCGGTCAGTCCGTGCAGGTACAGGCGCTTAAAATAGGGGACGACACAGTTTTAAGCGACATAGTGCGATTTGTTGAGGACGCTCAGAATAAAAAGGCTCCTATTGCGAGACTAGCGGATAAAGTAAGCGCAGTGTTTGTGCCGGCTGTTCTTTCGATAGCTTTAGTTTCAGGCGCTGTATGGCTGCTTAGCGGAAAGGAGCTGTCTTTTGCGATAAACATATTCGTATCTGTTCTTATCGTGGCGTGCCCCTGCGCTATGGGCCTTGCGACTCCTATGGCGATAGTAACGGGAACGAGCCTGGGAGCAAAAAACGGCATACTAGTTCGCAGCGGCGAAGTGCTTGAAAAGGCTAAAGCTGTTGATACGGTTCTGCTTGATAAAACAGGCACCATTACAACAGGCGAAATAACCGTGCAAAGCATAGAAACAACGGGCAAAACAGAAGAAGAAGTCTTAAAGCTGGCGGCCGGAGCAGAGATGCTGAGCACGCATCCGCTCGCAAAAGCGATAGTGAATGAAGCGAATAAGCGCGGTTTAAGCTTAGACAAAGCTGTTGAAATAAACAACCTAGAGGGCTTTGGCGTGGAAGCCGGTATGACTGACGGAAGCAAGGCCGTTATAGGAAACGAAAAGCTTATGGATAAGCTTAAAATAGATTACTCGGTATTTAAAAAAAGCACGGAGCGGGCAAAAAAAGAAGGCCAGGCGGCTCTGTACATTGTGCAGGACAGCGTTCTTCTTGCAATAATGCTTTTTAGCGACAACATAAAGCAAAACGCTGCCCAAGTAGTTAAGGAACTAAAGGAATTAGGCATAGAAACTGTTCTTGTTACAGGGGATTCCAGGGAAGCGGCCGCTCATATGGCTGAAAACGCCGGAATAGATAAAATAGAGTATGAGATTAAGCCTCAAGACAAGGCGCTTATAGTTGAGGCGTATCAAAACAAAGGCAGAACTGTGATGATGGCGGGAGACGGCATAAACGACGCGCCCGCGCTTGCGAAAGCGGATGTAGGCGTAGCCATGAGCACCGGCAGCGACATAGCGCTTGAAACGGCGGACATACTTTTAATGCAGGGAGATCTGCAGCTGCTTATTAAAACAATAAACTTAAGCCGCTATACCATAACTAACATAAAGCAAAATTTAACATGGGCGTTTATATACAACATATTAAGCATACCGTTTGCAGCGGGAGTATTCTACGCGTTCGGCGGCCCGTTGCTCAACCCTATGATAGCCGCAGCCGCCATGTCGTTAAGCTCTTTAAGCGTTGTAAGCAACGCTCTGAGGCTTGGGAGGAAAACGCTTTGAAAAACTGTACAAATTGTAAAAACTGCAAGCATAAGCAGCGCGAGGAAAATCAAAAAAAGCTGCTGCTGAACCGTTTGAAACGCATTGAAGGACAGGTGAGGGGACTTCAAAATATGGTGGAAAATGACCTGTACTGCGTGGACATACTTGTGCAGGCGCAGGCGGTTAAAAAGGCGCTGGAATCTTTTATGCGGATAATGCTTAACGACCACATAAAAACATGCGTAGCTCAGGGTATAAGAGAAGGCCGCGACGAAGTGGTAGAGGAGCTTACCAATACGCTTTATAAGCTGCAGTAATAAATCGGCGCGCATATTAAACAAAAATTATGCTTAAACGCTATAAAACATTTAGCGCATGTTTAAGAGAGAGAAACTTAAAATCTAATTAAAAGATAAAAGCTTAATGAAGCTTAAATAAAACGGCGATCAAGCGCGCGCCGCTTATAGAAAGCAAACGCGCAAAAAAAACGGTTCTAAAAAGAACCGGACAAGTAAAAAACATAATAATTATTTGAATTTAAAACAGCGTAAAGAACCGCTCAGACTAAACGGTTTCAGATGGTTCAGGCAATCAAAAAATCCCGCCCTTAAATGGGTGGGATTTTTAGCAATCCGCTTATTGCGCGACCGCTTCTTTGGGGTAAATGCTTACCTGCTTGCGATATTTACCAAAGCGCTCAAAGCGTACAATGCCGTCTGCCTTTGCAAAAAGCGTGTCGTCGGCGCCGCGGCCGACATTTAAGCCGGGATGTATTTTTGTGCCGCGCTGGCGCACTAATATGTTGCCGGCCAATACGAACTGGCCGTCGCCGCGTTTAGCGCCAAGGCGCTTGCTTTCGCTGTCTCTGCCGTTGCGGGAAGAGCCAACGCCTTTTTTAGAGGAAAACAGTTGAAGATTAAGCTTTAGCATTGGAGTCCCTCCATTCAAAAAATTTCATAATATACGTACATATTCAGGATAGCTGTCTGACAGTTGCCTTACTCCTAAGTGAAAAACCTGGAAAATAGTATCTGTTTTAGTATTTAACAGGTGCTCACCAAGCTGTACTTTCAAGTATCCCTTTTCTTCATCCATCTGGGTCATGGGCTTAACGCCCGCTATTTCCTCAAGCGCGTTCGCGCACGTTATGGATAAAAACGAAAGGGCCGCGCATACGATGTCTTCTCCGGTCTGCGCATAACCGGCATGGCCTTCTATCTGAAAGCCGCGCAGCCTGTTATTTAATTTAAACAGGCGTATAGTCGTCATGCCTTGTTGATGGATGTAATCTGTACTTTAGTATATGCCTGCCTGTGGCCTTGCTTGCGGCGGTAGTTTTTCTTGCTCTTATATTTGTAGACAAGAATTTTCTGACCTTTTACCTGCTTTTCAACTTTACCGGTAACGCTTGCGTTTTCTACGTAGGGAGCGCCAACTATCGTTTCTTCTCCGCCAAGCAGAAGCACGGGAAACGTAACGTCTTCTTCAGGCTGTTTGTCGAGCTTTTCCACGAAGATTACGTCGCCCTCGTTCACACGGTACTGTTTGCCGCCAGTCGCTATAATTGCGTACATGCAGCACCTCCATTTACATTACTCGCCGGACCTGGGCTGCGCAATGGCAATTAAAGCCCATCCCGAGCGGCTAAAAGCTAATTTAACACAAAACCAAGGTTCGTGTCAAGACGTCAGCGATATTTCATTATCCCTTAACCCCTCCCAAGGCTATGCCTTCGACAAACTGCTTCTGGAGGAATATATAAAGAGTAAATGGAAATAAGAACGTAAGCGTGGCGCCTGCCATGACCATGCCGTAATTCACGTAATAATTGGAAGAAAGCGTTGCCATGCTTATGGTGAGCACGTGCATTTCGCTTTTTGTATTTACTATAAGCGGCCATAAAAAATTATTCCACGCCGCGTTAAATGTAAATATGCTAAGCGTAACAAGAGCGGGCTGTACAAGCGGAACGACTATCGTTATAAAGCGGCGCATTTCGCCGCAGCCGTCTATTTCCGCAGCCTCCAAAAGCTCATCCGGAACTGCGGACATGAACTGGCGCATTAAAAATATGCCGAATGCGCCGACCATAGGCAGTATAAGCGCTGAATATGTGTTGGTAAGCGAAAGACGGTTTACCATAACAAACATAGGTATAAGCAGAACCTGCCCAGGTATCATCATGGTTGAAAGATAGCCCTGAAAGATAGACTCTTTGTGCGGAACCGGCTTTTTTTCAAAGCCGTATCCCGCCATAGCGGAAACTATGTCCACCAAAAGGCAGGACCCGACAGTTACCACTATGCTGTTATACAAGGCGCGCCCGAAGTTGCGCTTTGTTATGGCGTATTCATAGTTATAAAAATTAAACTTGATATCGCTTAGCTTTATATAAAGCGAATCGCTGTCAGTAAAGGAAACGAGCAGCATGTATACAAGCGGAGCAACGCAAAGTATGGCAAAAAGCGTTACCAATATTATGCCTAATATAAAAGATACAGAATATTTCTTTTGCTTCATGCCTGCTCCTTTTCTCTGAACATAAGCGTCTGCACCAAATGTATAATCAGTATTACGCACAGAAGCATTATGGCAAGAGCGCTTGCGTAGCCTATACGCTTATCCTGGAAAGCGTAGCTGTATATCATATATGCCACGGTATATGTAGCCCTTCCGGGGCCGCCGCCCGTCATCTTGTACACAAGGTCAAACACCTGGAAAGAGCCTATAATGCCAAGGGTAACGACCATATATGTTATCGGCTTAAGTATTGGAAGAGTAATATATATAAAACGCTGCCACGGCCTTGCCCCGTCAACGGTAGCGGCTTCTTTTATTTCAGGCGATATGTTCATCATGCCCGCGTAATATATTACCATGTAATAACCTGTTGACTTCCATACTGCAACGGCCGCGACTGATGCAAGAGCCGTGTTTCTGCTGCCTAAAAAATTAACCTTTTCAAAGCCCATTAAACTGAGCAGCTGGTTTATAAGGCCGTCCTTCGCTTCATAAAGCAGGTTCCATATAGACGCGGAAGCTATTAAGGATATAACGACTGGGACAAATATTACACTGCGAAGGAAGGAACCGTAGCGGTTCTGCAGCTTTTCTGCTATAAAGGCGGATATAAGCAGCGCAAGTATAGTCTGCACAGGAACCGTCATAAGCGTATAGCGCACAGTGTTCCCAACTGAAGCTATTACTGTTCTGTTTGAAAAAAGCTTTTGATAGTTTTCTATCCCTAAAAATACGGGAGGTTTTGCCATGGAATATTTTGTAAATGAATAAAACAGCGACATAAATATAGGTATAATATTGAACATCAGCATTAATATAAAGCTTGGTAAAATATATCCTATACCTATTGCCGCCTGCCTGCGCGTGCGCGACAGCGATCTGCCTGCGTAAGCTGTACTTTTTGCCATTAATTGACTCCTTTTAACATAAAGGCCCGACGGCTGTAAAGCCGCCAGACCTTATTAAAGATTACTGCTTAATATTATCCTCATAATAAGCGTAGGTTTCATCAAGCACTTCCTGCGGGCTTAATTCGCCCATGAACATAAGCTGTATGTTGGACTGCAGCTCTTTTTCAAAGGAAGGCTTTCCTTCAAACTCGGTAACTATCTTCATGGCGTCGTTGTATTCAGCGTACATTGAGTCAAGCTCTTCGTCTTTTACATATTCAGAATCCTTGGTAAAGCGCGGCAGCGAGTACAGCTGCTCATGGAACTGATCCATTACCTTGCCTGACACTATAAGCTTAAGCGCCTTTACTGCGAGCTCCGTATTTCCTCTTTCCTCGGCCTTTTTAGCTACTGCGAAAGAATCGGTGGCGGTGCGGCTGCCGTATCCGCCGGGGCCCTTTAGGCTAAAGAAATATCCAAAGTTAATGTTGTTTTTCTTTGATGAATTTATGCCTGTTGAATCGCCCACCGCCATGAACGCTAATGAATTTTCGGTGAAGCGGTCCTGCATTCCGGTTTCGGATACTATAGTATCGTCAAATATGCCTTTTTCATATAAAGAGTAGAGGAATTCAAGCGTCTTAAGACCGGCTTCGTTGTTTATCGCGACTTCGCCGTTTTCATCAGTAACTTCTCCGCCTGCCTGGAAATAATAAGGCCAGAAGCTTGTCATAAGCGCGCTTGTGCCTACGTTTGCGCCCCAGTTCTGCAGGAACGGAATTTTATCTGTATTTTCTTTTACGGCAAGGCATGCCTCTATAAATTCTTCCCATGTTACGGGGAGCTTTTCTACCCCGGCTTCTTTAAGTATATCCTTATTGTAGAACATAAGCACGGCGCCGTCGTTCATAGGTATCGTGCAGCGCTCGCCTTTTTCATTCATAGGAGCGAGCGACCAAAGCAGGTAGTTGTCTATTTCTTCTTCAGTCATATGGCTGTCAAGCCCTAAAAGAAGGTCGTTTTCAACTAAGTCGTAGTAGTCCGTTACATACACAACGTCAGGACCATCGTTATTTAACAGTCCTGTAAAAATGGTGGTGTTGTAGTCGGTCCAGGGGAGTATTTCTATGTTCACTTCGCAGTTGTTTTCCTTGCGGAAATCTTCAAACTGCTGATTCCAGAAGTCAATATCTGAAATGCCGTCGCCGAATTGGTACTGAGGTATCCAGATGGTAAGGCTCTTGTTTTCTTCCGCCGCTACTACTGATAATGAGCCGAGCAGCATCGCGAGAACAAGAAGAGTTGTGAGTAATTTCTTCATGATGTTACTTCCTTTCAAGATTTATATTTTGTATGATTATAGGCAAAAAGGCGTGTTATGTCAAAGCATGCCTTTAAAAAGCGCCTTTGTAAAAATATAAATAATTGTTAAAAAAATATGTTTTAGCTTTAAGCGTGCGGCTAAGCAATGCAAGCTTGAAAAGGCAAAATATCCATATGCCAAGCCAGGTTTTTTATATCCTTGCCATTCTTACTGCGTACGCATATAATTGAACTGACTGATTTTTACAGAACAGAAAGGCGGAAGCAAGCGGCTATGGAAATACAAAAAATATACAATATATATAAAACTAACGCCGCGCGTGTAATTTTAATGACAGATGCTTTATAAGAAAAAAAGCGCTTTTTTTAAGCGCTGAGCTGTTATTCAATATTCATAAGACTTTATCGCTATGCGTTAACAGCTGAACAGACTGCGGAAAGGAGAATAAGCCATGGATTACGTATGCATTTTTTTTGGTGCTGTTTTTCTGATTGCGGGCGTTACGTTTGCCTGCGGAAAAGGGCGCGTTTATTCATACGCGCTTAAAAATATGAAGCGGGAAGAAAAAGAAAAAATAAAAATTACGCCGCTCTGCCGAAACGTCGGAGCGATAATCGCTTTAAGCGGTATTATATTCCTTGTAAAAGGCTTTTGGAGCGGTTTTTTAAACCGATGGTTTGTATACACTATTGTTTTGTGGCTTATAGCGGCCGGAATAGACGTTTACTATATTTCAAAAAGCAGCCGGTATATAAACAAATAATTATATGCCTATGCGTAATTAAATGATTATAAAACGCAAGCGTTCTGCTGAAAATTTAAAAAGCGTAAGGCGGCGCATATAGGCTTTCATTTTTTGCGCGGGGCATACTGCAAATTAAAAAAGAGGAAGGAATAAAATGAGCAAAAGGCCAAACAAAAAAAACATCGGCCAGAATGGTCAAAAACAGGCTGTTCGCAGCGAATCAAACCGCAAGATAAATTTTGCGGCGACAAATTCCATCGACGAGGTTTTAAAAAAACTGAATACTACGCTCGATGGCCTGGATGAAGACGCTGTTGATTCAAGCCGCGGTAAATACGGCTCCAACAAGATAACGCGTGAAAAGGAAAAATCCATGTCGAAACGCCTGGCTGAATCGTTTATAAACCCGTTTACGGCCATACTGTTTTGTCTGGCCATAGTGTCCGCCATTACGGATATGCTGCTTCCCCGTTTTTCTCTTTTAGGCAGCGAGCCCGAGGATTTTAGCGCTTTTACCGTTATAATAATTATGACCATGGTCATAATTTCAGGAACGCTCAGGTTTGTGCAGGAATCGCGCAGCGGGGACGCTGCGGAAAAGCTGCTTGCGCTTATAACGACAACATGCACTGTTACAAGAAAAGAACAAAAGCACATAGAAATCCCGATGGACGAACTGGTAGTTGGGGATATAGTACATCTGTCGGCAGGGGATATGATACCTGCCGATTTGCGCATTTTATCAGCGAAGGACTTATTTATAAGCCAGTCAAGCTTAACGGGCGAAAGCGAGCCGGTTGAAAAAATGGCTGAGTTGAACGACAAAAAAGAAAGCATTACGGACTATACAAACGTAGCCTTTATGGGAAGCAACGTAATATCCGGCAGCGCAACGGCAGTTGTTGTGTGCGTGAGCGATAATACGCTGTTTGGCTCTATGGCGTCAGCGGTCGCTGAAGAGCCTGTTGAAACGAGCTTTACCAAGGGGGTGAACGCCGTTTCATGGGTGCTTATAAGATTTATGCTCGTAATGGTGCCGCTGGTTTTCTTTATAAACGGCATTACCAAAGGCAACTGGCTTGAAGCCTTCCTGTTTGCAATATCCATAGCGGTCGGGCTTACGCCTGAAATGCTACCTATGATAGTAACTACATGCCTTGCCAAAGGCGCCGTTTCAATGAGCAAAAAGCAAACGGTTGTTAAAAGCCTTAACTCTATACAAAATTTTGGCGCCATGGACATACTGTGCGCCGATAAAACAGGAACGCTCACTCAGGACAAGGTAGTGCTTGAATATCATTTGAACGTGAACGGGAAAGAGGACGCGCGCGTTCTTCGCCACGCGTATCTTAACAGTTATTTTCAGACCGGGTACAAAAACCTCATGGATTTAGCCATAATAAATAAAACCGAGGAAGAGGAGGCGGAGGATAAAAGCCTTGTGGATCTTTCTGAAAACTATGTAAAGGTCGACGAGATACCGTTTGATTTTACCCGCCGCCGTCTTACAACCGTTGTGCAGAACAAGGCGGGGAAAACGCAAATGGTTACTAAGGGAGCGGTTGAGGAAATGCTTTCCATATGCAACTACGCCGAGATTGACGGCAGCGTGCAGCTTCTTACTGACGACATACGCCGCCGCATACTGGAAACCGTCGACGGCCTTAACGATAAAGGCTTCCGTGTTCTTGCGATAGCGCAGAAAAACAACCCGTCTCCTGTCGGCACTTTCGGCGTTAAGGACGAGCGCGACATGGTTCTTATAGGCTATCTTGCGTTTCTGGATCCTCCTAAGGAATCTACCGCAGACGCGATTAAGGCGCTTAAGGACCACGGCGTCACTACAAAGATACTTACCGGCGATAACGATAAGGTTACCCGCACCATATGCAAGCAGGTAGGGCTTGAGGTGCGCAATATGCTGCTTGGGTCTGACGTTGAAAATATGAGCGATGAAGAGCTTGCGGAGGCTGCGGATACAACGGACGTGTTCGCCAAGCTCACGCCGGATCAAAAAGCGCGTGTCGTTTCCGTGCTCAGGGAAAAAGGCCATACCGTAGGCTTTCTGGGCGACGGAATAAACGACGCTGCCGCCATGAAAGCTGCGGACATAGGCATTTCCGTGGATACTGCGGTGGACATTGCAAAGGAATCCGCTGATATTATTCTGCTTGAAAAAGACCTTATGGTTCTTGAAGAAGGCATTATCGAAGGCCGTAAAACCTATGCCAACATGATAAAATACATAAAAATGACGGCGTCTTCAAACTTCGGCAATATGTTTTCAGTGCTTGCGGCTTCCGCGCTCTTGCCGTTCCTGCCTATGACGAGCGTGCATTTGATTTTGCTCAACCTTATTTATGACCTGTCGTGCACTGCAATACCTTGGGACAACGTGGACGAGGAATTTATATTAGAGCCGAGAAAATGGGACGCTTCAAGCGTAGGGACCTTTATGCTATGGATAGGGCCTAGCAGTTCCATATTTGACTTTACAACATATATATTCATGTACTTTGTGTTCTGCCCAATGTTTGTGTCGGACGGCGTGCTGTTTAACGACCTTCACACGTTGTACGCAGGAGCAGAGCTTGAAGCCATACAGGAAAGGTATATAGGCATGTTCCAGGCCGGATGGTTTGTTGAATCCATGTGGAGCCAGACGCTTGTAATACATATGATACGCACTCCCAAGCTTCCTTTTATACAGAGCCGCGCATCAGCGCCTGTAACGCTGCTGACCATGGCCGGCATAATAGTTTTAACAATAATTCCATTTACGGAACTTGGAGCAATGCTTGGCTTTGTTTCTCTGCCCGCAATGTACTTTGCGTATCTGATACCGTGCATAATTATGTATATGGTTCTGGCAACGAGCCTGAAAAAAGCCTATGTACGCCGCTACGGCGAACTGCTATAATATGGAGGCGCTGAAATGAACTGGAAAGAAATCTGGATGAATATTTTTGGAACCACAGAATGGCTGGGACTGAACATCGGCTTCTGGGTCGCTCTTGCTGTTGTTGCCGTTATAGTAATCGTGATGAATATTGTTTTTTGGAACCTTAAGCCTAAAAATACGAATAATGACGATTCAAAAAAACAATGAACTTTTAACTTAAGGCCTTTGCCGTGCTTGCGCGCGGCGCGCGTGTATGATATAATTCTCAGGATAACGCACGCGGGCGAATGGGATGCTTGTGCTCTTTTACTTTTATAGAGTGGCTCACCGATGAAACCTGCGGAGGAACAACAAGGAGGAATGTATTATGGCAGTTATCTCTATGAAACAGCTGTTGGAAGCCGGTGTGCATTTCGGGCACCAGACCAAACGCTGGAACCCTAAAATGAAACCCTACATCTTCACACAGCGCAATGGCATCTATATTATAGACTTGCAAAAAACAGTGCGCAAAATTGAGGAAGCGTACGCTTTTGTGCGCCAAACCGCTTCAGAAGGCAAGTCTATATTGTTTGTAGGCACCAAAAAGCAGGCGCAGGAAAGCATAGAGCAGGAAGCCCAGCGCTGCAACCAGTTCTACGTAAGCAACCGCTGGCTCGGCGGCATGCTTACAAACTTTGCGACAATCAAGACGAGAATTGACCGCTTAAACAAGCTTGATGAAATGGAAGAGCAGGGCCGCTTTGAGCTGCTGCCAAAAAAGGAAGTAGCCAATCTTAAAAACGAGCGCGAAAAGCTTAACCGCAATCTCGGCGGCATACGCGAAATGAAAAAACTGCCTGGCGCTCTTTTCGTGGTAGACCCAAAGAAAGAGCATATCGCCGTTGCGGAAGCGCGCACGTTAGGCATACCGATAGTTGCTATTATCGATACCAACTGCGATCCGGACGAAGTGGATTATCCTATACCGGGCAACGATGATGCCATCCGCGCGGTTAAACTTATAGCCGGAAAAATGGCGGACGCCGTAATAGAAGGCCGCCAGGGCTACCAGGAAGCTGCAAGCCAGGAAAACAGTAAAACCGAAGAAACCAAAAAAATCATAGCAGACTAATTCAGGAGGAAAAGATGGAAATTACATCCGCAATGGTAAAAGAGCTGCGCGACCGTACGCAGGCAGGTCTTATGGATTGCAAAAAGGCTTTGATAGCGGCCGACGGAGACATGGACCGCGCTATTGAAATTCTGCGCGAAAAAGGTCTGGCGGCTTCAAACAAAAAAGCAGGAAGAGTTGCCGCGGAAGGCATGGTGGACAGCTACATTCATATGGGCGGGAAAATAGGCGTTCTCGTAGAAGTGAACTGCGAAACAGACTTTGTTGCAAAGACAGAAAAATTTAAGGCGCTTTGCCACGACGTTTCACTGCAGATTGCGGCCAGCAACCCGCAGTTCGTTTCCAAGGAAGACGTGCCCCAGGCCAATATAGATAAAGAGCGAGAAATACTTCGCATACAGGCTATAAACGAAGGCAAACCCGAAAAAATCGTGGAGCGCATGGTTGAAGGCAGAATCGAAAAATATTACAAGGAAGTTTGCCTTATGGAACAGCCTTTCGTAAAGAACCCCGACATTACGGTTTCCGACCTCGTAAACGAAGTAGCCCTTGCGAGCGGAGAAAAAATTTCAATACGCCGCTTTGTGCGCTATGAGTGCGGCGAAGGCATAGAGCGCAAAACAAGCGACCTGCAGGCGGAAATCGAAGAGCTTACAAAGAAAAAAGACTGAACTGTATAAATTAAAAGGGGTACTTGGTACCCTTTTTTTGTTAAAGGAGGTTATAATGCAAAGGGTAATGCTTAAATTAAGCGGCGAAGCCCTGGGCGACTCTGGCTGGCTGTTTGATTTTAATAAGATAGACGCCGTATCAAAGGCGCTTAGAGAAGCTCAGAAAAAGGGCTTTGAAATAGCCGTTGTTACAGGAGGGGGCAATATCTGGCGCGGTCGCAAGGGAGCAAGCCAAAACATGGATCCTGTAACGGCGGACAACATGGGCATGCTTTCAACAGTGCTTAACTGCCTTTGCCTTAAAGATGCGATAATACGCGCCGGAGGAAAAGCGAAGGTGTTCAGCGCCATAGATATGCCATCTGTGTGCGATGGCTTTAGAGCGGACAAGGCGGACGAAGCGTTAAAAGAAGGCTTTATTACTCTGTTTGCAGGAGGCCTTGGGAGACCGTTCTTTACAACAGACACAGCGGTAGTGCTGCGCTGCCTTGAAATTAAAGCGGACATGCTTTTGCTCGCTAAAAATGTGGATGGCGTTTATACCGCAGACCCTAACATAGATAAATCCGCGAAGCTTATTAAAAAATTAAGCTATAAAGAAGCTCTTGAAAAGAATCTGCGCGTTATGGACGCTTCAGCATTCCAGATGCTTTTTGATAAACAGTTCCCCATGGTGCGCGTGTTTTCTCTTGAAAATGCAGAAAACATATTAAAGGTGTTAGACGGCGACGAAATGGGAACGGTGCTTTTTCCCGAACCATGAAATATCTGCGCAGGCTGGTATGGTACATAGCTTCCAAGCTGTTTGTAATAGTGCTGGTGCTTGGCCTGCTTACCATTTCGTTTTATTTTTCGATGAATATGTCTAACATATACATCATAATAAAGGACGGCATGGCGCTGCGTGCCCAGACAGTTTTAATGGAAGAGGACCCGGACCGGCTTGACAATTATTTTTCATCTACCTACCTTTCAAGGGACCCTGTGCTGAACACGCTTAAAGACGGCACGAACCCTTACGTGCGCTACGACATTACGGGCATAGACCACAGGCTTAAGATGGAATGGATGTGGTCGTGGCCGTGGGAAGACACGGCGAGGGCGACGGTTGTTGAAAGCATACCGCGCGTGGACGGAAGGATACGCTCAAGCTATAAGGCTACCACGCCGCAGGATCAGTGGCCTGTTCCCAAATGGCAGAGCGGCAGGTACGATATAGTGCTTACAAGAGAGGGCGGGAGATGGAGAATACGCAACATGGTTCTGACGGAAACGCTGCAGCGGCAGTAAACGTACAGCTTGCGCCTCTGGCCGGCATAAGCGACGCGCCCTTTAGAAGCATTTGCTTTTCTATGGGCGCAAGCCGCTGCACGACAGAGATGATTTCCGCTCAGGGCTATATGACTACTTCTGAAAAGAACATAGCTTATAAGCAGCTTTTAACAAGGTTTAAAGGCGAAAAGGAACTCTACGCGCAGCTTTTTGGCAAAGACCCGGCGTTTTTTTATGAGGCTGCTAAAAGGCTTGAGGGCTTGGGCCGTTTCGATGGAATAAGCATAAACATGGGCTGTCCGGCGCAAAAGGTAGTCAGCTCAGGCAGCGGAGCCGCCCTTATGAAGGATTTTAAAGCGGCGGCTTCAATTGTTGCGTCTGTTAAAAAAGCCGTTTCGCTGCCCGTAAGCGTAAAAATACGCTTAGGATGGGACACTGATGTTTCCGTGCCGTTTGCAAAAATGCTCGAAAACGAAGGAGCCGATGAAATAGTTGTGCATGGAAGGACAAGAGCCATGCAGTTCAGCGGAAAGGCCGATAGAGACGCGATAGGCAGGGTGGTTAAAAGCGTATCCTTGCCCGTTATCGCGAACGGGGATATTTTTTCAATAGAAGATTATTGCGACACGCTTAAAATAACGTCGTGCGCTGGCGTTATGATAGGCAGGGGCGCCTTAGGCAATCCGTTTATATTTAAGGAAATCCTGTCTTATATTTATGATGAGCCTTACACACCGCCCACTATAAAGGAAAAAGCGGAATGCGCTATGAATCACGCTAACGCGCTCGCAGAATGGAAGGGCGAAAAAAGAGCGGTGCTTGAAATGCGCAAGCATTTTGCCTGGTACATGAAGGGAGAAAGAGGCGCGTCATTTCTAAGGCGCAGGATAAACACGTTGAACTCATTGAGAGAAGTACAGGACGCTGTGTATTTATTTTTACGGGAAGCGGGTGAATAACAATACAGGAAATGCACTCAGGACATCGCGAAAGGCTGCGCGGCCGCTTTGCGCAGGTTAAGCTTGAAGGCTTTTCAGAGCATGAAATATTGGAGCTGCTGTTAACGTTCGCCATACCCCGTAAGGATACGAACGAAACGGCGCACGCATTAATCAATCGCTTCGGAAGCCTGCGCAAAGTGCTTGAAGCGGACCTGCAGGAGCTTAAGCAGACGGAAGGCGTGGGGGACAGCGCAGGAACGCTTATTACGCTTATGCTGCCTCTTATGCGGGCGTACCTTGCAAGCTGCAGGGGCGAACAAAACGTTTTAAAAGATACAGGCATGTACAAATCATACGCAAGAAGTCTTTTAATAGGCGAAACCTATGAACACTTTGAAGCGGTGTCTTTGGACGCAAAGAATCGCGTAATTGCCGGCAAGCGCATAGCTTCCGGGGACGAAGGCCTGGCCGTTATACCTGTAAGAAGGCTTATGAGCTTTTTGCTCAGCTCAAACGCGCGCTCCGTTCTGCTTGCGCACAACCACCCGCAGGGCGAAGCGCTTCCTTCCAAAGACGATATAGATATGACGAGGGAAATTCAGATTTTATGCGCAAGCCTTGGAATAAAATTGGCCGACCACGTCATAATATCAAACACAAAGGCTTACAGCTTCAGGGAAAACAATTTGCTTGAATAACAGGAGGAAAACATGGCAAGACAGAAACGCAGAAGCGGATTTGTAACCTTTATTAAATTTATTTTTTGGCTTATAATACTTTTTTTGATTGCCTATATAGCGATGTTTGCTTATCAGTTGTTTTTGGAGCTTACCCTGCCTAAAGCAGAAGGAGAGTCGCAGGCCATT
This sequence comes from uncultured Oscillospiraceae bacterium, assembly GCA_964518875.1. GTDB lineage: Bacteria > Bacillota > Clostridia > Christensenellales > Aristaeellaceae > DTU024. The sequence goes on from CAZFHI010000014.1 coordinate 24,144, forward strand.
GTTGTTTTAGGCGCGCAGGTAAAAGAGGACGGAAGCTTAAGCGTACAGCTCGAATGGAGGCTTAAGAAAGCGCTTGAAGCATATAAAGAAAAACCGCGTTACATAGTAGTAACGGGCGGGCAGGGGAAGGACGAGCCCGTGCCCGAAGCGCAGGCCATGCACGACTGGCTCGTAGCTCAGGGCGTGCCGTCCGAACATATTTTTCAGGAAAAAAACAGTATGAGCACCAAGGAAAATATCAAAAACACGCTGGCTATGCTTCCGCCTGATACTAATATTGCCATAGTAACAAGCGACTACCATCTGCCAAGAGCCATGAGAATCGCTAAGGACTTTGGGGTTGAACATGTAGAAGGCATACCAAGCCCAATAAAATCCGAATACTGGTTTAAAAATCATGCCCGTGAGGCGCTTGCCTGGGGAAAGTACTTTCTGGACAGAATTTTTTAAACCTCTATTGACAGCATTTTGAAAAAAGTGCTATAAATTTTAACGTAACGCCATTAAAGGAAGTGAGTTTGTATGGACCCAGAGCCCCGATCGAGTAATTTAAATTTAAAAAAATATGCCGGTACGGGGCGGTTACGCTCTGTACGGAGATAGAGGAGGTTTTCTAATGATAGAATTTTTTATTTCAGACGGCATGCAGCTGTCAAAGACAGATTTACCATCCAGCGGCGGCTGGATTAACATGGTGGCTCCGGACGAGAGCGAAATACAGAAGATAGCAAACCGCTATAAGCTTGATACTGCTGTTTTAAGGTACGCTTTGGATATTGACGAGCGTTCCCGTATGGAAACAGAGGACAACTACACCATGATTTTAGTAAACATTCCAGCCCTCGAAGAAGACGACCATACAGAGCTGTACACTACTATACCTTTATCAATAATTGTGGTTGACGACGTAATAATCACCATTTGCAGCGAAGAAACGCAGGTCTTGCGCAACTTTAAAGAAGGCATGTCGCGCTCTTTCCGCTCTCAAATGCGCTCCCGCTTTATATTACAAATACTTTACAGCATGTCCGAGCTGTTTTTAAACTACCTGCACGTTATAGATAAAAAGAGCGAAGAGGTAGAGAACAAGCTTCGCAAGTCCACCAAAAACAGGGAGCTTATAGAGATGCTACGCCTTGAAAAAAGCCTGCTGTATTTTACAACGGCTTTAAAGTCAAACGAGGCGGTCATGAAAAAATTGTTCCGCACTGAGCTTATACGCAAGTACCCGGAGGATTCCGACCTGCTTGAAGACGTAATAGTGGAAAACGAGCAGGCTATAGAAATGGCGAGCATATATTCAGGCGTATTGAGCGGCCTTATGGACGCCTACGCTTCTGTAATATCCAATAACCTTAACTTAGTCATGAAAACGCTCGCCGTTGTTACTCTTGTTATGAGCGTGCCTACGGTTATTTTCAGCGCCTACGGCATGAACGTAGCGAATATAGAAGGCATGCCATACGCCGCTCATCCTAACGGCTTTTGGATCATAATAGGCATATCCATAATAATAAGCATAATAGTGGCGATTTTATACGGAAAAACGAGCTTGTTTAAGTAAAGAAAGCGTAATAAGCATATATTAAAAAGCAATCGCAGTGTGACGATTGTTTTTTATTGCCTCTAATACTTAATAAAATCAGCTTAACCTGAAACGAATCCATACGCTGTTTTGAATTTGAACAACTATAAATTTGAATAACTATAAAGACATGTTTTGCTTACAGGGCGCATATAAAACAAAGTTTATATAAATATTTAATTTAATATAAACAATAATAAAAAAACACAAATTTGCATAATATACGCGCTTTTTGCGCCAAGCTGGAAGAAATAGATTTGCGGCATTTTAATCTATCATCTCGTGGCAGAGGGAGCGGCTTATAAGGCCGAGCCTGTTTTCTTTGTCCGCCAATATCCACATAAGCTTTGTAACGGCGGCTTCCGTGGTCATGTCGTGCGCGCCGTACACGTTTTTGCTGCTTAAAATGCCGTGCCCGACCTCGTACACGGAGAAGTCGGACTTTTCATACATGCACTGCGTAGTAACAAGGGTTATAATGCCGCCCGAAGATAATTCCTGAAGGCTTTTAACCAGGTTGCGCCTTATATAGTGCAGGCCGCCAAGGCCGAATGCTTCCATAACAAGACCCTTGTAATCGGCTTTTTTTATGTGGCGGAATATTTCGGTATCCGTTCCAGGCATGAGCTTTAAAAGGAAGACCCTGCTGTCTATTTTAAGCATGTCCTGCTTGCTGAAAGGCGGCGGCGCAGGCGGATTGAATTTTTCAAGGTGCAGGCCTTCAGCGTCAAAATATCCGACAGGCGGCGCGTTTATAGAATCAAATGCGTCGAAAGAAAGCGTACGCATTTTCACTGCGCGCGTGCCGAATATAACCTTGTTGTGAAAGGATATGTACACGCTTGGCTCAGCGCATGCGGCTACCGAAAAGGCCTGCTCAAGGTTGAGCGGCGCGTCTGAATACGGAAAATTAAGCGGGAGTTGCGAGCCTGTAATTACTACGGGCTTTTTTATGCCGTTAAGCATAAAGCTTAGAGCAGAAGCTGTGTACGCCATGGTGTCTGTGCCGTGGGTTATAACTACGCCGTCGGAATTTTCAAGCGCCGCAAGCGCTTCACGTGCCAATATGCCCCATTCTTCCGGCTGTATGTTGCTTGAATCAAGCGAAAATACGTCCTTTGGAACTATATCGTAGTTTTGACTAAGCTGCGGCAGTATCTGCAATATTTCGCTTGCGCGAAGGGCGGGCTCCAGCCCGTTTGCAGAACGCATGCTGGCTATTGTTCCGCCCGTTGCAAGCAGGGCGATGCGAGGTTTCATAATACGCCTCCGTGCTAATAGTAAGCCTTTAATTGCCGCCCGGCATGGACAGCAGGGCAAGCGGGCAGCTTAATTTAATGTCAAAACCGCTGGCGGGAAGGAAAACGGTGTCGCCTGCGTTTAAATGCATTGAACCGTCTTTCCATGCTATAACGCCCGGCTTTATTAAAGTAAGCATTTTAAAGCGCTCAGGAGTGTTTTTTATTATCGCGTTTTCGCATTCCGTATAGCGGTTTGTAACGAAGTACGGCGTGCTGAATATTTCTTCAAGCCTGCCGTTTTTAATTTCTAATGGCTTAGGCTTTACAGCGCTGCCGCTGAAAGAAAGATCGCTTACGTTTAACGCGTCTTCTATGTGCAGCGCGCGCCTGTTGCCTGAGCTGTCAACCCTGTCCCAATCGTAAAAGCGGTATGTTATGTCGCTGCTCTGCTGTATTTCGTACAGCGTAATGCCTTCGCCTATGGCATGCACAGTGCCTGAAGGGATATAAAAGGCGTCGCCTGATTTAACCGGCACGAAACGCAAAAGATCAGGTATCTTTTTTGTGTCGTTTAAAAATGCGTTTTTAAGATCTTCTTTTGTTACGCCTTTTTTTATGCCGTAAACTATTTTGGCGTCCTTTTTGGCGTTTAATATAATCCACGCTTCAGTTTTACCAAGTTTTTTTTCTTTCGCAAACGCATAGTCGTCGTCAGGATGCACTTGAACGCTCAGCTTGTCCCCGGCGGATATTATTTTAAGCAAAAGCGGAAAAGGCATAGATAAATCAGCGCCTAATAAATCCTTACCGTAAATATCTATAAGCTTTGAAAGAGAATTGCCGTTACAGTCCGCGCTGTTTAAACCTTCAAGGCAGCTTACTTCAAGGCTTTCGCCTGTTCTCTTGTCTGGTATGCTCCGGTTAAAAAGCGTGCGCAGGCTGTCCCCGCCCCACGGGGTCATGCTGCCGTAACGGTATGCCGGCAGCATTTTAATGGGCGCCAGCGTAGTCATACTATGTCCTTTGTCGCGACTATGTCGGCGTCTGTGCCGGCAACGTTTTTAATAAGCACGTCGCCTAAAAGTATAGGAACGGAGAACTTGGCGTGGTTTATTGCATTCATACATTCTTTGATTTTGCCTTTTGGTATAGGGCGCGACGTCTTTACGCTCACAGGCATGGGACTGCCCTTTACGGGCGCCACCGCCGTTACCATGCGCACGGGGGACACGCATTCCTGACGCGCGTAAATTTCTCCCCGCTTGCAGGTGTTGCCTTCTACCTTTGTAACAACGCCGTTTTCAAGCGTTACGGTAATGCGGCAACCCATAGGGCAGGATATACAGGTTAGCTCTTTTTGCTGCATTTATTTTTCCTCCGCTGCTAATTTTATTATGGAATATGCAAATATCTTCATGGAATCAAAAAGCTTGTCTAAGTCCACATGTTCATCGGCCTGGTGGGCAACGTCAGGATCGCCAGGGAAAGACGCTCCGAAAGCGACGCCTTCTTCAAGCATCTTCGCGTAAGTGCCGCCGCCTGTTGCGACGGCCTTTTTTTCAAGCCCAGTTACTTCATTGTAGGCTTCAAGAAGCTTCTGTATCAGCTCGCTGCTTTCCGGAACAAAATGCGGCGCGGTGTCCATCGTTTTTATAATCTCAAAACCCGGCAGGTGAAGCTTTATAATTTTTAATGCGCAGTCCCTGTCGGCAAGCAAGGGGCAGCGTATATCTAGCGTCGCGTAAACGTGATCCGCGTCGACGCGTATAACGCCCAAATTGCATGTGAGTTTGCCGCTTAAGCTGTCTTCCATCGCTATGCCAAGCCCGCGCCCCGAATAATCCATGCCGATTGTTTCTGCAAGCGTTTTAACAGGACCTTGTACGCCAAGCTCCTTAAGCAGAATAAGCATAGCGCCTATCGCGTTTTTGGCGTTTTGCGGGTACGCGGCGTGGCCCGCTGCGCCTGTTACGGTAATGCGCATATTATCGTTTTCTTTCTGGGCTTCGGCGCTGAAACCGTATTTTTGGCTTATTTCTTTTATCTCAGGCAGTATTTCCTCGCCCGCAGCTACGACTGCGGACGAAATTCCAGGCACTACGTTTGACCTGTCGCCTGTTGACCAGCTTATAATTTGCAGCCCGTTTTTAGAAGGACGCGCGTTTATTTGAACGCCAAGCATGCCTTTTTCTATGTTTATTACAGGATAGCTTGCATCGGGGCTGAAGCCCGAGCGCGGGAGGGACAGCTTTGTTTTGTAATACTTCAAGCCTTCCATGCCGCTTTCTTCATCGCAGCCGAATATTATGCGCACCTTGCGCTTAAGCGGAATACCCGCCTGCTTTACGGCGTACATGGCGTAGAGCGCCGCAACGGCGGGCCCCTTGTCGTCGCTTGTACCGCGTCCGTATATTACGTTATCTATAATTTCTCCTTTAAAGGGTTCTTTTGTCCAGCCGTCGCCAACAGGCACTACGTCTAAGTGAACGAGTATTACGAGCGCGTCCTCATCGCTGCCTTCGCCCATTTCTGCGTGGCCGGCGAACCCGTCCGCATTGAACGTGTCAAAGCCTAAGCGCTCGCATAGATCAAGCGCCTTGTCAAGCATTTTTCTTATGTCCTTCCCAAACGGAGCGTTTTCTTCCTTTTCGCTTTTTACGCTTGGCGTGCGTACCCAGTCCTGGAGGGAAGAAACCATCTGCGGCCTTAAATCTTCTAATATTTCATTTAACTTATCCATATCGTTACTCCTTGTTAAGCAATGCTTTCTTTAAACGTTTAAGCCCCTTTATAAGGCTTTTTTCAGGGCAGGCGTAGTTAATCCTTATGAAGCCCTTGCCTGTTTCAGCGCCGAATATAGTGCCGCTGTTTACGGCGACCCCGTTTTCGTAGCAGCGCTTAGTTAAGGCTTCGTTGTCTGTTTCGTAGGCGCTTACATCGAGCCAAGCCAGATATGTCGCTTCCATGGGGGTAAGCTTCGCCATGGGAAGCTCTTCTTTCACGAACTTTTTAAGCGCTTTTTGGTTGGACTGCAGATACTTGAGCATTCCATAAAGCCATTCGTCCCCTTCGGCATAGGCGGCCTTGTTTGCCTCCATTGCGAATATGTTGCCTGCTTCTATGCCGCATTCAAATTTATAGTTTTCTATTTTGCTTAATGTATCTTTGTCGCGGCATATCATCCATGCCTGCTTTAAGCCGGCAATGTTAAACGTTTTGCTGTTTGACGTCATGGAAACGGTGTTTGGAGCCGCTTCTTCTATGGACATTATGCTTACAAACTCATTCGGCGGGAAAACAAAATCGCAGTGGATTTCGTCTGATGCAAGATGCACATTGTATTTTTTGCACAGACTGGCTATTTTTGTAAGCTCGTCTTTAGACCAAGGCCTTGATACAGGATTGTGTGGGTTGCAGAGCAAGAACATCTTGATGTCCTGGCTAAGCGCTTCTTCAAGTCTTACAAAATCCAAAACGTAGCGGTTTTTTTCATCGCGCTCCATGGGAAGCTCAAGAACGGTTCTGCCGCTTGCTTCTATTGCGGAATAGAACGGCCCGTATATAGGCGTTAAAATTAAAACCTTGTCCTTAGGCTGAGTAAACACATTCACGCATATGCGGAGGCCTGACACCACGGAAGGAATCATTGATATGTTTTCCTTTTTTATGCTTACGTTGTGATGCCGCTTAAAAAAGTCTATGAACCCTGAAAAGCATTCGTCGCTTACCATGGTATAGCCGTAAACCGGATGTTTTGCCCTTTGTACAAGCGCTTCTTTAATCGCAGGTGCGCAGCGGAAGTCCATATCCGCTACCCAGAGCGGCACGCCGCCTTCCGGCATAACGTCGCGGTTGCACCACTTGGTGCTGTTTGTCTTGGTGCGGTCAATAGGTTCGTCAAAAAAATCTTTGTTAAATTTCATAATTAACCTCCTTACACATAATTACATGGTAGCCAGCTTTGCGACCTATGGTTTCTACCCTGTTAAATAACGTTGAAAGAAACTCTTTAGCGGACGATGCTCCCTGTTGCTTCCTTATCACTATATACAGGGCGCCGCGCCGCTTGATATGAAGCGAGCATTGCTTAAAAAGCTCATAAACCGTTTGCTTGCCGGCCCTTATGGGCGGATTAAGCAAAATATTGTCAAAGGAATCTAAAATGTTTTTAAATCCGTCGCTTTGAATTACCTGCGCATCCGCATCGTTAAGCTCCGCGTTCTTTTCAGCAAGCTCTACTGCCCTGGAATTTATGTCGCTCATGGTTACTTTAACGTCGCTAAAATATTTGGAAACTATAATTCCCACTGCGCCCCAGCCGCAGCCAAGGTCTAATACGCTGCCGGAAAAATTTTCAGGCAGGCTTTTAAGCAGCAAATATGTGCCTTTGTCGAGCTTGCCCTTGGAAAAAACGCCGGAATCCGTATAGAAGCTGAAACTGCTGCCGTCAAAATCCACCTGCGTTAAGACAGGCGAGCTTTTAACTGTCGGATTGGGTTCAAAATACTGTTCAGCCAAGCCCTACGCTCCTTCTGAGCAAATCTGTTTCTCTATCGGACAGCTCTCTCCACGCACCTGATTTTAAGCCAGGATCCAAGCGCAGGCTTCCGAAAGACAGTCTTTCAAGGTCTAAAACGGTGTGCCCGACGGCGGAAAACATACGCCTTACCTGGTGATACTTGCCTTCTTTAATGCTTACGCTGCAAACGGTGTTTTCACCGTCAAAATGTTCAATTTCAAGGATTGCGGGCTTTGCGGTAAAATCCTTTAATATAACGCCGCTTTTAAAGGCCTGTACGGCTTGAACCCCTACGCTGCCCGTTACAAGCGCCCTGTACAGTTTTTCTATTTCACGCTTAGGTGAGCAGAGCCTGTGGTTAAGCTCTCCATCCGTAGTAAACAGCAGCAGACCGTGCGTATCTTTATCCAGCCTGCCTATAGGCATGCATTTAAGGCGCAGGTACCTTTCCGGAAGCAGGTCAAATACGGTTTTGCTTGTTTCATCCTGACTTGCGGTAACATAGCCCACAGGCTTGTTCATCATAATATTATGGTTAAGCTCTGTGTCTATTAAAACGCCGTCTATTGCAAGCGTATCGGCGTCTGAATTAAAGTTTTCGGCGGAATCGAGCACAGGTTTGCCGCTTACGCAAACCCTTCCGTTTCGCGCCATCTTTTTTATTTCCCTGCGGCTGTAAAGCCCTAAGGATGAAACAAGCTTGTCTATGCGCATAATTTATTCTAAAGGACGCATTGCCTTTGCAAGCTGCTGCTTTCTGAACGTTACAAACGGCAGATAAAGCGCTAAAAACGCTATAAGGCAGTATATAAACGTATTATATGAAAAGTTTAGCGTGGTTATCGCTTCAAGCAGTACAAAAACGTCGCTTGAAGCGTCTCCAGTAAGCCTTGTAGATATTTCGGAGCTTACAAAGAAAAGCACAAGGGCGATAAACGGCAGCATTATTAAAAAGTTGCGCGCAGTTGCTCTGAATATGCCGGAGGAATTTTTCTGCATCACAACGCGGTTGTCCTTAAAAAGCGTGCTTAAGTCGGGCTTTGTGAAGGCTATAAATTCCGCCGCTATATAACGGCGCCATCCCACGAACCCCAATATAAGCGCTAAAAAGAAAAATACAACTAAAACCAGGAAGCCAAGAGCGGTGCTTCCGCCAAAAAAAGACCCCGCGGCGCGCATTGTTTTAAACAGCTTTGTGGCATCGCCTATAAACCAAAGGTAATGAAAGCCCGTAACGAATATAAACAAAGGCAGTATCCAAAGCGCTACCCTAATGAAGCGCTTTAAGGCAAGACAAAGCGCAGTCGAGTATTTGGTTTTATTATACGGCAGATTAAAGCTGTAAGCGTAAAGCTCGCCGCGCGAATAAAACCTGCTTGGCAGAACAATTAAAATATAAAGCGGCACGCATAAAAGAGCGGACACAAAAAACCTTGCGTTTTCCTGTACGGGAAGATAATATCCAAAGGCGAAAAGCCATGCAGGCGCGAGAGCCAGAAGGCGTGCGAGCAAGCCTAAAAAAGTAATTTTAAGATGCAACCAAAGTTTACCGGGGCCGACATAGTTTTTATTTGCGTTTTCCATGTTAGAGCCTCCTAAAATTATTATTGATATTATATGGCAAACGGAGAATTATATCAAGGAATTGCCGGATCCTGGCGAAAAGCTCTTTATTTTATGTGCATACAAATATTCAGCCGAAATACCGCGCAATTCAGTTTATTAAATATATAATATATTTAGCAAACAAAAAGAATAAATAAAGGCGCTCTTATTTAAATAAAATTATTCTACAATTACAATAAAAACGCTCCGCGAGAGCGTTTGGCTTAACGGAACGTTTTTATTATAAGGCTTTCGCAGGAAAGCTTATCAGACATATTCATATTTTAACGGGCTTTTTATTTTATTCCAGCCTGCTTAAGGTAGTAACCGGTATAGCTCTTTTTCTCTTTTATTATTTCTTCAGGCGTGCCTTTAGCTATGATCCTGCCGCCATTATCCCCGCCTTCAGGGCCTAAGTCTATTATATAGTCAGCTGTTTTAAGCACGTCAAGGTTGTGCTCTATAACGAGCACGGTGTTGCCGTTGTCTGTTAAACGCTGAAGCACCTGTATGAGCCGTTTTACATCGTCTGCGTGAAGCCCTGTTGTAGGCTCGTCAAGCAATATGATGGTTCTGCCGGTAGCCCTTCTGCTAAGCTCCGTCGCAAGCTTTACCCTCTGCGCTTCGCCGCCTGAAAGCGTAGTGCTGCTTTGTCCTAAGCGTATATAGCCAAGCCCCACGTCGTAGAGCGTTTGAAGCTTTGCCATAACCTGCGGCAGGTTTTCAAACACTTTCATTGCTTCTTCCACAGTAAGGCCTAAAACGTCGGATATGTTAAGCCCGTGGTATTTGATTTCAAGGGTTTCCCTGTTGTAGCGCCTTCCGCCGCACACCTCGCACGGCACGTAAAGGTCCGCCATAAAGTGCATTTCAACCTTTATCAATCCGTCGCCCTTGCACGCTTCGCAGCGGCCTCCGCGCACATTGAACGAAAAGCGACCCATGTCGTATCCTCTGGCCTTTGACTGCGGAAGCTGGGAAAACACGTTGCGTATATGATCAAAAAGTCCCGTATAGGTTGCAGGGTTGCTGCGCGGCGTTCTGCCTATGGGGGACTGGTCTATATTTATTATTTTATCAAGCTGTTCTGTGCCGAGCATGGAATTGTATTTGCCGGGAACTGTTTTTGCTCGGTTTAAATCGCGCGCTAACGCTTTATAGAGTATCTCGTTTACAAGGCTGCTTTTGCCTGAACCGGACACGCCTGACACACAGCAAAACACACCCAATGGGAAACTTACGTCTATATTTTTAAGGTTATTTTCTTTAGCGCCTTTTATGGTAAGCCATCCTGCAGGCTTGCGCCTTTTTTCAGGTATGGAAATCTGCCTTTCGCCGCTCAGGTATTTGCCTGTAACGGAGCGCGGGGAAGCGATAATATCGTCAATTCTGCCCTGAGCTACGACTTCTCCGCCGTGCTCGCCGGCTCCGGGACCAATGTCCACAATATAATCTGCTGAGCGCAGGGTTTCTTCATCGTGCTCTACAACTATAAGCGTATTGCCAAGGTCGCGCAGCTTTTTAAGCGTTTCTATAAGGCGGCGGTTGTCGCGCTGGTGCAGGCCTATGCTCGGCTCATCAAGAATATACAGCACGCCGACTAACTGCGAGCCTATCTGCGTAGCAAGGCGTATCCTCTGCGCTTCGCCGCCGGAAAGCGTTGAAGCGGCTCTTGACAAAGTCAAGTACTCCAAACCCACGTTGCACAAAAAGCCTAACCTTGAATGCAGCTCCTTTAAAATCTGGTCCGCAATAAAATGCTCCGTATCGCTTAAAGTTAAATTATCCAAAAAGCTTATAGCCTTAGCGAGATTCATGTCGCTAAGCTGAGCTATATTTACGCCGTTTATGGCAACCGCAAGCGCTTCGGGGCGCAGGCGCATGCCGTGGCATGCGGAACAAGGCTCTTCGCGCATATATTCTTCATACATAGCCTTTGTGTTTTCGCTGGAGGTTTCCCTGTAACGCCGCATTGTGGAAGGTATTATGCCCTCGTAAACCAGATTGTACACTCCGGAACCAGAGAGCGATTCAAAGCGTACGGGGACTTTTTCACCCTTGCTTCCATTCAATATTATATCAAGTATTTTATCCGGAAGCTCTCCAACAGGCGTATCCATGCTGAAGCCGTATTTTTCTGCAAGCCCTACGAAAAGCATATGCGATGTGCTGCGGCTGCTGCCGGCGCTGTTCCAGCCCATAACGCTTATAGCGCCTTCGTTTAAGGACTTGCTCATGTCCGGTATTATAAGGTCTTTGGAAACGTTCATAAATTTGCCTAACCCTGAGCATACGGGACAGGCGCCGTAGGGGCTGTTAAAAGAAAACATGCGGGGCGAAAGCTCCTCAAGGCTTATTCCGCAGTCGGGACAGGCGTAGTTTTGAGAGAATATCTTATCTTCTCCGCCCACAACCTGCACTGTGGCTAAACCGCCCGACTGCTTTAGCGCGGTTTCAAGCGAATCTGTAAGCCTTGACTGCAGTCCTTCCCTTATTGAAATTCTGTCTACAACTATGTCTATGTTGTGTTTTCTGCGCTTATCAAGCTTAGGCGTTTCATCAAGCGTGTATATTTCGCCGTCTATACGGGCGCGTACAAAGCCATTTTTTTTTGCGCTTTCAAGCATCTTGCTGTGCTCGCCCTTGCGGCCGCGTATTACAGGCGCCATAATATAAAGCCTGGTGCCTTTAGGATAGGCTGATATTATATCCACCATCTGGTCTACCGTTTGCTGCTTTATCTCTCTGCCGCATTTAGGGCAGTGCGGTATTCCTATGCGCGCGTATAGAAGACGCAAATAGTCATGTATTTCGGTAACAGTGCCAACGGTTGAGCGCGGGTTGTGCACTGTGGATTTTTGGTCTATGGATATGGCGGGGGAGAGCCCCTCTATGGAGTCAACGTCCGGTTTGTCCATCTGCCCTAAAAACTGGCGGGCGTAAGAGGACAGGCTTTCTACATATCGGCGCTGGCCTTCTGCATATATGGTATCAAACGCGAGCGAAGATTTGCCGGAGCCTGAAAGCCCCGTAAAAACTATCAATTCGTTGCGCGGAATGGTTAAATTTATATTTTTAAGGTTGTTTACCCTTGCTCCTTTTACGACAATGGAATTCTGCATTTGCTCTCCTTTCGGGCAAAGCCCGGATAAAAGTATAACACGAGCCTTTATCCCTTACAAGATAGTGGAATTGGGCCGCTATGCAATATGTAATTCGCTACGCCAAATAATATTGCGTCGCTTCTGCGCCACTGCAAAAGCCTTACTCGTTTTTTTAACGCTAATAAAACACAGCCGCAAAAAAATGCTCCGAGAATATTCTCAGAGCATTTAAAAACAGATTTAAGCAAAAACACTACTGCCTGTCCGCGATCATTTCCTTTACTTTCATAAGGCGTATTATGGAGCTGCGCTCCGCTTCGTCAAGCTTCATCGTTATTACGCGTATGGATTCTTCAAACTGAGGTATCATCACGTATTCGAGCGCGTTAACGCGGCGGCGGGTCTTTTCGATTTCATCCGCGAGCAGGAAGCAGGTCTTTTCGGTTTCAGCAAGCTGCAAAAGCTCCGGCAATATAGACGCCATAGTGGATATTGCTTCGTCAAGCTCATAAGAGGTATCTGCAAAGCCGTAGGGCTGAACCGTTTTGCTGAGCGAATCCATGTCAAGCTCTATTTTTGGGACATGGACTGACAAAATATTTTCATCGCTTATTGTTATTTTTGCGCTTCGCGCGGGGTAGAGCAGGGCGCTTTCAAGCGAAGGGCCGTCCATAACGGCGCGCGCCATTGCAAATTGCTTAAGCGCAATCTGAAGGCTGTTTTCAACCTGCTTGCGCAGGCGGGCGTTTTCACGCGCTACTTCAACAAAACGCCTTACAAGCTCATCACGCTTATCCTTTAAGAGCTTGTGTCCGCGCTTCGCAGTTGCGAGCTGCTTTTTTATGCGGGTAAGCTCCATGCGTGTCGGGTTTACGCGCAGCTGCTGTGCCATCAGGCATCCTCCTCTTTAGGAAGGTACTTATCGACCATATCGTCGCGTATGCGCTTAAGCTCGTTGCGTGGTATAAGCTTTAAAAGTTCCCAGCCAAGGTTAAGCGTTTCTTCTATGCTGCGGTTCTGGTTAAAGCCCTGGGATACGTATTGTTTTTCAAACTCATCGGCAAAATGAGCGAACATTTTATCTGTATCTGAAAGAGCCGCGTCGCCAAGTATTACGGCGAGCTCCTTCGCTTCTTTTCCGCGCGAATAAGCGGCGAACAGCTGGTTCATGGTGGGGGCGTGGTCTTCCCTTGTTTTTCCTTCGCCTATGCCCTTGTCTTTAAGGCGGCTAAGCGACGGCAGAACGTTTATAGGCGGTTCTACGCCTACGCGGTAAAGGTCTCTGCTTAATATTATCTGCCCTTCCGTTATGTAGCCGGTAAGGTCCGGTATGGGGTGGGTTATGTCGTCCTCGGGCATGGTAAGTATAGGAAGCTGGGTTATAGAGCCCTTTTTGCCTTTTATTCTTCCGGCGCGCTCGTAAATTGACGCAAGGTCTGTGTAGAGGTAGCCAGGATAACCGCGGCGGCCGGGGACTTCCTTGCGCGCTGCGGATATTTCGCGCAGAGCTTCCGCGTAGTTGGTAATATCCGTCATTATTACAAGCACGTGCATGCCCTTTTCATAGGCTAAGTACTCGGCGGCAGTAAGAGCCATGCGAGGCGTAGCTATACGCTCTATTGCGGGGTCGTTTGCAAGGTTTACAAACAGCACCGCGTGTTCTATTGCGCCGGTTTTGGTAAAGTCTTGTATAAAATAGTCCGCTTCTTCAAAGGTTATTCCTATAGCGGCGAAAACAACGGCGAACTGCTCGCCTGTGCCTAAAACCTTTGCCTGCCTTGCAATCTGCGTTGCAAGCTGGGAGTGTGGAAGGCCGTTGCCCGAAAATACGGGAAGCTTTTGCCCGCGGACAAGCGTATTAAGGCCGTCTATTGCTGAAATGCCAGTCTGTATAAATTCGCTTGGATAGTCGCGCGCCGCGGGGTTAATAGGCTCTCCGTTTATGTTGCGGCGCTCTTCCGGTATTATCGCGGGACCGTTATCCCTTGGGTTGCCCATGCCGTCAAAAATTCTGCCGAGCATATCCATGGAAAGCGAAAGCTCTATGCCGCGGCCTAAGAACCTGACCTTGCTGTCTGATATTTTAAGGCCGTGGCTCGATTCAAAAAGCTGAACAAGCGCCTTGTCGCCGTCTACTTCCAATACTTTGCCGCGGCGTATTTCGCCGTTTTTCTGCTCTATCTCTACAAGTTCGTCATAGGTAACGCCGGATACATTTTCAACCAGCAGAAGCGGGCCTACGACTTCCTGTATATTGCGGTATTCTTTAAGCATATTACACTCCTCCTTCAGCAAGGCGGGCAACCTGGGCGCTGAGCTCCGATTCGTATTTGTCGAAGGTGGCAAGCTCGTCTTCGGACAGGTATTTGGCGCGGGCTATCTTGTCGCGTACAGGCAGGCTCAGCACTTCGCTGAGAGCCGCGCCCGAGGATAAGGCCCGCTTGCTCATGTGCCCGTAGTTTAAAATAAGCTTCAGCATCTGATATTGCTTTTGAACGGACGTATAGGTATCGGTATCGTCAAAAGCGTTTTGATGCAGGTAGTCTTCGCGTATGCTGCGGGCGACTTCCATTGTAAGCCTGTCTTCCCAGCTGAGGGCGTCTATGCCTACAAGACGGACTATTTCATCAAGCTCGGCTTCTCTTTGAAGTATGCTCATAGCTTCAAGGCGCAAAGCGTTCCAATCCTGCGCTACATTTTCAGTAAACCAGGTTTCTAATGAATCAAGGTATAAGGAGTAGGACTGCAGCCAGTCGATAGCGGGGAAGTGGCGCATATAGGCAAGCGGCGCGGACAAGCGCCAGAACACCTTTACTATGCGCAGAGTAGCCTGAGAAACAGGCTCTGAAATATCGCCGCCGGGAGGTGAAACAGCGCCTATTGCGGATATAGAACCGAAGCGTTCCTCGCTGGCGTTTACCTTTACTACGCCGGCGCGCTCGTAGAATTCCGCGATACGGCTTGAAAGATAGGCAGGATATCCTTCTTCGCCAGGCATTTCCTCAAGACGCCCGCTCATTTCGCGCAGCGCTTCAGCCCAGCGTGAAGTGGAGTCTGCCATAATGGCTACTTTATAGCCCATGTCCCGGTAGTATTCGGCAATGGTAATGCCCGTATATATTGACGCTTCGCGCGCCGCGACAGGCATATCCGATGTGTTCGCTATAAGCACCGTGCGCTTCATAAGCGTTTCGCCTGTTCTCGGGTCGTGCAGGTTAGGAAATTCCATAAGAACGTCCGTCATTTCGTTGCCGCGCTCTCCGCAGCCTACATATACGATTATGTCTGCGTCCGCCCACTTTGCAAGCTGGTGCTGAACAACGGTTTTGCCTGAACCGAAAGGTCCGGGAACTGCCGCAGTGCCGCCTGAAGCTATCGGGAAGAACGTGTCTATTACGCGCTGCCCTGTGATCATCGGGTTTGATGGAGAAATCTTTTCTTTGTAAGGTCTGCCGCGGCGCACCGGCCAGCGCTGTATCATGTTTATATCGTGATTAACGCCTTTGTTGTCAACAATGGTGCATACGGTGTCTTCAACCTTCGCGGAGCCTGAACGTATGCTCTTTATTGTGCCGCTAATGCCGTTTGGCACCATTATCTTGTGCTCTATAACTACGCTTTCCTGCACAACGCCTAACACATCGCCCGAAGAAACCTTATCGCCCACAGCTTTTTTAGGCTCGAACGCCCATAGCTTTTCGCGGTTTAGCGAAGGTACGTCGACGCCGCGCGTTATACGGTCGCCTATCTCGTCCTTTATAGCTGTAAGCGGTCTTTGAATTCCGTCGAATATTGATTCGATAAGCCCAGGCCCGAGCTCTACAGATAGGGGAGCGCCAGTAGAATAAACAGGTTCTCCCGGGCCTAAGCCGGCGGTTTCCTCATATACCTGTATGGACGCCCTGCCGCCTCTAAGCTCTATTATTTCGCCTACGAGGCGCTTTTCGCTTACGCGAACTACGTCGTACATACGCGCATCCGTCATGCCGTCTGCTACGATCAGCGGGCCGGATACTTTAATAATGGTTCCTTGTGCCATGTGCTTTATTCCTCCGTGTTGTTAAGCAAAATGTTGGCGCCGACCGCACGCTCTATATTGGCGTTTAGCCGCTGCATGCCGAAGCCTTCTGTTTGTGATGCGCCTGGTATAGGTATAAGGCTTACATCTGGATTGTCATTGTATTTAGACAGTATTTCAGGTATGCCGCGGGCAACATCCTCAGTGATAAAAATAATGTGTATGCCGTTTGAAACAAAGTTGTGAACAGCCCTGGCGGCTTCCTGCGGGTTTTTAGCAGCCGCGACCTGCATGCCGAGCGTACGGAAAGCGAGAACTACGTCGCTCTGGCCTATTACGCCTATATTTTGTAATTTATCTGACATACAGTTCACGCAGCCTTTCTAATATAGCTTCACGGCTGAAGCCGTTTTCCTTTCCCGCGAGTATAAGCCGCACGGCGGCAGCTTCTCTTGAACGCATGAGCAAATGCCCTATAAGGCGTTCGTTTTTGTCTATCTGCTTGCTGTAAGGCAAAAACAATTCAAGCAGCGAGTCGTCCGCCTGTTTTTCGAATGCGGTAAGCTTTTTCTGATCGATATACGCCGCTATTGCAGCGTTGTAAAGCTTCGCGCCATAACGGTTTAAAAGTATAGGCAGGGATTCCGGCTTTTCGTATGCCTTTTCCCACTGCCTTTCAGTTACCCTGCCGCCAGGCAGTAGCATATTTTTAAGAAACGCAAAGGGCTTTCCTGCGTGCATAGACCGTACGGCCATTGCGTAGTTGCTTGTATCTGCCTTTTGCACAAAGTAAGATATAGCCGTATGCTCCTTTTTAGGAAGGCGGCGCAATGCGTAATTGAAATATGCTTTGTCAAGCAGCACATCTGTCTGCATGGGATCATAGACGGCGCTTAAAAGCTCCTTGTCTATTTCATTAAGCGCCCGCTTTATTTCATCAGGCAATATGGAATAATCCCTGTTGCTTAATTTGTCCTTAAGTATATCAGGATCTATTGTGCCGCTGTGAGATAAAATTGCAGGCTCGGCGCCTAAAGACAAAGCTTTTACAAGTATTTTTATATTAGTTACGTCGTTTTTAAATAAGAATACGTTAACTAAATCTACATCCGTCGCTAACTCAAGCACCAGCTTTGCAGCCTTTTCCACATGCTCAAGCGCGTTTTCTTCATCGCTGCCGCCGTTTGGCCAACCGTATTCCATAAGTATCTGGCGCACTTCGTCGGCGCCTTTGGCATCTAACAGCCTTTCCACCTTCTGGCGGTTAAGGCCGTTGGCTTCTATTACGCTAAGCCTGCCTGCGGCATAGAAGATGCTTTTCTGTGGCAAAACATCTCCTCCTTAAGCGTCGTCTGAAAACAGCATGCGGGCTGTTTCCGCTTCCAGAGAAACACGGTTTGATTCTATAAGCGCTTCAAAGGTGCAGTTTATTTCAATACCGTCTTTTTCAAGAACAAAACCGGTTCCCGGAATATTGCTGCCCGTAAGGCGCAACGCGCCTTTTTTACCCGCTTCTTTAAGCCTGCTGTTTGCTTCAAGCACAAAGCGCTCGTCTAAAAGATCGTTGGAACGCTCTGCAGGAATTATAGTTTCATCGCCGCAGGCTAAAGAGAGTATCTGCTTTAAAAAGAACTCTTTCTGCTCTTTTTCAGGCATGGCGCGCAAAAAGTCGACGGCTTTTTCAAAGGTTTTGTCAAGCAAATCACGCCTTGAAGCAAGAAGGCTTTTCTTTGCTTCAAGCTCAGCCATGCGGAGCATGCGCTCTTCCATAGCGGCGCTGTCGCGCTGTATCTCAAGCGTATTGTCTTTTTGCATCTGGTTGAGCTGCTCGGCGGTTTTACCGCGCATGACGTTCGCCTTTTCTTTGGCGTCGTTTAATATTTCTGCCGCTTTTTGCGCCGCGTCGTCTTTTATTTTTCCGAGTATAGGTGTTGCGTCCATGGCCTTAGACCTGTACGGAGTTCACTATAAGGAAGGAAATAAGCAGCGCGAAAACCGCGTAAGTTTCAACCATAACAGCCATTGTAACGCCACGGCCGGACATTTCGGGGTGTTTGCCTGTCATAAGCATACCTGCGGCAGAAACCTTTGCCTGTTTAACCGCGGAATACCAGCCGACAATGCCAATAGGAAGGCATCCGACTAAATACTTTATGCCCTGCGTTAAGCTGACGTCTACCATTTGGCCGCCGAGGACTCCTGTATTTATAAGCACTATTACGCCTATAAGGAAGCCGTAGATGCCCTGGGTTGCAGGAAGAAGCTGAAGCACCAGCAACTTGCTTGCTACTTCGGGGTTTTCCGATGCAACGCCTGCTGCCGTTTCGCCTGCTAAGCCAACGCCGCGGCTGGAGCCTATGCCGGCTAATATAACGGCAATTGAAGCCCCTAAAAGGGCGAGTATTTGACCAAGCTGTAATTCCATAAAAGTTCTCCTCTCGAAAATAGGTTCTGTATATGAAGCATAAGATTATTTGCTCTGTATGCTTACATAGCGCGTTTGCATATTAAGCGGCCTGAACGGCTTGCCGCCGTCCTCGTAAAATTTGCCGAAAAATTCTATATACTGCAGTCTGCAGGCATGCACGTAGGCGCCGAGAGCGTTTATGCCGAGGTTGAACAGATGGCACACGACAAACAGCACTACTGCTATGGGTTTTCCTATAACGCCTGCGTTCCAGATCATGCCTATGAGAATGTTAAACACCATGCCTATAACGCCTGTTGCAAGCCCCATGCCAAACAAGCGCATATAGCTTAAAATATCGCTCAGCCAGCCGGTTATGCCGTACAGAGCGCCAAGGCCGCTCATAAGGCGCTTAAAGGGGTTGCGCTTGTCTCTGCCCGCCATAAGCAGTATTACTAAAGCGGCCGCTATCGCCATTATTTTACCCGTTTCTTTAAGCGAAGGAACCAGCATAAAACCTAAGCCTAAAAGCAGCACCATCCAGCTTATCTGGTCCGATATGGCGCCTACCCAGTCGCCGTTGCGAATATCCATATATGCGGCGAGCATTACGCCTGCAAAAAGGTGTATAACGCCTATAAGAAGGCATATGCCCATAACAGGCAGCGGGTCGTTTACAGCGTCCAGCGGGAAAAGCTTAAAGTACTTTGGCATTACGGTAAAACCAAACGCGGTGTTAAACCAAAGCCCTATAGCAACGGTCGCAGCGCCGCAGAAAATTAACATATAGAGCATTTTGGCGTTTTTAACAGGTATCTTTTTAAGCTTTATAAAGATTAAAAGCGCAACGGACATAAGCAGGCCGTAGCCTGCGTCTGAAAGCATTACGGCGAACAATATCATGTAGAAAGACGACATTACTGGAGTAGGGTCTATGCCGCGGTAGCTTGGAAGGGAAAAACCTTCCACAACGGGCTCAAATGCAGTTGCAAACGTATTGTTTTTAAGCTTGACTGAAGGCTGCTCGTTTTCTTCAGGATCTCTAAAATCTATTACAGTATATGGCGCCGCTTTAAGCAGCTCGTTTCTTAATTTTTCGCTGTCTTCTTCAGGAACCCAGCCTTCCATAAAGAACGTGCTGCGCGTATCGTACGCCTTGCCTGAAGCTTCGGCGCGGGCAAGCTTAAGCATTATTATGTCATGGAAGGATTTAAGGCGCGGCAGCTCTTTGCCGAAC
The DNA here is from genome assembly GCA_964518875.1 of uncultured Oscillospiraceae bacterium. GTDB lineage: Bacteria > Bacillota > Clostridia > Christensenellales > Aristaeellaceae > DTU024. The sequence continues at coordinate 43,860 of CAZFHI010000014.1, forward strand.
TTCACAAATGAATCGCCTATGGAAATTTTTTCCCGCTCAAGCTCTTTTTCCTGGGAATCCAGGGAAATTAAATATTCTTTAGGACTAAGGTTTCCAAGGCCTGCGAAATTTTCTTTTACAAAGCCGTTTTTTTCAAGCGCCTGCTTGCCTTGCTCCTTATCTTCCTTGAGTATGGCGGCGACTATCTGCGTGTTGCCCTGCAAAGAGTTTACAATGTCAAAGCTAGCCGATATTAAAGCGAAATCCTTTTTAAGCTCTTCAATATTTCTTGTAGGCAGCGTGCCGCACACAAAAACAGAGGATCTGGACTTTTCCATTTCAACTGACGAGTGGTTAAGTGCCGCCCACGGAGCATATTCCTTTTTTGACGCTTTTATGCGTATAAGCAGCGCCTCTATTTCGCTTATCCTGCGGTCTGCAGCGTCTATGCTGTTTAAAACTTCGATAAGCTTGTCTTCGCTGTTTATTATTTTATCTGCTTCGTCTGAAGAAACCTTGCGGTACATGCCGTATTTTGGCGCGGGCTCCTCGTCGTATTTTTTAAGCCTCTCTATGGCTCTGCGTACGCGGGGCAAAAGCGCGCCAAGCTGTTCAAGCTCGCCGTTTTGCTCATCCTCATCGGTTTCTTCATTAAAAAGATTTTTATCAAGCTCTGTAAGTTCAGCGCAGCCTAAGCGCTGCAGTATGCTGATAAGCTTGCGCTTGTCTTCTTTCATGCCTAACAAGCGCAGGCGCTTCATTTTAACTATGGCCATTTTGAAGTACCCTTTGCACTATGTAGTTTGCGGCTGCGGTAATGGAGTTTTCAGCCTGCTTCAGGCTTTGCGCGTTTGCGTTCTTCCGGTTAGACATCTTGTCGTCAAGCATATGCTGTATATTAGCTTTACGCTTCTTCATTTCTTCCTGATATTCTTCCTGAAGATGCTTTTCCTGATCCTTGATTTCATGCGCGCAGGCTTCCTCGGAGGCCTTTATAATTTCGCGCGCCTCTTTCTTAGCGGAATCAATTTTTATATTCGCATCGTTTTCAGCTTCTTTTATAGTGTCAAACAAATCTAATGGCATGCTTTCCTCCAAACCGTAACAAACATCCGAATTTAGCAAATTATAACAAACCAGTATGAATTTTTCAAGCTTGATTTATACAACATGTATAATGTGTCAATAAAAAAGCCGCAAAAAAGAAGAAGACCGGCAATAAAAGGTATGCTTTTGGACAATATGCGCGGTATTGCGTTAAATTTGTGTAAATTTTTACGTTTTCCTGTACAGTTTTTTAAGCTTATGCTATAATATGTAAGCTTATTGCAGAGAGGTAAGATATGATTAGAACAGGCAGAGTAATTAAATTGGAAAAAAATCACCCCATGGTATGCTTCGACAGGCTTAAGGCCTGCGAACACTGCGGGCAGTGTTTCGATAATAACAAGCAGACGCTTGTACGCGTGCTCGGCGAAGCCAAAGTAGGCGATATAGTGGAAGTAGAGCTTCCCGACAAAAAAGTATTGGCTCTTTCTATAATGATGTATGTGCTGCCATTGCTTGGCCTGCTTTTAGGCTTGTTCCTGGGCAACCGCTTTTTATCTGAAGAGGGTCTTGCTTTTCTTGCTGGCCTTGCGGGCCTCGCCATATGCTTCATTGGCGTAAAGCTTTTTGATAACTGGCTGCAGAACCAGAGAAAATGGCAGCCTCATATAGTTAAAGTACACAGCGCTGAAGAGCTGTGATTGTTTAGTAATATAATTTATTGTTGTAAAATATAGTAAAGGAGTTTTAGCGTGTCGGAAAAAGATAAAATAAGAATCATTCCTCTTGGAGGCGTGGACGAGATAGGCAAAAACATTACGGTTGTCGAGTACGGAGAAGACATTCTTGTAGTGGACTGCGGGTCCATTTTTCCTAAAGAGGATATGCTTGGCATAGACCTTGTAATACCGGACGTAAGCTATTTGATTGCGAACAAGGACAGGATAAGGGCTTATGTGTTTACTCACGGGCATGAAGACCATATAGGCGCGACGCCGTACGTTCTGGACCGCGCCCCGGCGCCTATATACGGTTCAAAGCTTACGATAGCTTTGATTGAAAACAAGCTGCGCGAGCATGGCATTACCAATATGGAGTTTAACAGGGTGGAGCCGAGGCAGATTGTACATATAGGCCCCTTTACTGTTCAATTTATAAAGGTAAACCACTCCATAAGCGGCTCATACGCCCTTGCCATCACCACCCCTGCGGGAACCGTGGTGTTTACGGGCGACTTTAAAATAGACTTTACGCCGCTTGACAATATAACGACGGATCTTAACATGTTTGCCGCCTACGGCGAGAAAGGCGTTTTAGCGCTTCTCGCAGACAGCACAAACGTGGAGCGCCCGGGGTACACCATGTCTGAAAAAAAGGTTGCGGAAACGTTTGAGCGCCATATAGGCGCCGCGAGAGGCAGGGTAATAATCGCGATGTTTTCAAGCAACATAGGCCGCATACAGCAGGTAACGGAAATCGCAGCGGCGTTTGGAAGAAAGATTTGCTTTGTCGGGCGCAGCATGATAAGCACAAGCTCTGTCGCTATGGAGCTTGGGGAGCTTAACATACCGAGGGATAATATTATATCCATAGACGATATAAACCGTTACCGCGACGACCAGGTGCTTGTAATTACAACAGGGAGCCAGGGAGAGCCTATGAGCGGCCTTACGCGCATGGCCTTCGCAGAGCACCGCAAGCTGCAGATAAAGCCGACCGATAAAATAATAATTTCGGCTACGCCTATACCGGGCAACGAAATATATGTTTCACGCGTTATAAACCAGCTTTACCGCTGCGGAGCAGATGTAGTCTATTCCGCAATGGAAGCAGTCCACGTTTCAGGCCACGCCTGCCAGGAAGAAATAAAAACAATACACGCTCTCGTAAAGCCTAAATACTTTATACCGGTTCACGGCGAATACAGAATGCTGTGGCAGCACGCAGCGCTTGCAGAATCCATGGGCATGAGCCGTAAAAACATAGTTATACCGGAAATAGGGCAGGTGCTTGAAATAAGCGAAGACAGCATATCAATAGCGGGCGTCGTGCCAAACGGAACCGTGCTTGTGGACGGGCTCGGAATAGGCGACGTAGGAAATGTCGTGTTGCGCGACAGAAAGCATCTTTCCCAGGACGGGCTTATTATAGTAGCCATAGCGTACGACAGGACGAACGGCGTGCTTGTGTCAGGTCCGGAAGTAATATCCCGCGGCTTTGTTTATGTGCGTGAAAACGAGGACCTTATAGACGGAATACGCGACACTGTGCGCAACATGATAACTTCTTACGATAAAATAGAAGCAAGCGACTGGCCGAGCATTAAAAACCGCATAAAAGACGAGCTGCGCCGCTACATTTACGATAAAATAAAGCGCAGCCCCATGATACTGCCGGTAATCGTGGACCTGGGCTGATAATGGTAATAGAAACCGCTAACAAGTTAGCTGAGGAAATACGGGAAAGCGAAGAATTCTTAAGCTTTAAAGAGGCTGAAAAAAACGCCTTTGCAAATGAATACGTCGCGGGGCTGTTAAAAGCCTTTTCCGTTCTGCAGAAGTCTCTGCAAATGCAAAGCCTTAAGGGAACCGAGCCTGACGAAACAGATGTGAAGCGCTTTTCGCGCCTTTCCTCCCTTCTTTATGACACGGAAGAAGGGAGCGCCTATTTACTGGCGCAGGTGCGGCTGCAGAAAATGGTAGGCGATGTTTTGCAGATTATAACCAACGCTTCTGAAATAAACGCTGAATAGGAGGATCCTTTGAGCTGGCCTTCAGGCGACGAAAATCAAAAATACACAGGCGTATGGAATATTTTACGCCACGTCCTTATGGTTTTGTGCGCGCTTATACTGCTTTACGGCGTAGTAAGCAGCGTTGTTTTCGCCGTGCGCCAGAAATGGATAGACCCTGCAAACCCTGAAGACACAAGCGAAATAACATTTGTCATAAAAAGCGGGGACAGCCTTAACAGAGTTTCAAACAACCTTGAAAAACAGAACCTTGTAAAGAGCGGAACGTTTTTTAAATATTTTGCGGACTTTAAAGGTTTCGGCCAAAAGATACAGGCGGGGGAATATACTTTAAAGCGCTCTATGACTATAAACGAAATACTGGACAGGCTGTCTTCAGGCGACGGCAAGCCCACGGTGATGGATATAACCGTAATACCAGGCTGGACCGTTGAAGACGTGGCCAATTACCTTGTAAAACGAAATGCGTTAAAAGACGGGCAGCGTTTTCTTTCGCTCTGCAGGGACGGGAAGAACTTCAGCGAGTATTACTATATATACGACGTTTTAAACAGCCCTGACGCGCAAAACAGAAAATACGCCTTGGAAGGCTATCTCGCCCCGGACACTTATGAAATATATATTTCATCAGATGAAGAAACAATACTCCGCAAGCTTATAAGCCAGACGGAAGCGGTATTCCCTTCAGAATTCCAGGAGCGCGCCAAAGAAATAAACTTAAGCATGGATGAAGTTTTCACTCTGGCGTCTTTAATAGAAAAGGAAGCCAAAACCCAGGACTTCGCCAGGGTATCCGCGGTGTTTCACAACAGGCTCAGGAAAAACATGACGCTTGGCAGCGACGCCGCTGTTAAATATGTGCTGGGCACAAACAGAATGGCGCTGTCTGATGAAGACATATCAGTTCAATCATACTACAACACATATAAGTACAAGGGGTTGCCTCCGGGACCTATATGCAACCCGTCGCAGGACGCGGTGCGCGCCGCGCTTTATCCTGACGAAGAATTTTTAAACAGCAATATGCTGTACTTTTGCAGCACGAACCCTGATACGGGCGAGCTTCATTTTTCAAGGACGCTTGAAGAGCATGAGCAGGCTGTTAAAATATACAGACCGCTGTGGCAGGCATTTGATGAAAAACGCGCAAATACCCAAAACTAAAAAGTGTACATTTGTCAATGATGTGAGACCGAGTTAAAGATAAAACGACGGTCTG
>CAZFHI010000015.1:0-47395 GCA_964518875.1 uncultured Oscillospiraceae bacterium
AGACTCGATCGCTTTTTTCTCAGCTTTCAGTCTCACATCTATTGTAAAGCTACACCTGAAAGCTAAAGAAATTATGAAAGAAGACTTGAAAAAAGTTAATAAAAAGGTTACAATAAAACAACAGGTAAGCAAGTACACGACTGGTTACTTTGATTGCGTTATATAACAGAAATGAGGATGAGTAACAGATGAGGAGCACAATCACCGTTGCGGAATTTGGCACAAGCAAAATAGTTGTCCTTATAGCAGAAGTTAGCAACCGTCAAAGATGCGATATTATAGGCGCCGGCAACGCCTCCTATGACGGCTATTCTGAAGCGCATTGGAATAACCCCGCTAAGGTGAACGCTGCGCTGCAGTCTGCTATTCAAAAAGCTGAGGAACAGGCTAAAACCAATGTGCGTGATATTTACTGCGGTGTGCCCGGCCAGTTTTCAAAGGTATTTACTGTTGAATCCAAGGTAGAGCTTCAGGGAACGGATCCGCACGTTACGGCCCGCGATGTTGAAGCCTTATTTGACATTGCAGACCAGCAGGTAAAGGATTTACCCGGTCTTCCAATACACAGAAGCCCCGCCTGGTTTGTCGTTGACGATGGAAAGCGCACGTTAGAGCCTCTTAATCTCCACGGAAACGAGCTGCGCGCCCTTATTTCTTATGTAAAGGCGGATCAATTTTTTATAGCGGATGTTTCAGAGCGTCTGCGCGCGCTTGGCAAGGTGCCGTTCGGCTTCTTTTCAACGCCTATGGGTTCCGCTATACTGTATATTTCAGATGAAGAAAGAGACAGAACCGCTGTTTTAATAGATGTGGGCTACCTTAACACCGAGGTTATGTTTGTTCAGGGAGATACTATAATATACCATAAAGTAATACCTATAGGCGGCGGACATATGTCTGCGGACCTTGCCTATGGGCTTGACATACCGCTTGACAGCGCGGAACAGATAAAGCGCTCGTTTGTGTTTGGGGCGCAGAACAATCAAACCGCTTTTGAAATAACTGCAACGAACGGCGCCGCGCAAACCTTTGAAAGAAGCGAAGTTGAATCCAAGCTGATGCCACGCGCGGATGAGCTTTGTGAAGCTATACGAGATACTATTAAAGACAGCGGCATACGCCTTGGAAACTGGTCAAGCATATACCTTACGGGCGGCGGGCTTGCAATTAACAAAGGCGGCAGAGAATATTTGAGTGAAAAACTCGGGCGGCCGGTAAGAGAACTGCCGAGAAAGGCAGTAAAGCTTTCAAGCCCTATTTATGCAAGCGCGCTCGGGCTGTTAGATTTAATCATAGATACGAGAAGCGAGGCCGTTGCTTCCCAGAACGGTATTCGCGCTTTCTTTAGAAACCTTTTCGGGGGCTGAAAATGACAGCTAAAAAAAGAGTTGGGGGACAGGATATGTTAGAATTAAAAGTAGATAAAGAGATGCAGGAATCCTTTGCTTCGATAAAGGTGGTAGGCTGCGGCGGCGGAGGCACTAATGCCGTAAACCGCATGGTGGACGCCGGTATGAAAGGCGTTGAGTTTATCGCCATAAACACAGACAGGCAGGCTTTAAGCATTTCAAAAGCTGAAAATAAAATACAGATAGGCGAAAAGCTTACTAAGGGCTTAGGAGCGGGAGCCGTTCCTGAAATAGGCAAGCGCGCGGCAGAAGAAAGCCGTGAGGAAATTGCCCAGGCGCTAAAAGGCGCAGACCTCGTTTTTGTTACAGCCGGCATGGGCGGCGGCACGGGAACCGGCGCCGCGCCCGTGGTAGCCGATATAGCAAGGGATTTAGACTGCCTTACTATTGCTGTTGTAACAAAGCCGTTCCAGTTTGAAGGAAAGCAGCGAATGAGGAATGCGGAAAACGGCATAAACGAATTAAAGCAGTTTGTGGATACTCTTGTAGTTATCCCAAATGACAGACTGCTGCAAGTTGTAAGCAAGGGCACAAGCATGCTGGAAGCTTTCCGCGTTGCGGACGATGTTCTGCGCCAGGGCATACAGGGTATTTCAGACCTTATAGCTCTCCCTGCAACTATCAATTTGGATTTTGCAGACGTAAAAACCATTATGGAATCTGGCGGCATGGCGCATATAGGCATAGGCACAGCCCAGGGAGAAAACAGGATGGTGGAAGCGGCGAAAAACGCTATTTCAAGCCCGCTGCTTGAAACAAAGATAGACGGCGCAAGGGCGGTTCTTATAAACGTTACCGGCGGCGAGGAAATGGGCATAGTGGAAATAAACGAAGCCGCTACGCTTATACAGCAGTCTGCTGATGATGAAGCCAACATCATATTCGGCGCAGGCGTGGACGAAAGCCTTAAGGATGAAGTGCGAATTACTGTAATTGCAACAGGGTTTGAAAAATCATCTTTCCCGATTAAAGACGCTAAAAGGCGCGCTCATACAAAGAACGCAAATCTTCCTTACGGAGCTGCGAATGCTGCTTATAATCCATATGAAAGCAGAACGCCGGTACAACAGGTAGAAAATTCCGACAATTCCACTCAGGACGATTTTGAAGCGCCTCCAGTAGCTGTTATGTACGATCAGGAGCAAAACCTATTCCCGTCGTCTTCACGCCCTGCAGGACAGTCTTTCCCGAATTTCCAGCCGGGCAATTTCCAACAGCCTGCTCCGTATAATAATCAATACAGAAATCCTCAGGCGCCCGCTGCTCCAGTGCAAAACCAGCCAAGCCGTAATATACAGCAGCCGCCAACACCAGCAAGGAGTGAAAAGGACGATTTGGGCGTGCCCGCATACTTGCGCAGGAAAAAATAATATAATAACATAAACTAATAACACAAGCCGTAAGCTATATTATTTTACTTTTATAATAAATGCGATTCAACATTTACAGGAGGGAATATGCTGAAACATACTCCGTTATTTGCTCGCCATATAGAGCTTGGCGGTAAGATGGTACAATTTGGTGGTTTTGAAATGCCGGTGCAATATCCGAGCGGCATAGTGGCTGAACACAATGCCGTCAGAAATGCATGCGGCATTTTTGATGTGTCCCATATGGGTGAAATTGTTTTAAAAGGCGAAACCGCTTTCTCAACAGTACAAAAGCTGCTTACTAACGATATGAGCGGCCTTAAAAGCGGCAGATGCCGTTACAGCCCTATGTGCAACGAACATGGCGGCGTTGTTGACGATTTGCTTGTTTATAAGCTTTCAGAAAGCTCATATATGCTTATAGTAAACGCAGGTAATTATGACAAGGATCTTGCCTGGATACGTTCTAACCTTGAAAATGGAACAATCTTAGAAGATATTTCCGAACAAACGGGCCTGCTTGCGCTGCAGGGCCCAAAGTCAAAGGAAATACTGCTTAAATTATTGAATGAAGAAAGCATACCCAAAAAATATTATTCTTTTTTTCAGAACGTTGATTTATTAAGCAGCAAATGCTTAATTTCAAGAACAGGTTACACTGGTGAATTAGGCTATGAAATTTACTGCAACGCTAATGACACGCTTAAAATATTCAACGTTCTGCTTGAAAAAGGAAAAGAAAGCGGGCTTATTCCATGCGGCTTAGGAGCGAGAGATACTCTTCGCCTTGAAGCCGGTATGCCGCTGTACGGCAATGAGATGAACGAAGAAATCACACCTTTTGAAGCGGACTTAGGTATGTTTGTAAAACTTGATAAAGAAGAAGACTTTATTGGCAAGTCTGCTCTTATTGAAAAACAAAATCCTGATAGTATACGCTGCGGACTCGAAGTTATTGGAAGAGGCATAGTACGCGAGCATGCTGAGGTTTATTCTGGTGATAATTTAATAGGCACAGTTACAAGCGGGACCATTTCTCCTTTTACAAAAAAAGCGATATTTATGGCGCTTTTAAACAAGCAATATACAGATATTGGCACAGAACTGTATGTAAAACAGCGCGGAAGAAAACTGCCGGTTAAAGTGGTTGGATTACCATTTTATAAAAGAAATAAATAGGAGGGAACTTATGAATTTTCCTACAGACAGAAAGTATACAAAAACACATGAGTGGATTATGAAGGAAGGAGAGCTTTACGTCTTAGGCATAACTGAGTATGCTCAAGGTGAGCTTGGGGACGTGGTCTTTGTAAATCTTCCTGAAACAGGCGAAGAGGTGCATGCTGAAGAATCATTTGCAGATGTAGAGTCTGTGAAAGCCGTAAGCGATATTATTTCACCCATGGATGGCGTAGTTGAAGAAACCAATGAAGAACTGTTAGACGCTCCTGAAAAGCTTAATGAAGCGCCGTATGAAGCGTGGATAGTCAAGTTATCGGGCGTTAAACAACTGCCGGAGCTTCTTTCAGCCGAAGAATACGAGAAGTTTTTAAAGGAAGAGAAATAATGGCGGGCTATATTCCCACATCTGAGCAGGAAAGGCGCGCGATGTTGCAAGCAATAGGTATGAAAGACATACGCGAGCTTTTTAAAGATGTTCCTGAAGAAGTGTATATAGACGAAATAGAAAGCATACCAAGCGGAATATCTCAGATGGAAGCGGAGCAAAGGCTCAAGACCTTTGCTGAAGAAAATACGGTTTTTGATACTATACTGCGTGGAGCGGGAGCGTATGACCACTATATTCCTGCAGTTGTAGACATGATAACCGGAAGAGAAGAATTTTTAACTACTTATACGCCTTACCAGGCGGAAAAAAATCAAGGCGTTCTGCAATCCATATTTGAATTTCAAACGCAAATATGCGAGCTTACAGGAATGGACGTAAGCAACGCTTCCGTATACGACGGCGCTTCCGCGGCGGCGGAAGCGTGCATGATGTCCCTTACGCCTCGTAAAAACAGAGTGCTTATTTGTGAAACCGCCAGCCCTGAAACTATATCTGTAGTAAAAACATACTGCTGGGCAAAGGATGCGGAAATTTGTTTTGTGCCTTCAAAGGACGGCAAAACGGATCTGGAAGCTTTAAAGCAGATGCTCGATTTGCAAACGGCCTGCGTCTATCTTCAGCAGCCAAACTTTTTTGGCTTAATCGAATCAGCAGAAGAAATAGGCAATTTAATTCACGAAGCGAAGGCTAACTTTATTATGGGAGTTAACCCTATATCGCTTGGAATGCTTAAAACGCCGCGCGAATACGGAGCGGACATTGCAGTTGGAGAAGGCCAGCCTCTTGGCATGCCGCTTTCATTTGGAGGACCGTATCTTGGCTTTATGGCTGCAACGGAAAAGCTTAAAAGAAAGCTTCCCGGGCGCATTGTAGGGCAAACGGTAGATTCAAGCGGAAGATGTTGTTTTGTGCTTACGCTTCAAGCAAGAGAACAGCATATAAAACGAGAAAAAGCAGGCAGCAATATATGTTCTAACCAAGCGCTGTGCGCTATGAGGGCGTCTGTATATATGGCCGCTATGGGAACTAAAGGCTTAACGCAGGCGGCAGAGCTTTGCTACCACAAGGCGCATTACCTTGCAGAAGAGCTAAGCAGGATGCCCGGCTTTGCAATGCGTTATCCGGGAGAGTTTTTTAACGAATTTATAACGGAAACGCCTGTACCAGCAAAAAAAATAGAGGACGCTCTTAAAAAACACAACATACTTTCAGGACTTCCGTATGACGGAGGAATACTCTGGTGCGTTACGGAAAAAGCGAGTAAAGAACAGTTAGACAAAACCATTCAAATAATTCGGGGGGCATACAGCAAATGAAATTGATATTTGAACGCAGTACGCCTGAACACGGCACTAAATATTTACCTGATTTAGATGTACCGAAAGCCAAGCTTCCTGAAAAACATTTGCGCGGCTCAAGCCTTAATCTGCCGGAAATTGCAGAGCCTGATCTGTGCAGACATTATAAAAACCTTTCAAACGAGGTTTTTGGAGTAAGCGACGGATTCTATCCGCTTGGGAGCTGCACAATGAAATACAACCCAAGGGTAAACGAGCGCATAGCTGGTTTAAGCGGTTTTACGGACATACACCCTCTGCAGCCTGAGGATACTGTTAAGGGCTGCAATGAACTGCTAAAAGAAACAGGCAGACTGCTATGTGAAATCACAGCTATGGATGATTTTACTTTCCAGCCTGCAGCCGGAGCGCATGGGGAATTTACAGGGCTGCTTATTATAAAAAAATACTTGGAACAGAATGGACAGCAGCACCGCAAAAAGATGCTTGTGCCAGACTCTGCTCACGGCACCAACCCGGCTTCTGCTTCAATGGCTGGATTTGAAACAGTGCACATTCCTTCCGATGAAAACGGCTGCATAGATATAAAAGTATTAAAAGAACTGATGTCTCAAGACATAGCTGGTCTTATGCTTACTAACCCTAATACAGTAGGCCTGCTCGATCCAAATATTTTGCAGATAACATCTCTTGTGCATGAAAATGGAGGGCTGTGCTATTACGACGGCGCTAATTTAAACGCCGTTTTAGGACATGCCCGTCCGGGGGATATGGGCTTTGATGTAGTACATCTTAATCTGCACAAGACGTTTTCAACGCCGCATGGCGGAGGAGGCCCGGGAAGCGGTCCCGTAGGGTGCAAAGAATTTCTTAAAGATTATCTGCCGGGTTCCGCGCTTAAAAATACCATTTCCGATAAAAGCATAGGGCAAATAAGGTCTTATTTTGGTAATTTCCTTGTTGTAGTAAGGGCCTTAGCCTATATTTTGACCCTTGGCAAAGAAGGGCTGTCGGAAGTATCGGAAATGGCGGTTCTTAATGCGAACTACCTTATGCGCTTAATAAAAGATGAATATACTCCTGCGTATAATCATCAATGTATGCATGAATTCGTAGTTACAATGTCTAAAGAGAAAAAACAGTTTGGCGTAACGGCGCTTGACGTTGCAAAGGCCTTGCTTGAAAGAGGTATGCATCCTCCAACAATGTACTTCCCGCTTATAGTTGACGAAGCGCTTATGATAGAACCAACTGAAACGGAAAGCAAAGAAACATTGGAAGAGGCGGCAAAAGCCTTCCACGAGATTTATAAGCTTATTAAGGAAAACCCTGAACAGCTTCATAATTCGCCTTCAAATACAATCATTTCAAGGCCGGATGAAACCAATGCGGCAAGGCATCCCGTGCTGCGATATAAATTTGATGCAAAATAATCTGTACTTTTTTATAACAAAAGAGCACAATCCTTATAAAAACATAGCGCTTGAAGAGTACTTGCTGCTGAATGCTCCTAAGAACAGCATAATTTTGTACCTGTGGCAAAACGAACGCACAGTTGTAATTGGCAGGAACCAGTGCGCGTGGCGCGAATGCAACATAGAAGCTTTACAAAACGATAACGGTACGCTTGCCCGCCGCCTTTCAGGCGGCGGCGCAGTCTACCATGACTTAGGCAACCTTAATTTTACTTTTCTTTATCCTAAAATTGAAGAAGACGTAAGAAAGCAAACGAGCGTAATTGTAGATGCTCTGGCGTCTTTAGGAATGGATACAGTGATTTCCGGTAGGAACGATATTACATATAAAGGCAAAAAGTTTTCAGGCAACGCTTTTTACACAGGCGGAAGCAGAGCCTACCATCACGGAACCATCATGCTTAACGTGGATCTGGATACCATGCTTAAATACCTTAACGTAAATAAAGAAAAATATCTGTCTAAAGGCGTGGAATCTGTTCGCTCAAGGGTTATAAACATAAAAAACGTAATTCCATCGATTACGGTCGACGAATTACAAAATTCATTGATTAAATCATTTGAAAAGATATATAAAGGTAAAGCGAAAGAATTCACCAGAGGTAATATAAATAAAGAAGTTTTGTTTGCGAGAACAAAAGCCTTTTCTGATTGGGAATGGGTATATGGGCGCCCGATTGACTTTAATTTTTCAAAAGAAATGCGCTTTATATGGGGGCTTGTACGCGTTGAAGCGGAAATAGCGTCAGGCCGCATTAAGAATATAGGCATATTTACGGACGCTATGGAGCCAGATCTTTTTTCAGGTTTAGAAAGAAAGCTTATAAAAGCACGCTTTGATATAAACGAAATAAAAAATATTATATACGGCGAACCGTCGATAAAAAAATACAGCGAAGATTTGATAAAGCTGTTTGTATGAGGTAAACATGGTAAATTTAATCATTATAGGCGCGGGCCCTGGAGGATATGAGGCTGCTGTAAGAGCCGCTCAAAACGGTTTATCCGTGCAAATTTTTGAAAACAGAGAAATAGGCGGCACATGTCTTAACCGCGGCTGCATACCTACCAAGGCGTTGCTGCATGCGGGAGAATATGCGGCAAGCTATAAAAAAGCGAATGAATGGGGCATAGAATATAAGCCCAATGTTAATTTAGAAAAAGCTTACTTAAAAAAGGACGACATAGTTCTTGACTTAAGGAACGGCATATCAAAATTGTTTAAAAAGAACAAGGTAGAGCTTATAGCTGAACGCGCGCAAATTGAAAGAGGCTTAAGCGTATTGGCAGGCGGTAGAACATATGAAGCTAAAAACATAATAATAGCGTCTGGCTCAAGACCCGCTATGCCTCCAATTGAGGGATTGAAGAATAACCCGTTTGTTTTGAACAGCGATGCTTTTTTAGAAAAGCCTGTTGACTGTAAAAAGATCGCTATATTGGGCGGCGGGGTTATAGGCGTTGAAATTGCATCGTTCTGCTTGTCCATAGGAATGCAGGTTTCAATAATAGAAGCCATGCCGCGCATACTTCCTATGATGGATAAAGAAATAAGCATAAAGCTTGCCGCTTTGCTTAAAAAGAGCGGTGCTGAAATTATAACAAATGCATTTCTGGAAAAGGTCGAGCAGGACAAAAGCGGTCTTAAACTTCATATAAAAGATAAAGAAACTGTGGAAGCTGAAAAACTGCTTGTAGCGGTAGGACGAAGACCAAATACGACTGATCTTTTTCTGAACGATGCCCCTGAAATGGAAAAGGGCTTTATAAACGTTGACGAAAACTATGAAACATCAATAAAAAACATATACGCAATAGGCGACGTAACTGGAAAAATTCAGTTAGCGCACGCGGCTTCAGCGCAGGGAATATTTGTAGCTGATTTATTAGCTGGCAAAACTAATCCGATAGACTTAGACACAGTGCCTTCCTGCGTTTATACAAGCCCTGAAATAGCTACGGTGGGATTAACCCAGGACGCTGCAAAACAAAAAGGCGTAGACGTAAGCGTAGGCAAATATATAATGGGCGGCAACAGCAGGATGATGATAAGCGGCTCAAACATTGGTTTTATTAAAGTTCTTGCAGAAGCGGGCTCAAAAAAGATATTGGGCGCGCAGCTTATGTGCGAAAGAGCAAGCGACATAGTAGATATATTTACTCAGGCTATAGCAAATCAAAATACAGTTGAAGATATGCTAAAGCATATACGCCCTCATCCGAGCTTTGTAGAAGGCGTGACGGAAGCGCTTGAAGACATAAAAAAATAAACGCTTAATGCGTGAATATAAAAAATACTTGATTAAGTTTAAAAGCCATCCGAAAAACGGACGGCTTTTTAATATGCTGCTAATTTATACAATTTTTATTCAATAATTCAAGATTTTAATTAAAGCACAAATTTTTTAAGTCCTTTTGGGGCGGCGGCCATTTCTTCCTGTTTTGCTTTGTACTTTTCATCTGTATTTCCAAGAACCGCGTATGCAGCGACCTTGCTTTCTTCAACGCCGGGCTGATCGTATGCGTTTATATCAAGCAATTCGCCTACGTACGCTGTAACCATTTCAAAGAAATAGATAAGCTGGCCTAAAGTATGCTCGTTAATGTAAGGCATATGAATGGTCTGGCTCATGCGGCCGCTTCTTAAAAGAGAATACTGCGTTCCGTGGTATTCAGCGTTTATCAATTCATTAAGAGATTTGCCGCCTAGGAAAGAAACGTTAGGATATTCTTCGCAGCCTTCGGGTATTTTTACATTTGAGCGGAAGTTTTCAACGTGCAGGAATGTAACTACCTTGTCGTAAGGCCCTTCGGTATAGAGCTGAAGCTGGCTGTGCTGATCCGTAACGCCTAAGGCTTTTACAGGCGTTTGTCCTACGTTTACCGCCATGCCCTTTCGGGTAACGTTTTTGCCCAGGCTCTCTGCCCAGAGCTGGCAGAACCAGTCCGCCATATATTTAAGGCTCTCTGCGTAAGGCATCATAACGTGTACATTTATTCCCATATCTTCCATGAGAATATATTGTATAACCGCTTCGAGCAATGCGGAATTTTCCCATATTGCAGGGCTTTTAATGCGTTTGTCCATAAACTTTGCGCCTTCAAGCATCTCGCGTATATCTATGCCGCATACGGCAGCCGGCAAAAGACCCACGGGGCACAGCTCTGAAAACCTTCCGCCTACTGTATCCGGAATATAAAAGAGTTTAAAGCTCTGCTCTAAAGCAAGACGAATAAGATTGCCTTTTTCCTTGTCGGTTGTTGCTACAATGTGCTTTGTCCACGACTCGCCAAGAGCTTCTTTAAGCGCTGTGGATACAATAAGGTACTGGCTCATGGTTTCAGCCGTTGCGCCGGATTTTGTTATTATGTTAAAGCAGGTCTTTTTTACATTGATTACGTCGAGCAGGGCGCTCATACGTTCAGGGTCTATATTGTCTTCAACGTAGAAGCGGGGGCCATTTCTTTTTTCCTGGGGAAGCTCGTTGTAGTGAAGGTGGTTAATGGCTCTATGCACTGCGATAGGGCCTAAAGCGCTTCCACCAATGCCAAGTACAACGAAGTTTTCAAATTTTTCGCGTATTTCGTCTGCGGTTTTTTCGATTTCATCTACTATATCGTCTTGAACATAAGGAAGTTCAGTCCACCCGAGTCCGCTTTCGCCTCGCCTTTTTAAAATATTTTCATAGGCAGCAGCTGCTTCGTTTTGATAAGCGTCAATCTGTGCCGTGCTTACGCCGTACTGGCCGCCGACAACGTCTGACATAAGATTATTAATATCTAATGTGATTGGTGAATTGGTTTTCATAGCACGCCTCCTTTTTTAGGATTATATCACAATAATACACGAATGAAAATGTTGACATGGAAAAGCATATAACATATAATCAAAAAGAGCTTTGAGGTTTTATCTACGTTTTGCTCAAGCGCAAGATTATTTGGCTTTACTTGTTTATTATTTTCATCCCATGCAAAATGCCGGGATGCTTTTTATAGGAGAATATATGTTACAGGCACCAAAAGGAACAAAGGATATTTTACCGCAGGATTCATATCTGTGGCAGTGGCTTGAAGCCTCTATGCGCAAATTTGCCGCTGCTGCCGGCTACCAGGAAATAAGAACGCCGGTAATAGAGCATACGGAACTGTTTCAGCGCGGCGTGGGCGATACGACAGATATAGTCCAAAAAGAAATGTATACTTTTATGGACAAAGGCAAAAGGTCCATAACGCTTAAGCCTGAAGGCACGGCAGGCGTTGTGCGCGCGCTTATAGAAAACCGGCTGTATGCAAACGCACAGCCTACAAAGCTGTATTATTTAAACTGCCCCATATTTAGATATGAGAACCCGCAATCAGGCAGGCTAAGAGAGCATCACCAGTTTGGCATGGAATGCTTTGGCGCAAAGGAGCCTTCTGCAGAGGCGGAGCTTATTGTGCTGCTTATAGAGCTTTTAAAGCACTTGGGCTTAAGTAATCTGGAAGTAAGCGTAAATTCCATAGGCTGCAAAAAGTGCAGGCCTGAGTATCATAAAGCGCTTGTTTCTTATCTGCATGAACATAAGGATAGTCTTTGTAAGGACTGCCTGGAAAGAATGGACAGAAACCCACTGCGTACGCTCGACTGCAAAGAGGAAGGCTGCAAAATAATAGCAAAAAATGCGCCTATTATTTTAGACTATCTTTGCGATGAATGCAGAAGCCATTTTGAAAAGCTTCAAACTCTTCTTAGCCAGGAAAACATCGCTTTTACCGTAAACCCTTTCATAGTGCGCGGCCTTGACTATTATACAAAAACTGTGTTCGAAATAATTATGAAAACAGGCAGGGAAGGCTTAGCTTTGTGCGGAGGAGGCAGGTACGACAATCTTGTGGAAGAGCTTGGCGGGCCTGATATGTCCGGTGTAGGCTTTGGTCTCGGCATGGAGCGCATCTTAATGGAGCTTCAAAACCAGCATGTGGATTTGCCCGATGAATCGCATTTAACAGCATATGTAGCTTCAGTTTCAAACGAAGACTTGCCTATGGCTTTTCATATAGTTCAAAATTTAAGAAAAGCAGGTATATCTGCAGACTGCGATCATACAGGCCGCAGCTTAAAGGCGCAGTTTAAATTTGCCAATAAGCTCAATGTAAAGTTTGTCATTATGGCAGGCGGCGAAGAAAAGGACAGGGGAGCCGTCCGCATACGCGACATGCAGACAGGCGAGGAAAAAGAAGTTTCAACAGATAATATTATTAGCGATATCAAAGGAGATAAAAACTGATGGCGGTCTTTTTTAACGGATGGAAACGCAGCTGCATGTGCGGTGAAGTATCAGAAACCATGCAGGACAAACAAATAACCGTAATAGGCTGGGTTCAGCGTGTGCGCAACATAGGCGGTATAATTTTTGTCTGGCTTAGGGATAGAACGGGAATAGTTCAGGTTGTTTTTAACGAGCAGAATATGAGCGAAAGCGCGTACGCTGATGCAGAGTCTTTAAGAAGCGAATACGTGGTAGGCGTGCGCGGCAAGGTTGCAATGCGCGATGAAAACGAAATAAATAAAGACATGAAAACAGGCAATGTAGAGGTAAATGCCGAGGAGCTTGCAATCTTTAACGAAGCGCAGACGCCGCCCATTTATATTGAAGATAATGCTAAAGATAATGAAACCATACGGCTTAAATACCGTTATCTTGATTTGAGGAAGCCTTCGGTGCAGCAAACGCTGTTCATGCGCTCAAAAGTAGTTAACACTATACGCAATTATATGGTTAATGAAGGTTTTATAGAGGTTGAAACGCCTATTTTAACAAAGTCCACGCCGGAAGGCGCGAGAGATTTTTTGGTACCAAGCAGGATACACGAGGGCGAATGCTACGCGCTTCCGCAAAGCCCCCAGATATATAAGCAGCTTCTTATGGTCGGAGGGTTTGACCGCTATTTTCAGCTTGCAAGGTGCTTCCGCGATGAAGACAGCCGCGCTGACAGACAGCCGGAGTTTACACAGTTAGATATGGAAATGTCTTTTGTTGAGCCAAAGGATATACAAAATGTTATAGAAGGCGCTTTTAACAGCGTTTTTAAAGAAATCACGGGCAAGGGGCTTAACCTGCCTCTGCCGAGAATCACATGGAAGGAAGCCATGGAGCGCTTTGGCAGCGATAAGCCTGACACGCGCTTTTCTATGGAAATTAATGATGTAACGGAACAGATGCAAAGCTGCGGCTTCTCTGTTTTTGAAAACGCATATAAAGACGGCAACGCTGTTGTAGGCATAAACGCTAAAGGCGTTGCTGATAAGCTTTCCCGCAAGAACATGGACGCGCTAACAGAGTTCGTTAAAACTTACCATGTAAAGGGTCTGGCGTGGTACTCTATTAAATCAGACGGCGCTGTTCGTTCATCATTTAAAAAATTCCTGAAGGACGAAGCAAACGAGAAGCTTATAAGCATAATGAACCTTGAGCCTGGCGACGCCATGTTCTTTGTTGCGGACAAAAAAATAACGGCCTTAAAAGCCTTAGGTCAGCTGCGCTTAAAATTAGGTAAGGAATTTGGATTTATTGACGATAAACGGCATGATCTGCTTTGGGTAACAGAATTCCCAATGTTTGAATACAGGGAAGAGGATCACCGCTATGTCGCAGCGCACCATCCGTTTACCATGCCTATGGTTGAAGACTTTGAACTGTTAGAAACAGATCCATATTCAGCGAGGGCGCAGTCTTATGACCTTGTAATGGACGGAATAGAAATGGGTTCTGGTTCTATAAGGATACATTTGTCAGAAGTGCAGGAAAAAATGTTCAGATTGCTTGGCTTCAGTAAGGAAGAGGCCTGGAAGCGCTTCGGCTTCCTGCTTGAAGCGTTTAAATACGGAACGCCGCCTCATGGTGGATTTGCTTTTGGCATAGACAGACTTATAATGACGTTAAGCGGCAAGGAAAGCCTGCGCGACGTATTAGCGTTCCCTAAAGCTCAAAACGCTTCGTGCCTTATGATGGATTCGCCAAGTCAGGTTCCTCAGGAACAGCTTGATATGCTGCACATTAAGTTTGACTTAACTCAAGAAGAACGCTAATATTGCAATAGGATTGCAAGAAATTTATAAGTTTGATATAATAAAACCGTTTAAGAGGAGGTGTACGAGGTGGCAAAAAAGAAAGATAATCTGCCCATAAATTCCGAGGATAGCAATGCAAACGGCGGTACCATTACTTATGCGCCGGAAGTAATTGCTATAATTGCCGGAGTTGCTGCCAATGAAGTTGAAGGTCTTGCCGGCATGTGTACAAGCGGCGGCTTGGCCGACATTATGAATAAAAACAAAAACATAACAAGGGGCGTAAAGGTGGATATAGGTACGGAAGAAGTATCCGTAGAGCTATACACCATTATAGAATACGACCAGCCTATACAAAAAGTCGCTTTGGAAGTTCAGGAAAACGTACGCAAAAACATAGAAGCAATGACAGGCTTGCATGTTGTGCGCGTTGATGTTTTCGTTCAAGGCGTAAGCTTTGAAAAAGAAAAGATGGAAGTGCAGAAAAACCTTGATTCTGCGAATAAGCCATCGCTTCCGGAACGTGATACGGCTGTAAAACATGAAGACGGCGGTTCTAAAGAAGAACCTGAAAGCGTAAAAAACAATAAAGAAAAAGATAATTCTGATGACAGCGCTAAAGAGAGCAGCTCGGATAGCGCAGATACGGGAAAGGACGCTTTAGAAAACAGCAAAGAAAATGCTGAAAAAGCGCAGGAAAGTGTTTTAGAAGAAGATGAAGGCTGATTTTAAAACAAAATTTGCATATTATGCAGGCTCTCTGCTTACGCTTTTGATCGGTATATGCTTGGTATTCTGCGCGTTTACACCCGATAAAGTATTTGGAGAAGGCGTTAATTTCCTTTCCTTAAAGCCAATTCTTTTTTTGGCATTTGGTGTGGTTTTGATTGTCTTTTCACTGAATTTATTTTTAATCCCGAGAAAAATCAAAAAGTTAGGCAATGAGACGTTTGTAATACAGCAGACTTCAAGCGGCATACTTCGTATATCAAAAAAAGCTATTGAAAGCATAATATTAAAATGCGTAGGTCAACAGGCGAATATGAACCTTATTGGCATAGAAACGGATATAGCAAAAGACGAGGTTGTAGTAAAAATAACTATAAACGTCGCGGAAGACGCAGCTATACCTGTCGCTGTTGATAATTTACAAAAACAAGTGATGGCGCAGCTTAACAACATCGCTGGCATTTCCCAATCCAAGGTAATAGTTTCCGTTGCAGAAACGACAGCTGATGAAACAAGCGAAAACAATTTAAATGAAGAGTCGGCCGAAACAAAAGACGATACATACTTAGATGAATCTGAAGACTTTTCAGATGAATCTAAAGATTTTTCAGACGAATCTAATGACTTTAATGAGACAGAACAATAACATTCTGCCTTAAAAATATAAGGAGGAAGACCTATGGCAGATAAGAAAAAAAATTCATTTGAAGAAATAAAACCCGGCACAAACTCAGGGAAAATATTTTTTACAGCGCTTTTCTTTTTCATAGCCTTGCTTTTTGTAACTATTGGCTTTTGGAAGACTATACTTGTAGCAGCCCTTTCTGCTGTTGGTTATTTTATAGGCTCCTCCAAAGATTTAAGAGCTGATGTTTCAAAGATGGTAAATAAAATGGCGCCGCAGGAGAAAAAGGTTGAACCCACGCAGGAAGATAAAGAGGTTTACAACAATATGAAATCTGCAGCGCAGGAGAACAAGGAAAATCCTGACAAAGCGCAAAAGGAAAGCGACGCTGACAGCGCGGCTGACGATGCTGATTCCAGTAGCAAGGACGAGTAACGTTTATCTATGTCAAAACGCGCAGCAAGACGTGCCGCAGTTCAGCTTACATATGAGCATCTTTTAGGCGGGGAAGGCGGAGACGATACTCTTTTCGGCCTTATAGAATATCCTAGAAACGACGAAGATTTGTCTTTCGTATATGAACTGTTTAACGGCTCTATAGAAAATCAAAAGCAATTTGATTCGATTATAAATGACTTAAGCCCTAAAAGAGAGCTTGAGCGCATACCAGCGCTCGTACACGCTGCGCTTTTAGTCGCGCTTTATGAAATAGAGTATCAAAAAGATACTTCGAATGCAGTGGCAATTAACGAGGCCATAGAAATTATAAAACGTTATTCAGAGCCTGATGAGGCAAAGTTTGCAAACGGTCTTTTAGGAAGCTACCTGAGAAAAAACGAGACACATGCCTGAACATGCTTTTTTAGGTATAGACACAAGCTGCTATACAACTTCATGCGCCGCAGTAGATATAGACGGCAGCATTTTGGCTGATGAAAGAATTCAGCTTACTGTTAAGACGGGTTCGCGCGGTTTGCGTCAAAGCGAAGCCGTCTTTCAGCATGTGCGTAATTTCCCAATAGTGTTTAATAAACTAATAAACAGCTTAAATGATTGTTCTATAAAAGCCTGCTGCGTTTCCAAAACGCCCGCCGACGGAGAAAATTCATATATGCCTGTATTTGAATCAGGCAAAGCATTTGCGGAAAGCATTGCGCTTGCGTTAAACATACCTTGCTATTATACTACGCACCAGAGAGGACATATGCAGGCGGCCCTGCTAAACAATAATATAGTCGAGCCTTATGCAGCTGTTCATATTTCGGGCGGTACCTCGGACTTTTTGCATGTAAGTAACAATAAAATCGAGCTTTTTGCAAAATCTCTAGACCTGCATTTTGGCCAGCTTGTAGATAGAACTGCCGTTGCGCTTGGTTTGCCTTTCCCTGGGGGCAAACACTTGGAAAAATTAGCATTAGGAAAAGAACCGTCAGGGAGATATTCTGTTACGGTAAAACGTGAAGGCCCATGTCTTTCAGGAGCTGAAAAACAGATTTTTGATGATATTAAATCAAAAACTATACCAGATGAGCAGATAGCAATAGAATTATATGATTGCCTTGCAAGAAGCCTTATTCTGACGCTTAAAAATTCCGGAATAGATAATAGCACTCCCGTACTTATTTTTGGAGGAGTGGCTTCTTCTGATATTTTAAGAACCATGCTCAAACAAAAGAGTAATTTTAAGCTCTATTTCGGGCAAAACAGAATGTCAAGCGATAACGCGGCAGGTGTCGCAATAATAGGATTGCATAATTTTTTAAAGAAGGAGGTTTTATAATTGGCTGAAATTTTAAGCGGAAAGACCATATCTGCGGAACTAATTGAGCTTCAGAAAAAACAGGTTGAGGAGCTTAAAACAAAGGGAATACAGCCCGGCCTTGCTGTGGTTCTTGTAGGCGAAAACCCTGCAAGCCAGATATATGTACGCAATAAAATACGTATGTGTGAAAAAATAGGCATATATTCAAGGTCTATTCGTCTGCCTGAAGATACAAGCCAGGAAAAGCTTATTTCTGTTGTAGACGAACTCAACCGTGATGACAAGATTCACGGGATACTTGTGCAGCTTCCGCTTCCAAAGGATATAGACGAAAAAAGCGTTATAATGAGCATTTCACCAAGTAAGGACGTGGACGGCTTCCATATACAAAGCGCGGGCAGGCTTTTTACCGGAATAAAGGGCTTTGTTCCGTGCACGCCTAAAGGCATAATGTATATGCTTGAAAGCGCTAAAATTGATTTAGACGGCAAACACGCTGTTGTAGTCGGGCGTTCAAACATTGTGGGAAAACCTATCGCCATGCTTTTGCTTAATGCCAACTGCACTGTTACTGTATGCCATTCGCATACAAGGAATTTGTCAGAAATTACACGTAAGGCAGATGTGCTTGTCGCGGCAGTTGGAAGGCCTGGGTTTATTACCGCGGATATGGTAAAAGACGGCGTATGCGTTGTGGACGTAGGCATAAACCGTGTGAACGGAAAAGTTGTAGGCGATGTGGATTTTGAAAATGTTTCTAAAAAGGCAGCATATATTACTCCGGTCCCTGGCGGCGTAGGGAAAATGACTATAAGCATGCTTATGCAAAACACCATTGAGGCAGCGCAGTCTTGAGCACGCTTTCAGTAAGTGAATTAAACGAATATGTAAGAAAAACGCTTGCCGTTGACCCTATTTTGCATAACTTGACCATTACGGGAGAAGTAAGCAATTTTAAACAGCATCCGTCCGGGCATTGGTATTTTTCTTTGAAGGATGACAAGGCACGCATATCCTGCGTTATGTTCAGGCAGTATAATATGCTTGCAAGAGTCGTTCCTAAAGACGGTATGAAGCTTAACTTAAAAGGCTCGGTCGGTCTTTATTCTGCTTCCGGATCGTACCAATTTTACGTTGAACAGCTTGAAAAGCGTGGAACAGGCGAACTGTACGAAGCTTACATAAAGCTTAAAAACAAACTTACGGCTGAGGGCATTTTTGATCCTGCTAACAAGATCCCTCTGCCCATGCTGCCTAAAACAATAGGCGTGGCAACGGCGAGCTCCGGAGCAGTACTGCATGATATTTTTACCGTTGTAAATCGCCGCTTTCAAGGCACTACAATTTTACTGCGTCCATGCAAGGTGCAGGGTGAAGGAGCGGCGGAGGATTTAACAAATGCTGTTTTGGAACTTTCAAAAATAAAAGCAGTAGATGTTATAATAATCGGAAGGGGCGGAGGCTCGCTTGAAGATCTTTGGGCGTTTAATGATGAAACGCTCGCACGCACTGTTGCCGCATGCAGAATTCCTGTAATATCAGCAGTAGGGCACGAAACTGACGTAACCTTGTGCGACTTTGCAGCGGATGTCAGGGCGGCTACTCCATCGCAGGCCGCTGAATTTGCGGTTCCGGATAAGTCCGCTATAAAGCAGCAAATTGAAGGGCTTGAATTTGATCTGCTTAAAAATTGCGGAAATACAATAGAAAAAAAAGAAACTCAGCTTCAGATAGCTTATAGCCTGTTAGCGCAATATGCGCCGAAGCAAAAATTAAATCTGTTTAATGAAAACCTGCGAAATGCTGAAAGCAAACTGTACTTACTTTCAAAATCGATACTGGATAAAAAAATGTCGCAGCTGCAAAAGCTTAACGTACAGCTTGATTCTATAAGCCCCGAAAACACTTTAAAACGCGGCTATGCTATAGTACATAAACAAAAAAGCGTAGTTAAAAGCGCTGAAGAAGCTTTAGGACTTATGCAGCTTGAATTTTATGACGGCGCTGTTTCAGTTAAAAGAATAGAAAGGTTGGAAAAATGAGCGAAAAAAAGCTAAGCTTTGAAGAGGGCATGCAGCAGCTTCAAAATATTATTGAAGGCTTGGAAGGAAATGACGTAAGCCTTGATAACATGCTTGTATCATATGAAAACGGCATGAATATTGTAAAACAGCTTAAAGCGCAGCTAAGCGAAGCGGAAACTAAGCTTAAAGTACTGCAGGACGGAGCCATAAAGGAAGTTGCCGAAAAAGATGCTCTGGACTGAAAGGTATGATAAGTATAAAAGCTTTTTCACACAAAAGCTTAATAATATAATCAATCAAACTGATATACCGTTTGAGAACAATAAAATACCTTCAGCTCTATCAGAAGCTATGCGGTACAGCCTGCTTGCAGGGGGGAAGCGTCTTCGCCCTGTTATGCTTTTGGCTGCGGCAGAATCGCAGGGATTGCATGCGGAAGAAGCCTTCGGTTTTGCCGCCGCAATAGAGATGATACATACATATTCTCTTATCCATGATGACTTGCCTTCCATGGATAACGACACCATGCGACGGGGCAAGCCTACAAGCCATTGCCGCTTTGGAGAATGGCTTGCAATACTTGCAGGTGACGCGCTGCTTACTGAAGCCTTTTATATTATGTCCTTGTCTGAAAACATAAACGCTTTAAAAGCAATAAAAGAGATTGCGTTTTTTTCAGGCGCGAGGGGAATGGTTGCAGGGCAGACGGCGGACATGTATTTTGCAAATAAATTCCCTGAAAAAGACGATGTCCGCTATATCAATGTGCATAAAACATCAGAGTTGTTTATCGCTTCGGTTAAAGCGGGGCTTATATTAGCGTCAGCAGTTGAAAGCAAGCTGCAGGCTGCTGAAAGATATGGAGAAAACCTTGGCGTGGCTTTTCAAATAACAGATGACATATTGGATATACAAAGCGACAGTGAAACACTTGGCAAATCCGCAGGCAAGGATGAAGAACAAAATAAAGCCACATGGGTAAAAATATTCGGGATGGAGCAAGCCAAAAAAGACGCTGAATATGCCGTTGAACAAGCCGTAGATGCGGCGGGGAAATTTGACTTTTCAGACGGCGCTTTTTTTGTTCCACTTGCACAAAGCATACTCAAGCGTGTAAAATAATAAGCATCAAACGAATGGAGAACTTTAATGGACTTATTTCATGAAGAAGTAGTAGTAAAAAAGAACCAGGGCCTTCAAAATCTTTTGTATGCGCTGGCTATGGTGGTAATGGTGTTGAGCGGTCTATATGCCTTAATTATGATTAACCCGCTTATATTCGTCATTACGCAGGAAGGATTTTCTGCAAGCATGCTTATAGATATAATTATTTTTATTATATCTGTAGCAGCGTGCATACTTATATTTATTTACAGGGACCGCATAAAAACCGAGTATGAATATACCTTTACCAACGGTATTTTAGACTTTGCAAAGGTTTTTAATAACCGCAAAAGAAAAAACTTAGGTTCCATGAATGTTCGAAATGTGGACGCCTGCGGCCTTGTGTCTTCCGGTTCTTTTAAACGGTACAGCCAGATGCCTGGAATTAAAATAACAAACTGGTTTCTAAACCGCGACGCTAATCTATTCTACTTTTATTTTGTAAAAAACAGCGAAAAAAATATGATAGTTATCGAACCGAGCGATACGCTTATAGGTCTTATCAAAAAAGTAATGCCATCGGGCAAATACCAGGTGAATTGATGTATTGCTACTTAGATAACAGCGCGACTACCGAGGTTTCGCAAAAAGTTCAGGAAGCCCTGCTTCATTCATTTGAAGCAGGCTTTTATAACCCGTCATCTTTGTATTCTCCTGCAGTTTCAGTCAGCAAAGACATTGAAAGCTGCAGAGAAAAAATTAAAAAGCTTTTGCATGCTGATAATGTTTATTTTACGTCAGGCGGCACGGAAAGCAACAACCTGGCTGTTTTTGGCGCATTGCTTGGAAAAAGAGAAAAAGGCGTAATTCTGTGCAGCGCGATAGAGCATCCGTCTATTTTAAATGCATGCAAAAGAGCGGAAGAGATGGGCTTTACATTAAAAACCATACCTGTTGATAACGAAGGCGTTGTAGATTTAAATAAGCTTAAAGGTTTGCTTGATGAAAATGTACAGCTTATTTGCGTTATGCATGTAAATAATGAGGTGGGTTCAATACAGCCTTTAATGGATATAGCTTGTTTGCGCGACAAGCTTGCTCCGAACGCAATGCTGCATGTAGACGGCGTTCAGGCTTTTTTGCGCGTGCCTGTTGATTTAAAACGCATAGGCATAGATTCTTATACGCTGTCCGGCCATAAAATTCAAGCGTTAAAAGGCATAGGCGCGCTGGCTGTATCAAACAGAAATAAAATAAAACCGCTGTTGTACGGCGGAGGGCAGGAGAACAGCATAAGACCGGGAACAGAGAACAGCTTTGGTATTTTTTCTTTAAAAGCCGCGATAGAAAACTATCCTGCTGAAAATAGCATGCGTGAAAACAAGCTTCTTTTATATAATAAAATAAAAGAACTTATTCCTGACGCCAAAGTAAATGGACCGGATCCTGATGCTTTAAACGCTTGCGACCATATAATGAATATCTCGTTTGAGCCTGTACGCGCAGAAACTATGCTTCACGCGCTTGAGAGCGACAACGTTTATGTGGGTAACGGTTCGGCGTGTTCTTCAAAGAGAAGAAACATAAGCCACGTGCTTAAGGCAATGGGCGCTGAAACTTCGCGGGCAGAATCTGCCGTACGCTTCAGCTTAAGCCCCGGCAACACCAAAGAACAGGCGCTCTTTGCTGCAGAAAGATGCGCGTGGCATTATAATATACTTAAAAATTTTGTCCGCAGATAGGAGAAAAAATGGAAAGACTCTTACTTGTAAAATACTCTGAAATTTTTCTTAAGGGGCTTAACCGTCCGTGGTTTTTAAATTTGCTTTTAAAAAGGATACGCGAAGCTGTAAAAGAATTTGACGCAAAGGCGCAGCTTAACGACAGCAGGATATATGTAAGCGGATATACAGATGAAAATGCGGTTATAGATAAAATTATAAAGGTCTTTGGCGTTCATTCCGTATGCCCTGCTATAGAAATGGATAAGGAAGACTTTGAAGAGTTAAAAAAAGAAGCTGTTGCTCTTATGCAAAACCTGGAAGGCACTTTTAAAGTGCAGGCGAGACGTTCTGATAAAAATTATCCTATGGAGTCTCCGGAAATAAACGCACGCTTAGGTGAAGCCATACTTAAGCAGTGTGATAAGTTAAGCGTTGACGTAAAGCAGCCTGATCATATATTGAATGTAGAAATAAGAAAAAAGGCTTATTTGTATGTAAAAATAATTCCGGCTGTCGGCGGAATGCCCGTTGGGAGCAATGGTAAGGCTTGTCTTTTGCTGTCAGGAGGAATAGACAGCCCTGTTGCCGGCTACATGCTTGCGCGCAGGGGGGTATCGCTGTGCGCGGTGCATTACTATTCTTTTCCTTATACAGGCGAGCGTTCAAAAGAAAAAGTGCTTAGCCTGGCTAAACAACTGAGCGCTTTTTGCGGAAGCTTTAAGCTATATATAGTCCCATTTACAAACATACAAATGGAAATACATAAGCTTTGTCCGGATGAATATACCACGCTTATAATGCGGCGTTTTATGATGAGAATAGCAGACCGCATTGCGGAGCAGGCAGGAGCTTCAGCCCTTATAACTGGAGAATCCATAGGTCAAGTTGCGAGCCAGACTATGGAAGCGCTTACATGCACTGATGCCGTTGTAAAAAGGCCGGTTTTTAGACCGTTAATAGGTTTTGATAAAGAAAATATAATAACTGTCGCAAAAAAAATAGGCACGTATGAAACCTCGTGCCTGCCTTATGAAGACTGCTGCACTGTTTTTACTCCGCGCCATCCTGTTACAAGGCCTAAATTAGATAAAACGGGGCTTGCAGAGCAAAAATTAGACACAGAAACGCTTATACAGGAAGCTATGTCTAATATTGAAGTAATAGAAATTTAATAATTTATACTATTAGCAATTTATAAAGCAAATATAATGATACTATTAAAGTATAAGAATTTAATATTTTCTATAATTTAGTTACGCTTAATTTATTAATAAATCAGTCAGCATAAAATGAGTATAGGAGTTGAAAGTTGAGAAATTTATTTGACAGTACTCGACTTGACATCACCAAATTATCTGCTTATTAAATAAAGAATATTTCTTTATAATATATTATATTAAATGCTTTTCAAATTAAGATTATACTTTTATACTAAAAGCCCCACGTTTAACGTGGGGCTTTTAGTATAAAGGCGATTTTTCACAAACCGCCTTTTAAATTGATTGTGCTTACTTTGCGAGCTTCTTATAGGTTTCGAGTTTTTCTTTAGACTCTTCTTCCGCGATCTTAAAGAGCTTATCGGCAACAGACGGGAAGGTCTTAACAAGTGAAGTATAGCGTACCTCTCCGCGTATGAAGTCCTGATAGCTTTCAGTAGGATCTTTACTGTCAATCGTAAGCGGGTTTTTACCTTCTTCAGCAAGCAGAGGATTGTAACGATACAGGTTCCAATAGCCGGAAGCAACAGCCTTGCGAATTTCTGCCTGTGCATAGGACATATTGATGCCGTGGTTAATGCAAGGCGCATAGGCGATAATGATTGAAGGTCCGGGATAAGCTTCAGCTTCGTTCATAGCCTTAATGAGCTGGGCAGGGTTTGCGCTCATTGCAACCTGGGCAACATACACATATCCGTAAGACATGGCCATCATGCCAAGGTCCTTCTTCTTGGTGCGTTTGCCTGCAGCTGCAAATTTTGCCACAGCGCCTGTCGGCGTGGATTTAGAGGACTGACCGCCTGTGTTTGAATAAACCTCAGTATCGAGTACAAGTATATTTACGTCCTGGTTTTGAGCAATAACATGATCAAGTCCGCCGTAGCCTATATCATATGCCCATCCGTCGCCGCCGATTATCCAAACGGATTTTTTAACCATTATATCTTTGTCTTTAAGGATAGCATCGGCCAAGGCGCTTACTTCTTCATTTCCGGAAGCCTTTGCTTCTTCACATGCTTTGATAAGCTCCTCAGAAGCCTTTTTGCTGCCATCGGCGTCGTTCATATTATCAAGCCAGCTTTGACCTGCTTCTTTTGCTTCGCTTGAAGAAGCTTCTGCAGAAACAAGTTCTTTTACGTTTTCAGCAAGCTTATCTCTTCTTTGATTTATTGCAACATTAATGCCGTAACCAAATTCAGCATTATCTTCAAACAAGCTGTTTGCCCATGCAGGTCCGTATCCCTTGTCGTTCACAGTGTAAGGAACAGTCGGGCTTGAACCGCCATATATAGATGAGCAGCCTGTCGCGTTAGCAATGATCATCCTATCGCCAAACAACTGCGTTGCAAGTTTTACATAGGGTGTCTCGCCGCAGCCTGCGCAAGCGCCGGAGAATTCAAACAGCGGTTTAAGGAACTGGCTGCCTTTTACGGTTTTCTTGTTGTGGTTAAGCTCTGTGGTTTCAGGAAGCGTCATTGCAAATTCCCAATTGGCTTCCTGCTTCTTCTGGCTTTCAAGGGGTTTAAGCTCAAGCGCCTTGGTCTTGGCGGGACATACTTCAACGCAGTTGCCGCAGCCTGTGCAGTCCATGGGGCTTATCTGTATGCGGAACTCATAGCCTTCATAGCCTTTGCCTATGGCCTTTTTGGTTTCAAAGCCTTCAGGTTTTTCAGTACCCTCTTTTATGAGGAAAGGACGAATAACCGCGTGCGGGCAAACGAACGAGCACTGGTTGCACTGTATGCAGTTATCAATCTGCCATTCAGGAACGTTTACCGCTATGCTGCGTTTCTCATATTTGGTTGTAGCCGTAGGAACAAAGCCGTCAGGCGTGAATTTAGAAACAGGCAGGCTGTCGCCCTGCTGGCGGAGTATTGGCTGAACTACGTCGTAGAAATATTCAGTTGCTTCTACATGCATAGGCTCTGCGCCGGTAGTTGCATTAGCCCATTCAGCAGGTACTTCAACCTTTTTAAGACCGGATATTGATATATCGATAGCGTCCCAGTTCTTCTTTACGATAGCGTCGCCTTTTTTGCCATATGTCTTTTTAGCATATTCCTTCATGTACTTTTCAGCGTCGTCATAGGGGATAACGTTGGCAAGCTTAAAGAACGCGGCTTGCATTATTGTATTAATGCGTTTGCCCATGCCAACTTTTGCAGCCAAGTCTATAGCATCTATGATGTAAAGCTTTGCTTTCTTTTTGGCGAGCATCTGCTTCATCTTTGCAGGAAGATGCTCATCCAATTCTTCAGGTGACCACTGGCAGTTAAGCAGGAAGGTGCAGCCTTTTTTAAGAGGGCTTACCATGTCATACTGTGTAACATATGCAGGGTTGTGGCAAGCTATAAAGTCCGCCGAGTCAATCTTATAAGTTGAGCGTATAGGGGTTTTGCCAAAGCGAAGGTGAGATACCGTTAAACCGCCTGACTTTTTAGAGTCATACGCAAAATAGCCCTGCGCAAACATGTCTGTGTGGTCGCCTATTATTTTGATGGAGTTCTTATTGGCGCCTACAGTACCGTCTGAGCCTAAACCGAAGAACATGCAGCTTACGGTTCCTTCAGGAGCGGCGTCATATTGCTCGCCAAGCTCAAGAGAGGTGTTGGTCACGTCATCAACAATGCCGACTGTGAAGTGGTTTTTGGCGTCTTCTTTATCTGCATTGTCATATACGGCCTTAACCATGGTAGGATTAAACTCTTTGCTGCCAAGACCGTAGCGTCCGCCAAGAACCTTTATGTTTTCTTTTCCGCTTTCTCTGAGCGCAGAAACAACGTCCATATAAAGAGGATCGCCTATGGCGCCGCTTTCCTTTGTGCGGTCAAGCACTGTAAGAACCTTTACAGTTTCAGGCAGCGCATTTACAAAGTGGCTGATGCTGAAAGGACGATAGAGATGTACATTTAGCACGCCTACCTTGCGACCTTCTTTGTTCAAAGCTTCGGCTGTTTCTTCCGCGGCTTCTGCTCCTGAACCCATAAGCACAATTACGCTTGTTGCATCAGGCGCGCCGTAGTAGTTAAACAAGCTGTACTGCCTGCCTGTAAGCTCTGAAACCTTTTTCATTTCGTTTTCAACGATAGCGGGAACTGCATCATAGTATTTGTTTGCAGCTTCACGGTTCTGGAAGAAAACATCCGGGTTTTGTGCAGTGCCGGCTTGATGAGGATGCTCAGGATTAAGAGCGCGCTCTCTGAATGCCCTTACTTTATCCATATTGACCAGCTTAGCCATATCTTCGTAAGAAATCTGGTCTATTTTTTGAATCTCATGGCTTGTGCGGAAACCATCAAAGAAATGGAGGAAAGGCACGGAGGACTCTATGGCTGACAAGTGCGCAACCAGAGCCATATCTTCTGCTTCCTGTACGCTTGAAGAAGCCAGCATGGCAAAACCTGTTTGTCGGCAAGCCATAACGTCGCTATGGTCGCCAAAAATGGAAAGAGCATGTGTAGCAAGCGTGCGGGCGCTTACATGGAAAACGGCTGGTAATAATTCACCAGCAATTTTGTACATATTTGGAATCATCAGAAGCAGCCCTTGAGAAGCTGTATATGTTGTTGTAAGTGCACCTGCTGCTAAAGATCCATGCACGGCGCCTGCTGCGCCGCCTTCGGATTGCATTTCCTGAACAAGCACATTTTGACCGAAAAGATTTTTGCGGCCCTGCGCAGACCATTCATCTATATATTCGGCCATTGGTGAAGATGGAGTAATGGGGTAGATAGCAGCAACATCGCTGAAGGCGTACGCTACATGACTAACAGCACCATTACCGTCTATGGTGAATTTATTTGCCATATTTACCTCCTCTTATGACAATGTCTTAAGGTGCGCATATTTTCTATTGAAGAAGCACCTTTTAAACTAACAGAGTTATTATAAACGCACTAAAGCTTTTCGTCAAGAAACTGAAGAGCTTTTATACTTAATTTAGATACAAACGTTTATAACTTCAGTGTAAAAATTAGTTGACAAGTTTTGCAAGAACAGATAACATTATTAAATGTTATAAATCAGATCCGTTAAATGATACTGATGTGCGATTGCGCGGGCTTTTATGCAACGATAGACGAATACCTTATGGCGGCAAAGCCAGCTGGCAAGGCAATTATAGTAAGTCTTGGAGAAGACCGCGTGGATAGATTCAATACAGGAATAATGTCTACAAAAGAATTAACTGTGCAGTCCATTTTCCGTTACTGCAATCTTTACATAACAGCCATCAATGCGGTTGCCGACGGAAGAATAGATGTTGAATCTATAGCGTCTCACCGTTTCTCATCTGATGATACTATTGAGGCCTTTGCGACATGTAAGCGTGACATTAAAAGCGTAGTCAAGGGTGTAATTGAGTTTTGACTATATTTTAACTTTACAGCCGATATCTTTCATTTTCCTCGGGCTTTATTATCCCAAGGCTGATTGGCAGTTTATCGGCTGTAGTCGATTAAAGGAGTGGGCGATAATGAAAGCTGTATTTAATATTTAAAAACTCTCGCATTTGAGGCGTTGATCTATATGAAGCGGAGCTCGCAGATAAAATTACAGATATTTTCCACAATGAACTTAGAGGCTGCGGTGCGCGAAACATTGAAAATGTACTTAAACTAAAATAATACAGTTAAGAAGTAAATTATAGATTAATTTAACTTAACAAAGAATGTAAAACCAGGAAATTTACCTGGAAAGGCGGTATTTAATTATGAATAAAGAAAGCGTTTCAAAATGGCTTGAAGAAGGCAAAGGCGTTCTTGGCATAGAGCTGGGTTCAACACGCATAAAGGCTGTGCTCATTGACAAGAATCATGAGCCTGTTGCTACAGGGTCGTTTGATTGGGAAAACAGACTTGAAAACAACTTATGGACATACGATTTGAAGGATGTATGGACAGGCGTACAAGGTGCGTACGCGTCTCTTGCAGAAGACGTTTACAATAAATATGATGTTAAATTGACCTCGC
Organism: uncultured Oscillospiraceae bacterium; assembly: GCA_964518875.1. GTDB lineage: Bacteria > Bacillota > Clostridia > Christensenellales > Aristaeellaceae > DTU024. The sequence goes on from CAZFHI010000015.1 coordinate 28,329, forward strand.
TTGCCGCGATAGGCGTTTCTGCAATGATGCATGGTTATCTTGTATTTAATAAAAATGAAGAACTGCTTACTCCGTTTAGAACCTGGCGCAATACTAACACAGAAAAGGCCGCTAAGGAGCTGACGAAGCGCTTTAATTTTAACATTCCTCACCGCTGGAGCGTTGCGCATCTGTACCAGGCCATACTTGATAATGAGCCTCATGTAAAAGATATCGCTTATATGACGACGCTGGCTGGCTATGTTCACTGGAAGCTGACAGGAGAAAAAGTGCTTGGTATAGGAGACGCGTCCGGCATGTTTCCGATTAACGGCGAGCAGTACGATGAAAAAATGCTTGCGATCTTTGATACTCTTACCTCCAATTATCCATGGAAACTGAGTAATCTTTTGCCTGAGGTAATGCTTTCAGGCGATGATGCTGGGAGCTTAACAGAAGCAGGCGCCAGGCTGCTGGATCCGTCTGGCTTACTTAAGCCCGGTATTCCTCTATCTCCACCAGAAGGCGATGCTGGCACTGGTATGGCTGCAACGAACAGCGTTGCGGCGGGTACCGGCAATGTAAGCGCCGGTACGAGCATATTTGCAATGGTCGTTCTGGAAAAACAACTAAGCCATATGTACCCTGAAATCGATATGGTAACCACGCCTGACGGCAAACCGGTCGCTATGGTGCACTGCAACAACTGTACAAGCGATATTAATGCCTGGGCAGATGTTTTTGGAGGCTTTGCAAAAGCCGCAGGTATCAAACTGGACAAGGGAGATATATTTAAATCAATGTTCACTTCAGCCATGAAAGGCGAAAAGGACGCAGCTGGAATAGTGAACGTAAATTATCTTTCAGGAGAACCTATAACAGGAATGAGCGAAGGCCGTCCTATGATGGTTAGACTTCCGGATGCAAAAATGCAATTTAGTAATTTTGCTCGTTCACTAATCTTTGGGGCTATCGCCACTCTAAGATTAGGAATGGATATTCTCGCTAAGGAACAAGTGAGTTTGCATGTCCTGCTTGGTCACGGAGGATTTTTTAAAACGCCTGGTACATCTCAGAACCTTATGGCCGCCGCGCTTAACGTTCCTGTTTCAGTTATGGAAACGGCAGGAGAAGGCGGCGCGTGGGGGATAGCGCTTCTTGCCGCATACCGGATATATCATAGAGATGGTGAAAGCTTACCTGAGTATCTTGAAAAAGTATTCTCAAAAGAGAACATTTCTACTGTTTCGCCAGATCCTGCTGACGTAGAGGGATTTGAATGTTTTCTTGAACGCTTTAACGCTTCGCTTCCTGCAGAAAAAGCTGCCGTGGAGTATTTGGTTGATGAAGAAAAGCTATAACTCAAAATTTGCATTAAACTTTGATAAGGGCTAAATTATATATAATGACGCTCAATTAAGACGCAGCTTAATTATCTCCATAAGGCATAATTTAATCAATATACCTGAATTATATTGCTGTTGTAAAAATATCGTTCTTGTTTATGCATATGCAATGCCTAAGGGTGCTGCATATGTAAATTTTTATATTATAAATTAAAGTATATTTTAATATAAACAGCTATGTAAAACATAGCGTAAAATATTATGTGTAAACTAATAAGGAGCTAAGTTAAAAAAATAGACCCTTATTGCAGAAGCGATAATGGAATGAGAAGATATAAAGGAAGCGCCTTGCAATTATTGCCTGACAAAATAAGAATTGACGATAAGTTGTAAAATTTAAGATAGCTTTATGATGACTTTGTCTTATAATCATATTTGGGCAGCAATTCGTTTTATGTCGATCTAATATAAATTTTTTTATTTTATGCATATCGTAGGAGGAATAATTATGTACCAGATATTCGTTGTGGAGGATGAGCTTCTTATTCGTCAAAACATTCGCCATATGCTGGAAAACATGGAAGGGCCGTATGCTTTCTGTGGAGAAGCCTCAGATGGAGAAATGGCTTTATCCATAATTCAGGAAATTATGCCGGATATTTTGCTTACAGACATACGTATGCCTTTTCTGGACGGGCTGAGCCTAATCAAGCACGCGAAAGTGATGATGCCTTGGTTAAAGGTAGGTGTTATAAGCGGCTATGATGATTTTGAGTACGCGCAAAAAGCAATCTCTCTGGGCGTCAATAAATATTTGCTCAAACCAGTTAAACAAGCAGATCTGACGCAAGCTGTTCGTGATATGGCGGCTCAGCTGGATAAAGAACGGACGGTTCAGTTTAATCCTCCTGGCGTTATGAATAAAGAGGACATAAAAACAGCGCTCATACATCAATGGTTGGAACAGCTTCTCTATGAAAAGCCCGCGCTTAGCGATATGCTTGAACGCGCGGAAGTTTTAAAATTAGATGTAGTTAAAAGCCATTATCTAGTGACACTGCTGTCGTTTGATTCTTCAGACGTGGACCTTTATTTGTTGAAAAGAAAGGTACAGAAGATAATGAATGAAGCGGACTGCAGGTTGTATCTTTTCAACACTGCCGATCAAATGACGCTGATTACTTGCGATAATGACGCATATGCACTTAACGAGCGAGTGTACCAATTGATTTCTATTTTGCGTCATGAGCTTCATGATATCTGCCCTGTTATTACAGCCGCCATAAGCCGTGAAACGTTTCGTCTTGGCGACGTTGGTGATGCGTATCACGCAGTTGCGCAGATGATGAGAGCTCTTCGTAACATATGCGCTGGAAAGGTACTTAACATGAATGACGACGCAATTTCTTTGGAAACAGAAATTATGCAAATAGATGGTCCGTTTGGGAAGAGTTTTCAGGAGAAACTACTTTATGCTTTGCCAGAGGAAATCCCAGATATGGTGGATTCTGCGCTTGCGAGTTTTCCCACAAATCAATTTGAAAGCATACTAATTCGATACCAATCGCTTGTTTCAGTAGCGAAGACAACGGCTCGTATGGTTGTTGGAGTATCGTCTGCTGAAAAGTACCAGGCAACGATTGAGAAAATCCAAAAACAGTTTGATCTCATTGCAGCTGCGGGAAACAAGAACAGATTCCATGATACTATTACTAAAATGTTGCAGATAGGCGCTCGTGAACATGAAAAGAGGATGGACGAATCGCAAAGTTATAGACATGTGATAAGCTGTGCTGAAAAATATGCCAGAGAGAATTTCTGTGATCCAAACATTTCTCTTATGAGCACCGCAAAACATGTGGGTATGAGCTCAGCTTATTTCAGTACGGTTTTTTCTCAAACCACAGGTCAATCCTTTATTCGCTTTCTTACAAGCTTGCGTATAGAGCGGGCAAAAGAATTGCTGACTAATACTAAAAGGCGAATTTCTGACATTGCTATGGATATAGGTTACAACGAACCTAACTATTTCAGCCATGTTTTTAGAAAGACAACAGGCGTTACACCGAAAGAATATCGTCAGCGAAACAGCGACTAATAACCGCGGTTTTCAATTAACTCATCGGTAATAGAGTCTGCTTCAAAGTAAACTTCGTCTACATAGGTGTATTTGGAAGGCGTTTCTCCGCGTTGCAGCTGCTTTATTATAGAATGTACTCTTGGTCCATGCATGGGGTTGCACTCAACATCCAGGTTTATTTCGCCGTTCATAACTAACCGAAGGGCTGCGCTGCTGGCATCAAAAGAAACTATAGCGACATCTTTTCCAGGTTTTATGTTAGCTGCTTTAAGCGCGTCTATTGCTCCATAGGTCATATTATCATTTTCAGAGTAGATTACGTCAAAATTTATTCCTTCTTTTAGCAGCGACTCAGTCAGTTCTTGTCCCTTTGCTCTAATAAAATCTCCTGGCGCTTCGAAAACAATCGACCAGCCAGGATGCCGATCCAGAGCGGCGTTCAGACTTTCAGAACGACCAATCTGAGCTGAAGAGCCGATATTACCTTGCAAATGAACAATGCGCAAAGTATCTGGAAGATGAGTTTCCATCCATGCAACTGCTTTGTCGCCTTCTTTACGAAAATCGCTTCCTACCCAGCATGTAAACAGATTATCATCTGATACTTCAATTTTTCTGTCCACCAAAATTACTGGAATGCCGGCTGCTTTTGCTTCGTTAAGCACGGTATCCCAGCCATGCTCGGTGGTTGGAGCCAGCACAATATAATCCACGTCTTGGTTAATAAAGTTGCGGATAGCGGTAATTTGCCTTTCATGCTTCTGTTGCGCATCGTCAAGAATCAAACGGTATCCGTTTTCACTGGAAAAAGCATTTATCATACTTTGAGTATTTCCGATACGCCAGTCAGATTCGGATCCAACCTGGGAAAAACCTACAACGATCAATTCTTCATCGTCCAAGCTGGAGAAATTGCTTTTATCGTTTTGCTCGAAAGAGCAGGCGCAAAGAAGAAAGATTACCCCAAGCGCCATGCAGAGCAAGAACGTTTTTTTCATATATGTGTCTCCTTTTGTGTAGTGTTGACGCCTTCAGCGGGCAACAGGATTGTGACGGTAGAACCGCGTCCGAGCGTGCTGTCGAATGACAGACCATAAGGCGCGCCACAATAAAGACGTATTCGCTGGTGTACGTTTTTCAGCCCGAGACCTGTGTCCGTATCCTGGTAAATACCGTTTCTTAACTTTTCAAGCTGCTTTTCATTCATACCGGCTCCATTATCGTGTACAGTTAAATAAAGACCGTCTTCTTTTTTCTTTCCTATAATAGTTATCTTTCCTCTGCCTCGCCTGTTTTTGATGCCGTGATAGAGAGCGTTTTCAATAAGGGGCTGTAAAATTAGTTTGGGTACAAGTACGTCCTGTATATTTTCGGGCACTGAAATGCTATATGACAAAATATCGCTGTAACGGATTTGCTGTATTTCCAAGTAGCTGGTAGCCTGAGCCAGTTCTGCGTGCAGCGAGAGTATGTCTTTGCCTTGGTTTAGCGAATTGCGGAAGAATGTACTCAGACTATTTACCATATTAACTAAATCGTTTTCTCGGTGATTTTCAGCCAGTATGGCAATGGAATCCAATGTATTATAGAGAAAATGAGGATTAATCTGCGCTTGAAGAAGCTTTAGCTGCGCTCGATGGAGTGATCTTTCGTTTTTAATCTGCTGATCCATTAAAATATTGATGTGCTCTGCCATTTTGTCAAAACTATGATCTAAAATTTGAAGTTCGGCTAGCTCTGTTTTTACTGCAGAGGCTGAATAATCCTTCTGGCCCATGCGCTGAGCCTTTTTGGTAAGATTGATTATAGGCTCGGTGATTTGACGCCTGATTTTAGCGGCATAAAGTACAATAAACAAGAAAAGCAACGACATTCCTATTATGGAAATGCAAATCAAAGTAGTAGTTTTTTTACTAAGTCCATTACGCAGACGCGCCAGCTCTCGTACCTCGTCATCAATAAAATCGTGCATATACTGTTCGATTAGTCGAGTGAGACCCGTTTCTCCGCGTATGTTGCGATCTAACAGCTCCATACGAAGATCATAATGTTTTGTCTGCGCGATTTCTAACATGTAGCTTCGCAGATTGGCAAGCATGTTCTGCATGCTGTCGACGCGCCAACGGTTATCTGGAAGCGTAGTAGTAGCTTCCAATCTGCGTAGAACATCGTTTGCTTTGTCCAATTCATCCATAGGCAGATTATCTAAATCGTTGCCTGTTCGTGGCTGTATCACATGATGATACATATTTAGATCAATATTTTTTTTGAATTCCTGATTAAAGTCTGCTGCTGTAGTTGCGCTTAGAATCGCGTGTTCATATTGTCGGTGAATTGACAAAAGCATCACGATGTAAATCAGTACTATAAGCGCTGCGCTTAAGATAACAATCAGTATCAGCCGGCTGATATGCTGTTGAATGCTGTGTTTTTTTGATGCATGTATAGTTTTCTTAATGCGCATATGTTAGCATTCTCCTTATCTCATAGTAAATTTATCTGAAATCTTTTCTTATTGTATCATATCCTTAATACCTTTACAGCTTTAAAAATAATTTCAAAAGAAATTACCTTTTTCAAAAGAAATTGTCATTTTTCTTACAAAGAATAGATAATTTTTAAAAAAATCATTAGTTTATTTAAAAAAATTGAATGCTTTAAATTACGCTTTATGTATATAATCAAGGCAATAAATGATCCCGTTGGGATTAAAAATTAGGAGGTCGTTTTATGAAGAAGTTAGTTACTATGTTTCTCGTTTTGGCAATGTTTTTATGCTCTGTGGCCGCTTTAGCACAAGATGCCATAAAGGTTGGAATTGTCAATAATCCCCCTTCTGAGTCTGGCTACCGCGCTGCAAACGTTGCGGACTTTGACAGTGTTTTCACAGCTGAAAATGGTTACGAAGCTATGACTTATTACAGCTTGAAAAATGATGAACAGATTACTGCCGCCCAAGGATTTATAACAGACGGCGTGGACTATCTGCTGATTTCCGCCGCTGATACCACAGGTTGGGACGAAACCCTGGCTCAGGCTCAAGAAGCTGGAGTGAGCGTACTCCTGTTCGACCGTATGATTGATTGTGATCCAAGTCTCTATGAAGCTGCCGTAGTTTCTGACATGGCTCAGGAGGGCCAAACTGCTGTGGCTTGGCTTAAATCCTTGGAACTGCCTGAATACAATATTGTTCATATTCAGGGCGTAATGGGTACTGACGCGCAGCGTGGCCGTACCGGAGCGCTGGATACTGAATTTGAAGCTGGAACAATGAAGAAAATTGTGCAACAGACAGGAAACTGGAGCGCTGATGAAGCAAAGAAGATTATGGAATCCGTAATTAACTCGGGCGAAAGCTTCAACGTAATTTATGCCGAAAATGACGATATGGCTAAAGGCGCTGTAGCTGCCTTGGATGATGCAGGAATCACTCATGGAACCGCTGATGATGCAGAGGTTATAGTGATGGGCTTTGACTGCAATAAGTGGGCTCTGCGCGAACTGCTGGCCGGCAATTGGAACTATGATGGGCAATGCTCTCCATTTCAAGCTGACGTGATTGATAACATGATCAAAACCCTGGAGGATGGAGGCAAGATTGAAGGCCTGAACGAAGCTAAACAAATTATCTCCGTTGAGAAGGGCTTCGACGCTCGTGAAATTACCGAAGACGACATTGCCGCTTATGGCCTGGGCGACTAATTATAAGCTTATCAATAAATGAAATTCATTGAATATGAATGCTGATGTGGTGTGGAATGTGGTAAAATTTCTGCGTTCCACATCTCTCTTTTATAAAAATAAACAGGAGAAACAAAATTGGAGAACGATGTCATTCTATACATGAAAAAAATCGGTAAGACATTTCCAGGCGTAAGAGCCCTCCATGATGTGGATTTTACACTCCGCAAAGGCGAAATACACGCCCTAATGGGTGAAAATGGCGCTGGAAAATCTACGCTTATTAAAGTTTTAACGGGAGTTTACCAAAAAGACTCAGGCGAAATTAATATTTACAGCAATGGCAAGGGAAAAAACATCACGATTCGCTCTCCACAAGAAGCTCTTAGCTATGGTATTAGCCCTGTGTATCAGGAGATTACGCTTTGCCCTAACCTTACGGTAGCGGAAAATATCTACATTGGGCGCACGCAAGGCGCTTTTGTGGATTGGAAACAGATTGAGAAAAAATCGAGCGAGCTCCTTAGCAGTCTGAACATACCGGCAAGACCCAAGCAACAATTGGGGTCATGCTCTCTTGCGGTGCAACAAATGGTCGCTATTGCTCGAGCAGTGGATTGCGACTGCAAAGTATTGATATTAGATGAGCCAACGTCGTCTCTTGATGATAAAGAAGTGGAGATGCTCTTCAAACTAATGCGCGATCTGAAAGCGCGTGGAGTTGGGATAATTTTCGTGACGCACTTTTTAGAGCAAGTCTACGCGGTAAGTGATAGAATTACCGTTCTTCGCAATGGAGAACTGGTAGGAGAGTATGAGACAGATAAATTACCACAGCTGGAACTGGTATCTAAAATGATGGGTAAAGAGCTGGAAAACTTAAATGTCATAGAAAAAGATGATTCCGAAGTGGGAAAGACTTCTGAGATACTTTATGAGGCTGAGAGCCTGTCAAGTTCTCAGTGCCATCCATTTGATTTTCACATATCAAAAGGAGAAGTGAATGGATTTACCGGACTCCTTGGATCTGGCCGCAGCGAGAGCGTACGCGCGATCTTTGCTGCAGACAGAGTAACTGGCGGTAAGGTTAAGATGAACGGTAAGTCAGTAAAGATTAACAATCCTTATAAAGCTATGAAACAGGGCATTGGATATCTGCCGGAGGACCGCAAGCGTGATGGCTTAGTTGCAGAGCTTTCGGTCCGGGAAAACATTATTTTGGCATTACAGGTAATGAAAGGCTTTTTTCACCCTATTTCAAGGGCTGAAGCTGAAAAGTTTGCAGACAGATATATAAATGCGCTGGAGATAAAAACTGCATCGCAAGATATACCTGTTAAGTATCTATCGGGAGGAAATCAACAAAAGGTTATTTTAGCCCGGTGGCTGTTGACGCATCCGAAGTATCTTATTCTCGATGAGCCTACCCGTGGTATCGACGTGGGCACCAAAACGGAGATTCAACGTTTGGTGATAAAGCTGGCTGAGGAAGGTATGAGTATAACCTTTATTTCCTCTGAGATAGAGGAAATGTTACGTACCTGTTCACGCCTTATCGTTATGCGCGACAGAAATATTGTGGGCGAATTAAAAGGCGATCAGCTGACTCAGGATCAAGTAATGTACACTATTGCGGGGGGAGGATACTGAAATGAAAAAGCAACAGCATAAAAGCAGCCTGACACAGCTTTTAGTGCCGCTGATCGCTCTGCTGGCGTTGGTGTTGTTCAACCTTATTCGTGATCCTAACTTTTTTTCGGTAGAAATGACCTCAAATAACAACGGTGATCCAGTATTGAAAGGTAATTTGATTAGTATTTTCAATGGCGCTTCCGAACTGGCAATACTGGCTATGGGCATGACATTGGTCACAGCGTCTTCTGGTGGACAAGACATTTCTGTAGGCGCACTGGCAACAATAGCGGCCAGCGTATTTATAAAAGTTCTTCGTGGTAGTGAATTTATCGGCGCGGGGACAATTCTTCTTGGCTTTTTAGCCAGTTGTCTTGTATCTATGGCTTTTGGTGCTTTCAATGGCGCGCTGGTTTCCATTTTCCGAATTCAACCTATGATTGCCACGCTAATTCTTTATACTTGTGGTCGCAGCGTTGCTTATTGGATTAATGGAGGCGCTTCGCCAACTGTGGACAGTTCCATTGTGACTGCTATAGGCAGTTTCATCCCAGGAATTCCAGTGCCAACACCAGTATTGATAATCGCTGTTGTTGGAATATTGTTTGCCATAACGTTTAAATTCACAACGCTTGGCTTATATATGCAAGCTGTTGGTATAAATCAAGACGCGGCCAGACTGAACGGCATAAATGCCGTAGGAATGAAGTTGCTGGCCTTTATAATTTTGGGAGCGTGTTGTTCTGTGGCGGGCATCATTGGCGCCAGTCGACTTAGCATGGTAAATCATGAGATGCTACTGTTGGATATTGAAATGGACGCCATTTTAGCGGTGGCTATTGGCGGCAATAGTCTTGGCGGCGGCAGATTCTGTATGTCGGGTTCTGTTATAGGAGCGTTTGTGATTCAGGCGTTGACCACAACTTTGTACGCCATGAAGGTGCCTTCAACTGATATTAAAGCTTACAAGGCTCTGGTAATTATCATGCTGGTTGTTATTGGATCGCCTGTTGTGAAGCGGGAGGTTTCACAATTCTTTAATAACACGCGGGCAAAGATGTCGAAAGGGAAGGCGTTGTGATATGACAAATAAAATGAAATTTAGGCGTCCAAGAGAACCATTAAATGATACGCAACTTCTTATGACAATAACAGTATGCATTTTCCTGGCTATGTATGTGGCGGCAATGCTTATTTGGGGCGGCGGTTTTCTACGCCCTCAGAAAGTATTCGATTTACTTAATGAAAATGCTTATCTGCTAATAATTTCTTGCGGTCTTACAATAGTAATGATTTGCGGCGGTATTGATATTTCCGTTGGAGGCGTTACTTCTTTGGTCGCCATGAGCTGTGTGGTTCACATGAATAATGGCGGCTCAGTTTTTACTGGAGCGCTACTGGCGCTTGGCATTGGTCTTGCTTTTGGGCTGGCTATGGGTTATCTTGTGGCTTATCTGGAGATTCAGCCGTTTATTGTATCGCTTGCCGGAATGTTCTTCGCTAGAGGTATGACTACTATCGTAAGTGTTGAACCGGTTAAAATTACCAATGAGGGCTTCAAGAGTCTTATGTCCAAAAAGATTGCAATTCCTTGGTTAGGATATACCGCTAAAAATGGAAACTTGATTCCTGCCCGTATGGAAATCGGCGTACTGTTAGCGCTGGCTATTATAATTATTGTGTTCGTTGTGCTGCGCAAGACCAAACTCGGCCGTAATTTTTACGCTCTGGGTGGAAATCAACAGAGCGCTCTTATGCTTGGAGTCAATGTGAAGCTTACGCGTTTTTTAGCACACACCATAAGTGGTCTGCTGGCAGGTATTGCAGGTTTTGTTTTTTTGATGCATACTGGCGCTGGTAATGCGTCTAACGCGGCAGGCGCTGAAATGAACGCAATTGCTTCTTCTATAATTGGCGGAACGCTTCTTTCTGGTGGTGTAGGCAACGTAGTTGGTACGTTTTTTGGCGTGATGACATTGGCAACTATCAAATCTATCGTTGTTACCTCTGGTTTGAGAGATCCATGGTGGCAGAGCATTACTACTGGCGCAATGCTTTGCTTCTTTATACTGTTGCAAAGTGTCGTACTATCCAGACGTGGTAAACATAAAAGACATACGCCTGTCTGACATAGTGGAAAAACAAAAATAAAATTATAATTTTCTCGCCAATGCTAAATCGTGAAACTTATTTCGCTTTACAGTCACAGTCCCTTAAGCAAGAAAGAATAAATAGATAATTGAGAATAAAAAGGAGAGATGTTTTATGAGTCATTCATACGAATTTTGGTTTTTGGTAGGCAGCCAGTTTCTTTATGGCGAAGATGTACTTCGCACGGTAGAAAATCGCGCTTGCGAGATGGCGGAAACGCTGAGTAAGGTATTGCCATATCCGCTGATTTATAAAGCGACTGCCAAGACCAATCAGGAGATTGCTGATGTGATACGAGAGGCCAACTATCGCAAAGAGTGCGCAGGTATTATAACTTGGTGCCATACATTCAGCCCCAGCAAAATGTGGATTGACGGTCTGCGCGATCTTCAAAAGCCTTGGTGTCACTTGGCGACTCAATATAATAGGGAAATCCCTAATAATGAAATAGACATGGATTTTATGAACTTAAACCAGTCAGCCCATGGAGACCGAGAGCACGGTTTCATAGGGGCGCGCCTGCGTAAGCCGCACAAAATAATTGCAGGCTTTTGGGAGGAAGAGGATGTTCATAACCGCTTAGCCGAATGGATGCGCACAGCAATAGGCGTTGCCGTAAGCAAGGACATGAAGGTAATGCGGTTTGGTGATAACATGCGTGAAGTTGCCGTTACAGAGGGTGACAAAGTAGAAGCGCAAATCAAACTTGGATGGAAGGTTAATACCTGGGCTGTTGGAGATTTAGTTAAAGAAATGAACTCTGTGACTGAAGCAGAGATTGACGTTCTGATGGAGGTTTACCAAGCGGAATATGACGTTGCTACAAATGACATTTCAGCTATACGCTATCAGGCTAAAGAAGAAATTGCCATAAAAAATATGTTGGATCGGGAGGGCTGTAAAGCATTTTCAAATACTTTCCAGGATCTTTATGGAATGGAACAACTCCCGGGTTTGGCAAGTCAACATTTGATGGCGCAAGGGTATGGTTACGGTGGCGAAGGCGATTGGAAAGTCGCCGCTATGATGGCAATTATTAAAGCTATGGGTAAGGGCGGCAATGGTGAGTCTGCTTTTATGGAGGACTATACTTATCATATGGTAAAGGGCAATGAATATTCCCTTGGCGCTCATATGCTGGAGGTATGCCCGTCCATCGCTGCAGAAAGGCCTCGTATTGAAACTCATTATCTGGGTATCGGCATGAATGAAAAAGACCCTGCACGTCTGGTGTTTGAAGGCAAGGCTGGCCTAGGCATTGTAGTAAGCTTAATCGACATGGGCGGCAGGTTTCGTCTGATTGTGCAGGACATAGAAGCTGTAAAGCCAATAATGCCAATGCCTAAACTTCCTGTTGCACGAGTAATGTGGCGTGCTATGCCAGACTTAACAACAGGTATAGAATGCTGGATTACGGCGGGCGGCGCTCATCACACAGTTCTTTCATATGATGTTAGCGCTAATATGATGCGCGATTGGGCGCGGATGGTGGGCATCGAGTTTGTACATATTAGTAAAGATACAACGCCTGAGAAATTAGAAGAGGAACTTTTCTTGAAAGACATTGCCTGGAAGATGAAATGACAAGAGCATTAATTAAAAAAAATTAAGCATTGAACTGGATTTTATTTGTATTAAAACATTAATGATTATTAACTATATTATCGGTATGTTGTCCAAAAAAATTTCTTATAAAAGGCGTTTACTGCAATAATGTGAGGTAAAATAATTATGCTTGAAAAACTTAAAAAACTCGTATGTGAAGCAAATTTGCTTCTGCCAAAATATAACCTGGTTACCTTTACATGGGGTAATGCAAGCGGAATTGATAGGGAATCCGGTCTTGTGATTATTAAACCAAGCGGAGTGGACTATGATGGTATGACGCCAGATGATATGGTGGTAGTAGATTTTAACGGGCGATGCGTGGAAGGCAAGTGGAAGCCCAGCAGCGACACACTTACCCACCTGGAACTTTACAAAGCTTTTCCTAAATGTGGCGGCATTGTTCATACCCACAGCCGCTGGGCAACTAGCTTCGCCCAGGCAGGAGTTGATATACCAGCTATGGGCACCACTCAGGCAGATTATTTTTATGGGTCTATTCCGTGCACTTGTCCCATGACTGAAGCGGAGATTAAAGGTGAATATGAAAAAGAGACTGGAACGGTCATAATTGATACTTTTCGTACTCGTAATATTGATCCAGCCAAGGTGCCTGGGTGTGTAGTTTACTCACATGGACCATTTGCATGGGGAGCAGATCCTATGAACGCGGTACACAATGCGGTTGTTATGGAAGAATGCGCGTTTATGGATTATCATGCCATAACTCTTAATAAATCGCAAAGTCCTATGCAGCAGGCGCTGCTAGACAAGCACTATTTAAGAAAGCATGGCTCTAACGCTTATTACGGACAAATTTGAACATATATAAAAGCCGCTTCGGAAAGCATTTTGGAGCGGCTTTTATTGTTCAACGAATTATAAATAGAATTATCATTCTATTCTAATAGTAATTATACTTGGCAAGAATGTCTGAAAGAGAAAACACATTTTTATATTAACAAAGTATTAGACAATAATAGGTAAAAATATGCAATATGAGTACTATCCACCGGCTTAGCCGGTGGCTTTTCATGCGCAGGTTTACTTCTGATTATTAAAATGCGCTATCAATTTAAGCTTGCCATAATTATTTACTCTGAAGGCTAACAGTATCGACATGTTTACCATTTATAGCGTAATTTTTTGTACAATTAATCTATATAATAACATAGTATAAACGCTGGAGTGAAGCGGACAACTCCGAAACTTTTTTGTGAATATATGGCTACATACATCGTAGCGGAGTTACAATGGCTTTTAGATACATAGCGCTGGTTAAACTATGAACTTTAATATATACTATTGCCAATGATTGCAGGGGACAAATGCGTTTTTGTATTAAATGAGAAAATTAATGAAAAGGAACTGCGGCAAGATTTGCATTTGCCACAGTTCCTTTTATTGGCGGAGAGGGTGGGATTCGAACCCACGTGACATTTCTGCCAAACTGATTTCGAGTCAGCCCCGTTATGACCGCTTCGATACCTCTCCAAGTAGTTGGTATACTACAATAAAACATTACCCGCGTCAAGCGTGTGTTCATAGCCATTTTTTATTTTTTGTACAGAAGTCAAACATATGTGACACAAGCCCCTGCTAAAAACGCATTAAATAATTATTTCACAGGAGGGCTGCTGAGCTTCACTCTATTTCAGAGGGTTTGTAAAGAGCTTTAGAGCGCAGCGTACCTTGACTAAACTGATGAATAAAATGACAATCACTATGCAGCCCTCTTTAAGTATTCTTTCACCACTTCTTCCGGATTTTTAAAATTTAAGCGCTTGCGATATGTAGCGTTGCTTATGCTTTCATACCGCTTGTGTGTTTTATATATTTCTTCTTCGCTTGAAAACCGTTTCCTTTGGTAAAATCTTTCTTCAACTTAACTATGACTTCTTTCTACATATATGTTTTGCCATGGATTGTACGGTATAAGTACCTGCACAGTTTCATCTCCCTGCCTTTCCATATATGCGTTTTGCTATGGGCTGTACGGTCGTGTTCGCACATGCTTTATTCCCAACGTCTCCATTACTTTATTAAAACGCGAAAGCTTATTAATTTGTTTTTATATCATTGCAGAATTTTATGGTAGCGGTAGCCCGTCTTTAACTATGTTGCCTGCGACAAAAGCTTTTTTTAATACCTTGTTAAATATGTATCATAGCCTGACAATATTAAAAAAACGACTAAATATATTTAATATAAAAACATAAAATAGAAAAGCATTATGACTATAAGTATTCAAAAAAATCCGAAGAAGCTTTTGCAGCATTTTCGGACAAACTGGTGCCGGTGGTGGGACTCGAACCCACACACCCTCGCGGATAACAGATTTTGAGTCTGTCTCGTCTGCCAATTCCGACACACCGGCGTGTTGCGTATTATAAGATAAAGTATGAAGTTTTGTCAAGAATTTAAACGCAAAAATGCAGCTTAGGGGAGTTATATAGTAAACTTAGACGGTAAAGCTCATGAATATTTTTGTGACGCTGATAAAAAACAGATGAAAATTATTAATTAAACATATTGTATAACAAAAAGAATAAGATAAGAACATATCAGACATGAAGATTGTCAGGAAAATTTCAAAATAAGGCAATATATGTTTCGACAATGGATAAATACAGTCGTTGCTAAGATTTTTTATGTACAAGCCAAGAGCAGATTTGACGCCTTGTTAGTTTGGATCTGGAACAGAAGACTATTAATCCAGGTTATATTTTAAATAATACTGTTTTATTTTTTCAGTTTTACCCATTCTATACAAATAAGCATATTAGATCACAATGATATATCTGCAATTAATTTATTAACTTTATTATATAATTAGATTTAATAAAGCTCGTAAAACCTGAATTAATATTTTAATTTTTATAAATTTAAAATATTAAATATTATAAATATAACTAAATTATAACAACTAAAACAACTTTAAAAGACAGCATAAAAAACCGGGGATAATTCCGCATGATGAGGAAAATTCCCCGGATTTTGTTTATGCTGCGTTTTTATATACGCAAAGGTTTGTTGTTAGTCTAATTTGTTACTTTGCAAAATGCGCCTCTAACTGATTTGAGAATTCTTCCATAACCTTATCAAAACCTACATTTTTCATTTCTTCAATCATAAGTGGAACAAGCTCATCGGGGTCGCCGGTGCCTGTAAGCAACTCTGATCTATAAGCATTGTAAACTTCATTGATATTATCAATTTCATCCTGAATGTTGCTTCTGTCAACAACAAAGCCAAGAAGTACGGAAGCTACAGCGGCATCGTTATTGGCTTTTATGTCGTCCAGCTGTGTGGGTGAGGATGCTTCAGGAGTAAGCACAAAATGGTTGCCTTGCGTATAGCGCGGCCATGGCCAATCATTATCCTGTGAACGTTCTACGAGCTTGTCGTCGGTTAATGTATAGTTGATGCCTTCTTCACCGTAGCAAATCATATCGCGAAGCTTCTGATCTGTATTTACAAGCTCTAAGAATTTAAGAACTCTCTCAGGGTCTTTGCAAGCCGCTGATATACCGTTCATTGAGCCTTGTGCAGAACCGTTAGAGAATATTGGCCCGAACCAGAGCTTATCTGAAGAGGGTTTTCCATCTGTGAGCGGCCATGCGTTATGCCAGCCCTGTCCAAAATAGAACGCGCGATAGCGTGGGTTTTCTTTAAGCGTCGCAGCGTCGATATTGATTAATCCGTCATTGTACCATTTGTGAAGCAGCCTTAGATAATCCATAATCTCTTCAGTTTCAAAAATGGAAACTATTTTATGATCAGCATCGTCATAGCGAACGCCTATTACAGGAACGCCTATACCAGCGTTGTCATACCTGTCAAGCATTTGATAAACGCCGCCAAAGTCCAGTATAAATGGGGGATCGATGCCGTTCTTGCGCAGTTCAACGAATACAGGCTCCCAATCTGCAAGGTCTTTTATTTCGCTGATATCTATGCCCGTCTCTTCTACTGCGGCAGTATCATAAATAAAATATTGTGCCAATGAACTATCTTTATATGTAGGTACAGCGTAGATCTTTCCGTCAAACGTGGCTGCTGTCCAAAGCTCTTCAGGCAGTGTTTCATAAAGCTTCGGCGCGTATTCCGGCAAAAGCTCGGTTATGTCAAGAAGCGCGTTTTTCTGTATATCCGTATAGAATGATCCGGAGTCTGTAAATACTATATCGAAGTATTCGCCTGAATTAATCATGGCGTTGCGCTTATCACCGTATGCGCCCCACGATATGATTTCAACATCAAGCGCTGTTCCGGGAAGTTTTTCTGCCAGGTATTCGTCTACCTTTGCTTTCCATGTGTCATAGTTTTGAGGCATTCCTCCGCCGACAACAACCCACTTAATCGTGTAGGGCTCTTCTGCGGCAGCAAAAGAACACAGTCCTAACAGCATAACAGCTGCCATCATGAGTGAAAATAGTTTTTTCATTTTTTCCTCCTTTAGCCTTTAAGGCAAGTTTATTATTGAAGATCAGCCTTTTACTGCGCCGATCGTCAAACCGGAAATAAAATATTTTTGGAAAAAAGGATATACGATTGCAATTGGCAATACTATAATAACGGCAATCGCCATCCTTACGCCTTCTTTTGGCATCTTGCTTATGTACTCCTGCATATTTACTCCAATACCTGGTGTTTTTGCAATAAATTCAATATTTGCAACGATTTGTTGTAGTAAGTATTGCAAAGAGTACTTAGCCTGATCTGTAATATACAGCATGCTTAAGTACCAATCATTCCAGTATCCGAAGGCCAGAAACAATCCAAGTGTCGCGAGTACTGGCGTAGAAACCGGAAGAACAATCGTCGTAAAAATTCTAAATTCTGAAGCGCCGTCTATTTTAGCGGATTCAATAATAGCGTCCGGAATAGTCTGCTGGAAAAAAGTTCTTGCAATTATTACATTGAAGCTTGATACGAGCAAAGGTAAAATCAGCGCATGAAGCCCGTTTTTAAATTGCAGCATTTGTATATTTATAGCGTAGGAAGCTACCATGCCGCCATTAAAAATCATAGGTATGAAAACAAGCCATATAAAAAAGCTTCTGAAGCGGTACTGCCTTCTGCTTAACACATACCCGAGTACGGAAGTGAGCAAAACGCCAAGCGTAGTTCCCAATACAGTTACAAACAAGCTTACGCCCAAAGAGTTAAGAATGGTTGAACGCTCGTTCCATAAAAAACGGTAGCTTTCGACTGAAAATTGTTTGGGTATAATCTGGTATCCATATTGCGCTATGCTGTTTTCGTCTGTAAAGGAAATAATAAGAACTATTATAAAAGGAATAATGCAAGCCAGCGCAAAGATTAGAAGAATAATATTAAACAGAATGTTTGTAGGTATGGAAACCTGTATCAGACGGTTTATTGCTTTCTGTTCATGCTTATTTTTTGACATTTTATTCTCCTCCTCTTTTAAATTAAGGCGCTGTCTGAGTCAACCTTGCGAACAATAGCGTTAGCAATCAAAATAGTTATGCAACAGGCAACAGACTGTATAAACGTCGGCGCGGCAATCTTTCCTAAAGAGGCGTTGCTTGTGAGGCTTCTGAATACATATGTGTCAAGTGTGTCGGCAACATTGCGCAGCGGCAGTGGAATGCCTTGCGTTACCTGGTAGAATAATCCGAAATCGCTGTAGAAAATGCGGCCAACGTTTAATATAAACATGATTATTATCATAGGCCTGATGCTTGGAAGCGTTATGTAATGCACTTGCTGTCTTTTATTTGCTCCGTCTATAAGCGCCGCTTCATAAAGAGAAACATCTATACCTGTAATTGCGGCAAGATATACAACCATGCCGTAACCTACTGTTTTCCACAGGTTTATAAGCGGGAACGCCCATATCCAAAAGCCTGGCTCCCTGTAAAGATTAAGACGTGGAGGAAGCCCTAAAAAATCCGCGTAGGTTATGATAAGACCATTGCGCGGATTAATAAAAGCATATACAAAGTAGCTTACGACTACCCAGCTTAGAAAATGTGGGAAGAACATCATGGTTTGATAAACTTTGCCACCGCGCTGGTTGCGCATAAGGTGCGTCATTATAGCCAGGGCTACAGGCACTATTATGCCTAAAATGATAAAGACTATGTTGTAGCATATAGTGTTGCGAAGTAATATCCATATACGGCCTGAAGCAAATAAAGAGTTGAAGTTAGACATACCTATCCACTCGCTGCTAAACAGGCTGTAGAAGAATCCTTTTCCGGGAGTGATTTTAAAATCCTTGAAAGCGATTATTATTCCAAACATCGGCATATAGCAAAAAATAATATACCATATGGTCGTAGGCAAAGCCAGCAAAGTGAGCTCAACATCATCTCTGTGCAGTTTATGCTTTTTATTTTTATTATTTTTAACAGAATTATTAACTGACCGTTGCATGGAATATGCGCCCCTTTCCGGTGAAGATAGAAAATAATATTAATTTAATATTAATTGCTAAAATCACATTTGTAAATTAACATATTTTAATGCTCATGTCAACCATAAAATACAAACTTTTAGATTAAATGTGTAGCTTTACAATAGATGTGAGACTTAAAGCTGAGAAAAAAGCGATCGAGTCT
>CAZFHI010000016.1:0-46536 GCA_964518875.1 uncultured Oscillospiraceae bacterium
AGACCGTCGTTTTATCTTTAACTCGGTCTCACATCATTGACAAATGTACACTTTATATTCTACCATCTCTGAAAAGCGAGTTGTAATATAAAATGTCCCAGTAAAGCTTATGAAAAACCACGTATGATATAAGATGAAAATAAACACATTAGGATGATAATTATGAGTCAGGAACATTTTATAATAACGGATCCGAGTTCCTTGATTGATGGATGACAAAGCGCTTGGCTTTAACGAATGAAACGAGGATGCAGCAATATTTTGCACATCCGTATAGCTGGGTAGTAAATGACAACATAAATGGAATAATACTCTGATACATACCTAATAGCAGCAACATAAGCAAAATAATCGTACATAGAATAAAAGAAATATAAGATTGGATAAATAATCTTCTGCATCGAATCCTGAACGATCACAGCGCCAAACTCGTCCCGGCACGCACCGAGGCAGACTGAGCCTACTAGTACTTATCCATTTACAGGAAAGTGTTTCATTTTTTGTTGAAATTCACATTAAACCATATAATGAAGTTAAGCGCTGTCATAGTTACATGACAGTAGTAGTTGATGCGGGCAAACTCTGAGTAATAGATGTGGAACCCGGAAGGAAAGAAAAGACTGTGATCGACTTTTTCTTATAAGCTGGAAACAAAAGGAGAAACGTGTGAACGCATAGAAGCAGTAAGAAGTGATATGTCAAAAACATACGGAAACGGTATACAACAGTGTTTTCCCTATGCGCTGCGTACGGTTGACAAGTTTCATGTAAAGAAACTGCTGCTTGACGGAATGGACGAATTGCGCTGGATAGAGTAGAGAACGCAAAAGAGCAAAATGCTAAACTTTTGCCGCCGAGTG
Organism: uncultured Oscillospiraceae bacterium; assembly: GCA_964518875.1. Lineage (GTDB taxonomy): Bacteria > Bacillota > Clostridia > Christensenellales > Aristaeellaceae > DTU024. Next base: position 861 of record CAZFHI010000016.1, read on the forward strand.
TTAATGATTCCGGAAAGTAAACAAACTGCTGCGAAGAAAGAGAAAAAAACACATTGTGTAAAGAGCATCCAAAGACAGGCCGCGCATATAGTATGGAGCAGGCTTTGAATATAGTCTATGCAAGCAGGAACCATGATGAAACAAAAAAAGAAGTGATAGTTTGTACTGCTAGTTTAGAATAAGCCGTCTTGAACCGATGAAACGAGCGACAGTTGTCGCTCAAAAACAACAAGAAAGAGATACTAAATATTTTTACTACAAAATTGACTAACGCAATTTGCGAAGGAATAAACAGCATGATTCAAGCTGTCAAAAGAAAAGCGAGAGGTTATCATACATTTACATGATATCCGAAAAACTGTAGCTCAAACGTCCAAACCTATTACGATAATTGGAGCAGAACTTTGTTTTTATTCTATGAGATGGTAAACTAGATCTTATAATCTTATATCATATATTTTTTGCACTATCAATAAAGTATATTGTTAATGGTTACTAAATTTCATGCTACCTCAGCGACCAATTTATTGCTGCTAAACTTTCGCAAAAAGAAAAATTTTAAAGTAAAGCAAGGAGTTATTTTTCTATTTTATATGTTCCGATGACCAAGAAAGTGTAGGATTTTTTTTGCGAAAGATACTGGGTGAACATCCATAAGCCCGGAGAAAATGACGGTTGAAGGAAGAAAGAGAATTGAAGCCTACATCGCCGGCAATGTTAATAATAGGCTTTTCCGTGGTAAGTAAAAGATGTTCTGCCATGGACAGTCGTACTCGAATAATGTATTGCTTGGGCCCTATTCCTACGTTGTCGCAGAAAACTTTACGAAAGTAGCTAACGCTAACATTACAGCGACTAGCAAGTTCTTTTATGCTTAGGTCGCTTGCATAATTAATGGCAATAAAGTGTAAGATGGAGGCAATGCGATTTGTTGTGCCATCGTAATGGAGGGGAGGAAAAACCGGACTTTTCCGCTGGGCGATGCGGAGAAAGGCAGACAACAACAACTGGAATTGTGATTGCCATTCCACGGGGTGATTTTCCAACTCTCGGAACATTAGATCGTAAAGAAACAAAAGCTCATTATCAGAAGAAATAAAGCTTTCACCGCTCACCGATGGAAAGCCCAATGCCTCTAAATCTATAAAGATATATTTCCATTTACTCGGCTTTTCATTGGGGTCTACCATTATAATATGGGAATCATGAATGCAGCCCTTCTGAACGATGCTGATGCTGTTAGAGTTGAATGAATATACTTTGCCGTTAATAAATTGCACTCCACCGCCGTAAAAACAGCGGCCGATTTCCAGAAAATTGTGGTAATGTAAAAAATTGACAGTTTCATAGTTCTGTGTGTAATATAAAAAAGTTACTCGAAAATTGTTAGGAAATTTCTGAGTTTCTTCTTTTATTGGGAAATTGGAGCGATTCTGCATAGTTTTCTCTCCTTTTTGCATAGAAACATGCAAATTCAATTGTTATTGTTATAACATAAATGGGTTCGGATATCAAGATAATAAAAGACCCTTACCTTTTTACCTTGGTGTATAAACTTACTTAGTATTTTTTTATGTACCGGAAAATTATTAAATGGAGGTTTTATAGATGGAAAAGCTGTTTGCAAAGATTCTTGTGCTGACCACGTTTTTTACTATGTTAGGAAGTTATGCTATAGCGGAAGAAAAAATTCACCTGACTGGCATGTGCTGGGGCAGCACTGCTCAATATGAGCAAATGTTGGCAGATGTGTTTGCAACCAACCCAAAGTTAGCTGAAAAGTATGAGGTTTCCTGGGTATTAGGTGGTGAAGGTGATGTAAATTCCGCCGAGAAAATGCGTCTTGCCCTATCTGCCAATGAAAATCTGTGCGACTTCTTAGTACTCAACTATACCCAGGTTCCAGAATTCGCCCGCGCCGAAGCGTTGGTGGACATTTCCGAGGCTTTGAAACCCTATGCTGATACTATGACTACTGCTGCCATGGCCTTGAGCCAATATGAAGGCCAGACCATAGCCGTACCTTTCGAAGTAAAGACCAAGGTATGGTTTTACCGATCCGACATCTTCGAAGATTGTGGCGTTAAGGTGGAGGATATTACTGATGTCGATTCTTTCATTAATGCTGGTAAGAAGATCCAGAAAAAATATCCTAATAGCTATATGTGGAATTTTGGAAGCAACGTTCCTAGTTATGCTTACTATCTAACCCTGTCTGGCAACAACGCCACCTTTTTTGACTCGGACGGCAACTACACCATTGCCTCAGATGAAGGCACTCGTGAAATGCTGAAGGATTATAGGAAGATGGTAGATGCAGGCGTTATCGCTGATATTTCTGACTGGACTCCCGATTGGGAAAACGCCCTAGCCAACGGCACAATAATTACGCAGCCCTGCGCAGCTTGGCTAGGCCAGGACATTTTTCTACCCAAGTACTCAGGTTCTGACAATCAGTGGAAAGTTACCACCTGGCCTGTGATCGGCGGTACCGACATGGGTTCTGACGCGGGTGGCTCTGTGATGGTCGTGCCTACGTTTTCTGCTCATCCAAAAGAAGCGGCTGAATTAATTTCCTATATTTGTCTGAGCGAGGAAGGAAGCAAATGTGTGTTCGACATGACCGGTTCTTTGCCACAAAACACCATCGTCTTGGCGGACGATAGTCTCTTTGCAGATAAAGCCGATGGATATTTTGGCGCCACTTTTGTGGACGCTCAGAAGGCTGCTGTGGATAAGTTCGCAATCTTCAACTATTCTCCAAACGCAAGCTCAGAGCAGACCATAGTGTGCGAATATTTTACTAAAGTCGTAAATGGACATATGAGCATTGACGAGGCACTAAACGCTGCTCAGGCGGATCTGCAGACCACCATTGGCAATGCATTTGAATAATAATCACCGAGCTATATTTTGACCTTTCCACGGCATTCTATTTCACCGAGGTAAAGATGCCGTGGAATTTTTTAACATTATTTCGCAAAGCGTTTAGAAAACGCACCAGTAGAACTATGACATATGTAAAAATGAGGTTTTATTAATAATGCCAAATACAATTTCCCGCAAAACAGCTTTTTCCCAGTTGGGTGATAAGATGGTTCCCTATCTTTTCATAGCTCCGTTTTTGGTTTCATTCATTGTGTTTTTTGCTTTTCCCGCAGGCTATTCTCTAATCCTGAGCTTCTTTAAATATAAGGGTTATGGGAAGACCACTTTTGTGGGGTTGAATAATTACAATTCTCTGCTTCAATATTCAGCTTTTTGGAAAGCTGTAGGTAATACGATGCTTTATTTTCTGATGCATTTGTTACCGGTTATGGGATTTGCATTTATATTTGCAGTACTGCTTCAATCCGAGCGAATCGGAAAAGTCCGCAAAGTTTTAAAGCCCATTTTATTTCTCCCGCAGGTCGTACCAGTTATGGCTTCTGTGTTGACATTCCGAGTGATTTTTTCAACTTACACTGGGGCCATTAACCAGCTGTTTGGTCTGTCCGTTAGTTGGTTGGAAAACCCAGATATCATGCGTTGGACTGTTGTGATCTATATTGTGTGGCGTTCCACTGGGTGGTTTATGATTGTGTATTTAGCTGGTCTGACCACCATCAATCCCTCTTTGTATGAGGCGGCGATTATTGACGGCGCTACTAGTATCCAGAGGATTTTCCACATAACTATTCCTATGATGCGTTCGATTTTTCTCTTTGCGTTTATCATGGATGCGATCAGTTCCTTCAAGATTTATACTGAGGTTAATGTTCTGCTAGCTGGTGTTGGCAACGCACCAACGCATGCTGCTCCTATTATGAACCTTGTAACCACCAACATGAAGAATGGCAAATTCGGAATGTCTTCTGCAGCGGGATGGTTGTTGTTCATAATGATTTTAGCGATTTCTTTGGTAGAACTGATGTTGATCCGTGACAAAGAGGGTTGAGCTATGATGCAAAAGAAAAACTGGATCGGTATTGTTTTGTTGGTCGTCGCCTCCTTGATTGCGTTTCTTCCGATCTGGATCATGCTCTGTGATTCACTGAAAACCGGGTCGGAGTTGTCAATTAATTCATGGGGCTTGCCCAAGAACCCCACATTAGCTAATTATGTGGATCTGGTCAGTTACAATGGCGGGATCATGGTACGTACATTCCTTAACAGTGTGTTTGTAAGTGTTGTATATACGGCGCTAACACTCTTATTCTCTTGCCTAGCAGCGTTCGCTTTCGCTAAGTATTGTTTTCGAGGCCGGAACGCTATTTTTATGATCCTAATTGCTACGATGATGGTGCCCGGAGAGCTAACCATGCCCGCGATATTTTTAATGTTTTCCAAGGCGAAAATGTTGAATACATACGCCATTCAGATTTTCCCCGGCATTGCTAATTCATTCTGTCTGTTCATGCTCAAGCAGTATATAGAATCGATCCCAGATCCACTTATAGAAGCAGCAAGAATTGACGGCGCAGGTCATATGTATGTATTCCGAAAGATCGTGCTACCGCTGTCGAAGCCTGCTATCGGTGCGTTGACCGTACTAACCTTCTTGGGTAAATGGAATGACTATCTCTGGCCCCATACCCTACTGACCAAGATAGAAATTATGCCCATTATGGTAGTGTTGCCTACCCTAAATACCTCTACCAGTACCTATTCCATCCCTTGGGAGTTAGTTCTATCTGGTTGTACGATGATCACTTTACCACTGATTATTGTGTTCCTGATTTTCCAGGATCAGTTCATGTCTAGCGTTATGCTAGGAGCGGTAAAAGAGTAAATTTTTAATGGCTAAACCTGTTTTTTGATAAAAAGAAAGGAGAAAAACAATTAATGGAAAACTATTGCCACGGCACAAATGGCGGCTGGAAAAAGTTGCCAGAAAACCCTTTACTGGGCGGAGAGTTAGGAACTTGCTTTGATATTTCCATGCTCCGAGAAAACGATGAGATTTTTTTATATTTTTCCTGGCGTGACAAGGGTAGTATTGCCATGTGCAAAAGCAAAGATGGTGTTCATTGGGACAAGCCTCGGTTCTGTATTCATCCAAGAAAGACCAAGGAGGGACGGGAAGATGACCTGAATCGTCCCTCAGTATTGAAGCTTGGTTCAATTTATTATATGTGGTATACAGGTCAATTTAGACCTGGCCAAAAGAACGGTACATCTGATATATTCCATGCCGTCAGCGAAGATGGGATTCGTTTTGTCCGAACGAGTGACGAGCCTGTACTTTGGGCGGAGCTTTCTTGGGAAAGGCAGGCGGTAATGTGTCCCAGCGTGATTTGGGACGAAAATAAAAAAATGTTTCGGATGTGGTATTCTGGCGGCGAACAGTACGAGCCCACAGCAATTGGTTATGCTGAAAGTAAGGATGGACTGGTGTGGCAAAAAAGCCCGCAAAATCCTATTTTTCAGGCGGATCCTAATCGCAAATGGGAACAACACAAGGCTGCAGGTTGCCAAGTGCTGTTCCACGGCGGCTGGTACTGGATGTTTTATATTGGTTATCAAAATGAGGATTATGCGCAAATAGGTGTAGCGCGTTCTCGTGATGGAATTAACGGTTGGGAGCGCTCTAGACTGAACCCTATCTTGGCTCCGGATAAAAATGCTTGGGATAGCGACGCCTGCTATAAACCGTTTGTACTTAATATGAATGACCGTTGGATGCTTTGGTATAACGGTCGCTGTGAGCATAAGGAACAAATTGGCGGTGCGGTGCTTGAGGATTCAGAGCTGACCTTCTAATTTTTTGGATCATAAGGAGCAGTATGATTATGATGGATTTGTGGCGCAAGTTGAAAGAATATGTTGATTTATTCAACACGCTGGATGAGGAATGCTACATACAGGCTGTTCCAAACGCCCGGGCTTACGATTGGATGAAGGACCAGATTCCTTTGCTGGAATGCCCGGACGCGTTGCTGGAAGAGACATATTATTTTCGTTGGTGGACTTTCAGAAAGCATTGGAAGGAAACACCGGAAGGGCATATAATAACGGAATTTCTCCCACGAGTGTATTGGGCTGGACGTTATAATTCTATTAACTGTGCTTGCTGCCATCATGTTCGGGAGGGCCGCTGGCTATCAGACAAGGAAGGATGGTTGAAAGAATATATCCGCTTTTGGCTGAACCGGGAAGGTGATGCGCTTTCCTATAGCACCTGGATGGCTTCTGTGGTTGAAGACTACTGCCGTCTGAGGAATGACGAAGCTTTTGCTATGGAATGCTTGGACGGGCTAGTTTCACTTTATCGTAGCTGGGAAGAAAAGGCACTTCAGCCTTGCGGACTGTTTTGGTCTGATGACGACCGGGATGGAATGGAGTTTTCAATTAGCGGTCCGGGCTTACGTCCCACGCTAAACTCCTACATGTACGGCGATGCTATGGCCATATCTCGTATGGCAGAGCGGGCGAAAAGAATAGAATTGAGTGAAGTTTTTCGCCAAAAGGCAGAATTGATCCGGGAGGCCATGAACCGCCTTTTGTGGGATGGAGATTTCTATCGTACTATTCCTTGTCCCAAGGGGGCGCCCGTTGATGCTTTTACTCGGCCTACCGTTGAGGAAGCTCATCGGGTGCGTGAATTGGTGGGGTATTTGCCTTGGTATTTTTCAATGCCTGAGCAGGGCAAGGAGGAAGTTTTTCGGCAGCTTCTGGAACCGGAAGGTTTTTTTGCACCCTGGGGGTTAACCACTGCCGAGCAGCGGCATTCCCGGTTTGCCTTTTTTAATGAGCATGAATGCCTATGGAACGGGCCGGTTTGGCCTTTTGCCACCTCACAGACATTAACCGCTGCTGCACGGCTTTTGCGAGAATACCCTACGACAAATGCTTTTTCTCAGGAAGATTACCGGATGTTGTTGCGACAGTATGCATATTCTCATAGGATGATGGGGGCAGACAGGCGTTTCCGTCCCTGGATCGATGAGAATATGGATCCTTATACTGGCGATTGGATAGCTCGAAATCAGTTGATGGCAGATCATTGGAATCCTCAACGGGGTGGTTATGAGCGAGGTAAAGATTATAACCATTCCACATTCTGCGATCTGGTGCTGGCTGGTCTGCTGGGCATAGGGGTAGATAAGGACGGGAAACTGACAGCTCAACCTATGACACCGGAAAATTGGGATTATTTCCGAGTGGTTGGCGTTCCCCACGCAGGGAAGCGATGGACGGTTCAGTATGACCGGGACGGAAGCTGTTACGGCCGAGGATCGGGCATGCATATTTTCATAGAGTAAGAGCAATGAAAAATTTGTTATCTCGAGAAAAGTTTTATTTGTTTGGCATGGGCAAACGTCCAAAATTGATTTGGAAAAACCACTGTCTTTTTGAATTAGAAACCGGACGTGTGCTGGCCTGTTTTAATGAAACTTTACCGGTGCATATTGAGCCAGACCATTATAAGGTTCAGGTAGGAGAGGATGCAGTCTGGGAGGAAGAAAGCGGTTTATATATACGAAAAAACGGCCAAACGCAGGCGCTTAGTCAGGAGGCGGTTTCACTACCGGATTTTGAGTCCTTTTCTCACGCATCGCTTATGCGGACGTTGCATCACGATCTATTGGTATCCGTAATTAAAGGAAAACCACTACCAAATCCGCTAGTATACCGCCAGCCCTGGTATAGAGATTCAGCGATGATTGCCATGGTCTTTAAATGTACCGGCAATCTTGAGCAGATTCGCGATTGGATTTTGTCCTTGGACGAGCCCTACGACCGTAATAATCAGGGCGTGGAGGAAACAGACAATCTTGGACAGGCACTGTATATGATTTCTTTGGTTAGTGATTTTGAGCATCCCTTGGTTGGGAAGGTTCTTCGAGAAGCGAGGTATCGTACGGAAAATAATTTCTTGACTGGTCTATCGGATTATGCACACCACCCAGTTTATCAGACAAAGTGGCTGAAGTTTGGCCTTTCTTGTCTGGGGATAGACCATAGTAGATGGTTGATCCCAAATATTAAGGATGATTATGCTGAGCTTTTTTGGATGGATGGCGGAAAGCTGGACGTACAGGCTAAGCCTGTTTTTTACGAAAGAGAGCAGTATCCATACCTGAAAATAGCTAAGGCGCATTACAGACGGGCGCCTCTGAAAGGTTTGCCGGATGGAAAAACATATCCAATTTCATGGGAGAAAGAAGCTTCCGAAGCCGAGTACGAACTGAATTTGCCCTTCCTGCCAGTTTATGCTCGAGAACGGATTTGCGCGCCGCACACCTGGCATGCCGCTGAATTATTGCTTTATCTGATCGACGGAATAGATGAAAAGTGAGGGAAATCATGCCTGGATATGCTAATTGGAAGCAGTTATACCAAGAAGAATATTTTCAGATGCGGGAGGAGGGATTTGACCTGAAAGGCATTCCATCGCCTGAGGAAATGAAGTTTAATCTTCCGATACCTGTAAAGCTTGGAGAGCAAGTTAATGTGTTGGAAAACGAGCCGTTTTGGGAAAAGGCCTATTGGACGCTTTGGGATCGCTACCAAGCAGGTGTCTCACCGGAATATCCTTATGTGGAGCCAAATCAGCTGGAACAAATATTTGCAGAGGCGTCACCACTTCCTAAGCTGGGTGTACCGGTATGTGGCGAAACCTACCAACAGAGAATAGCTGGAGCTTTTAGGGGCAGGTGCGCAGCAGTTGTATTAGGCAAGCCTTTGGAAATGGGAATGAACCGAGAGGGAATAGAGCGCTATCTTCGTAGTGTGGATGCTTATCCGCTGAATGATTTTGTCCCAGCTAGGTCGGAGAAGCTAGATATGACACTGAGGGAGGATTGTATACCTAGCACCCGTGGTAATGTTCGCTTTGTTCAATCAGATGACGATATTCACTATACCTTGCTTGCACTAAAACTTGTGGAAAGTAAAGGTCTTGAGTTCCGAACGGAGGACGTGGGATGGAACTGGTTGCAAAATATTCCGTACTATTGGCTTTGGTGTGCTTCCCGGCAGGCTTATTATCATATGGTAAATCTAACGGAAAGTGAGAAAAGAACCGTGCAGATTGCTCGTATTCCTACCAGTTTAAACCCTTGGCGCGAATGCATTGACGGGCAGATTCGGTGCGATTTGTGGGGATATATTCAGCCGGGTGAACCACGCCGGGCTGCGGAGTTGGCATATCGGGACTGTTCATTCAATCTGGTAAAGAACGGTTGCTACGGTGGCATGTTTGTGGCGGGCTGTCTAGCGATGGCTCTGACAGAGCGGCCTACGGTGAAAAATATTCTGACTGGAGGACTTTCAGTAATTCCATCGCGTTCTCGTCTTGCTGAAGCAGTTAATAACGTTGTTATGTGGTATTATGAGGAAAAGGATTGGAGTGCTGTTTGTCGACGGATTGAAAAACTTTATGGCCATCTTCCATTTGCAGCCACTATCAACAACATGAGCATTGTCACACTGGCGTTGTTAGAAGGAGAGCTTGATTATACCCGCACCATTACGACGGCGGTGATGTGCGGTCTCGATACAGATTGCAATGCTGGAACTGCAGGTAGTATAGTGGGTGCCGCTGTCGGTGCAGATGAAATTGAGTCTCGCTGGACTGAGCCGCTTAACGATACGATTCGCTCTAGTGTATCTTGCTTCGGCACCTGTTCTATTTCTGGTATTGAGAATCGGATTTATGCCATAAGGGAAAAATATTTGGATCATAATAGAAACCTGGGGGATTAAGTAAAAAAGGCTTGCAAAAAGAGCGTAGATGACTTCTAATTATAGTTATAACAAAATCAAAAAAGATATAAAGCTATGCTCTGTGAACAAGATATTGCAGCAATTGAAATGAATTGTCAACAGTACACCTGTAAAATATACATTAGAAATCTTGAAGGAACAGAATCCGCTCTTTTGTTTAAAAGCAATCTCCAAATAAAAGATGAACGCTGTTATTTTTTTAATGGGAAAATACATATTTGCGATGTAACAAGCAAATATATATAGCGATACACTTGTACGGACAGGAATAAATCAAGATATTTGCTTTTTCTGTCATAGATATCGCTACAAATGCTGCGGGAGAAAACATACTGAAACTATTCCGCTGCAATACCATGTGGCGAGTATAACTCAAAGGGCTGCCGCATGGATAAAAAGACTGCTGCTTCATCAGCTTCCTATTAAAGCTATACATGATATTACCGGTATACACTGAGAAACAATACGAAACATTCTCTTGGATATGATTGGAACCAAGCTGAAACAGAACACTGAAGCTCTTTAAGCTTCTGGTTATGCACAAAAATATCTTGCCGTAGATAAGTTTGCCATTCATAAGTGGCATAACTACGCTAAATGTATAATGGATTTGGATATTGAAGAGGTACTTTGAAGTGACAGCGGGTGCAATAAAGAATCTTTCAAAGTGTTTTTTGACGAGATAGAATTATAATTTTAATAAACATTAAAGCAACAACTATGGATATTAATGAGTCATACCATTTTTTGGTAAAAGAAGAGCTTTCCAATGTTCAAATTGTCTATGAAAGATATCATATGTAGGTACAGTGCGAAAAAGAAGTATTGAGTGCAGTGAGGCTTGAAGAAGTTAAGAAGCACAAAGTGCTATTGCAAGAGTTATCTAAGCAAGTCAAAGATGAATTACCTGAAAACAAACGAAAAATAAAAGCTAAAACCAGAGAAAAAAGTATAAATATAGTATAATTAAAAAGCTCCGCTGTATGTTATTACTCAACGGAGAAAACTTTTCCGAGCATCGAATGTATAATTTGCAAAAGATATTAAATAATCATTCTGAATTTGTAGTTTGCTATGCTATGAAAGAGGAAATGATCGACTTGTTTCAACTGTCTGATTTTACTGAAGCAAGAAAAGTATTGCGTAATTGGTTCGTTGCCGCTAAAGGATCCAGAATTCCGGCAATGGTTCTTTTTGCTGAATTGAAGGAAAAATAAATTGACGACTTGGCAGCTCACACAATTTTATCCTATTTCTGCAGGCAAGTTGGAGGGCTTTAACAACAAAATAAAGATAGACAAACACTATGCTTATGGTTTTAGAAACGATTTTTAGTTCTTTCTGCTTGTCAGGTTTCTTTCCTTATCTCACAGGTTTCCGTGATGAACCTAAAAGAAACGTGATTCACCATATAAACACCGCCGTGAGGCGCGGTAGGGATATGTCCTTAGCTTCAAGAATGACTGTATTTTAGTCATTATATGGTAATTTTTCAACTGTAAGCGTTGAGTGCCCAACCATTTGATTAATACTCCAACTGATATCAATATCTTTAGTGAGCGAAAAGGATAGTAACAACATTGTCGATACGTATAATTTCTTCCAGATGATGTGAAATATAAATAATGGCTATGCCTTGACGCTTTAAATCCTCAATTAAATTGAACAGAACTTCTACTTCAGTCTGAGACAATGAAGATGTTGGTTCATCCATTATCAAAATCTTAAGCTTTTTATGCATCATTGTTTTGGTAATTTCTAATACCTGCTATTGACCAACGCGAAGGTTGCGCATAATTTCGGATGGATCTACATTTGGCACTGTCAACTTAAGTTCGCAACTTTGAACTCCACTACTTATTTTATGCTGCCTGGTTTAATAATGACCTGAGTGAGACCTCGCTCAGATATGCCTTGGTAACATATCAATCTTCTGAATATTCTATCATGTATATTGTTACCAGCCGTATATAGTCTTCCTGGTTATTGATGATGCCTGCTAACCTGTTACGCCTGAAAATTTTTTGCTCAATCTCTCCAACATGTTGTTGGAGCTGACCTTTCTGAAATCGAGTGAAGTGAATGAAAGAAATGTCAGTGCGTCTTCAAGTCCTTCATCAAGTATTTCAATTGCTTTAGGGTATTTGGAACTGTATTAATCTGCAAGTTCCTTTGCCCTTTGTCTTGCAATCTTTGGATCATCAGTCATTAATATGCTTTTGAGAATACTTGCAAACCGCTCTTTGTCATTGTGATGTACATGTACAAGAATGTTCCTCTAGCTGCTTGTAGCTTTCCATTGATTCTTCCAGCACCAGCATTAGTTCAATTGCAAGTGCTTCACGCTTGCCTTCATAGTTCATACCGCAACAGTCATGATTGCCATGCTCACCACTCTACCGGCGTAGTGTACCTTTTCATAAAGAGCATCCACTCATAGCACAGGATATACACCTGAGGTAAGCGGACGATTATACACTCTTCTGCCTGTTCATTAAGACCCTTGATCATCTAGCTTAACTTATTTCGAGAGATACCTTCAATGCCCAGAATCTTGGCCAGTTTCTCTATTCTTCTTGTGGACGCTTCCTGCACATAAGCTTCTAGAATAACCTGAATCAGAGCAGCTTCGCTGCGTTTGTGGTTGGTCACGAAGAACGGTATATAACCGCTATTTCTAATCTTAGAAACCATGAGATACATAGCGCCTAACCTAGTATCAAAACGGCGCGGAAGAAAGCCGCGGCGGTAACTGATATGTGACTGACTTTGCTGATTTTTTCGTTCCAATTTTGTTTGACACTTCTGCTTCAATCATATGTTAGCATAATCATTATAATATACTTAGCGTTGGATCAGGGGTGTCCATGAATTAGAATAGTATGCTTGTTAAATTTCCAGTATTCTTTGTTTGAGCCATTGGTATTTCCTCCTTGTGAATGATTTAGCAACATACATTGCAGCGAAGTTCTAGTGGCTTGTATATATCTGCCACTGGTCTAAGTTGCGAACTTTAGGGTATTCTATCGACCACTGTGCTTGTACAGTATCAATGCTCTATAACGAACGTTTCGATTTCAGAATCCATAAAGGTTTAATAAAGTACGAGCTGAAATAAGTGAGATGTTTGAAAAACTCCCCCCTAGAGGGAAGCGGCAGATGACTTAATTAACTGTTTACAAGTATAGTTACACAAAACTATTGACACTACCAAAATGTAAACTAATGCACCATAAATAAAAATATCGATGATGACAATATTGAATATTATCTAAGCATTTGCCATAAAAGTAGAAAAATATACGAATGCTGTTTTTTTCGTTTAATTGAGACGAAAAAGTGATGCGTAAAATTTTGCGTTGCAATTTTGCACTTGCTTTGATACGATATATTTGCGGAGGTGAGACGGTGAAATATAGAGAGACTTATAATTTAGAATTTAAATCAAAATTATCAGATAGTTTTTAGAAAACTGTAAGCGCCTATGCAAATTATAATGATGGTAAAATTATATTGTTAGCTTTAGCGAAAAATAACCACCAGCAGAACTGGTGAGGATGGAAAACTTTAGATACAAGATACCCCCTTTGATACAGTATGTATAGTTTGCTAACAGCAACAAATCAAAGGAGGTATGTCATTTATGACAAATGACAAAGGTAGTTTATCACACACAAAATGGAATTGTAAATATCACATAGTATTTGCCCCAAAATATAGGAAACAAGAGATATGTGGAAAGATAAAGCAAAATATAGGTCAAATACTACGGAAACTTTGTGAAGCAAAAAACGTGGAGATAATAGGAGCGGAAGCATGCCAGGATCATATACATATGTTGGTAAGCATACCGCTGCATTTGATTGTATCACAGTTTATGGGATACCTAAAAGGAAAAAGTTCACTGATGATATTCGCTAGACATGCCAATTTAAAGTACAAGTATGGAAACAGGCATTTTTGGTGCCGAGGATACTATGTGGATACAGTAGGAAGAAATAAAGAGAAGATTAAGGAATACATTCGCAATAAATTACAAGACTACATAACATATGACCAATTATTATTCAAAGAATATATAGACCCGTTTACGGGCAGCAAGAATAATAAGGCAAGATAAAAGGCCGCTTTAGCGGCGGCCCGAGAAAAGAAATGCGGCTAGTACCATAGCCTTGAAGGCGCGGTGCATACCACCGGCTTAGCCGATGGTTTTTATTTGCGTTTAAACGCTTATATAAGCGAACCTTCAGGCACAGAACCTGTAAGTTCAATACGCTTTGAGTCTTTTCCCTTAGCTTCTATTGACGATATATGTAATTCGTGAACTTTTGCTCCTTTAAGCACCTCGACGCTGTTTAAATTATCGCCGTTAGTTTGCACCTTTCCGTTTACTTTTAAAGAAGCAATGTCCGCGCCGGGTTTAATTGAAACGCCTACCGCCTTAAGAGTCATTTGAACGCCTTTTACAAGCGACGTGCCTTCGCCTCCATATGTAACAACATCGCCTTTAACGCTAAGTTTACCCATAGGCTTTGAAACTTGAATGCCTATTGAACCGTCCCCCGTTGTGGTGATAGATTCAAAGCTTGCGGATTTCATTTCGCCGTCGTACATGTTGAATCCGCGCGCTCCCGCTCCCTTTGTTAATATAGGAGCGTTTATAGAAAGATCTCCCATTTTCCCGAAGTTTACAAAGCCTATGCCGGAGTCGCCTTTTGACGTAAGCTTAGCGTTCGCTTCCCATTCAGACGCTTCTCCCCACAGGTCAAGCACCATATCGTTTGCGCCGTATGTGGTTATAGGACCGTTGTTTTCTACTTTTTTAACGACAGCTCCAGACGACACAAAAACTCCGGCGCTTATTTTGTCAGGCGTGCCGGACAAAATTCCGCCGTCAGTAAATATATCGCTTGTTTCGATTAAGTCTGCCTTTAACAGACCGCCTGTGGCTTGCGGCTCTCTGTTTGCGTATCCTGCAACAAATACGCCTGAACCGCGGACAGGCTTTTTTCCCGTGCCTATTTTTATGCCGCTCAAATGCGCCGTAAAAACGGAGTCCGAGCTGCTTTGACGGTTCCACAGCGTGAAGCCTCCCTGCAAAACGTCTACTCCAAAACCATGCGGTTGCTCCGCGCGTCCGCGCACATCAGCTTCGCGCACGAATACTCCGTCAGCTTCAACATTTATTTTATTAAGCTTTTCTTTGGCTTCTATATAAATCTGTCCGACGGTTTCTACGTTTTTCAAAGAAATCGTTCCGGCGTCATTAATTGAGGTATCGTTATAAACTGCCTGCTCGTAATCAAGAGTAATTATTTTTATGTTATTTAGAGTATTGTTGCGTGTAAGCCTTATGCCCTTAGCCTTAAACTCTATCGTTCCGCCGCTTAAAACAGCGCCTTCAGGAAGGGTAACGGACGGAGCGCCCGTAATTTTGCCTTCTATTTCTATATTTTTTTCATTTGAATTAACCGCGTCTAAAAGCTCCTGCGCACTGCGTACTTTCATTATATCGCTCCCTTTTATTTATTTGGTGTTTCGCACCTGTATAATTATACCACCCTGTAAAAAAAATAAAACGCTAAAAAGCTTCGCAATAAGACGATGCAATAAAACTACGCTAAAAACCGGCTGATATATTACCCTATTGGCCCTGCGTCTATTACTTCCTTTGGCATGTTTACATATTGGCTGAAGTTCTCACGGAACTTTCGCGCAAGTTCCCTCGCGGCCTTTTCATAAGACGCCGTGTCTTTCCACATTTTTTTGGGGCTGAGCACTTTTTCCGGAACGCCGTTGCATGATTTTGGAACTAAAAGATTAAATACAGGGTCAAGCTCAAATTCAGCTTCTTCCAGCGATCCGTCAAGGCAGGCGGCGACCATGGCGCGGGTAAGGGAAAGCTTAATACGGCTTCCTCCGGTGCCGTATCCTCCTCCGGACCAGCCCGTATTTATTAAATATACGTTTGAACCGTGTTTATCTATCTTTTCACCTAAAAGCTCAGCGTAGCGGGATGCGGGCAGCGGCAGGAAAGGCGCTCCAAAGCAGGTGGAAAACGTTGCCTGCGGCTCCGTAACTCCTCTTTCTGTTCCTGCAAGCTTTGCCGTATAGCCGGACACATAGTGGTACATTGCGGCTTCTCTGCTTAACTTGCTTACAGGAGGCAGCACGCCGAATGCGTCGGCAGTCAAAAATATAACGGTTTTGGGGTGTGATCCCATGCCGGACATTTCCGCGTTTTGTATAAAATCAACAGGGTAGCCTACCCTTGTGTTTTCTGTGTATTCAGCGCTGTTAAAATCTAAAACGCGCGTGCTTTCATTGATTACTACGTTTTCAACAAGCGCTCCGAATTTTATAGCGTTCCATATGTCAGGCTCGTTTTCTTTTGAAAGGCATATGCATTTTGCGTAGCATCCGCCTTCTATGTTGAAAATGCCGCTGTCGCTCCAGCCGTGCTCGTCATCGCCTATAAGCCTTCTTTCAGGGTCTGCTGAAAGCGTTGTTTTGCCAGTGCCTGAAAGACCGAAAAACAAAGCGCTGTCCCCTTTTTTGCCTATATTTGCCGAGCAATGCATGCTGAAGACATTTTGCTTAGGCAAAATATAGTTCATAACGGAAAAAACGCTCTTTTTTATTTCGCCTGCATATTGGCTTCCCGCTATTATGACAATGCGTCTTTCAAAATTGATTATTATAGCGGCTTCGGAGTTTACGCCGTCTTCTTCAGGAATGCATTTAAAGCCGGGGAAAGCAAAAACGGTAAAGTCTGCTTTATAATTATTAAGCTCTTCGCTGTCAGGTCTTCTTAACAGCTGGCGTATAAACAGGTTCTGGCTTGCAAGTTCGTTTATTACGCGTATATCCTGTCTGTATTCAGGGTCTGCCCCTGCAAAGCCATCGAATATGAAAAGATCTTTTCCCTGCATATACGCGCGCATTTTAGCGAATATAAATTCAAATTTTTCTTCGCTTATAGGGGCGTTTACCTTACCCCAGGCTATTTCATCGTGTATGCTTTTTTGATCTACAATGTACCTGTCATAGGGCGAGCGGCCGGTGTACTTGCCCGTGTTTACTATTAAGGCGCCTGTTTCGCTCAGCAGGCCTTCGCCTCTTTTAACCGCGTGCTCAACCAGCGCTGCGGGCGGAAGATTGCGGTATACTTTTGCTGTACCTATAATGCCGAGACTTTTTAAATCCTGCGATATTTCTGACATACACTCCTCCTGTTATCTCCATAATAAACTATATAAAAGATAAGACAATCTGCCGCTTTTGTCAACCATAGACTATAAAAACAAAACTCTAAGAATATTTAAAAAATAAATTTTATACACGCCGAGCTTATTTACCAAAACAACGAAATATGATATTGTATATATTGGGAGGTTTGTAGCATGGACAGCAATTTGCAGGTGGAAGAAGGCGAAAAACATACCGTTTCCGACATTAATACGGCTGTTGAAGCTGTCGTGCTTGCAACGCTCATAATTCTTGAAAGCAGCGGCGAAACATACAGGGCGGAGGATACTGCGATACGCATGGCCTGCGCCTTAGGATTTGCCAAAGCGGATATACTCGCTTTCCCGACGGGCTTTGTTCTTACGCTGACTCTTCAAAACGGAGAAGTTTTAACAAAGACAACGCGCATTTCAAAAAGAGCGTTAAGGCTTGACCGCATAAATGAAGTGAACAGCGTTTCGCGCGGTGTTGTGGCAAAAAAGCTTGATGCCGAAGAAGCACTTAAAAAGCTTAAGTATCTTCAAAGCAGCTCAAGCATAAGCGCAATAAAAAAGAGCCTTCTTTTTGCCGTATGCGCGGCTTCTTTTACCGTAATGTTCGGCGGAAGCGCGACGGAATTTTTCATAAGCTTTTTTGCAGGGTTTATGGTGCAGAGCGCCATGCCGGTCTACGATTATTTGAAGGCCCCTTCCCTTATAGTTTCTCTTTTTTCAGGGATGCTCGCTGCGGGGCTTACTATTATATGCATAAGCGTTTTTGGCGGGAACAGGGAACCCATAATAGCAGGAGCCATTATGCCTATGCTCCCCGGGGTCGCCATGACAAACGCCGTGCGTGACACTATGCGCGGGGACCTTATATCGGGTACGGCGCGCGGAACGGATGCTTTTTTTAACGCCCTGCTTATAGCGGTGGGCGTAAGCTTAGTGCTTGCTGTATAGGTTAATATGCTTGTTGAAATTATTGCTTGTATATTTGCGACTCTGTCGCTCGCTTTGCTTTTAGGTCAGCCTAAAAGGACTTTAATTTATACCGCCGCCATAGCTGTTACAGGCTATCTTGTTTTTATTTTTTTTAAGAAAAGCTTTTTCGCTTACTTTATAAGCGGTATTATAGTAGGCGTGCTTTGCGAAATAGCGGCGAGGATAACGAAAACCGCAGCGAGCATTTACCTTGCGTGCGGTATTATACCTATGGTGCCAGGCATTGATCTTTACAGGTCCGCGGAAAAGCTCGTAAACGAAAATTACGACGGAGCGCTGGAATCTTTAGTGCACGCTTTTGGCGGCATAGGCGCGATAGCCTTAGCGCTAACTGTTTCTACGCTTATATTTTTGCGTTTTCATATACAGATAAAACACCGCGTTTATAATGCGGACGATCGCATTGAAAGGAACTGAAATGCATTTACTTATAACAAATGACGACGGCTTCGATTCCGAAGGCATACGCACGCTTGCGCGCGTATGCAAAAAGGCTGGGCACGATGCGCTTATAGTAGCGCCTACGGTGCAGCACAGCGGAACAAGCCAATGCCTTACCATAACTAAGCCGCTTGTATCAAGAGCCTTTGAATTTGAAGGAATCAAAGGCTTTGCTGTCGAAGGCTCGCCTGCCGACTGCGTGCGCGTTGCTCCTCATTTGTCAGACAAGGCGTTTGATTTTTGTATTGCGGGCATAAACAACGGCTTAAATGCAGGCGCCGCCATATATTACAGCGGCACGGACGGGGCGGCAAGAGAAGCGAGCATGAACTACATGCAGTCGGTAGCGCTGTCAATAGACGTTGGCGCTTCTGAAGAAATGAGAGTAAACTTAGCCGAGCTCGCGATGAAAAAGCTTGATTATCTTGTTAAAAACCCTATGCCTAGAATGTGCTTTTTAAACATAAATGCGCCCTCGCTAGATGCAAAAGAGATAAAAGGTGAAAAAATTGCCGCAATAAGTCCTGCGTTCTTTTTAGACAGCTATGAAAAACGACTTTCGCCATTCGGCAATGATTATTTCTGGATGCGCTCGGACAGCTCCTTTGAAGAATCCCCTGAAGGAAGCGACATATATTATATTGAACGGGGATATATAACCTACACATTTATAGGCGGTTTTATGGATTATAATAATACAAACAAAAATATTATTTAAAACATGTGCAGGAGAAGCGAATGTCAGCGAACATAATTGATGACCTAAATAAAACAAATAAGCGGCTTAGCAAAGGCCACAAAAAAATAGCGGATTTTATACAGGACAACTATGACAAGGCGGCCTTTATGACAGCGTCAAAGCTTTCAGAAGTGGTGGGTGTAAGCGAAAGCACTGTTGTGCGCTTTGCGGCGGCTTTAGGGTATGAGGGCTATCCGCAGATGCAGCATACGCTGCAGGAAATTATGCGCCACAGGCTAACGAGCGCCCAGCGCATTGACGCTACAATAAACATGACGCAGGAAGAAACTATGCGTTCTGTATTTTTATCCGATATACAAAACATACATGAAGCAATGCTCAGCGTAGACCAAAACGTCTTTAACGACGTGGTCGAAGCAATATCCGGCGCTGAGTCCATATATGTATTGGGGCTGCGCTCCGCCGCTCCTCTTGCTGACTTTTTTGCTCATTACCTGTATTATATATTTGATGATGTAAATGTCGTAATGGCGCGCAGCCGCGCTATATACGAAAGCGTTGTGCGCATAAAAAAAGAGGATTGCCTTATAGCCATAAGCTTTCCGCGTTATTCTACAAGAACGCTTGACGCCATGCGCTTAGCTAAAAGCAGAGGCGCTAAGGTTATAGGCATTACGGACGGCGCGCTGAGCCCTCTGCATGAAGCGAGCGATCTTTGTCTTGACGCTTCAACAAAAATTTCTTCATTCGTGGATTCTATGGCGGCGCCCCTGGCGCTTGTGAACGCTCTGCTTACTGAATTAGGGAAGCGCAACGAGGATGTTTTACGGAAGAACATGTCAGATCTGGAAGTTTTATGGCGCGAAAACAAGGTATATGAAGTAAATGAATGACGTCTTTGTAATAGGCGGAGGCCCCGCCGGAATGACGGCGGCGCTTTTCGCTCTGCGTTGCGGCGCCGAGGTTTCTTTGTTTGAAAAAAACGAAAAATTAGGGAAAAAGCTTTATATCACAGGCAAGGGCCGCTGCAATATGACAAACGATTGCGATATAAGCGCTTTTTTAGAGCATGTGCCTGAAAACAGCAGGTTCATGTATTCGGCCGTAAATTTTTTAAGCCCCGCGAAGCTGCGCGAGCTGTTTGAAAGCCTGGGCTGTCCTACCGTCGCGCAAAGGGGAAACAGGGTCTTTCCTAAATCCGAAAAGGCTTCAGACGTAACGCGCGCTTTAAGCCGCAATATAGAGGAAGCGGAAATTAATTTAAATACTGAAGTAAAGAACATAATCATTAAAGAAAACGCAGTAAAAGGAGTTCTTCTTGGCAATGGCGATTTTTTGCCCTGCTCTGCGCTTGTAATAGCTACGGGCGGCTTAAGCTATCCTTCAACGGGGTCCACAGGGGACGGGTACAGGTTTGCTGAAAGCGCGGGCTTAAAGGTGACGGAAACGTTCCCTTCGCTTGTTCCCATAAACCTTGACGACGAATGGATAAAGGCGCTTTCTGGTCTTACGTTAAAGCAAGTCGCGATTACTGCTTATAAAAACAATAAACAAATATATTTCAGGCAGGGAGAGCTTCTTTTTACGCACTTTGGCATATCAGGTCCCATAGCTATTTCATTAAGCGCTAATATAACGGGAGAAAAACCTGACGAAATAAGCCTGGAACTTGATATGAAGCCGGCGCTTTCAGAAGAAACGATTATAAGAAGGCTCAACAGAGAATGCGAGAAAGGCGGCTCTTTAATGCTTAAAACAAATATGAAAGGATATTTGCCGCATAGCATGGTGGATCCGTTTTTGGATATGACAGGCCTTGACCCTGAAAAAAAGCTTGCGCATTTGAGCGCCCGGGAAAGAAGAATTATTGCAGACACATTAAAGCGCATACCTTTGCATTTTAATTCGCTGCGCTCGTTCAGCGAAGCCATAGTTACAAGGGGAGGCGTATGCGCTGATGAAATCAACCCCAAAACAATGCAGGCGAAAAAAATAAACGGGCTTTATTTTGCCGGCGAAGTGCTGGACGTTGACGGCTTGACAGGCGGCTTTAACCTGCATATAGCGTTTTCGATAGGCGCCCTTGCAGGGAAAAGCGCTGCAGAATATGTATTGGGAAGGTAGTAACAGGTAAATATATTGCACTACATTATAATGGATCTGGAATGGAATCAGCCTATCAGCCCTTATTCTTCCGCTTATAAAAGAGTAGGGGACGTACTTCAATTTGATCTTATACAGATAGGCGCGTACAAACTTGATGAAAACAGGCGGCTTACAGCTTCGTTCTGCACAACTATAAAGCCCATGTGCTATAAAAAACTGCACCCGCGCATTAAGCGCATAACGGGAATAAGTCAGGATGATATGGAGTTTTCTCCTGATTTTACCACCGCTATGAAAAGTTTTATAAAATGGTGCGGGAAAGATTTTATGCTTTTTACGTGGGGAGACGACGATATTTCAATATTAGCTCAAAACGTCAATTTCTATAAATTTAATGCTGAAAATATGCCGCCTGTATACGACCTGCAGCAGCTGTTCGGCGCTATCAACGGCAGAAGAAAGAACAGGTTCGGCCTGCGTACAGCTATGGATATGTATAAAATTAAACCGAGCGCGGAGCATCCGTTTCACTGCGCCGTGGACGATTCTTACTATACGGCGCTTATATTTCAGCAAATGCCAAATGAGCTTAACTACGCTGAATGCATAACGCGCCCCAAGCATTTAGGGGAAAAAGTAAATAATGGAAAAGCAAGAAGCAAAAGAACGCAGGTGCGCAGCATAAAGAGCGCGTTAAGAAGCAAGGAAGCGCTCAATCCCTTATGCCCTGCATGCGGACATAAAACAAAAGTTGTTGAAGGATACCTTCCGCAGGGCGACGATCTTAACTTTGCGGCGCTTTCAGACTGCCGCAAGCATGGGCTTATATATACTTATATGCAGTTTACAAAGAGTACTGCAGGTTACGCGCTCTACCAACATTCCGCTCTTTCTGACGAACAGCACCCCGCTTATGTAAAGACTAAGCACCTGCAGTGGAAGAATAAAATTGCAAGGCTTAAGGAAAGGGAAAACATATGAAAATATCATTGGATGGAAAAATAAAAGAATACGACGCCCCGTTAAGCGCGGCGCAGCTTATACAGGATATGGCGCCTGAAAAAAGCCTTACCGCGATGGGGCTCAGGGAAGGCGGAAGAATAAGGGAGCTTGGCGAACAGATAGACAGAGACTCCGAGCTTTATGTTCTTACGTATAATGACGAAGAGGGCAGGAGGATATACGAGCGCTCTTTGCGCTTTGTGCTGATGATCGCGGCAAAAAGAGCTTTCCCGCACGCCAGGGTAAGAATTGAGCACTCGGTAGGGGAAGGCGTATACATAGTTTTTGAAGAATGGCGCCTTTATCCTAACGATGTCAAGCATCTGGAAGGCGTTATGCGTGACGTAGTAAAAGAAGATCTGCCTTTTTTAAAGCGCCGGCTTACCAAAAGCGAGGCCATAAAATACTTTTCATCAACGGGGGATGGAGAAAAAGCAAGGCTTTTAGGATACAGGCCTTACGATTACTTTAATATATACGAGTGCGGCGGCGTAACGGAGTATTTCTATGGAAGCATGCTGCCTTCGACAGGCAAGGTGCCTGTGTTTGCGCTCAGATATTTTTCGCCGGGCTTTGTTATGCTGCTCCCTTCTTTAAAAGACCCCGGCGTGCCTGCAACGTTTGTAAGCTATCCAAAGCAGATGGCTACATTTGCTCAAAGCAACTACTGGTGCTGCGTGCTTGAATGCTCAGACGCTGCGGATCTTAACGACCTAATACGCAAAAACAGGCTGAATGACTTTATAAGGGTAAACGAATCCCTGCACGATAAGTCCATTGCAGACATTGCGCAGGATATATTTTCACGCGGCTCGAGGGCTGTATTTATTTCAGGCCCTTCGTCAAGCGGCAAAACCACCTTTGCCAACAGACTGCAGATACATCTTAGGGTGCTTGGGCTTAAGCCAGTGTTAATTTCCCTGGACGATTTTTACCGCAACCGCAGCGAGCTGCCTTTGGAAGAAGACGGCAAGCCCGATCTGGAGGCTTTAAACGCCCTTGACGTTCCGCTTATAAGGGAAAGCGTAAGCTCGCTTTTGTCAGGGCGGGAAACGCCTATGCCGAGGTTTGACTTTGTAACGCACAAACTGCAAAAAAACGCCTATACATTAAAGATACGCTCCAACCAGCCTATCATAATCGAAGGAATACATGCGCTTAACCCGCATATGCACGAAGGTTTTGATGAAGACCTGATTTTTAAAATATATATAAGCGAACTTACCTGCCTTAACCTTGACGCGCATAACCGCATTCGCACGACTGACGCAAGGCTTTTAAGAAGGATAGTAAGGGACCAGAATTTCAGGAACACGCCGCCGCTTCAGACGCTTGAAATGTGGGACAAGGTGCGCAGAGGCGAATCAAAATGGGTATTCCCGTTCCAGGAAAGGGCGGATGTTATATTTAACTCGGCCCTGCACTATGAGCTTGCCGTATTAAAAAGATATTCATACGACATAATACGCGCAATACCAAAAGAAAACCCGCAATATTTAAAGGTGTGCAGGATTATTAAAATACTTCATTACATTCTTCCCGCTCCGGAAGAAAGCCTTAGGGATATACCGCCGCTTTCCATACTGCGCGAATTTATAGGAGGAAACACTCTTTATATAAATAATGACTAAAAATTATAAAACCAAGGACATACTTTTTGTCCGCAACGCTTATCTTGACACCGCACCCTTCAGGTTTATAGAAAAGCATATTGTTTCTGAAGCTGTAAAACAAGGCCTTTCCATTGAAACAAAAACAAACGAAGACTTTATACTTCCGGAAGATTTTAAAAAGCTTCCCAACTTATGCATTTTTTGGGACAAGGATATAAACCTTGCGGTTAATTTGCAGAAAAAAGGCTTACGGCTTATCAACAGCGCTGAAACGATAGCGCTTTGCGACGACAAAACCAAAACCTTTCTGCGATTAAACGGCGACGTGCCGCAGCCTGAAACGCTTTTATGCCCTAAAAGCTTTAAGGCGGTGGGCTACAGCGGCATGAACTTTTTAGACAAAGTAATAAATTATTTTGGTTTCCCATTTGTGCTTAAAGAAGGTTTCGGTTCATATGGAGAGCAGGTTTATCTTGCCGAAAACAGGGAGCAGGCGGAAGAAATAATATTAAAAAACGCAGGAAAGCCTTTGCTTTTTCAAAAATTTATTGAAGAAAGCGCCGGAAGGGACATAAGGGTGTTCGTTGTAAAAGGCGAAGCCATAGGCGCTATGGAAAGGCGCAATATAGCGGGAGACTTCAGGTCTAACCGCAAGGGAGAGAGTGTGTCGCATTCGCATTTTCTAACTGAAGATGAAAAAGAAATAGCGGAAAAAACATGCAAACTTTTAAATGCGGACTTTGCCGGTGTTGACTTGCTTATTTCAAATGAAGGTCCTCTTGTGTGCGAGGTTAATTCCAACGCACATTTCGGAGTGTTTTTAAACGAGACGGATATAAACCCCGCAGAGCGCATAATTGAGCTTGCAAAGGAGCTTTTATGAACGCCTGGCTTGTATATGAAAAAGATAATACTAAGCGCAACTATAAGTTTATTCGCCATTGGATAAGCTTAGGTAAAGAAAACGGTATAAGGTTCAGGCTTGTCCTTCGCGAGCAGCTTTTTTACGGCGTGGAGAACAATAAGCTCGCGCTAAAAATAAAAGGCGAAGATTTAAGACCGGATTTTGCCGTTATGCGCCTTAACGCGCCCCTGCTTTCAAAGCACATGGAAGATATGGGGATACCTGTTTTTAATAATGCAAAAGTTGCGTACGTATGCAACGACAAGCGGCTTACGCATTCTGTACTGGCGGGGCAGGTGCCAATGATGGACACAGCCTTTGTGGACGCTGAAAGCAAAACCGCCCCGTTTAACTACCCGGTTGTTGTAAAGGCGTCAAACAGCTGCGGGGGCAGAAAGGTGTTTTTGTGCGATAACGACGAAGCGTATAATGCGGCGCTTCAAAGCTGCCGGCCTGATACCGCCGTCGTGCAGCCTCTTTCTGACACCACGGGAAAAGACGTGCGCGTGTATGTTTTAAACAACCGTATCCTTCAAACCATGATGCGATTCAGCACAAACGGGGACTTCAGGAGCAATATAGGGCAGGGAGGGGACGCCGTGCCTTATGAACTGGACGGCGAAACAAGAAAATACGTTGATAAAATAATTTCAAACTTTGATTTTTCTTTTGTCGGCATAGACTTTATATTCAACAAAGGCAGGCTTGTATTTAACGAAATAGAGGACGCTGTCGGCACTAGGATGCTGTTTGCGCATACGTATATAGACCCTGTAAAAGAATATCTTGATTATATAATAAAATACATTTCGTGAGTTGTTACAGCTTTGTTGCAAACAGGTTGAATATTTTTTCGGTATTAGGTATAATGCGTTGTACGGGGGTGTGATTTATGGACGTAGATCTGCATGGCAAAAATCTATATCAGGCGCGTATAGCCGTAAGTTCGGCGCTTAAGCGCGCTACAAGCGCAGACTACCGAATACGCATCATACACGGATACAGAAGCGGCACTGCCATAAAAGACATGATTTTAAAAGAATTTTTAAACCACCCTCGCGTATTGCGCGTTGAAAGCAGCTTTAACCCCGGAGAAACTATTCTTGTGCTCAGGGAATATATATAAGGAGATACTATGCGGAGCAAGCGTGGACAGCCTAACTTAAGAAAACATACGCCGAACAGCAGGCTATTTCTTTTGATACTCTGTGCGGCTGTTTTATCGGCTTTTATAATATTAGGCCCTAAAGAGCCTGTAAACAAGGCTTTGAACGTAGACGCTGAAGGAAGAGTAATTTCAAACTACGAGGGGCTTGTGATAAGTGAAGTCATGACGGACAACGTTTCAGCTCTTCCTGACGAAAACGGCAAGTTCAGCGACTGGGTTGAAATATGGAACAGCAGCGAAAAACAGCTTAATCTGGAAGGCGTCGCCTTGTCAGACCGCTCGGACAGGGCTAAGTTCATATTCCCTAAAACTATAATGGAGCCTGACGAGCGCATAATAGTGTTTCTGGATAAAGTAAACCAGAATGACGAGGGCAGGCCGCTGCATGCCAAGTTTGCCTTAAGTTCCATAGGCGAATCTATTTTTATGTTTGACCCTTTGGGATATGAAATTTCATCATGCGTCATACCTACCCTGAACGCTAATGAAAACTATTATCTTACGGAGGAAGGGGAATATGTAAAAGGAGAAAACATATATTCCCCGGGCTTTGAAAACACGCAGGCAGGCCACGAAAGCTATATGAACAGCTACCGCATAGACAGCGGCACGCTTGTAATAAACGAAATAATGGCGGCGCCAAGGACGGGCGTGCGCGACGAGGATAATGAGCTTCAGGACTGGATAGAAATCAAAAACCGCGGAACTGAGATGATAATGCTTAAAAACTACGCTCTTTCAGATAATCCGGACAGGCCTGTAAAATGGGTGTTCCCGGAAAGCGCGGTAATACCGCCGGGCGGATATTATCTGGTATTTTGTTCAGGCAAAAACAGGCCTAATCCTGGAGGATATCCCCATACAAACTTCAGCATTGCTGCGGAAGGCGAAACCATAACGCTTTCAACAAGGCAGGGCAACCTTGTAGACAGAATAGTGTTTGACAACCTGCCCGCCGATGCGAGCTTTGGCAGGGAAGAAGACGGCGAAGGCTGGAAGATATTTATGCTCGCGACTCCAGGCGCGCCGAACAACGCAGAGGGCGCCAGAATAGCCGATGAATATTTAAGAGCCGTTAACCCTACCGGCATATATTTGAGCGAAGCCATGAGCAGCAACAGCAGCACCTCATTAGGTGAAGGGCTTCCATATTCAGACTGGGCGGAAATTTACAACAGCACGGATAAAGCCGTGGACATTTCGTCCTGGGGATTAAGCGACAACATAAACTGGCCGAGAAAATGGCAGTTCCCGCAGGGCACGCTTATAATGCCAGGAGAATACAAAGTAATAATGCTTGACAAGAGCAAGGACTCAGGAACAGACGCCGCGTATTTAAGGGCGAGCTACGCTCTAAAACGAATGGGCGGTGAAACGCTTACGCTTTCCGGCCCTGACGGCACAGTGTTCGATAAACTGGCGCTTCCAGCTATACCGGCCGATTACTCCTATGGAAGAAGCGCTTCAAATGGAAGCTTTTTTTATTTTGATGCGGCGACGCCGGGCGCAAAAAACACTACTGGCTTTCCAGGGTTTTCTGAAAGGCCGGTCCTGTCTTCTAAAGGCGGATTGTATAAAGACGATATAATCGTCGCGATAAGCACCGCGGATGGCTCTGACATACGCTATACGCTTGACGGCTCAACGCCGACCATAGATAACAGCACGCTTTATACGGGACCCGTTAAAATAAGCGATACCTGCGTTTTGCGGGCGCGCTCTTTTAAGCCGGGGTTCCAGCCGTCATCGACGGTTACCGCGACATATGTTATGAAAACATACTACACCATGCCTGTCGTATGCCTTACAACGGATCCTGACAACCTCTGGAACCCTGAAACGGGCATGTACGCTGCGGGAGAAGGCGTGGACCTTGAAAGCTATAAGTACATACCGTTTAAGCACCCCACGCCTACGTACAGGCTGCACGGCAAAACATACAGGCAGGGACATGCTGAAATGTTTGATTCAGATACGTATGACGTATACTTCAGCCAGGGCGTGGAGTTTGCCTTAATAGGCCAGTACTCGCTGGACATGCCGCAAAAATCCTTTAAGGTTAAGGCAAAGGCTTCGCTTGGGGACAGGTATTTTAACGCCAGGCTTTTTGAAGACAGGCCGTTTGAACAGTATAAATCGTTCGTTTTGAGGTCCTCAGGCAACGACTGCGTATGGACCCGTATGGTTGACGGAGTGCAGTCAAGACTGCTGGACCAGCTTGAAGACAGCACCGTAATATGCCAGGCGTGGAGGCCTGTTATAGTATATTTAAACGGGAACTACTGGGGGCATTATAATCTGCGCGAAAGGGTAAGCCGCTATTTCGTAGCGCAGCACGAAGGCATACCGCTTGAAAAGGCGGACGATATGGATATTATAGAGGCAAGCTCCAAGGTATATTACGGCAGCAACAAGGAATATAAGGCCATGGTAAAAAAAATACGCAACAGCTCGCCCGCCACTAACCCTGAGGACTTGCAGTATATACTGGATAATATAGACGTAGATAATTTATTCGACTATATAATAGTAGAAACGTTCTTCGCCAATACGGACTCGGGCAATATACGCTGCTACAAGGTGCCCGGAGGGAAGTGGCGCTGGATAATGTTCGACATGGACTACGGTCTTTTCATGGCCTCCAAAAACGGTATAAGAAATATGATGAACCCGGGGGGCCACGGCGCCAACGATGATATAGACAATACAATATGGCTTAAGCTGCTTGAAAACAAAGACATGCTCGACAAGTTTTTAACTCGATTCGGCGAAATATTCAGGTTCTATACTACGGAACGCATGCTTGATCAGGTGGAAGAATGCTATTCTATATTAGAGCCTGAAATGAATATGCATTTTGAAAGATGGGCGTCTTATAACCTTAAAAATATATCAATGGAGCAGCCCAAAACGGTTGACGGCTGCATGCGCTACTGGAATTCAAGAGTGAACAGGCTTAAAAACGTCATACGCAAGCGCCCAAGGCATTGCTATGTGCAGGTTAAGGACTGGTTTAATCTGTCTGACGAACAGATGATGCACTACTTCGGCCCAAAGCCTGAGTTCCCTGAGGAAGCTAAATTAAATAAGAACGATGAAATTTAATATAAATTAAAATATGCTTTGCCTTGCTGTATGGTTTTTCTGCGTTATTAAGCCTGAGCGGTAGGCCTTGAGCAGCATTTTTAAAGAATCAAGCCTGCTTTCAAGGTCCTCTCCGGCGTCCGTATCCGCCACTGTTTTTCTTTTAGCGAATGGTATATTTTCTTTTTGCACCGCGCTTATATCTGTGTTTTCTTTAACGGCGTCCTGAACTCCTTTAAACGGGTCGTGCGCGACTATGCGCATCATATGGGAGTTAGAAAGCAGTGTGTAGCCGGCTATGCCTGTTTTTTTCTGATATGCTCTGCAAAAGCCGCCGTCTATAACTATTATGCGTCCTCCCGCTCTAAGCGGGGACTGGCCTTTTAAAACCGGGGTGTGCCCGTTTATAATATGTCCTTCTTCAGGGTTAAGGTTAAAGCTTTTTAAAAGATATTCGCAGCCTTCTATTGTCTTGTTGTAGGTATAATAAGGATCCCGCGGCTCGTTAAAAGCTTTTTTGTCAGCAATCATAATATGCGCGAATGTAGCCATTTTGCGGCCGCACAGAGGAGAAAAATCCCCGCACCACAGGAACCACATAAAATCGCTGTCCTGTATGTTTTTTGTGCGGAAGGCTGAGCGCGCTTTTAAATCGCAGTAG
This sequence comes from uncultured Oscillospiraceae bacterium, assembly GCA_964518875.1. Classification (GTDB taxonomy): domain Bacteria; phylum Bacillota; class Clostridia; order Christensenellales; family Aristaeellaceae; genus DTU024. The sequence goes on from CAZFHI010000016.1 coordinate 30,482, forward strand.
TCAAGATAGCTTTTGCCTTTGTACGTGTTATTTTCAAACCGTACGTCAAGAAGCTTTCCATTTTCATTAAGCGGTACGCAGCCGTGCAGCAGAAGGCTCCCGTCGTGCAGCATATAAATTGAACCGTTGTCGTATAAAAACTGTATCTGTCGGTTTAACTTTTCGCTTTTTTCAAAATCATCAATAAGTGTTGATACTACTTCACGTTCGCCGTCCGTAAGCTCGTACCAGTCGTCCCCTGTAAGCGTTGGAAACTGCTGGTAAATAAGCGGCCATGTATTGCCGTTATAGCTTATGGTTCTTTGGGCTTTATCTATAAGGTGCAGCTTAAGCCTGTCATTAAGCTTAAATTCAGGGTTTCTCTTTATAAGCTGCCCTTCAAGCTTAAACATAATTATAGTAATTGTTTTAAGCGCCGCTTCATCTATGCTCAGGTTAGGATATATTTTCTGAGCAAGCGCGTAGAGCGGGCGCATGCTTATGCCGTAGCTGCTTTCCAAAAGGCGCATACGCCCGTAGTTTAAGCTGTTTCTAACGCATGCGGCAATGCAGGCGGGATTAAGCGCCGCCGCGCCCATCCAAAGCGCGTCGTGATTCCCCCAGGTGATTTTTACGGAATGGTGCCGCATAAGCATGTCCAGTATTTTGTCCGGCGCGGGCCCTCTGTCGAATATGTCCCCCAAAATGTACAAGTGGTTTACCGCAAGCTTTTTTATTAGTGTGGCGAAAGCCTCAACCACTTCTTCATGTGCGCCTATTGATATAACGGTTTCTATTATGTTGTTGTGGTATACCTGCTGGTTTTTATGCTCCTTAAGCTCTGTGTTTAAAAGTTCATCAAGTATAAAGTAATAGTCTTTGGGTATAGCGTCCTGCACTTCTTTTCTCGTGTATTTAACGCTGACGAACTTCGCAAGCGTAGTAAGGCGAAGCAAAAGATCCTTATATTTATCCTTGGAAATTTTATCGTATTCCTTAAGCAGGTCAAGCTTTTGCCTGGGGTAATATATTATGGTGCAGAACTCGTTTATTTCTTCCCTGGACATTTCGCCGCCAAAAAGCTGCATGGCCTTTTCCTTTATAACGCCTGAACAGTTGTTCAATATATGTTCGAACGCTTCATACTCACCGTGCAGGTCGCTCATAAAGTGGTCCGTGCCCTTGGGCAGGGACAGTTTCGCGCTTATGCCGCTTATTGCGCTGTAAAGCGACTGCTCGTTTGGATATTTTTCTGAAAGCAGCCTTAAGTACTTAAGCTGCTCATTTGTAAACGCGCCCATTTCAGCTTTCCGTCTGCCTTATTTCGTCTATTATCCGCCCGTCTCTGTGTTCTACTTTGGCTACGCAGCGGCCGACTGGACGGTAGTCGTCCGGAACGCCAGTGTATTTTTCTGCAAGAGCTTTAAGGTCGTGTATGTTAAACAGCGGCAAACCGCTGCCTTTAAGGCTTTCATATATGTCGCGCCTTAACGGGTTTACTGATACGCCCCTTTGCGTTACGAGAACGTCTACGTTTTTTCCGGGAGTGCTTACAGTTATAACTTTGTCAACTATTACAGGAAGCCTTGCCCTGAACAGAGGCGCTACTATAATCGAAAGCTTGCTTTCTTCAGCCGTGTCGCTGTGTCCGCCGGAACCGCCTGTTATAAAGCCGGATGAATCCGTATGCACGTTTACGTTAAAGCCTGTATCTATCTGCGTTGCGCCTAAAACTACCGCATCCAGCGAAGACGCCGCGCAGGACTTTGCCGCAGGGCTTGCATAATCCGTTGCGGAAATTTCTATGTGATTTGGATTTTCCCTTATGGATTCCACAGCGCCAAGGTCAAAGCACTGTACGTCCTGCAACGCTTTAAAACAGCCTGATTTAAGCATGTCCACAAGGTATGACGTTATGCCGCCAAGCCCGAAGCTTCCCTGTATGCCGTTTTTAAGCATTATGGGCTTAAGAAACTTTGTAACGGCAAGCGAAGCGCCGCCTGCGCCCGTCTGAAAAGAAAAGCCGTCTTTAAGAAGGCCTGAAAACTGTATTACTTTTGCGGCGTACTCGGCTATTTTAAGGGATACGGGATCTCTTGTTATTTTGGTCGTTCCTGAAACTATGCCGGAAGCTTCACCTATTTTATCAACCGCGACAACGTAATCAACGTCGCTTTCTTTTATGCTCGCAGGATTAAGCGGGTACGGCATAATGTTATCTGTAATAATAACAACTTTATCTGCAAAGCGGCTGTCCGGTATGGCGTACCCCAACGAACCGCACGCTGAAGGGCCGAACCTGCCGTTCGCATTGCCCATTCCGTCTGCCGCGGGGGCCGCTATAAATGCAACGTCTATATGCACTCTTCCGCTTTCTATGGCTGCGGGGCGTCCGCCGTGGCTCCTGAAAACAACGGGCTTTTTAATCAGCCCTGAAGAAACTTCGCGCGCAAGCCTTCCGTTCAAGTAGTCTGTTTCTATGCTTGTTACGGTGCCGTTTTTTATATGGTCTATCAAAGGATAATGGCAGTCAAACAGAGCGCTTGCCTGCAGGCATATGTTTTTAATGCCAAGCTTAGCTATTTCTTCCAAAACCATGTTTAAGACGTAATCGCCGTTTCTAAGATGGTGGTGGAAAGAAATGGTCATGCCGTCATGCAGATTGCATTCCTTTATGGCTTCCTTTATGCTGGATAATATTTTACTCATTTGTTTTCTCCTTACAGAATGTTAAGCTCGCGAGCTTCGTCAAGCACCTTTTCAGCCCTTAAAACTATGGGGCGGTCTATCATTTTGCCCTTAAGAGATACGGCGCCTCTGCCTAAGCGCTTGCCTTCTTCTATCGCTTCTATTACAGCCTTGGCGTATTCTATTTCTTCCGCGCTCGGGCTGAAGGCTTCGTTTATACCTGAAATATGGTGCGGAGAAATGGAGGCTTTACCGGTAAAACCCATACGGCGCGCTAACATGGCGTCCTTTAAAAGCCCATCGTCATCATGCACGTCGGTAAAAGGCGTGTCTATCGCCTCTATGCCTGCTGACCTGGCGGCGGTTACAATTCGCCCCCTTGCGTACGCTATTTCAAAGCCATCCTTTGTGCGCAGCGCCTGCATATCGCTCGTTAAATCTTCAGCGCCTAAAAAAAGCGCCTTTACTCTGCTGTCGGCCTTAGCTATCGAATAGGCGTTTTCTATGCCTTCAGCAGTTTCTATGAGCGCTATAATTTTAATTGTGCCGTTTTCTATGCCGTTTTTTTCTTCAGCTTCGCTTATTAAGGCTGAAACGCCTTTTATGTATTCCGCGGAAGAAACCTTGGACGGCATTATGTACTTTGGCATAAGAGGGACTACGGCGTCTACATCATGTCTGGCGTAATCCGTATTAAGCGGGTTTATGCGAACTACTATCTTTTCTGTGTTAAACCCCAAGTATTTTATTGCATTGGACACCAATATCCTAGCAGCGTCTTTTTCAAGCGGAGATACCGCGTCTTCAAGATCTAATATAACAGCGTCTGCGCCGTGAACGTCCGCGTTTTGAAGCATAGCCGGGTTGTTGCCCGGTATAAAAAGCAAACTCCTAAGCATTTTTACTCCTTCCATTATGCCCGTGAAAATCCTGCACATGCCGATTTCAGTATTACTTCTAAAGCCTATTATAGTTGAAAAAATTAAACAGCGCAAATACCCGGCGCCAATTTAAAATGTTCTCATTTTATGAGACATATGTTATAATATATATGCAAGTGGGGGAGGTGTCTTAATGAGAAATAAACAGGTTCTGCTCACGCTTACAGGAAGAACAGCCATGCTGGACGATAACGACGGCATTTTGCGCGTAACTACGCTTGGCAGGCTTTCCGGCAAAAAGGATGATTGGCGTTTGCGTTATACGGAAACCGTGTCAGACGAAAGCGAAATGCAAAACGTTACCATGACGATGGGTAAAGGCGTCGTTACTATGGCGAGCGAAGGCCCGTTCAGCACGGATATGGTGTTTGAAAAAGGCTGCCGGTATGAAGGAAGCTACCGTACGCCGTACGGCGCGCTTGATATGAGTATATTCCCTACTATTGTAAACTACAACATTTCTGAAGACGGCAATGGAGAAGTAAACCTTAAATACCAGCTGGACATAGACGGACAATATGCCGCTGTGCACAGGCTGCATATAAAGCTTAAGGCAGACAAGCCTGATGCCGATTGAATACTTTAAAAATAAGGCGCGCGATGCTTTAGGCGTCCGCTGCTTTCTGCAGCGGGACAGATACGAACGCGCTTTATTTTTTTCCGATTTTCCTAAATTTAAAAATAAGGATCTTGAAAGCAGGCTTAAAGACGCCGGCTTTAGCGTTAAAACAGATAAAGGCTTTGCGCTTATTTCACCTGATGAAAAGCTGCTGAAAGAATTTTTTTTAACAATAGGTCCGCAGCCTTTGCCAAGGCCTTCGGACAGCAATATGCAAATAATTTCATGCGCCAATATTTTAAGAATGCATGAAAATAAAGCGGACAAAGAAAACGCGGAAGCGCTTGTAAAGCTTATGCATATATTGAATAGAAAGGATTTTAGCCTCGCCTGCAGCTTTCTTATGCGACGCCTTGCTGTTTCCCTTAGGGAGCGCAAAAGCGTTCCAAAGCATGGGGCGGAGCTTTTATTGTTCAGCTTTAACAAAACGGAGGTAGAAAAATGATAATTGAATACTTTGGACACGATGAATTTTTGCTTGAAAACGCGTATGGAACTAAAATACTTACAGACCCTTATAACCCCAAAATGCTTAATCTTAAAGAAAAGAAAATAAGGGCGGACATTATTACTGTGAGCCATGGGCATGACGACCATAACTACGTTAAAAAGGCCGAGGGCGATTTTAAGGTTTTGGACAAAGAAGGCGTCTATGAATTTGAAAATATGCGCATAAGAGCTATAAAAAGCTACCATGATGAAAAACAAGGCGCCTTGCGCGGCGAAAACCTTATTTTTATTTACGAAACGGAAGGGCTGCGCATTGCGCATTTAGGCGACTTGGGCCATATGCCCGATGAAAGGCAGACCGATATTTTATCTAAATTAGACGTGCTTTTTCTGCCTGTAGGCGGCAAATACACAATAGACGCGAAAGCGGCAAGGCGGGTCGCGCAGATTTTGCGGCCGGCGATGATTATACCTATGCATTACAGGTTAAGCTTTGGGGGATTAAGCGATATAGAAGGTATAGAGCCGTTCTTAAACGAGATGAAACAGGTTAAAGCAAGCAAAGTAAACCTTTTGCGCATAACAAAAGAGGATATATCGGAGCAGCCAAAAATTGCGGTAATTAAAGCACAGGCTGAAGCGGCGGAGTAACGCAGCGTTAATTTTGACCAAACGGCTGACTATATGTATAATACCCAGAGAATATGCAATTTCCGGAGGTTTTAGATGCAAAAAAAGTTTGTTGCGATTTTTATGTGCCTGCTCCTTGCGTGCCTTGCGGCGTTCAGCGAGGAAGCGGTATTAAGGCCGTATAAAGACAATGAATACCAATACGTGCTATTTGGAAAGCGCCCTGAAGGCGAACAAACGCCTGTCCTGTGGCGGGTGGTGTCGGCCGATGAAGAAAATATTTTATTGCTTTCCGAATATGTATTGGATAATGCTCAAGCGCACGGCGACGCCGGAATTTTTTCGGAGTACATAGGGAGCGACATATATAAATATATTAACAATGACATGGCTCAGGCCTTTTTTTCTGAAGAAGAAAGAGCTATTTTTGCTTCTGAAGACGCGCTTTCTCTGCCAAGCCCTGATATGCTTAAGGATAAGGGCTTAGGATTTGGAACAAAGAAGTCCCGCGTAGCGTATGCGACGGAATACGCTAAAGCGAAAGGCGCGTCTGAAAAATCAAGCTACTGGATGGATGCGGTTTCTCAAACGAACAGCCGCGCTATGCGCATAGTGCTTGCGGACGGAACGTTAGGCTTTATCTCGGTAGAAAGCTTTGGCGGCATAAGGCCAACGCTCAGGCTGAACGCGGAGCTTGTAACTGTGGATTCCGGCAGCGGCGCGATGGAAGACCCGTTTATACTAAGCGTTACAAAGGAAACGATAGAAAGGGTAAGGGCTCAAAAGCAGGCTGAGGAAGAGCGTATAAGGCGGGAAGAAGAAGAAAGGCTGCTTGAGGAGCAGGCTGAAAAGCAAAAGCGCGATGAAGAACAGAAAAGGGCTCAGGAAGCCGTAAATGAAGCGCAAAAAAATTTTGACGAGGCCAAATCAAGCGGCGCTGACCAGGAAGAAATAGACAGGCTTGAAAAGGAGCTTGAGAGCAAGAAAGACATATTGTTAAATATGGTTTCCATGGAAGTAGAAGGCTTCCCTTTGCTTACAAAAGAGGGTTTTCTGCCGGAGGGCTCTGAAGAATTTATATACATAGACGAGCAAAAAGGAGAATGGCGCTACTGCTCGGATAAGCTGCGCATAGAAATATTAAAGCACGAGCGCATATTCGATAAAAACAGGCTTACAAAATATTTTACCGCTGAAATCATAGCGCCAAAGGGCGTTCAGCCGTTTAAGACATATCCGTTTGCGGAAAACCGCACGGTAAACCGCGACGCTTTCAAGGCAAAGCAGAGCGATATAGCGAGGCAGCATAATCTTGTTTTAGCTTTCGGCGCAGATTACTATATATACCGCACAGGAAGAAAAGGCGTAAAGGTCGGGGTGGATATACGCGACGGGCAGGTCCTCTTTGACGATCCTACATCAAGACCCAAGCGCACCTACCCTCCGCTTGACATGATGGCGCTTTACCCTGACGGAGATATAAAGGTATTTACCCAGCATGAGATAACGGCGTCGGAGCTGTTAACGTCCGGCGCAAGCGACGTGTTCAGCTTTGGACCTTGGCTTATAAGAGACGGGGAGCTTAACGAAAGCTATGATAACTACGGCTACAACCCCAACCCGCGCGTAGCTCTTGGCATGGTGGAGCCGGGCCACTACTTTTTGCTCGTTGCGGAAGGCAGAACGAACGTGAGCAGGGGACTTAAATGCAAGGAAAGCGGCTATATATTAAACGAGCTTGGTTGCAAAACGGCATTTAACCTTGACGGCGGCTGGACTTCTAGCATTATATTTATGGGAAATCAGCTGAACCAGCTTGACAATAACGGCGTTCACAACAACGCCCGCACACAGAACGAGGTCATAGGCGTGGGCGTTTCAGACAGGCTTTCAGAATACATTACTGAATAATAGAATAAAGACACGCCTCTTTATACTTATTCCAACTAAAAAGGCATAAATACTTTTTAAAACCAGAGTATTGGATTAAGCGTTAAAAGGGGCGTGTTTTTTTATGCGTTTTTAACGGAACCAGGACTGTGCCCGAACTCTTTTACGAAAGCACGGTAAAACACCGAATAATTAGCGTATCCCACGGCGTTTGAAACGTTTTGGGGATTGTATCCGTCTGAGAGCATCTGCATCGCTGTATGCAGACGCTTTTTTGTTATGTACTGGTAAGGCGTTATGCCCATGCCTTTTGTAAATGTTCTTGAAAGCGCGCTCTTGCTTAAATAAAAGTGCTGCGCTATTTCGGCTACCGAAAGTGTGCTGTAAGAAATTTCGCTGTCTATGTAGTCAACTATCTTTTGAAGCCTGCCGTGGCTTTTCGCTAACGGCTTTGTGTTTTTAATCGCTCTGCATATATGTACCATTATTTGAGAAAGCAGCGAAGCCCTCAGCACGTCTTCGCCGAACTGGCTTTCGTCAAGCTGTATAATTTCCTCCATAAGGGATTTTAATTTAAGCACTTCTTTGCCGGACAGGTGTATCAACGTTTTGCCGTTTTCAAAGCACTGAAGAAGATTTGTACGTTCAGTGCTGAGTTTTTCTATGTATTTTTGGGAAATCCACAGAAACATTCGCTTATAAGGCCCGCTTGTATCCTTTATTTCAGGCCAATGCATAACGCCTGCCGGGATTAAGAGCAAATCTCCATAAGACAGTTTGTAGCTTTCTTTATGCACATGGTAGTTTACGCTCCCTTCAAGAAACAAATAAATCTCATAGAAACCTATATGGTAGTGTATTGGAGTGCCGGAAGCGTAGCATTGTTCGTAGTAGAAGGCTTCTAAGTCTTCTCTTTGCATAAACCAGCGTGTAAGATCCCTTTCTTCCTTGCTGTAAACGCGCTTTTTGTCCAACTTATGCTCTTCCTTTCCATAATATATGCGCATGAATATTCAGGTTTAACGCTTATTCCGTGTTTTTTAGATTATGCCAAAGAATAGTTGCTTCGTCAAGTTTAACGCTTCTTTTTGTAATGTTTAATGTAAATAATGTAATGTGAAGAGTGCTGCAAACATGATAAAATAAACACAATAAAAAGAAAAAGTTCCGGAAAATCAGCCGGAAAGAAAGGATGAACAATGTCTAAAAAAATAATCGCAGTTTTGCTGTCCGTTGTTATGCTTTTGCCTTTAATGGCATTCGCGCAGGACGAAGTTACACTTAAGGTCCTTTGGTTCAACGACGCAAACGAATCGGAGGTATTTGAAGAAACAATAAAGGATTATCTGGATGAAAACCCGAACGTCAAGATTGACATGCAGGTAATAGCCTTTGACGCGTATGAAAAGCAGCTTAAATTAATGCTCGCGGGCGGCAACGCACCTGATATAGTGCGCCTGCCTACGGCCCTTATGCCTGTATTTTCAGAATACTTGGCGCCGCTTGAAGACTATGTGGACGTTAAAGCGGTTGAAGAATCTTTCGCTCCCTCCATGCTCGCCTACGCCAACAACGCGGAAGGCAAAATTGTAGCCTATCCTACGGAAGCCACCGCGAACGGCATGCTTATAAACAAGACCGCTTTTGACAAAGCCGGCGTAGATCTTACAGAAATTTCAAAAACATGGGACTGGAGCGAATGGGAAGAAGTAATTAAAAAGGTAGTGGAAGCGAACGAAGACATAAAGTACGGCCTTGCAGTGGACTTTACGCCTCACAGGCTTTCCACCATACTCTACCAGTTTGGCGGCAGAATGCTTTCAGAGGATTTATCCAAGGTTAACTTCAACAATGAAGGAACAATAAGCGCGCTAAAATGGTTCAAGCAAATGCACGATGAAAAAATAATACCTCCTTCTGTATGGATGGGATCTGAAAACCCGGCTGAGCTTTTCCAGGCAGGTATTGTTGCGTGCCACATAGGCGGCAGCTGGAACATAAACACATACGCCAATATAAAAAACTTTGAATGGACGGCTGTTCAGATGCCAAAAGGCACCATGCGTTCATCAGTTCCGGGCGGCAAGTTTATAGCGGGCTTTAAGGACAGCCCGAACCAGGCGGAAGCGCAAAAGCTTATGGCGCATTTTTCAGATGCCGAGCACAACGCAAAGTACTGCCTCGGAACGTATAACCTTTCTTCAAGGACCGACGTGACAATAGAATATCCAAAGGCTACGGAAGCGTTCAACGTATTTTCTGAAGAGCTTAAAATTACGCCTCCTTTTACGGCTCAGGAATGGAACACGGCTATAGTCGGAAAAATAAGCGGCATTGTAAAAGAGCAGGTTGTTCAAGCGCTTCTTGGCGCTATGACGGTTGAAGAAGTCTGTGCTGAAATAGATAAACAGGCGGCAGATTTGCAGTAATTGAGTTTACCAGGGGCAGCTTTAGGCTGCCCCTGCGCTATCGGGAGAAAACATGAGCAAATCAAAAGGAATAAAGGCGCAAAAAAGACCAAAGGGGAATTTTCACCAAGTATTGGCGCCCTCTCTTTTTTTACTGCCAAATATGGCGATTTTCGTGCTGTTTATAATAATACCAGCGGTGCAGGGGCTTTACATGGCCTTTACGGACTGGAGCATACTCGGCGCGCCTAAGCCTGTGGGCTTTAAAAATTACGCGAAGCTTTTTAGCGACAGAGTTTTCGGGATAACAGTAAAAAACACGCTTATATATTGCTTTTTTACGGTTATTCTTATCATGCTGCTCGCATTGCTTTTAGCGCTTATGCTGTATAAAAACAAGCTGAGAGGAGAAAAAGCCTTCAGGTCTGCCTTTTATGTTCCATCGCTTATGAGCATGATTACAGTAGGCATTGCGTGGCGCTTCATATTAGGCGATGAAATGGGCATAATAAACTATTTAATACGCCTTTTCGGGGGCAAAGGTATCCAGTTTTTAACGGATACCGGCCTTGCCATGTTTTCTATTATATTTGTTTCCATATGGGCTCAGGCGGGGTATTATATGGTTATTATGATTTCTGGTTTGCAGGCCATACCCTATGAGCTTTACGAGGCCTCCCGCATAGACGGCGCAAACGGCTTTCAGGCGTTCTTTGATATAACCCTTCCTTTGCTTAAGCCTACAATTTTAGTGGTAATGGTGCTGTCCACAATAGCGTCGTTTAAAGCCTATGAGCTTATAAACGTTATGACAGGCGGTGGACCGGGCTATGCCACAAAGATGATGGTGCAACAGATATACCAGGTGGCGTTTACCGAGGACAGAATGGGCTACGCCGCTGCAATGAGCACGCTTTTAATGGTTATAATAGGCATATTTACGTTCATACAATTCCGAGTTACGGGGAGAAATGAGGACTATGAATAAAAATAGCTTTTCTTTCGGCAGGCTTGTTGAATACATAATTCTAATAATACTTGCATTACTGTTCCTTTTCCCCGTAATATGGGTGGCGCTGAGCTCGTTTAAGCATCAGCAGGAGCTTTTTCAGGTACCTATGACGTTTTTCCCTGAGGAATGGACCGTTAACAACTATGTATTTTCGTTTGCGCAGAACAATTTTTTTATAAACTTTAAAAACAGCCTTATAGTATCCATAACTTCTACTTTTATTACAGTGCTCATTAACACTATGGCGGGCTACGCGCTGGCAAAATATATTTTCCCGGGGAGAGAGTTTATATTTACTGTTATGCTCGCAACGTTAATGATACCGCTGCAGGTTATAATGGTGCCCGTATTTTTGCAGCTTAAGCGCTTTCATATGCTTAATAATCTCTGGGGCGTTATTATACCGCCCGCCGCTACGCCCACCGGCGTGTTTCTCGCGCGCCAGTACATGGTAAGCCTGCCAAACTCCATGATAGAGGCTTCAAGAATAGACGGCGCAAGTGAAAGCAAGATATTTTTAAGCGTCGTAATACCGCTTTCAAAGCCCATAATAGCTACCATAACCATTTTTTCATTTATGTGGCGCTGGAACGATTACCTCTGGCCTTTGATAGTAATAACGGACAACAATCTGCAGACTCTGCAGCAGGCGCTGGCTGGTTTTGTTGGACAACTGCAGATAAACTGGTCGAGCCTGCTTGCAATGACGAGCATTTCAATGTTGCCCGTAATACTGGTGTTTTTCATGTTCCAAAAATATTTTATGACCGGCATAACTGCAGGAAGCGTGAAAGGATAACTATGAAATACGTATTAGATAATATTTCTAAAGCCAAAAAAAATAAAACGTCATACGAATTTTCAGGGAGAGGCGGAAGCTTGTCCGTTTCTTATTTTGGCAATAAGGCGTTACGCTTTTTGTGGGAATTTGACGGCATAAACGTACGCGACGACTTAAAAAAGGCTTCAAAATTTATGTACGCGGCTGAAGAACAGCCCTTTGACGCGGATATAACAGAGGATGAAGAAAAGTTTATACTGAGCGCTTTTAAAAGTTTGCGCGTAGAAATAAGCAAGCGCGAAGGCGCGCTGTCTGTTTACAAGGCAGGAAGCCTTATACATGGGGGCGTTATAGGCTCAAAAGATCTGGTGGTGCCTGCTTACCCTGTGCGCGTTATAAAAAACGCGTCGTCACTGTACTGCAAGTTTAATTTTAGAATAGAAGAAAACGACAGCTTTTACGGCCTGGGCGATAAAACCGGCTATCCGGACAGAAGATCCAGGCGTTTTCAAATGTTTAACAGGGACGCGCTGGGCTATGACGCCGAATATTCAGACCCTCTGTATAAGTCGGTGCCTTTTTTTATAAGGCATATTAAGAAAAGCGATAAATATACAGGCCTTTTTTTCCCGCAGCCGTCGATAGATTCTGTGGACCTGGGCAAAGAAAGCCCGTATTATTTTAGCGTTTCATCTTTTGAAGGCCCGTTTGTGTTCTTTGTAATAATGGGGGAAACCATAAGCGAGATTGTTGCAAACTACACAAGGCTTACCGGCCTGCCCGCGCTGCCGCCGCTGTACAGCTTCGGGTATTTCGGCTCTTCAATGAACTACCTTGAGCCTATGGACGCGCAGGAAAGAGTGCTTGATTTTTTTGAAAAAACAGAGAAAAACAACATACCGTGCGAAGGCATGTATTTTTCTTCAGGATATTTAAAGGCTAACGATGGAAAGCGATACGCTTTCATATGGAACAAAGAAAAGTTCCCCGACTATCATTCTTTTTTGATCGCCTTAAAGCAGCGGGGCTATCACATAATGTGCAACATAAAGCCGGGCATACTGCTTACGCATCCGTGGTACGGCGATATAGCGGAAAAAGGCTATTTCGTTAAAGATACAGACGGAAAGCCGTATGTAGAGTATTACTGGGGCGGAGGAGCGTCGTTTATAGATTTCTTTAATCCGGAAGCAAAAAAATGGTGGCAGGATATGCTTAAAAAATACTACTTTGACCACGGATGCGACGGCGTATGGAACGACAATAACGAGCTGGAGCTTGAAGATACGGAGCTTGAGCATTACCATAAAAAATCTGTTTATCCGTTGCTTATGTCCGAAGATTCTTACGACGCATTGAAAAGTACGGGTAAAAGACCATGGGTTTATTCGCGCAGCGGCACTTCGGGACTGCAAAGGTATTCAAGAACGTGGACGGGGGACAACCGCAGCGACTTTAAAACATTAAAGTTTAACCAGTTTATGGGGCTGTCCCTGTCTGTGTCAGGCATGCCTTTTTACGGAAACGACATAGGCGGTTTCTTTGGTAAAATGCCGTCTGAAGAGCTGCTGATAAGGAGCTGCGAAGCGGCCGTATTTCAAATGCGCTTTGTAATACATTCATGGAATTTTGAGGGCGTTCCTACGGAACCGTGGACATACCCTGAAGCCATGTCTGTGATACGATCGCTTATACTCTGGCATTATTCGTTTATGCCATACATTTATTCATGCGCGGTGCACGCATCTATAAGCGGAGAACCCGTTGAACAAATGCTGGCGCATGAATTTAACTACGATAAAACGCTTTCATGTACAGATATAAACAGCATGTTCGGTCCGTTTGTGCTTAAAATACCCGTTGTTAAAGAAAATACCGCGAACGTTAAGGTGCAGCTTCCCAAGGGATGCCGCTGGTACAGCGCAAGAGAAAAGAAATGCTTTAACGGGGGGCAGACGATAAGCCTGCCCGTTCCTATGGACGGCAGAGCGCACTTTATGCTGCGGGAAGGGGCTATATTGCCCGTGTGGGACAAACCAGATCAACTTAAAAACGCGCTTTGGGACGAGCTTACCGTGCATCTTTTTCCTCCTGAAAGCGGAGAAAGCGCGTTTTCACTTTATGAAGACGACGGTGAAACAGAGCTGAGCCTTGAAAAGTACAATCGTTTTGATTTTTCACTTTCAAAAGACAACGTAAATATAGAAAGAGTAAAATATAATCTTCCTTCGCGGGCTAAACGCAGGGCGCGTCTGCTCCTTCACGGCGGATTTGAATTTAAAAAAAGCGGCTCAAACGAATACGTATATGATCCGGATAATACAAGCGGCATAATATTAAAACTTATAAAAAAATAAAATATTAAACTATATAAAAAGCAATATTAAGGGAATTAAGAAGGGCGAATCCCATTAGCGTAATAAACCCGGCTAAGCGCTATGGTCGCGGGATATTGTTTTTTTGGCGTCTAAATGTGCTGTAATATCTGATACTAAGCGCTATGGCCGCGGGACACTAAATATAAATTGATTTCTCTTGTTTTTTTATCGCTTGGGCGTATAAGCAATAAATAGAAAACGCCCCCTGGATAATTGCCGGCGGGCGTTTTTTCTAAACTTTGAGCAGCATTGCGCTGCTTTTTATAAGCTGCAAGCCTTTTTACGCTTTGTATTTAATATTTTTACAGCTTTAACTAAAAGCCTGTCGCTACCTTTAAAAACATGCCTATGTTTTTAAACCACGGGAACATTTTGCTGCTTTCTATAACGGGCGTTAAAGCGTCTTCCGGTATAACTGTATCTATAAGCGGAACCAACAGCGCCAGCACCATTACAATTGCCGCTCCGCGCGCTAAGCCGAAAACGCCGCCAAAAAGCGTGTCAAGCTGCCTTAAAACAGGTAAGCTGAATATATGCCTTATAAGGTTTAATATTATTGAAAGTACAATATATATAAGCACAAATGAAATTATAAACCCTAAAACTCTTATGCCCGCGTTTACTATGGTCTGTGAAACGTATTCGTTTACGGTATATATGTTTTCAGAAGCAAAGCTTTGGTTTTCTAAATTGCTGCGCAGAATTTCCGCTAACGAGTCTGGAAGCTGAACGGACTGCATAATAGTATCGGTAACCGTATCTTTTAATTCAGCCACAGGGGTGTTTGCTAAATCCCAGTCGCCTACGCGCACAAAGGCGTCGGTAACGCTCGCAAGGCTTTCGCTTAACGACGCGTTGCCCATAAGGGCGTCGGATATTGCAGGACCTGTGTAAAAGCTTAGCAGTATGGAAAGTACCACTGCGGCAAACGAACCTATTGTGTGCACAAATCCATAGTACAGGCCGTATATAGTGCTTATGCCCAATATGCAAAGTATTACAATGTCTATTACGTTCATGTTTTTCTCCTTAAGGAAGCACTAAAGCATATACGTCCTGGCCGGAAGTAACAAGGGCTACGCCGTTTGTAAGCCTGCCTATGTAGCCTGTAACGGTAGTTTCTATCTGCTGGGGGAGTTTAAGAGCGGTGAAGCGCTGAGCGTTGATATCCGCGCGGTACAGGCTGTCTCCTGAAAAGGCAAACAAGGTTCTGCCTGTAAGGCAGGCGCCTACACAGCCGTCAGGCAGCGTGTAGCGTTTGTTAACATCGCCCTGCAGTATGCGCAGCTCCGTAATCTGCCCGCTGTCTGCAATTTGAAAAACAGGCGCGTAGAGCATCCTTGCGTCGCCGTCGCCCAAAACATAATCTATAAGCTGCCAGCCGTACACAAGCCTTCTAACCTGCGTATCCACAGGCGTGCCGCGATAGTCGTAAAGGGTTACTTCCTTTGTATCTACAACGTTTAACAGGCCGCCTGAAAACAGCACGCTATAAGTTATATCTTCTCCAAGCTCCACAGAGCCTGTGTTCATTGCGCCAACCTGGTATATGTTCATAACTGTGGACGCCGCAACGCCAAACACGTCAAGGCTTGTTACCCAGAGAAACTCTCCCGAATCAAAAAAGTCAAGATCTAATATTATGCGCCCCTGATAGGCTAAAGTTTCAGTATCGACGCCTAAACCGGCAAAGTCTTTCACTATAAGCGTAGGGCCTGTGTTTGGGCCGATAACTGCGGCGACGTATTTTTCACCTGCTCGCGCAAATTGTATGTCCTCAGAAAGCCTGTCGTTGTATGTGGCTCTGCCGGACTTATCCAATATATGCAGGTTAGCGCCCACCCACGCCGCCACGTGGTCTTTTGTAGCGTGGAATCCTGCGCCCTGGCCAAGGGTGTATTTCCAAAGCTCCGCTCCCTGGCTCGAAAGGCAGAAAAGCGTTTCGCCGTCGTAGTACAGCACACGGTCTCCAAACGGCGTTACGCGCTGGCTTGCCACGCAGCGCAGTTTTTTTGCGGACATCTGCCTTGGCCGCACGCCGAAAAGTCCTGTCAGATATAATATAATCGCTATTACCACTATTATTGAAACAGCTATATATACAAGCCTTCTTCTGTCGGTTTTTTCTAACGACTGCATAGTTCCTCCGCCTTATGTACTCGCTGGAATTATACTATTTAGACTTTTGCCCGTCAAATAAGAGAGCGGGTTCTTTAAATACGCGGTGTAGCTTTACAATAGATGTGAGACTTAAAGCTGAGAAAAAAGCGATCGAGTCT
>CAZFHI010000017.1:0-46374 GCA_964518875.1 uncultured Oscillospiraceae bacterium
CAGACCGTCGTTTTATCTTTAACTCGGTCTCACATCATTGACAAATGTACAAAACTCTTTATGCTTTAACTAAATTATGCACCCACGTCCCTTTTTTTACTAAGATTAAACCTACTATAAGCTTAAGCAAAGTAGCAGCCTGTACGCAAAAGTACAACTCCTCTATAGGCATGCTCGTGTATTCAACCAACACATATGCAAGAGTATAAAGTACCACCCAGTTAAACACGGAATCTGATAAAAGCGTTATTATGGTTCTGCCACCGGCGCGTAATGTGTAATAGGTGCAATCTGTCGCCGCCTGAATAGGCAAAACTATTGAAAACGTACGTATAAAACTTGTAGCGGTTTGGCGCACTTCATTCTGCGTATTAAACATTTGTGGAAATAATGGAGCTAAAAAGTAAAGTATTATACCTAAAAAAGTACAGCTTACAAAACTAAAAAACATAAGCTGCCACGCTTCTTTTTTAGCCTGCTCTGTTTCTCCCGCGCCGAGCAGATGGCCGATTATTACGGACACAGCAGTACCCGATGCAATAATTACAACATTAAACATTCCGACTACTGATATAGATATGTTTATAGCTGCCAAAACATCTAATGATCTTCTTGAGTATATCTGATTTGTTGCAGATATACTAAGCGACCAAAGTATTTCATTCAACATAAGCGGAGTGCCTTTTGTAAAGATATTTTTCCAAAGGCCAGCAGGCACTGAAAATTTATGAAAAACATTATTGAAAAAAAAGAACTTTTCATTTCGGCGCGCCGCATAGATTATAATAAAAAGCTCAACATACCTAGATATTACAGTTGCAATGGCTGCTCCTACAAGGCCTAATGCAGGAAAACCCCAATTGCCGAAAATAAGAAAATAATTGCCCAAAAGATTTGTAAGCAAGGCTGCAATACCTGCCCGCATTGGCACTGTCAGGTCTCCTGATTCGCGCATAGTAGTACTTACAGACTGCGAAAACACAAACGCAGGCAGACCTATAAGCATTATGTGCAGATATAATTTAGCGTTACGCAATATATTTTTAGCCAGCTCGCGTGAACCTTCTCCCTGCAAAAAAAGAGAAAGCAACGCTTCATCAGCCGTTAAGAAGAGAATAATGCAGACTACTGTTGTAGAAACGCCAAGGTATATTTTTGAACGGAATACTTGTCTTACTCCGTCATAATCTCGACTGCCAAAATACTGAGCAGAAAAAATTCCGGCGGCGCTTAAAACTCCGAAAATAACCATATTGAACACAAGCAAAAGCTGGTTAGAAACACCAACACCGCTTATCTGTGCAGTGCCTAATTTGCCTATCATAAGGTTATCCAAAAAGTTTACAAAATTTGTTACGCCTACATGTACAACCGCCGGTATAAAAATATGAAATACTTTTTTATAAAAAGCTCTGTCTCCAATAAATATGCTTTTTATTTTTCTGCCCCCTGCATTAATTTCCTCATGTTAAATACATTCTGTACAGTATTTAAAGCAAAGCTTCAAATCCACTATATCTGTTACTTTTTATACTGCTTCTCTGTAACGCTTGCGTCTGCTTTTTCCTTTTTTGGTAAAAAACTTTTTCTTTTTCTTTTTAACAGGCTGCAGACCATAAGCGTGTCCTTCATCAAAGAACACCGCTTCCGGAGGAGTTTCCAGCAGCTCAGGATTATTTAAGTACTTACGCATAGAAATAACCATACGGCTGTATACATAACCAGAGCAGACCCTTTCATCTGCTACCACCCCTATGGGCATTTCTCTTGTACGGGTAATTTTGCCGTCTTTTTCAAGCTTTAACGTTCTCTTGTTTGCGCCCATGGAAAAAAACAAAGACGTAGTGCCAAAATTGTATATGTGATGGCGCACGGCAGGCATACCGATTGACGCCATGTTTGTTAAAAACATACCTGTATGAAAAGGACTTGCGTCTAACAATTTTTTAGGTATCAGACCATAGCGATCAAAAATTCTTGCAAAAAAAACAAAAATATTTGCTGCAACTGGAGATTTAAGCATATTTGCAATTTTCATTGTAGAATTATCCGGGTCTTCTTTTCTTGAAATTCTTATTATATCTTCAATTCTCGCAGATACGTCGTAAATAGTATCATGCGGATCGAAGCTGCATTTTACCGTATTTTCCTCAATACTCCCGTCTCGCAAATTTCTTATTAAAACAAAGCTTACAGTTATTTCATTTCTAGCATATATACGCTTGTTAACAATAAATCGGTTTACTTCCGGTAAGCCGGCAATGGTTCGTACATATGCGGCTATCAAAATATCCATGAATCTTATTTTATAGCCTTCGCTTCCCTTTTTGACAATGTAACGCGCTAATTTCTCATAGTCAATATCGAAACCCATCATAACCTGAGAATCGCATCTCATGGGCATAAAATACGTTGTTAAACCAACAATGGGATCAATTTTTTTCACTAACCAGCCGTCAGCCCGTTTCCCAAACATAATGCCTACACCTCCGCAAAACTCGTTTATAGCTAATTATATATCCCTGTCTGATATGTTGTCAAACCTGGTAACCATAGTTAGTCATTCTATAATTTATTATTTGTTTTTTGGGCTAAAAATATTCTTAAGCACAAAGAATGGCGTAAGCCAGACCTTGTGCTTAAGATAGTTGTTTATTACATTTTATATTTAATTGTGTCAATTAAAACAGAATTATTTGATTATTTCACGCCCACGCAAATAGTCTGCATACATCATTATTGTGTTGCAAAGATGCGGCAATACTCCTTCTTTAGCCTCTTTTCTCCAAAGCAAAGAATAATTATAAAACCATTTTTCCAGCTTTTCAGCAAGCTTATATTTATATTCTTTTTCAGCGCCATATTTAATGCATACGCCTATATCGTTAAATATCATGGCAGCTTCAGCGTTTATTTCATAGTACTGCATTATTTCTCTATGCTCAGGCGAAACATTGTTAATGGAGCTTTTAAGCCTGCTCAAAGCCTCTGAAATGTGTTTATTCGCCTTTTCTGCTTTTTCAGCAGAAACATTTTGTATATATTTTTCTTTTTTGGAAGGGTCTTTTTCTTCTATCCAAAAGACTGCGTTGCACCAGTCGAAAACTTCTGATTCTGACAGGTCAACAATGTTATTTACTATTTCTCCTGTTTTGTCTCCATAATACAGCAGCGAAATAACCCTGTTTATTTCATCAAAGTCGCCTATGCAGTTATTCCATGATAATGCCGCTCCGTAAATTATGCCTGGTACGCTGAATGGAGTATGGTTTATGTGGCCAAAGTCCCCCCAGTCGGTATTTAAAATTCCTATTGCGCTATATTTTAAAGCATAGCTTGTCATGGCTTTTATATTTAAGAATGAGTTTTTAAAAAGAGGTATCCAGCGATTCCATGTGCATACTCCTGGACAAGTGTACTGCGTCGCGCCAACGTCCGCCAAAATTTTTATTTGTTCTTCGCTTTGATTTGGTAAATATCCCCAGTTAAGGCAAATGGTTTCTTTGGGCAGTTTTTTATATGTTTCAGGCTGCTTATAAACAATATCACCCCAGAACATAGGAGTAATCCCTTTTTCAATCAAAAAGTTACACAGCTCTGCAACATAATCTATATAAAGATTATCTCTTCCTTTTTCTTCGGCAAGCCGCTTTGACTTTTCACGAGCAAGGTCAAAGGTTTCGTCACAACATATGTTAAACTTCTTAGATGAAAACAGCGACATATATTCAAGTATAAGAGATTTTGAAAATTCTAAAGCTCCTTTGTGCGACACATTTATCGTATGGTGCGCCAAAGAGTCTGTAAATGAAAACGGCTTGCTGCTTGAGCCTGAAAGCTCGCATAGATCTTCATAGGTTTTTGTGCTCAAAATCCTGTACATATGTCCAAATGACGAAAGCGAAGGTACTAATTCTATATGTCTTTGGTTGCAATACCTGTCGAGCTCCAGAATTTCTTCTGCTGTAAGCGGCGTATCGTCGCGCCAGGCTTCGCTTAAATTCGTAAAAAGGTATGTATGTTCTATGTACAGCTGAAATTCATTTATTTTAAAGTCGCACAATAAATCTATAACTTTTTTTAGTACTTCTAACTTAGGCACACGGCCGCGCGAGCAGTCGAGATAGAAACCTCTGTGCTTAATCATTGGTTTATCTAAAATCTTAAGCGCTGGCAAATATGCTCCATGCTGTTTAATATGCTGCTTTAATGTAACGATGCCATGTAAAATTCCTTCTTCACTTTTAGACTTGATTCTTACCGCTTTTTCATTAATATCTAAAGCATAATCATAATCTAAAGAGTCTGTAAGCTCAAGTATGATATCTCCATCTTCTGCTTCGCCTTTTTTTATAGGTACATAAAGCCCTGTTTCATTAAATATACAGCTCTGTAGCATTTGTGCAAAAAGCAGACATCCTTCCCCTGTTTTCTGCAAAACGATAAAGCTTTTATAGCTTATCTCAAAATTGCCGTCGATATACTTAACTTTTTGAGGAACTGGCAAAAAATTCATATTTTACTCCTTTTCTATAATTCTAAAAGTTTTAATTTCAAACGGCTTTATTTCAAACGGTATAATAGATGCCTCAAATGGAACTTCGCGTATGTCTTCTTCTATTGCGTTGCACTCAAAGACTTGTTTTAAAGGCTTGCCCCATTTTAGCTCTGCTTTAGTCAAAGACTTATCCGTTTCATACATACGTACTATTATGCCGTTTCCGTTTTCTGACCTCTTGATGGTTTCAACCATTACATTACTCTTTGATACGCTGCAGAGAGAAAACTCCTTTTGTATCCCGCTGCCGTTAACGCAGATGCACGGTTGATTAAGGCAGTATGCTTCCTGTACTGTGCCGCTTTCTCTTAATGAGCCTGCGTGGGGATAAAGCGAGTATGTAAAGTAATGCTCTTCCTGGTCTGCAACAGGGTTTGGTTCTATTCCGCTTTTTATTAGAGTAAGCGCAATATTGCTGTCTTTTATTGAATGACCATATTTGCAATCATTTAAGATGCTTACACCGTAGTGCCCTTCTGATATATCCACCCATTTTTGTCCGCAACTTTCAAAACGGGCAATATCCCATGTGGTATTTGTATGCACTTTCCTTGTTATGCTGCCGAACTGAATATCAAAAGTCGCTTCATCAGAGAGCACATTTGTCGGAAAATGTACTTTTAACAAATGCTGGCTCTCTTTCCAGTCAACATAAGTATCAAAGTCTATCCTTCTGTTGTTTGAGTAAAAGGTTATTTTCTGTTTAATTAAAGACTGGCTTACCTTGCGTTCTACGTATAGTGATGCGGAAAGCTCGCCGACGTTCTCCCATTCAAATTTATCAAGCTGCGTTACAGGCCAAAACTTTTCTGTATAATATATGTCAATATCCCAATTGTCATAGTAAATCGGCTTATCTTCATACATGCAGAAAAGGTTTCCCAGTTTGTTTTTCTGAAGCACTTCCCGGTCGTTTTGCTTATCATAAAGCCTTGTAAATAATCCGTTTTTATCAAATTCAACGCAGTAAAAAGGCGTTTCAATATGATAATTATCCTTAAGCACAAAAGGCGCTTTTTTAACAGCTTCGTCCATAGACAACGTGTAGGTTCTCCATCCTTTTGGAGGAATATTATTAAGGTAAACCTGTGCGCCGTCTTCAAGGTGCTGCAGCGGATATAAGTTATTATTTTCGTCTTTTAAGGACCTTGCATCTGTTTTAGGTAGTTTTATAGTTTCATCAGCGGGAAAGCCTTTTGTATTTACAATAGTAATGCTATTGTCCTTATTATTAAATATTGAGGCAAGCCTTTCTTCCTCTATTTTTATAAGCTTTTCCTTTATCTGAGCATATTCTTTTTTTGTTACTTCATATACTTCATGTATGCATGAGCCAGGCAAAATATCGTGGAATTGGTTGCGGAGAACAAGTTTCCATATTTCGTCCAGCTCCTTTTTAGGATAGCTCGACATGTTTTCCGCTAAAACGCAAAGCAGCTCAGTGTCCATCAAAGCAATTTCTGTTTTTCGGTTCGAACGTTTGTTGCGCGCCATGGAAGTATAAGTGCCGCGGTGATATTCAAAATAGAGTTCTCCTTCCCACTTTGGCAGACGCGGATTATCAATAACGCGTTTTTTCAGTTCATCAAAGTAGGTCCTTGCAAACGCCTGTCTTACTTTGGGAATGCCTTTTATGCCGTACTCAAGCCTGATAGAATTTTCAAGCATATCCCTTGTAGGCCCGCCGCCGCCGTCGCCAAAGCCGTAGCCTATCAATATGTCGTTATTTATATCTTTATTTTGATATCTTTCCCATCCGCCCATTATAGCATCCGGATGCAATTTACCATTATATGTAGTATAAAAATTATCTACATTCTGACCTATATCAAGCGTTGTCACCAAATGAGTTAAAACTTCACTGCCGTCAATGCCTCGCCATATAAAAGTATCGTAAGGATGCTTGTTAAACTGGTTCCAGGAAAGCTTAGTTGTCATAAAATAATCTATACCGCATATTTTCATAATTTGCGGCAAGGATCCCGGGTATCCGAAAACGTCAGGAAGCCATAGTATTTTATTATCTATTCCAAATTCATCTTTAAAAAATTGTTTTCCATATATAAACTGGCGTATCAGGCTTTCTCCGCTTGTAAGGTTGCAATCCGCTTCAACCCACATTCCGCCTTCCGGCTCCCAGCGTCCTTCAGCAACTCTGCTCTTTAATTCTTCATAAAGCTCCGGATATCTGTTTTTTAAAAAATCATATAGCTGCGGTTCGCTTGACATGAAATGATAATCTGGGTACTCGTCCATGAGCTTAAGCACTGTAGCAAAGGATCTGGCGACTTTTTCGCGCGTCTGTTCAACAGTCCACCACCATGCGACATCTATATGTGTTTGTCCTATACATGTGGCAATTATATCTTCATTTCCGCCCATATCATCATACAGGTGTTTTTTTAAATATTTTCTCGCCTTATCTACAGATTGAAAAAAATCATTTGAATAAGGTATCCTGAGGTCGATCAAATTTACGGCATCGTTTAATACCTTTTCCAATTTCATTCGACTTTGAGAGTCCTTATCCATCCTCGGAAAAGCAGAGACCGGAACTTGCAAATCCCAGTACAGAGCTTTTACTTCAGGGTCTATTTCAAGCAACTGCAACTTAAGAGAAAACTCAGTATGCAGAGTGCCTGTGTATGCCTGCAAATCCAAACGGAAGCTTTCCCCTGCTTTTGCACAGTCAGTAAGAAAAATTTTTCTATGATTCATGTCTGCACCTTGCACGGCTTTGCCATTTATAAACACCAAAAATTGCGGGTTAGTCATATCATTGTACTCATCAATTTGGGTGCTTATATAAAGCCATAACGGTTTTTTGTCAAAGGATTCCGGTACAGTTATGTTCGCCTTAAACCAATAATGTTTGTCTGGACCGTACCAGTGCATACTTGAGGGCTCAAAATTTTGATATGGTGTGCCCGATTCATCAGCTTCTTCAGGCCTTAAGAAGAAACCCGATTTATAATAGAGCTCATTTACAGCAATTCTTTGCACAACAGAAAGTTTTTTTAAGTTGTTGCATATCACCTGTATGCGCTTATCCAAAAAATACATACTTCCTCCAAATTATGAATGCATTTTTATATAGTTGACTAATTCATCAACAGTTGTAAAAGCAATACCTGTAACGGTATCCGCGCAGCCGTAATAAACTGCTATTCTGCCTGTTTCAGCATCAGTTAGCGCTGCGCAAGGAAATACGACATTTGGAACGTCGCCAACCTGTTCATACAGTTCATAAGGAGCCATAATGTAATCCTTTGTGCGGCAAAGCACTTTTTGCGGGTTATCAAGGTCAAGCAAAGCGGCTCCCATGCGATATACGAAGCCATTACATGTTGTAATAACGCCGTGGTATATAAGCAGCCAGCCTTCATCAGTTTTTATAGGAGCAGGGCCTGGACCAATTTTAGTAGACTGCCATGCGCTACTATTTCCAGACACTGTACCCATTACAAAGCGGTGCTTGCCCCAGAAACAAAGATCCGGAGATTGGCTTAAAAAAATATCTCCAAATGGAGTATGACCGTTATCGCTTGGACGGCTCAGCATAGTATAAAGTCCGTTTATTTTTTCAGGAAAAAGCACACCATTGCGGTTAAATGGCAAAAACGCATTCTCCAGCTGTATAAAGCGTTTAAAGTCCTCTGTGTATGCAACGCCTATTGTAGGTCCATGGTAACCGTTACACCACGTTATATAGTATTTATTGTCTATTTTAGTAATTCTTGCGTCATAGCGATATTCTTTTTTCAGAATCTCTGCTTCCGCTCCTTCAAATCTTATAGGGGTGTCTTCTATTTTCCAATTTAATCCATCTTTGCTGAATCCAGCAAATAAGTCCATAGAAATAGAACGACTGTCACAGCGAAAAACGCCGGCAAACCCATCGCCAAACGGCACAACAGCTGAATTAAACACGCTGTTTGAAACTTTATTGCCAAACCTTCCTATTATTGGATTCCCGCTGTAACGCCAAAGAGGCAGCACTTCGTTTGAACCTTTATCCTCCCAGGGAATATTTGGCAACGCTTCACCTATTATTTTTGTCACGGATATTTCCTCCTGTGTTTTAATTACAAATATTGTGCCATATAATAACGGTAAAATCAAGCGGGAGATAGTAAAAATTCGTTTGTGAAAATTAGCATGCTATAAAAAAATATGGCTGCTTTTAAATGCTATAATAATCTGATTAAATCCATTGATTTAGTCATTGATTTTTTACACTAAATTAAAAACAAAAAAGGAGAAGCCTAGCTTCTCCTAATTCGAAAGATCTTAAGTAGTTTTGTTTTTATGGTGTTAATTTTTATCTTACTCCCACTCTATGCTTGCGGGAGGTTTGGGGCTCATGTCGAGTAATACCCGATTAATTCCAGGAACTTCATTTAAAATGCGGTTTGACACTACGCGCAATAATTCTTCTGGATAGCACACCCAATCTGCGGTCATAAAATCTACTGTTTTTACGGCTCTTAACGCAATTGCTTCAAATAAAACACGCTGTCCATTTTTTATTCCTACGGATTTTATGCCAGGAAGAACTGTGAAATATTGATCGGCAAATTGCTGCAAATTAGCTTTTTTTACTTCTTCACGCAGTATAGAATCGCTTTCACGGACTAAGTTAACACGCTCTGTAGTTAAAGCGCCAACGCAGCGGACAGCAAGCCCCGGACCCGGGAAAGGCTGCCTAAGAACAAATTCATCAGGAAGCCCTAAAGCTGTGCCCACTTTACGCACTTCAGGCTTAAAAAGGTATTTCAAAGGCTCTACAAGGCTTGTAAAGCCAAGCTCTTTCGGAAGACCGCCAACATTATGATGTGATTTTACAAGCTTTCCCGCCCCCGCCATGCCTGACTCTATAATGTCAGGGTATATGGTGCCTTGAGCAAAATAATCAAGCTTGCCTATTTTTATAGATTCTTCTTTGAATACTTCTACAAATTCAGCGCCTATTATCTTTCTTTTCTTTTCCGGATCGTCTACGCCTTTAAGCTTATCCATAAAGCGCTGTCTTGCATCTACGCAGGTTAAAGAAACAGGGAAAAACTCCGTAAATATTTTTTTAACAAGCTCAGGTTCGCCCTTTCGCATAAAACCATGATCAACAAAGACGCAATGCAATCGGCTTCCAATAGCTTTGTATAAAAGCGCGGCTGTCACCGCGCTGTCTACACCGCCTGACAGCGCAAGAAGCACGCTTCCGTCGCCGACTTCTTTTTTAATCTGCTCTACCGAGTCGTTAATGAAGTTTTCGACATTCCAATCTTTTTGACAGCCGCATATATCAAAAAGAAAATTGTCAAGCACGCTTTCAAAGCATTCTGTTCTTCCGTCCACAATTTGAAAATTACAAGCATAAAATCTTTTTTTTGTGTTTTCGACTACTACATTATTTGAACTTTTTGAATCTGCCGCTGAAGCAAAGCCTTCCGGCAGCGCGGTGATTTTATATGAAGAATCATTAAAAACATTTATTTTATTGGACAGCCCTTTTAATAAAACAGAATTTTTTATATTTACTTCTTCTGAATACGGCTCAGAAACAGATGCGCTTAATTTTCCGCCAAGTGTATTAACCATAGCGCACATACCGTCCGCAATTCCTAACACGGGTATCTCTAAAGCGAATATTTGCTCATTTAAATTATATTCTTCTTTTTTTGAAGCCTTCCCACATATGATTATACCCTGTGGTTTCGCTTCTTTTATTGTGTCTATAGTTGCGTTTCCAGCAAAAAGCTCACGCGCAAACACATTATGTTTTCGTATAAGCTTTGAGTAATCATTGGCGGTATCACCGCCCAAATTTAGAATGATTATGCCTTTAAACATATTTCCTCTTTACTTTTGCGTACCGTCCGCGTTGAATACAGGAAGCTTTTCTAAATACAAAATATCATCGCGCTGCTGGGCATCTCCTTCAGCAAGGATAGCCATTTTGCCTACTACATTGCCCCCGGCTTCTGTTACAAGCTTTTCAACAGCTTTTATAGATTCGCCTGTTGAAATTACATCATCGACGATAAGAACGCGCTTTCCACGCATAAAGTCCGCATCGTTTTTGTCTATATGCAGCATTTGCCTATTAGCAGTCGTTATTGATGTTACTTCCGTTGAAAATATCTCTTTCATGTAAAGTTTTGGCGATTTACGGGCTACAAGATACTTATTGCTCCCGTCCTGTCTTGCCATTTCATAAACAAGAGGTATGCCTTTAGATTCCGCAGTTATAAGGACATCATGCGGAGGAGCTATCTTTAGCAGCTCTCTTGAGCAAGCTATAGTAAGTTCTACATCGCCAAATATAACGAATGCGGCGATGTACAGTTCATCGTTCACCTTGCAAAGCGGCAAGTTTCTGGTTATTCCGGCAACTTTTATAGTATAATTCATATTTCCTCCTTCTTTAAATACACTTAAAGATTTTATTAAAAATTACAAGCATTGTCAATAAAATATGATAATATTATTGAAGCCTTTAAAAAAAATGGTATAATGCAAGCATAAGGAGGCTGCTTTGGATTCAATTTCCGTAACTATAGAAAACACTGTGTTTAGAAACGATGTAAACCAATACTCAGTTCTCGACGTACGAAACGATGGAGAGCCTGTCACAGTAGTTGGCACTTTACCTAGCTTTGTTCCCGGAGAGCAGGTTGAGTTTTCAGGTTATTGGGATACGCACCCAATTTACGGGCGGCAATTTAAAGCCTTTTCTTTTAAAACTGAGCAGCCATCTACGTTAAGCGGAATAGAAAAGTATTTATCTTCTGGATTAATAAAAGGCGTAGGTATAAGCACTGCACGAAAAATAGTAAGCGAATTCGGGCTTGAAACATTTAATGTTCTTATGTACCAGCCGGAAAAGCTAAAAAAAATACCAGGCATAGGCAATAAAAGAAAGCAGCAAATTATAAGCAGCTTTAATGAGCACATAGGGGCGAGAAAAGCCATGATGTTTTTGCAGTCTTATGACATTTCTCCTTCAATGGCTCTTAGAATAACAAGCTATTACGGTGATGAAACAGAAAACATAATTAGAACAAACCCATATAAAATAATTGACGACATAAAAGGCATAGGCTTTTTGACCGCGGATAAAATCGCTTTCTCTATGGGCATAGAAAAAGACAGCGCTTTCCGCATACAATATGGAATAAAACATGTGTTAAGCCAGGCTGCCGCTATGCACGGGCATACATTTTTGCCAAGAGATGTATTGGTGGAAAAGACAGTTTCTTTGCTTCAAATAAGCGAGGAGATTTTATCTATACAGCTACAAACCCTTATTTTGTCTAAAGAACTAACCACCGCTTATATAGACGGCATAGAAGCGATATTTTTAACATGGTACTATACTGCGGAAAAAGAAATAGCTATTCGCTTAACAAGGCAGGTGCTTTCTGCAAAAAAAACAGTTGATTTGCAAGCAGAAGCCGATAATATATGCAAATTTGAAAAACTGCACAGAATTTCTTTCAGTGAATCACAAAAAAACGCTATTATCAGAGCCAGGCAGGAAGGCGTTTTGGTTATTACAGGAGGTCCTGGCACAGGAAAAACAACAATAATAGACTGCATAGTAAGATTGTCTGGTAATTCAGAGGCTACATTTTTAGCAGCCCCCACAGGGCGTGCCGCAAAGCGCATGGAAGAAGCCACAGACCATGAAGCAAAAACGATACACCGACTATTGTCATTTAATGGAGAAGAGTCCTGCTTTGAATATGACGAGAATAACGCTCTTGACTGCAGCTGCCTTATCGTGGACGAAGTTTCAATGATGGACGTTTTTCTTATGCGCAGTCTTCTCAGGGCGCTGAATCCGGATACGCAGCTTATTTTAGTAGGCGACGCTGATCAGCTGCCAAGCGTGGGCGCAGGCAATGTGCTTAAAGACATTCTTCAAAGCGGTATAATACCTACTGTAAGGTTATCTGAAATATTCAGGCAGGAAGAAGGCAGCAATATAGTTATAAATGCCCATAGAATAAACCATGGAGAAATGCCAATAATAAATGAAAAAAACGGCGATTTTTTTATGCACAGATGCTATTCTGCTGAAGAAACGGCAAAAACAATCTTGTCCTTATGCTCTAAAAGGCTTCCAAATTACTTGGGGCTTACAAATACAACACAAAGTATTCAGGTCCTGTCTCCAACTAAAAAAGGCACCTGTGGCGTTGAAAACTTAAACCGGCTTTTGCAAGCTGCTTTAAACCCAAAAAAAGAAGGCAACGATGAAATATTATATAACGAAACCGCTTTTAGAAAAGGAGACAGGGTCATACACACGCGCAATAACTATCAGTTGGAATGGGAAACAAAGGATGGAGTTAAGGGCATAGGCGTGTTTAACGGAGATATAGGATACATAACGGATGTAGACGAGGAAAGCCTTATAGTATGCTACGATGATAACAGATTAGTCGAATACGACTATAGGCAGCTTGAAGACCTGGATCTTGCGTACTGCTTATCCGTGCATAAAAGCCAAGGCAGTGAGTTTCCAGTGGTTGTTATGCCTGTCATAGGCGGACCGCCTATACTTGTAACAAGGAACCTGTTTTATACAGCTATGACGCGCGCAAGAAAAATGGTAGTTTTAGCTGGGTTTCCTAAGGCTGTTGAAGATATGGTCCAGAACACTTATATAGACAGCAGGTTTACTTCGTTGAAAGAACAGCTTTATCAGACAAAGGAATATTATGAAGAAAATACTTGATGAAATAATAACATTGCTTCTGCCTCCAGTTATATGCCTTGGCTGTGAAGAGCCAAGAAATATAGACTTTGGCGCTCCGCTGTGTAAGAAATGTGAAGAAGAGCTTGAAACGCTTAAGCTAAGTGAATACGTCTGCCCGAATTGTCTTTCCCCGCTTTCTTCAAACAGCACGTGCACATATTGCCGAGACGGAGGCATGGAAAATATATACCAGGCGTTTGCGCCTTATCATTATCATGGTGTTGCAAGACAGCTTATTATACAATTAAAGTTTGGCTTTGTGGATGATGCCGCTGTTCCGCTTGCCAACGCAATGTATCAATGCATATACGGCATGTCTTTTGATGCAATGGTGCCCGTCCCTTTGCATAAAGACAGGTTAGCAGAGCGCGGCATTAATCAGGCTGAAAAGTTAGCGGAGCTTATCTCTGAGCAAAACAACATACCTTTATTAAACGCGTTAATAAAAACAAAAAAGAACAAGAGGCAGTCGTCCTTGCATAAAAAAACGAAAAGAGAAAGCAATGTTAAAGACGCATATAAAATATGCAAAGACGTTAAGGGATTAAATTTACTGCTTATTGACGATGTGCGCACAACTGGAAGTACGGCAAGGGCCTGCGCAAAAGAACTCGTATCAAACGGCGCGGAGAGTGTTTCTTTGCTTACAGCTGCAGTTGCGCCTCCAAGAGAAATATAAAAAGAGAATTACATAAATGAAAGAACAATTTATCAGAACTGCTGCAGTATTAGGTGAAGAAGCGGTAGAATTAATACATTCAAAAACTGTAATGCTTTTTGGTTTAGGCGGTGTGGGTGCGGCTTGTGCCGAAGCGTTAGTGCGCGGAGGCATTGGCAAGCTCATAATTGTGGACGGAGATATTTTAAGATTAAGCAATATAAATCGACAGCTGTTTGCCCTGCATTCCACCTTAGGCATGAAAAAAACAGACGCGGCTATTCAGAGATTAACAGATATTAATCCAAACGTGCAGCTTGAAGCTTATCCTGTTGTAGTAAATGAAGATAATATTATTACACTTCCGTTTGATGAATGTAACGTTATAATAGATGCAATAGATGATACCAAAGCAAAGGTGTTTATAGCAAAATTTGCTCAAAATAAAAACATACCTATGTATGCTTGTATGGGTACGGGCAACAAATTAGACCCGAGTATGTTTATATTTATAGATATTTATAAGACAAAAGTATGTCCTCTATGCCGTAGAATGCGCAAATTATATAAAGAAGCCGGAATTAATAAGCTAAAAGTGCTCTATTCTCCTGAGCCAATTAAAGGGCAATTGTCACAAGATGGAAACAAAATAGTGCCCGGAAGCACTTCTTTTACGCCTCCTGCCGCGGGATTAATGCTGGCTGGAAGAGCGCTACTCTACCTTTCAGGATATCTTTCTAAAGAAGACAGCGCTGTTTTATAGGCTTCTTTAGCGGTTGAATAGTCAAATCCTTTGCGCACTAACATTGCAACAGCGTTGTTATACAGCTTGTTTTCTTCAAAATGCATGCGTGATTTTATATATTTATTTACAAGAGCAATTGCCAATTCAAGCGATTCGTCATCTTGCACAAAAAGTTCAAGCGATTCATTTACTATTTGTTTATCAACGCCTTTATATAAAAGTCCTTGCTTTATTTTATTGCTTCCGTATTTATTTTTTTTTCGTTTTATATATTGCTCTGCATATCTTCTGTCGTCTAAAAAACGGCGTTCAAGCATATACTGCAACAGCTCGTTTACAATTTCTTCTGTATAGCCTACGTCTATAAGCTTATAATACATTTCTTTTGTAGTATAGTCTTTTTTACTTAACAAAAAAACCGCGCGCTCCGAAGCAAACTTAAACGCTTCTTTTTTATGCGTTTCAAAATAATCATTTAAGTCTACGGCAGTATTTATTTTTAATGGGAAAGATTTTAAAAGCGGAAGTGGAACTTTAGCCTTTTCTCCTCCCTCAAAGGAAACTAAATAATATCCGCCACGCTGTTTTTGTATAGAACTTATTATTTCCATAGAGACCTTTGCTGCCAAATTCTCATAAAATCAAGGTTAATGTATGCCATTACTTCCTTTTTAGCAAGCGAGCAGCCTGAAGTGCAAAGCGCCATGCCGTCATTGTTCACAGGATCGACAAAAAGACCGAAAATAGCGCCATAGGCAAAGCCCTGATGACCGAACAAAGTATTTTTTGAAACGCTTTTATCGTCAAATAGAAATGTGCTTATGCCCTGTCTTAATCTCCAGTCGTTTTTACCAAAAGATGCAAAAGGCGTGCGCATAAGTTTAAGAGAGCTTTCGCTTAAAAATCCTGGCCGCAAAATAGCGCGTCCTATTTTTGAAAGTCCATCGGCATTTATATTGCAGTTGCCTTGTGAAAGGGTATAGTGTTGAATTGGATCAGGTTTATCCCAGCCGGCGTCATCCTTATGCTGCCTGTTGTATGCATTCAGCTCAGGATCCTTTCTAAACGGAAGCATATTATATAGATTGGAAAAATTATCTTCTAAATGCTGTGGATAAAAGCTGGCTTTAATATTCAAAGGCTTAAAAAGTGTTTCCTGCATTATTTGTTCAAAAGATCTGTTTAATTTGGCTTCCAAAACGCAAGCCACCAATCCTGCTCCTAAGTTTGAATATTCAAATGGATAGCTGTCTGATTCGGGCAATACATTTTCATCGTTCAGCATTTCCGTTACAGGTACGCCCGTTCCTAAAAGATCATCGTAGGATTTACCGTCGTGTATGCCTGCGGTATGTGTCATGAGCTGGTGTAATGTAACCTTTTGGTCGCGTATTTTATAAGGTAAAATTTTATGCACGTCTTCATCTAAAGAAATTTTATTTTCCTCAACTAATTTCATTACGCAAAGCGCTGTAATAAGCTTGCTTACAGAAGCAACTCTAAAAAAAGTATCGCTGTTTACATGTTTTCCCGGAGCATAGTCTCCATAGACTACTTGCGCATTAATGCCGTCATTATTAAACAGCGTTAATGACGCGCCGTAGCAAATATATTTTCTAAAATTATCGGTGCAAATAACAGCGAGTTTTTCTTTTTTGCTATATTTAGTGCATTTTGTAACGGTAAACGTTTTTTTTGCGTGTTTGGGAATAATTTTTGCCGCTAAATTATATGCCGATTGTTTTATCATAATTTATATTCTTTTCCATACTAAAGTATACGATAATTGCGGTAACTAAAAGTACCAACGCGCCGCAGAACAATAAGCTCATGTTCTCTTGAACAGCGGCTATTGTGGCAATTGTAGTCCCTGTAAGTAAAAGTAAATATACGATTCTTTGTGCGGAAACTTTTCTGCTTAAAAGTATTATTGAAACAAAGAACAGTAATATGCTTAAGCCCTGAGACACGCGCATTGCGCCTAACATAAGGCTGTCTGTACGCATCATTTCTATTGTCATTCTTCCTAAGGCATATATCGCAAAGTACCATAACGTCGTTGTTCCATGATAATTATAATATTTTTTTCTTGAAAAATACAGAAATAAAAATCCTAAAAAGTTCCACATGGATTCATAAAAAAATGTAGCGTAATACCATTGCCCTGATATATTTACTGCAGCAGGGAAAAACTGCCATGCGGCATCCTGCACTAATCTGCCGTGGGCCTCCTGATTAAAGAAGTTTCCCCAACGCCCTATGGCCTGGCCCAGCAAAACGCTCGGAGTAATAATATCTGTAAGAAGCGGCAAAGAGATATTTTGCTTTTTAGACATTATGAGCAGCCCCAAAAAGCCGCCTATAATTCCGCCGTAAATAGCTATACCCCCCTGCCAGATATACAACGCGGTTATAGGATTGTCTTTAAAACTGTCCCATGCAAAAGCAACGTAGTAAAGCCTTGCGCCTATAATACCAAGCGGTACAGAATATAACACTATATCTATGGCGGTATCCTTTGGGAGCTTTCTCTTTTTTTCTTCCTTAAGGCATAGAAAATATCCTATTACCATGCCTGCGGCTATAAGAAGCCCGTATAAATTGATGTCCATATTAAACCGCTGCCTTTTCAGCTACTTTTTTAAGTAATTCAATTATTTCAAGCTTTTGCGGGCACAGCGATTCGCATGTTCCGCATTCTACGCATAGCGATGCGTCCTGTCCATTTTTTTCTATTGCTTTATATTCCTGCTTAAACTGTTCGCTCTTATCAAATTTATAAGCTTCGTTAAAGGCTTCAAATATGCTTGGGATATTTACTCCCTGCGGGCATGGCTGACAGTATTTGCAGTTTGTGCAGGGTATGGCAATGCGCTTTTGATAAGCGGCTTTAAGCTCTGAAATAAATTTGACGTCGGCTTCTGTAAGCGTGTTTGCCTTAACAGAATCAAATATTTTTAAATTATCGTCCACCTGCTCCTGAGTGCTCATGCCGCTTAAAATTGTTACGACTTCTGTAAAATTGCCTACGAAGCGGAATGCCCATTCTGCAGGCGAATATTTTCTTTCATTTTTATAAATCATCTCGGCGATTTCTTCAGGCGGGTTAGCAAGCGCGCCGCCTCTTAACGGTTCCATTACAACTACCGGGATTTGTTTTTTGCCTGCGTATTTAAGCCCTTCTACCGTTGCCTGGGACGTATCGTCCAGATAATTAAACTGCATCTGAGCCATGCTCCAGTCATAATCATCTAATATTTCTATAAAAGCGTCCTTGTTGTCGTGAAATGAAAAGCCGGCATGGTGTATGCGCCCATCCTTTATAGCGCGTTCAAAAAACTTTTTATAATTTAAGCTCTGCATTTTACGGAAAGAGTCTAAGCTTAGCGAGTGAAGAAGATAAAAATCCAGATACGGCACGTCAAGGCGTTTAAGCTGTTCATCCAAAAGCTCGTCCATATTTTTTGCTTCTTTAACAAGCCATACAGGCAGCTTGCTTGTTAGCAGCACCTTTTCCCTGTAGCCGTTTTTTAGCGCCTTACCCACGATTACTTCGCTTGTGCCTTTATGATAGTTATATGCAGTATCAACATAGGATACTCCCCCGTCTATTGCGCTTCTTATTATTTTTACAGCTTCTTTTTCATCAACATGTTCAGCTTTATCAGAACTGTCATGCAGCATTGGCAGCCGCATTGTGCCAAAACCAAGACGAGATACATTTTTCCCTGTTTTGCCAAATGGTACGTAATTCAAGTTAATCCTCCTTCTCATTTGAAAATATAGTGATACAGTCAGCAAGCCACGCTGTTCCTATAGCTAAAGCATTTTCATCAGGCGTAAAGCGCTGATGGTGCAGCGGATAATTTTTATTGTTTGAAACGCCTAAAAAGCCATAGCAGCTCGGCGCTATGCTCCTGTACAGCGCAAAGTCATCGCCAATCATAGCGGGAGATATTGCGCGTATAGAGTCTTTTCCTAAAACGTCTTCTGATGCTTTAATTCCTATTTCTGCAAGCTTTTCGTCATTAATTACGGCGGTTGTTTTGTTGCTTACCTTTAATTCGCCTTTGCATTCATGCGCTTTGGAAATATGGATAACAATGCTTTGCATGAATTTAATAATATTTTCTCTCGAATTATCGCTAAAGGTTCTTATAGTGCCGTTTAGCTCGCCTTCGTCCGCAATAATATTCCAGGAATTTCCTGCCGTAACGCTGCAAACGCTTAAAATGCAGTTATCCATAGACGATACTTTTCTTGAAACTATTGTTTGAAAAGCTGTTATAATTTCTGCTAATACAGGCACAGGGTCTACGCATTTATCAGGATAGGCCGCATGGCCGCCCGCGCCATAAACTTTAACAGTGAACTTATCCGTGCCTGCGCAGTTAGGACCTGGCTTAACGTTCATTTTTCCAATGGGCAGATCAGGCCAAACATGTAAGCCAAAAAACGCCTCTACATCGTTTACTAATCCCGTATCTATTACCTGCTTAGCGCCTCCGCCGCCTTCTTCAGCCGGTTGAAAAACGATTTTAAGCGTT
Organism: uncultured Oscillospiraceae bacterium; assembly: GCA_964518875.1. Taxonomy (GTDB): domain Bacteria; phylum Bacillota; class Clostridia; order Christensenellales; family Aristaeellaceae; genus DTU024. Next base: position 19,273 of record CAZFHI010000017.1, read on the forward strand.
CCTGAAAAACTATTCGGGTTTTCTTTAAAATACTTGGCTGCTCCAAGCCCCATTGTAATATGAAAATCATGTCCGCAAGCATGCATACAACCTGGGTTTTTGGATGAAAAGCTTAATCCTGTATTTTCGTTTACCTTAAGCGCGTCTGTGTCTGCCCGCAAGGCCGTTACTAAATCACTATTATTATTAGAATTCAGCACAGCTATAGTAATATTGTCCGACGGTGCAATAAAGTTTACATTAAGCTCTTTCAAATACTGGCGTATTATTTTATTTGTATTTTGTTCATTCCCTGCTGTTTCAGGGTACATATGAAACCTGCGTCTTACGGAAACGAGCCAGTCGTTGTTTTTTAAAGCCCAATCATACGCGTTCACTCATCACACCTCTTTTAGTAATTAAGCCCATCTGCATAAGCCTGTTAAACACAGGCTTGTGCAGCAGGCTGTCCTTATTATACACATATCGAACGCTTGAGTTAACACGCCTCCCATCATACCAGATAACAGTACCGCTTCCGTTTTTTGATAAACCAGCGGCGCTATTATCTGTTTCAGGCAAAATAAATGACACTCTGTTGTGGCACCTGTTACCAAGCATTACTTCAAAAATGCCGTTTACAGGGTCTATTGCTATGTGGCAGCCAGTATAACCGCTAAGAGCGAAAGCGGTTGAATGCATCCATTCAGGCACCTCGCTAAAACGCTTAACGCGGCTTTTTGAAAAGCAGAGCAATCCCATATACTGCTGATACTGCCCGGACGCTTTAATAAAGCCGGTATGCGGTATACCGATAAGTCTAAGCGTATTATTGCCTATTATTTTACCACTAAGAAGACCTTGACAAAAAAGCGCCATATCGCCGATAGTTGAAAATATCCCTGCATGTCCGGAAACAGCGTTATTGCCGTTTCTTAATACTCTTGCTTTAGGGTCATGCGTAGTTCCAGGCGGAACTTTTGTATTTATTATATATTTTCCATTTATTATTTTATGCTCATAGTTGTAATTTACACAAAGGTTAATTTTGTCTTCAGGGACAAAGCCGAAAGTTGAAAGCATGCCAAGCTTTGAAAATATTTCTCTGCTTAAAAAATCGTCGAACGTACATCCGGCAGCTGTCTCTATAACGTATTTTAATACAAGAGCGTTCATGTCTGAATACAGTTTAGTACGCTGTTCATGGCTTTGATAAATATTAAACACTTGATTTTTTGCATTTTCCAAACTTTGCGCTTCATCAATACGTTTTTGGCTTTTTAAATACGCTCGGTAGCTTAAGGCGTCAAAGACGCTCACATCGCGAAGATTTTTAAACCTTGCATCTATATAGCCTATTGTATCTGTCATAGATATAAGCCTGCTCTCAATAAGCTTAAGTATGGATACGCATGTAAAAAGCTTAGTCAGGGAAGCTATATCGAATATGCTGTTTTCTGAGAGAGGTATAGTATTATTAAAAAAGCCTTTGTCGTTTTTGATAACCTCCTGTTGGTTTCCGGCAAAGGACATTTCTAACCTGTCCGCATCTCCATAAGCTACTGCCATAGAACTTAGCATATTTAGCGGATAAACCAGATTATAGAGATATGTGCTGCTGCTAATCAAAAGACAAATAACCAAAAGCCTTAGGCACGTGAAAGTTTTTTTCGCCCGTTTTCTGCCATGCCTGGTATGATATACCACGAACGCTGTTGTCTATGCGAAAGGCGTTGATTCTCCATGAAGCGCCTGTTTTAGGGGCCTTTTTAAATGCAGAATATGGTATGCTCCAAACAGATGTAATCCTGTTTTTTAATTTATTAAATCGTGTAACCGTTTGCCAGTCTGGAATATCAAATGACGTATCGAGGTTTTTGCTTCCATCTTTTGAAAAAGAAATCGTGCCGTCAAATTGAACATCATGAGGGCTTGCCTCTAATTCTATATACTTACTCGTATTATTAGAATCACATATAAATAATTCAAATACATCCTGCTGGTAAAGCGGCTCATCCTTTAAACGGAAGTAAGAAACAATTTTATCATCAGCGCCTTCAAACATAAAGTAGAGTTTTTTTGCCGCATCATCTCTGAAGCATCGCAAGGAAGTATTTAAGAAAGGCTTGTCTCCAGTCTGAACATCGACAAATTCAACGCTTTCAATGTTGCGCCATATCTCATCATCCGCCATTGGGAAAGCTGAAACAGCGATGTTTCTACAGCTTATTTTGTTGCTAACCATGTTTTCTCCTTATTGCAAAGCTTCTGCAAAACGGTCAGCGAACTCAGCCGCATTTTTAAGAGATTCTTCGGACGGTTTAAAACGAATGCGAAAGCCTTCAATTGTTTTCACACGAAGCTGTTCAAACCTTGCCATTATATTGGGTACGCCCTCACCGCTCCAGCCGTAAGAACCAAAAGCGGAAGCTATCTTGCCTTTAAGCATCGCAGGATGAAGAGCATATGTAATTTCAGCAATAGGCTGCAGAGCGTCTCCAAGTATAGTTGGCGTTCCGAGCAAAAAGGCATCTGAATCCAATATAGCGTCTACAATTTCTTCTTTGCTTACCTCTGTCGCTTCAAAAAGCTTTACAGAAATATTTTCCTTTTCGCTAAGTCTGCTGTAAATTTTTTCAGCCAAAGATTTAGTATACCCATAAGCGCTTACATATGCTATCACAACTTGCTTTTTGTCTCTCTCTGGCTTTTCACACCATTTGGTATATTCGTTAAGCGTTTCATCTATGCAGCAATCCAGCACAGGCCCATGACCCGTAAAAATAGTCTTAGGGTTTATTTCTTTTGCGAATTTTGTTCCGTTTATAACAAACGGATGAATGAACGGGCTTAAAATATTTTTAAAATAGTCCTTCTGGGCTTTAAAATATTCGTTCTTATCCTCCATTTTGCTAAGCAAAACAGGTTCATATGAAAAATGTGCGCCGAAACTATCGCATGTAAAGAGAGAATTCTCTTTAACGTCTAAAGTAAACATGGTGTCCGGCCAATGCAAATTTGGCATAGGGTAAAACTGCAGCTCACGATTGCCTAAATTTATGCTGTCGCCTTTTTTTACAATGTGTTTATTAAAAGGCCTGTTTACAATATAACTTAAAAACTGCAGCGCAGAGCTTGTTCCAATAACGGTAATATCAGGATTAATATCAAGCAATTTTTCAATGGAGCCCGAGTGATCCGGCTCTGTATGGTTCACAATTAGATATTTTATGTCTTTAATAGGCATAATCTTATTTACTTTTGCTTCATATTCGTCCCAAAAAGAATCCTTAACAGTTTCAATCAAGGCCGCTTCTTCCTCGCCTTTTACAAGGTAGGCATTGTAACTGGTTCCATAAGGCGTTTTCATAATAATGTCAAAAACGCGCATTTCAGGATTCTGCACACCGCAATAGAAGATATTTGGTTTTATTTCCATGTTTTTACCTCTTAAGAATATTTATTTTGTACCAAAGAGCCTGTCGCCGGCATCGCCAAGACCAGGTACTATATATCCGTGTTCATTTAATTTTTCATCTAAGGCCGCAACATATATGTTTACATCCGGATGGTCTTTCTGGACTTTATTTATTCCTTCAGAAACGCCGATTATACTTACCAGGCTGATGTTTGAGCAGTTGCGTTTTTTTATAAATGAGATGGCTGCCGAAGCAGATCCGCCTGTCGCCAGCATAGGATCCAGCACAAATAGATAGCGCTGCTCCGCATCCGCCGGAAGCTTGCAATAATATTCAACCGGTTTAAGCGTTTCGGGGTCGCGGTAAAGGCCTATATGGCCTACTTTTGCGTTCGGTATAAGTCTTTGTATTCCGTCTACCATGCCTAAACCTGCGCGAAGAATAGGAATAATAGCAATAGGCATCCCGGCTAATACCCGCGCTTTTGTCCAGCATAAAGGCGTTTCAACATTTACTTCTTCAGTTGGAAGGTCTCTTGTAACTTCATAGACCATAAGCATGGAGATTTCATCCAGCAGCTCCCTGAATTCTTTTGTGCCCGTGTTTTTATCACGCATCATAGTAAGCTTATGTTGAATAAGCGGGTGATCGAATATATGTACCTTTCCTTTCATGGCAGTCATCCTTTCTCACAATTGAATTTTCGTAATTTATTATACAGCAGAGCAAGTTTTCATTCAAGTTTTTCGTCCAAGCTGCTCCTGTAATTTTTGGCATCTTGCAGCATTGACTGTGCATGCTGAAGCGCGCTTTTTGCATTTGTTTGCGACTGACCTATCATTCTTGCTATTTCTTTAACTCTTTCTTTTTCATCAAGATACCTGGCTGAAGTAGTAGTTCTACCGTTATTTTCCGCCTTCGCTACGAGTATATGATGGTCTGCCATAGAAGCTATCTGCTGTAAATGCGTTACGGCAAGCACTTGCTTGTTTGATGCAATTCTGCACATTTTTTCAGCCACAACCTGCGCCGCTTTACCTGAAATGCCTGTATCTATTTCATCAAATACCATGCTTTCATTTAAATCGCCGTTTGCAGCAACGCTTTTTATAGCAAGCATTATCCTTGACAGCTCGCCGCCTGATGCTGTTTTACTAAGAGGCTTTGCATCTTCCCCTTTGTTTGCAATAATAAAAAAATGTATATCGTCTATACCGTTTGCGTTTATTTTATTTTGGTCAACATTGATGTTTACAATAAATTCAGCTCCCTTCATATTAAGCTGATTCAGCTCTGCATCTATGTTTTTTTGCATGGATAGAGCAAGCTTTTTTCTGGAAGCTGAGAGCAATTGCGCTTTTTCTTTATATATACTTTCTTGCTTTTTAATTTTTTGATGAAGTATTTTAATTTCTTCATCTAAGGATATAAACTGAGCTTTTTCCTTTTTTATATTGTCAAGCGTTTTGAGCACTTCTTCTATAGATTTGCCGTATTTAAACTCAAGGCGGCGGATTGCGTCAAGCCTTTCCTCCACTTCTTCCAGGCTGCTGCTGTCGCTATAAAAGTTACGCTGCATATCGCTCAAAGTATACTGTATGTCTTCAAGGTCATAATAAATGCCGTCAAGTCGTTTATACAACTGCTCAAAGCTTGTGTCCACCTGGGCTATTGATTCCATTGACTTAGCAGATTCTAAAACGGAGTTTATGGCAGAGTCTTCATTTTCAAAAAGCGCCTGTAAAGAAGCTTCTACGGCCTTTATTATCTTATCTTTATTGCGTAGCTGATTTTTTTGAGAAATAAGCTCTTCCTCTTCGCCTGCCCTAAGCTTCGCGTCTTCTATTTCTTTTTCCTGTTTTAAAAGTCTTTCCAACCGTTCCTGTCTGAAGGTATTTTTTTCTTCCAAATTTTTGAGCGCTTTGCTTAATGCTTTATATTCATCACAAATTTGCTTAACGTTATTTACAAGATCTATATGCCTTTTATCGCCTAAACTATCCAGGAAAAAAATATGGTTTTCCTCAGCCAATAACGACTGGTGCTCGTTCTGCCCGTGTATTTCCATAAGCGATGAAGCGACGCTTCGGAAAATCTGCAAAGAAATAAGCGTCCCGTTAATACGGCAAACGCTTTTTCCGCCTGAGTAAAGTTCTCTTGACAGAACAATTTCATCAGGCGTGTCGGATTCTATTTCCTGCTCCAGTAAAATGTTTTTAAGCGCTTCGTTGCTTGCATTAACAGAAAACACGGCTTCTATATAATACTTGTTCGCGCCCTTTCTTACCAGGCTTTTATCGGCTTTTGCGCCTAATATCTGAGAAACGGCATCTACTACTATTGATTTTCCAGCGCCTGTTTCTCCGGAAAGCACTGTAAGACCGCCGTAGAACGGCAGACTGAGTTCATCAATAATGGCAAAATTTTTAATAAGTATTTGTTTAAGCATATCACTTTAAAATATCATTAAATTTATCCACTACAAGCAGCGCATCCTCTGCAGTTTTAACTATTACTATAATTGTGTTATCCCCTGAAATGGTGCCTAATACTTCAACCCAACGCATGCTGTCGATAGCTTCACCCGCAACATTTGCAGCTCCTGCCAGTGTTTTAATCACAACAATATTGCCCGCACAATCAATCGACAAAACGGAATCCTTGAACAAGCGAACAAATCGCTCTGAAATGCCATGCTCCGCTTGTTCGCTTGTTGCATACCTGTATCCGCCGGATGGGGATAGTATTTTAAGCAGCCTGAGTTCCTTTATATCCCTTGATACTGTAGCCTGCGTTACGCGGTAGCCGAGTTCTTTTAATAAGTATGCCAGCTCCTCCTGCGTACGCACTTCCCTGTCGCTTACCAGATTCAATATGGCTGCCTGTCTTGCGCTCTTCATAAAACACTCCCCTTAATATCTGCTCCATTCAACCTGTTTTTCATACAGTCTTTGTAAAAATTTCTGTTCAGAAAATCGGATGAAAGAAACATCTTTATTTGCTTTATTTATAATAATTTCGGTTCTATCTTCAAATTCCAAAGATATTTGACCGTCTATAACAACCTGATACGTTCTTCCGAGCGGCGCCTTTTCAGCTGTTAAAATTATACGCTTATCAACAGGCAGAACGACCGGCCTGTGGTGCAAAACGTGGGAGCATATAGGTACCACCGCAATACACTCAAGCTCCGGAAAAATTACGGGCCCTCCTGCTGAAATACTGTACCCGGTTGTGCCTGTAGGAGTAGAAACTAAAACGCCGTCCCCATGCACCCTGAAAATTTTTTCATCGTCTGCAAAGGCTTGCACCTCAATACTGCTTGGGTTTTTACCTCTCATGAGAGCAATATCGTTTAAGATAAAATAGTCTTTCTTATTATTTATGCAGGCGTTCAGCAGCATTCGCTTTTCTATTTTAAAGTCTAATCTAACGAGCCTGTCAACAATATCGCTCGTCTGCTGTACGGAGGCTTCCATCAAAAAGCCTAAATGTCCCATGTTTATTCCAAGTATAGGAATATTGTTTTTTGCTGCAACGGGTACAATGCGAAGCAACGTACCGTCTCCACCTAAAGAAATAATAGCATCAAACGAAGACGTTAATTCATCAAGCTCAAGCGCTTTACCAGATTCAAGCTTTGATTGCAGCCATGGCTCTAAAAAAACATCTGCGCCTAACGAAATAAGCTGCTTAATCAGCTGCTCCGCTACAATTACTGTATCTGATTTATATGGATTGGCAAATATAAAATAACGCTGCAGCTCGATCACTCCTTCGATAAAAAGAATATCATAATCTGCATATTTTTTCAATGGATTTTAATTTATATTCATTATCTGTCCTGTACGCCTTTCCAGTATTCGGCAGGTTTTGGCTTGTATTTATCCACGCTTATCAGCGTTTCTTCTATTAAATCCCCGTTCTGATATTTTCTCAAATAGCTTGAAACAACATAGCCTTTTACCATTTTTTTCTTTTGTTTTGTTTCGTCTTTATATGTAACATATTTGCCCTCTTTATCCTGAACATATGTTATTTCATCTGTCGTAAGCTCTTCGTCAATAACGGATTTAAGTTTGTAAATAACTCCATCGCCTAAGGATTCGCCGTATATGCGCACCCTGCTTATAAGGCTCTTTCTGCTGCTTCCCTGTACGACATGAGCTGTAATATAGATTGGCCCGGAAGTAGTGTTTTTAAATTTAAAGTCTATATTTCTGTCACGGCTTAAAAACACAGTTGCATCAAGCCCTTTTTCCGTATAATTTACAGGTGCAGAGTGTATATCCCTGTCGGTAACGGTAAGGCCGGATTTAAGCACAGCCTGATACAGCGTTGTGCTGGACTGGCATACTCCGCCGCCCACACCCATTACCAAGTCTCCGCTAACCATTTCTTCAGCTTCATAAAAGCCTGCTTTTATTGTTCTCGGGCCTACAATTTTGTTAAAGCTGAATGATTCTCCCGGCTGCAAAATAGTGCCGTTTACTCTTGACAGGGAAACGCGTATGTTATTGTTTCTGTTTTCAATAGAATACTTGCTTATCGCTGTTGAAGCTTCAGCTCTTAAAGCAACTGTTTTTTCAACATCCGCTCTTGTTACTTTGGGCTGTATTATTTGAGGCTTTATTTCGTAGTTGCCGCCGCTTCCTGACGCGGCTAATTCAAGAATGTCCTGCTTTGCTTTTTCTACATCCAGCTGTACGCCAACCTGTTCATCGCGTATTAAAAACGGGTTTACGTCATCCGGACGAAATTGCACAAGCGCTGCATCCATAGGAGCCCTGTTTACGCTGTTTGCTATCTGCTGCAATATGGAATCAAGGTTCTTATCGCTGAACTCCTGCTTTGTAGTATACGCCTTGTACGGGTTATTCGTCCTTGAAATTATGGCTTCTTTGCGGGCAAACTCATCGCCTGTGTGCGTTAGCAGCCATGCTTCGTTAAGGTAAGGATAAAGCATGTTTGGGGAAAAATCTATTCCGAGCGTATAATAATTGAGATTATAAAATTCCCATCCATTATATGTTATACCAAGCTGCCAACTTTGCATTCTTTCCTGCATTTTTGAGGATATAGTCTGCAATGCTTCATCAGGCGTAAGACCTGCGATTGGAACATCGTTTATATAAATTTCAGGTCCATATACGTTTTCATATGGAGCAATTTCTTCTATGACTTTGTTTTTCCTTATTTGCTGCAGACCATATATAACAGCAGCAACTATAGCTGCTGCTAAAAGTAAAAATATAATAAATTTTGAAAAAGGTTTTTTTCTCTTTGATCTTTGCGGCCTTTGGTTTCTTTTGTTTTGAGGCCTCATATCAGATACTAAACGCCTGTTTTTAGAAGAAGATGGACGGGCAGAATACATAGGACGGTTTGTATTCTGCCTATACGCAGGACGCTGATTAAACTGCGTATCGTTATTGCGCATAGTCATGTTAGGCGGTATGTCGTTCATGCAAGCGTCTCCTCTTTAATAAACTGCAGCAAAGTATCGGTATCTTGTTTTGAATGCACCCATAGCGTCAGCATCTGACCAAGGTCTGCATGCTTTTTGCTTGTGTTTGGAAAATCATGAAAATCGCTGCCGGCTGAAACAAGCATGTCATTTTTTTTAGCGATTATATTAAATAATTCATTTTCAGAAAGGCTGTGCGCCGGGTGAAAGGCCTCTATACCTTCTAAACCCGCTTTCTTCCATGATAAAATAACCTGCGCAAGCCTGTCTTTTGGAAGCTTAATTAAACCAGGATGCGCTAAAACCGGAAGCGCTTTTATGCTTTTAATAAACTCTATGCCTTCCGTTGCGGAAGGTTTTTTGTAGTTCACATACGCTGGTTTTCCTTCATTAAGGTATTTGTTAAAAGCCTCGTCGCTACTTTTAACATATCCTTTTCTAACCATGGCTCTTGCAATATGCACTCTGTTAACATTATCAAGAGAATTAATGTTAAGATCTTCTAAAGCAACAGGCATGCTGAGCTGTCCTAATTTGGAAAGTATGCCGTATAGCCTGTTTTTCTTTCCCTCGCGATACTTTTTAAGAAAATCAACTAGTTTTTTATCTTCAGGGTTCACGCCAAAAGCTAATATGTGAACTATTGAATTGTATTCTCTGCAGCTTAATTCAAGCCCTGGTATAAAAAACATATCAAGGCTTTTTGCAATGCGGCTGGATTCCTCTAAAGCCGCAACCGTATCATGATCCGTTATGGCTAATCCGTCTAATCCTAATGACTTAGCTCTGCTGAAAACAGCAAAAGGAGAAAGAAGACCGTCAGAAGAATTTGTATGCACATGGAAGTCTATTTTCATAATACAGTCCCCTTTCTCTATAAGTTAAGCCTGTTCCGGCAGCGTATCCTGCGTATTATTATTACGGTTTATAAACTCCAGGAATTCTTCGCGATTGATAGTTTCTTTTTCTATTAAAAGCTTTGCTAAGCCTTCCAAATCTTCAATATGAGTTTGCAGCGTGTCCATGGCTGTCTTATAGCATTCGCTCAGAGTTTTCGAAATTTCTCTGTCTATTTTGGCAGCTGTTTCTTCGCTGAACTCACGGCTCTGTCCAAATTCCATACCAACGAACACTTCCTGGTCGCTGCCAAGATAAACGGTTCCCATTTCATCATCCATACCAAGTTTTGTAACCATCTGTCTTACTATGTCAGTCGCTCTTTTAAGGTCGGACTGGGCTCCCGTATATATATCCTTTTCTATAAGCTTATTTGCTGCATGGCCGCCCAATGCCATGGATACAAGCTGCAAAAGTCTGCTGCGGCTTTGCATATCAAACTCTTTTTCCGGCAGAGAAAGCGTAAACCCTCCCGCCTGGCCTCTTGGAACAATCGTTACAGTATGCACCTCGTCGCAAAGCGGAAGATAATGTCCGACTATGGCGTGACCGGCTTCGTGGTAGGCAACGATACGCTTGTCCTCAGCAAGCACTTTATGGCTTTTCTTTTCAGGGCCCATCTGTACGCGCTCGACCGCTTCAATAAGCTCTTCCTGTGTTATTTGCTTATGCTTTTTTCTTGCGGCAAGTATTGCGCTTTCGTTCATTATGTTTTCAAGATCGGCGCCTGTTGAAAAAGGCGTGCGTTTTGCTATGTTTTCAAGATTTACATTATCTGCAAGAGGTTTACCTTTTGAATGAACCTTAAGTATAGCCACTCTGCCGTCTATATCAGGATAGTTTACTGTTACCTGCCTGTCAAAACGGCCAGGACGCAAAAGAGCTGGATCTAATATATCTCGCCTGTTTGTAGCCGCCATAACTATAACGCCTTCGTTCGTAGAGAAACCGTCCATTTCAACAAGCAGCTGGTTTAACGTCTGTTCTCTTTCATCATGTCCGCCGCCAAGGCCGGCGCCTCTGTGGCGCCCCACAGCGTCTATTTCGTCTATAAACACAATGCTTGGAGATGTGCGCTTGGCCTGGCTGAATAAGTCCCTTACACGGCTTGCGCCGACGCCTACAAACATTTCAACAAAGTCAGAACCGCTTATTGAATAAAACGGCACCTTTGCTTCGCCTGCCACCGCCTTTGCAAGCAGAGTTTTTCCTGTTCCCGGAGGTCCTACAAGCAAAACGCCTTTAGGTATGCGGGCGCCCAAGTCTATATATTTCTTCGGGCTTTTAAGGAAATCCACTATTTCTTCAAGCTCGCGTTTTTCTTCCTCTGCGCCCGCTACGTCCGCAAACGTTATCTTGTTTTTGCTCGGATCAGCAAGATTAGCCTGGCTTTTCCCAAAGTTAAGGACTTTGCCGCCGCCGCTTTGCTGCTTAAGCATAAAGTACCAGAAACCGAAAATAAGTAAAACCGGCACTATAAACGGCAGTAATTCAATATACCACGGCGTTTCAATGGGAGGAAGATAATCTATCTTAAAATTAAGATCATCTATGCTTACAGTATCAACCGAAATTCCTTCTTTGTTGGCTTGCATGGTAAGCACAGTATCGTAAAAGTCCGGCCCTATAGTCGTTTCAAAGTCGAACCTTTCAGGATAATCTCTTAAAGCTATTATGCTTATTTTATTTCTTCCAACCAGACGGTTTCCGCGTATGGAAACGCGATCCACATCGTCATTTTTTATCTTTTCCAATAATTGCGGATAGCTTATTTTGTTAACAGGCGCACTCATGCTGTCTGATATAATGACCGCCAACAAAATAAAAGCAAGAATCATTATTATATAGCTAAATGCCCCGCGGCGAGAATTACGCAAATTACTAAACCTCCTTAAGCGATTCCTGTTAAGTATACCACGCAGATCAAATGTTATGCAATATTTCTAATTTGCTTCATATATTTCTCTTTTAAGAACACCAATAGAAGACAAATTGCGGTATTTTTCGTTATAATCAAGGCCGTAGCCTACCACAAATTCGTTAGGGACTGAAAAGCCCTTATAGTCTATACTAAGCTCCGTCTGCCTTCTTGCAGGCTTATCTAAAAGCGCCGCTATTTTTATGGAAGCTACGCCTCTTTGTTCAAGCGTACTTTTTATGTAGGAAAGCGTTAGTCCGCTGTCTATAATATCTTCAACTATTATCACGTCTTTGCCTGTAACGCTGTTATCCAGATCCTTTAGTATCCTTACAACGCCGGAAGTCTGCGTACTGCTGCCATAGCTTGAAATGGCCATAAAATCAATTGTTATAGGAAGATTTACTGCTCGTATAAGGTCAGTAAAGAAAACGGAAGCGCCCTTTAATATGCATATCATAACAGGGGTTTTACCGTTATAATCCTCTGTGATTTTTTTCCCTATTTTTTTTACAGCGGCTGAAATTTCGTCTTCGTCAAATAAAATATGATCGATGTCTTTTAATAAAATTTCCTGTTTCATTTGCTTTCTTTCTCCTTATTATAATTTTTTCCGTCTGGCAGCGTTGATTCGTACCTGAGAAAAATTTTACCGGCAGAATTGTCTTTTACCGCCGCTTTTTGAGAAATGCCATATCCTATTACCCACAGCACTTCGCTTCCTTTTGCAAGCACAGGCCAGAAATTTCTAAATGGTCTGTCAATTTTTTTGTCTATCATATACTGCTTCAGAGATTGGCTTCCGTTTGCTCCAAAAGGCTTTATTATATCGCCTTTCTTTCTGAAGCGAAGGCTTGCGCCTTCCAGCGCATTCTCATCAAACGCCTGTTCAAATACTCCGTCGCCTAAGTCGCCTTTAAACTCATGCCTTGTGATTATTCCATCACATCGCAATTCATGATCAAAGCCGTCCGTTATAAAATGCACCCTTTTTTCTGTTATATATATATAGCTATGGCCTTCAGCGTTAACCTTTATGTTGTTTTTTTCAGAATATATAGATTCAAGCAGTCTTTGAGTCTGTTCAAAGTTTAGTTCTTCGTGCGTAACTTTTTTATAAAAGCCGCGCAAAATGTAGCGTCTTATCGCTAAATGCTGATTATTAAAATTTTCTCTTAAAAACCAGTTTGTTTTATCAAACGAAAATGCATTGTTTGTTATCCAGCTTTCAGATGCTGCGTTTAAGCAGTCGTTTTCTGCCGCTAATATTTCCGCGCATCTTGCTATGCTGTCTGCCGATTTGGGATATATCGTCCGCATTACCGGCATAAGCTTTCTTCTTATGGCGTTTCTTGTAAAGTCCGTATTAAAGTTAGTTTCGTCCGTACAAAAAGTTATTTTCTTCTGCTCTAAAAGCAAAAGTATGTCTTCTTTATGTATGCTCAGCATAGGACGCCAAAGAAAATTCTGCCGTTCCTTTATTCCTGACAAGCCGTCGCTTCCGCAGCCATACATTAAATGCATAAGCACGGTTTCAGCCTGGTCTTCAAGATGGTGAGCCGTTGCAATAACATCAAGGAAGTTTTCCACGCGAACAGACTCCAGAGCAGCATACCTTTTTTCTCTTGCTTTTGCTTCTATATTCGACTTGCCATCTATTTTTATGTTTTTTTGTATATATGGAACCGAAAGCTTTTCACAAAGCTCTTTTACAAACTGTGCATCTCTATCTGCGGTTTCCCTCAAGCCATGGTGTACATGGCAGCAGAAAAGGCTTACGCCTTCATTTTTTCTAATCTCTGTAAGCAAAAGAAGCATCGCAACTGAATCTGCGCCGCCTGAAACAGCGGCTAAGATACCCTTTGGCTTGCCGCATCTTGCATAAGAACATTCTACAACTGCATACAGTTTCTCAAAAAAGCAATCCATACCGTGCTATTCTAACGAAATCAGCTTAATCTTGCAAGCAAAATACCTATTATTTTAAAGTGCATAACAAAAAATGCATATATTGTTCATAACCGTATATCAGCGAGCGTTGCAAGGCTCCATTGTCTATGATAATATTATGTAATCAAGGCAGGAGGTTGTTTTAATGAAATGGGTTAATAAGCTTGAGCGCAGTTTATATAAGTACAATATAAAGCCATTTTTTAAATATATAGTCATTTCAATGGGAGCAGTATATATACTTAACTTGTTTTTCCCTACGCTTTTTTTGCCTTACCAGTTAGCGCTTGTAACGGACAAGGTTTTGTCTGGAGAAATATGGCGCCTTTTAACATTTCTTATAATGCCGGTTCTTGGCAATCCTTTTGCTACATTATTGTCTCTTTACTTTTACTATTTTATAGGCACTACTTTAGAAAGCCGTTGGGGCGCAAGACGCTTCCTGATCTATTATTTACTTGGGGCAATTGGTACAATAATAGGCGCTTTTATAACCGGATACGCTCCAAACACATATCTTAATATGTCCCTGTTCTTTGCTTTCGCAATAGAGTTCCCGGACTTTCAAATACTTTTATTTTTCTTATTCCCGATAAAAATGAAATGGCTTGCGCTAATAGACGCCCTGTTTTTTATCGCATCCTTTATATACCAGCCGTTTACAGATAAAATAGCAATATTGTTCAGCCTTTTAAATTTGTTTTTGTTTTTTGGCGGAGATATTTACAACCAAATACGCAATGAAATCTACCAATATAAAAGGCGAAAAGCATTTAAAGATCAATTTAAATAGCTCTTCGCCAAAATTACAAAATTGAGCGTGGCAGTAAGCCGAGTTCTGTCGAGAACGGTCATCTGTCTTAGCATATTGTTGCCAATATGCTTAAGCGATTATCGGAAGCTTGTCGGGCAAACTACGCTCCCTGTCATCTTGCACCGGGTGGGGTTTACAGGACGGACAAGTCGCCATGCCGCCGGTACGCTCTTACCGTACCTTTCCACCCTTACCGAAATTTATTCGGCGGTATATTTCTGTTGCACTATCCTTGGAGTCGCCTCCACCAGACGTTATCTGGCACCCTGCCCTGCGGTGCTCGGACTTTCCTCACGCATCGCGTGCGACCGTTAAGCCACCTCAATATTGTTACAAAATTATCATTCTGCCGCAGGTTTCACATTCTACATACTTGCCTGATTGTATATCATGCAGTACAGATGATGGGAAAGACATGTTACAGCCTCCGCAGCGGCTTCCGTCTACAAGCTTTGCCATAGGAGGCACGCTGTGCTTTTTAATTTCGTTATAGCGCTGCATCTCCTCCTTGCTGTCCACAAGCTTTGCTTTTTCTTCTGCAACAGCGCGCAGCTGCTTAAGCTTTTTTGAGTTATTTTGGTATTCTACATTGTATTCTTCGCGAAGCGCGTCAAACTCAAGCTTGATTTTAACTGCAGAGCGCTTTATATCCCTCTGCTTTTTTTCTCTTTCAGAGGCTTCTTCGCGGATTTTTTTTGTTTCCGACTCAAAAGAATTTATATCATTAACCAGTTTTTCAACTTCCCTAATATATTCCTTAGCGGCTGCGCTGTCATGAGCCGGCTGCTTTTGTATTTTTTCCTGAAGCTGCTTAAGCTGGTCGTCGTTTAAAGACAGAGCATCGCTTATAATATCCAATCTGTCTATCATTGCAGCGACCTCATTTTCAAGCGTATGCAAAAACTCCTGCTGTTTTTTTATATTATCCCGCAGTTTTAACAACTTAAGCCTTTGAGGTGAACGGGCTATTTCTTTTTTTACATTATCTGCGGCAACGTCCGCCTGCTGATAATCCCATAAAAGTTCCATTTGATTCAAAGTATCATCCTCCTGACGGGAAGCCAAGCTTTTATGAATAGACTTCCACTGTTGATTGTAATTGATTTAATTCCTTTTGTAAACACTGAGCGAGCTTTTCCACCATAGGATACTCTGTCTCAAAATGACCGCCTTCAAAAAGCGTTAGACCGTAGGATGCCGCTTCAAGTATATGGTGATGCTTGATCTCTCCTGTAAGGTAAGCGTCCGCATGAATTTTAAGAGCTGATAAAAATCCTTCGCTGTAAGCTCCTCCCGCTATGGCTAAGCTGTGTATTGTTTTATTCTCATCGCCATGCAGTATTACTTTATTATTAAAAAGTTTTTCAAGCTTTTTGTTAAGCTCTTGCGCAGTTAAGTCTTCTTTAAGAGTTCCCGCAAAAATATAAGGATCAAAAGATTGATATATATTTTTAAGGCCAAGCTTTTCTGCAACGCCGGCGCTTCCGCTTAAAAATGTTTTGTCAGCATTGGTATGGCACGCGATAAGCGACAGATTTCCTTGTATAAGCTCAATTATAAGGCTGCCTTCATAATTTTTTGTAGTAATGCTTTTAATTGGAGAAAACATCAAGGGATGATGGCTTATTATAAGCTGCGCGCCTAGGCTTTTTGCTTTTGATATCGCCTGATGAGTTACGTCGAGCGTTATAAGCGCCTTTGAAACTTTCTGCTCGCTTTTTCCTATCAAAAGTCCCACGTTATCATATTCCTCTGCGCTGTCAAACGGCGCCATGGAATTAAGTATGTTATAAATATCACTTACTGTTGTTTTTTGAAGCAATGCAGTTCCTCCAAAATCCATTGTAATTGCAGATTATTGTCTGTTTTTTTGCTTTTTTCAACATTATACCGCCAGGTATAGTAATCAATAAGCAGATTATATGAAGCAGCGCATATGTTTTTCCCTGTATAAATTTCTTTTTCGCTAAGCAGCTCTGCGCCTTGTTCTGCCGTTATGACGTTATAAAATCTGCCTTTAACAAATACAATTGTTTCTTTTACTATTTTATAGCGTATCTGCATAAGCGCGCGCCTTACAACAGGTAAATCTGTATGGGGGGATAAAATCAGCTTAGGATAAATATTCAGCGCAGACAAAGGTTTTATAATTGAAGCTACGCTGTTTCCTCCTAAGCCGCATACAGCAGCAGCCTGAACGTCATGCGGTATATCGTTAAAGCCGTCGGAACACATTACGGTTGCTCTGCTTAACACATCGTGCTTTTCAAGCAGCCGTTTTGATTTTGCAACAGACGCTTTACTTATATCGCTAACATACATATAAGAACATATATTGTTTTTAAGCAGATAAGCCGATAGCTTGCCGTGGTCCGCTCCTATATCGGCGCCTACGCTACCCAATGGAAACTGTTCCGCAACCGCTTTGAGCCGCTCGTCAAGAGAAATAAGCAATTATTCTAAAAAGTCTTTAAGCTTTTTGCTGCGGCTCGGATGCCTTAGCTTTCTTAGAGCCTTTGCCTCTATCTGACGTATGCGCTCCCTTGTAACATGGAAAACCTTGCCAACTTCTTCCAATGTGCGCGGGTTGCCGTCGTCAAGCCCAAAGCGCAGACGAAGAACCTTGGCTTCTCTCGGCGTAAGGGTGTCAAGCACTTCCCAGAGCAGTTCCTTCATCATAGCGTTTGAAGCCGCTTCTGCAGGGGCAGGCGCGTCTTCATCTGGTATAAAATCTCCAAGGTGGCTGTCTTCTTCTTCCCCTATGGGCGTTTCAAGCGATACAGGCTCCTGAGCTATCTTCATAATGTCGCGTACTTTTTGCTCTGAAATACCCATGGCATTAGCTATTTCTTCCGGTGTAGGGTCGCGCCCGTATTCCTGCAGCAGCTGTCTTGACACGCGCGTAAGCTTGTTTATGGTTTCAACCATATGAACGGGTATCCTTATAGTGCGCGCCTGATCCGCTATGGCGCGCGTTATGGATTGGCGAATCCACCATGTTGCATACGTAGAAAACTTGTAGCCTTTGTGATAGTCAAATTTTTCAACAGCCTTCATAAGCCCTAAGTTGCCTTCCTGGATAAGATCTAAGAAAAGCATCCCGCGGCCTACATATCTTTTGGCTATGGATACTACAAGCCGCAGATTGGCTTCCGCCAGCTCGTGCTTTGCTTCTTCATCCCCGGCTTCAATGCGCTTCGCTATTTCTACTTCCTGCTCTGCCGTAAGAAGCGGCACTTTTCCTATTTCTTTAAGATACATGCGAACAGGGTCATCTATGTTTACGGCTTCAGGAATCGAAAGGTCTATTTCAAAGTCGTCTTCTGCCTCAGGCTTTTTTTCTTTAACTTCCTGCGTTTCATCCTGCGTGCGCGTTACCTGTACGCCGAGATTTTCAAGGTTATTCAGAACATTTTCAAATTCTTCAGGATCAAGCTCCATTTTTGAAAGTTTTTCAAAAATTTCATCGTAGGAAATAACTCCCTTTTTCTTGGCAGATTCGTATAGAGCATCCAGCGTTTCCTGTTGACGCTTTTTTGTATTAGCTTTTTTTGCCAATTGTCTGCACTCCTTTCAAAGAACCTTTCGTTTAATTTTAGACAGCTTCGCCGTCATTTCAGCAAGCTCAAGCACATATTTTTTTCTGTCCTCGCCTTGCGCGCTCTTAAGCTTCTCGTTTATGCTGTCTATGCTGTTTTCAAGTCTTTTTTTATTGAGAGCATTTTTACATTCTTCAGCGGCTGTAAGAGCGCTTTCTTCGCTGTAGCCGGGCACGTCCGAAAATAGCTTCGCAGCCCAGTTTCTTTCTTTTTCGTACTCTAATTCATTCATGGCGGCAGCAGGCTTATATCCCGAAATAAGCAAACCAGCGATTTTACTGCACACAGGCGTTAAAAAATCTTCCGGATTAACAAAGCCTTCTGGAAGCAAGCCTGTTGAAAGAATAAGCAAAAGTTCTTCCTCTGCAGACTCTGCAACAGACGCCTCCGTTTTGCTGACGCTCTGCCTGAATTTCTTTTTTTCCCGCGTCTTTTTTTCTACTTGAAGCTTGTTGCCTGCAATTTTAAGCTGGGCATTAAGGCTTTCAATACTGAATCCTGTATCCAGGGATAATTGCTTTAAGTAAAGCTCAAGCTCCAGGGGATTGTCTATATAAGACAATATTTCTGCCGCTCGCTTGGCGTAAGCAAGCCTTCCATCCTGGCTTGAAAAATCTGTTTGGCTTTTAGCGCGCATAAGCAAGAATTGTATTTCGCTTATTGGTTTTAGCTTTAAAAATGCTTCTGCGCCTTTTTCTTTAACAAATGAATCCGGATCAGAAGAATCTGGAAACTTCAGCGCCTTTACTCTTATGAGCTCCGTACGAAATATTTGTATTGCCCGTTCTGTGGCCTTCTGTCCAGGCTCGTCGCCATCATATGAAATCCATATTTCATCAGAAAAACGCTTTAAAAACCTCGCCTGCTCATTCGTAAGCGCTGTTCCAAGGGTGGCGACAGCGCCTTTAATACCAGCCTGCGTAAGCGAGATTACATCCATATAGCCTTCTACTAAAACGATGCGCTTAAGACCTCGGGTTTTTCTTATAAGGTTAGCTCCATATACGCCGTAGCGTTTATTAAATACAGGGCTGTCCGGAGAATTTATATATTTAGGCTCGCCTTTCCCCAATATTCTGCCTCCAAAGCCAAGCACTTTGGAATGCAGGTTTAGTATTGGAAACATAGCTCTTCCTCTGAACATATCATATGCGGTATTTTCTTTTTGCACTACCAGACCCGCTTTAACAAGCTCTTCCTTTGTGTAGCCCTTATCCGTAAGATGTTCAAGCAGGTCCGTCCAGTTTTCGCTCGACGCCCCTAATCCAAACTTTCGTATAGTGGAATCGCTAAGACCGCGCTTGCGATAATATTCAAGCACACGAGCGCCATCTTTCGTCCAGAGCAGACTATGGTAATATTTTGCAGCTTCCTCATTGGCAGAATAGAGCCTGTCCCGCAAAGAAGCGGCCTCCTCGTCAACCTGTACCATATTAGTTGGCAGAGGAAAACGAAAACGCGCGGCTAAATATTCTAAGGCTTCGTGATATGTTAAGCGCTCAATGTCCATAACAAATTGAACCGCGTTGCCTCCGCTGTGGCACCCAAAGCAATAGTACACATTCATTTGCTCGTTCACTGAAAAAGACGGTGTTTTTTCATTGTGGAACGGACAAAGCCCCCAGAAGTTTTGCCCTTTCTGCTTTAATGGCACATAGTCTTCTACAAGCTGAACCATGTCTATCTTTGAATACAGCTCATCTATCCAGCTTTGAGGATAACGGAATTTCATTGTACCAACTTACACCACCTGATTATTGATTCGCAAAAGCTGAAGCTTTTCCCTGCTTTTTAAAGCGTCTGAAATGGGCTCGGCTCGAATATATCTTTAAATTCTCTTATAGCAAAGCGGTCTGTCATAGACGCTATGTAATCAGTCGCAGCTTGCTTTACGCCTTCCCTTACTGCAATCGCAAGGTACTCTGCGGGCATTTTGTTAGGGTTCCTTGTATAGTATGCAAACAAACGTTCTATTATAAAATCGCATTTGCGTTCTTCATCCGTGCGCCATTCGTCTTGATATACCCTCGAAAAAAGAAAACTGCGCAGATTGTCAGTTGCGGTTTG
The DNA here is from genome assembly GCA_964518875.1 of uncultured Oscillospiraceae bacterium. GTDB lineage: Bacteria > Bacillota > Clostridia > Christensenellales > Aristaeellaceae > DTU024. The sequence continues at coordinate 39,383 of CAZFHI010000017.1, forward strand.
AATAGTTTCGGACATAGCAATAGCGGGCTTATTACAGCTGTTCTTAATTACATCCGTAATCATAGTGTCTATTCTTTCGCCGCGGCTTTCCCCCAAGACCGCTATGCAGTCTTTTGGAAGCTCGTACTGTTTTATTATGCCAGCTCTAATGGAATCATCTATATCATGGTTAATGTATGCAATTCTATCGGCAATGGCAACCACGCGGCCTTCAAGTGTAGCGGGGTTTCCCCCCCCCGAGTGGTTAAGTATGCCATTCCTTGTTTCCCACGTAAGGTTAAGGCCTTTGCCGTCATTTTCCAAAAAGTCTACAACTCTTAAGCTATGCTCGCTATGCTTAAACGTTTTATTCAGAAGCCTGCTGAGAGTTCTTTCGCCTATATGGCCGAACGGAGTATGCCCTAAATCGTGCCCGAGTGCTATTGCTTCTGTAAGGTCTTCGTTTAAAAAAAGGCCCCGCGCTATACTTCTTGCTACTTGCGATACTTCAAGCGTATGCGTAAGACGCGTTCTGTAATGATCTCCTTCAGGGGATAAAAACACCTGCGTTTTAAACTGTAATCTTCTAAAACTTTTACAGTGCAAAATTCTGTCTCTGTCTCTTTGAAACTCTGTACGCATTGCGTCTTTTGAAATAGGTTTTTGTCTTCCTTTTGTTTGTCCGCTTTTTGCGGCAAACTCAGACAGCTGCTCCATTTCAATTTGTTCCAAGCGTTCTTTATGCGTCATGCGATTCTTCCTTACGAGCTGTAAATGCCTTAGCCCATTTTCTTTCTTCCTCGCTTATATCAGCGCTGTTAAGCAAATCAGGACGTTTTTTTGCAGTGTTTATAAGCGCCTGTTCTTTCCTCCAGCGCTGTATTTCGCTGTGATTTCCGTTTAGTAAAACGTCGGGCACGCATTGTCCTTCGTATTCTCTTGGTCTTGTGTACTGGGGGTATTCAAGAAGCCCTTCAAAAGAAAAGCTTTCTTCTTCAGGACTATTGGTACTTCCGAGCACACCATCAATCAGGCGCGAGACGCCGTCAACAAGCACCATAGCGGGCAGTTCACCGCCTGTTAAGACATAATCTCCTATTGAAATCTCTTCATCTACATAGTTTTCAATAACGCGTTCGTCGACGCCTTCATAGTGGCCGCACAATATTGTAATTTCTTTTTCTAAGGATAAGCGCTTAAGCATATTTTGCGTAAGCGGTTTCCCCTGAGGGCTCATATAGACGGTTAATGTTTTTTTACCCAGGCTTTTTAAGGCATCTGCCACAGGCTGAACCATCATAAGCATTCCCGCTCCGCCGCCGAAAGGATAATCGTCGGTGTTTTTGTGCTTGCTTTTAGAAAAGTCTCTTATATTTATAATATTTAACTGTATTATGCCGTCTTGCTGCGCGCGCTTTAAAATGCTTTCGTTAAGAGGAGAAAACATTTCAGGAAATATAGTCAGTATATTAATTATCAATAAGGGACACCTCTGAAAGTATTTGCTTATCTACAATAATTCTTTTGTCTTCTATAAGCCAGTTTATTATAAGCTTTGAAATTACGGGTATTAACATCTGGCTGTTTTTAGTTTTTACTATGAATACGTCATTAGCTCCAGGCTGAATCACATTAGTTACTATACCTATGTTTTCACCATCCTGCGCCACGATACTGCATCCTATAATATCCGCAATATAAAACCTTCCTTCAGGTAAAGGCTTCGCCTTATTTCTGTCAAAGTATAAAAAAGCATTGCGAAGCTTTTCAGCAGCGTTCCTATCCGGTACGCCTTCTAACTGTAAATAGACAAATTCTCCCTGCACACGGCTTTTTAAAATATGGACGGGCAAAAAGCCGTCGGCATTCTTAATAAACAAGGTTTTAAACGCAGTTATATCCGAAGGCTTGTCCATTAAAACGGATATTTTTACTTCTCCGTGAATACCATGAGGCTTTAATATTTTAGCAGCCTGTAAAAACTGATCTTGCATAGATTAAAAAAGACGCATATGCGTCTTAGTCGACAATTTCAACAAAAACCGGTTTTTCGCCTTTGTTGACGGATGCCTTAACAACAGTTCTGATAGACTTGGCAATTCTGCCCTGCTTGCCTATTACCTTGCCCATGTCATCAGAAGCGACGCTAAGCTCCATGATAATCCCGTCAGAGCTTTCCGTTTCCTGCACAGACACTTCTTCAGGCTGGCTGACAAGGGACTTGGCGATAAATGTAATAAGTTCTTTTATATCGCGCTGCGCCATTATTATGCTTCCTCTGTCGCTGCTTCAGGAGATTTTTTTTCTTCACTTTCGGCAGCTTCTTCGTGTGGCGTTTCCTGTGAATCAGCAGTCTTTTCTGCATTATCGTAAACAGGTTTTTCAAGCACGCCAGTTTGCTGCAAAAGTGTGCGCACCGTGTCTGTGGGCTGGGCGCCGTTTTTCAGCCACTTAGCCGCTTTTTCACTGTCTATATTGATTTCTGAAGGCTGCTTCATGGGATCATAAGTACCTATCTGCTCTATAAAGCGACCGTCGCGCGGCGAACGCTCATCCGCCACTATTACGCGGTAAAAAGGATGCTTTTTCATACCCATTCTTTTTAAACGAATTTTAACTGACATTTTAGGAATAATCCTCCTTATAAAAATAAATATATATGGTTACCACTAAGTGGGAAAACCCTTAAAAAGGCATTTTCATGTTCCGCAAGGCACGGCGGCCGCGCTTCCCTGACATCTGTTTAAGCATGCTTTGCATCTGGTTAAACTGGCGCATAAGCTGATTTACATCCTGAACGCTGACGCCGGCGCCTTTAGCTATTCGCTTGCGCCTGCTGGCATTTAGAATGGAAGGCTTTTTTCTTTCAAGCGGTGTCATAGAGTTTATTATAGCTTCCGGCTTTTTTAACGCATCGTCGTCTACCTCTATATTTTTAAGCTTACTGCCTACTCCGGGAATCATACCAAGCACATTTTGCAAAGGACCTATATTTTTAATCTGATGTATCTGGGCTAAAAAGTCCTCTAATGTAAAGTCATTAAGAGATTTGGCTTTTGCCTGCTTTTCAAGCTCTTTTGCGTCTACGCTTTGCGCCGCTTTTTCAATCAAGGTAAGCACATCGCCCATACCGAGTATGCGTGACGCCATTCTGTCTGGATGGAAAACTTCTATATCTGAAAGCTTTTCACCTGTCCCTGCGAATTTGATAGGCTTGCCCGTTACTGCTCGTACAGATAGAGCAGCGCCGCCGCGCGTATCGCTGTCTAATTTTGTTATAATTACGCCGTCTATTCCAAGCTGCTCGTTAAAAGACGAAGCAACGTTTACAGCGTCCTGTCCTGTCATAGCGTCTATTACAAGCAGTATTTCCTGAGGACGCACCTGCTCCTTCATGTCTTTAAGCTCCTTCATAAGCTGTTCGTCGACGTGAAGTCTGCCGGCTGTATCTATGATTAAAACATCGTTACCGTAATAACGCGCTTGTTCAATTGCTTCTTTCGCAGTTTTTACAGGGCTTTGCGTGCCGTTTTCATATACTGGAACGCCAACCTTTTCTCCTACGACCTGCAGCTGCTTAATGGCGGCCGGACGATATATGTCGCACGCGGCAAGCATAGGTTTTTTGCCTTGCTTTTTAAGCATACCGGCCAGTTTAGCAGCCATTGTTGTTTTGCCTGCGCCCTGCAGGCCGCAAAGCATATAAACAGTAGGCACAGACGAAGACCATGTAAGCTTTGAATTAGCCCCTCCCATAAGGTTGGTAAGCTCTTCGTTTACAATTTTTATTACCTGTTGGCCCGCGTTCAGTGAAGAGAGTATTTCTGTGCCGACGCTGCGTTCTGTAACTGTCTTAATGAAGTCTTTTACTACTTTGTAGTTTACGTCAGCCTCTAAGAGAGAAAGACGCACTTCGCGCATAGCATCCTTAATGTTTTGCTCGTTTAGCTTGCCTTTGCCAGTCAGCTTTTTAAATGTATTCTGAAGCTTTTCTGAAAGTGATTCAAATGCCATTGCGTCCCTCCTCAAAATTTAAAACAGAATTTATTATATCCTTCACCTGCTGCAAGGTTTTTTTGCTTTCAGGCTCTGCTTTTAACGTTTCTAAAAGCGCGTTTGCTCTGGAAAGCATAAAAAAACTTTCTGAAAGCTTAAAGTCTTTTTCAAGCCGGTCAAGCTTGTCCAAAGAGCGAAAAATGGAAGAGCTTACGCCCTGTCTTGATATATTGAGCTGCTTAGCTATTTCGCCGTACGAAAGATCCTCACAGCAGTACAAACGCAATATAGTACGCTGAGATTCCGTTAACAGAGGTGCATAAAACGAGGCAAGCTTGCCATATTCCACCTTCCTGTTAAGTCTTTCTGTACCGTTAGACATTTTTCCTCCAAGCTGTCAAGCTTTTTTACTTGACAGCTAAAATATACAGCATATGGCTATGCTTGTCAAGCGCTTAGTGTGTTAATAAGCTATCTTCCCGTCTGCTTAATCAACAGATAAACAATTTATAAAATTTTTAAATACTCTGTCCGTTTATAGTTTTTTAAATTTTTTATTCACGCTTAAAGCGGTGTTATTCAACAGCTGAAAAAATTTCTCCCTCTATTTCAAATATATCGTCCATAGGAATTTCCATTCCGCTTTGCAGCACAATCAATCTTTCAAATTCTTTCACTTTTTTAACAGTGTCTGTAATTTTAATATACTCTCCACCGGTCTTTTTTGAATCGGGTTTAAAATATGTAAAAGTAACTTCAGGCTTATCAGCAAGTCTTTTAATTAATAGCTTAAGCTTTATATTGAGCTTTTTTAAGTTTTCCTCATCTATTTCTATTTTTTTATATGTGACGCGCCTTTTTTCATTTATTGCAGCATCATACCCTGTAAGCGCGGCGAAAGGCGCAAACTGCGCTGCGCGCTCTATCACTGGCATATGCGGTCTTTTTGCAGAAACATGGTGAGGAAGGTTTAATATATCTTTATATTTTTCGCTCACGCTCTGTGCCCTCCTATCTGCACATTGCGTTCCTTAGCGGTCGCGCCGTCTATAAAGTTCATTCCTTTTAATATAGCGTTTTTACCAAACCGTTTTTTTATATTCAGCATTGCATGTTGTACTTTTTTCTCCCGCTCAAATTCTGCGCATTCTGCCTTGCGCTTCGCATCAAGAGCTGAATAATCCGTAAAAAAGTCCATCTGTTCAAAGCTTGGGTTTGGCATATCAGCTTCTTTAATAACATGGTTAGCAACTATGTTCAGCCTCCTTACAAGCAGATTTCTATCTGCAATGCTGTCAAACAATTCTGAAGCGGCGCGCATTATTTTTTTTGCAGATGATGTATACCCATATAGGTTGGCGGTCCCATGAGCACGCTTTGGTATCTGCCGTCCATAGTGATCCTTTACTATTTCCCCGCAATAATTTTTAATGAGCTCATGATTATTTAAATTTTCAGCGTCGTAACCAACACTAATAACAATCTGGTCTGTAACAAGCTTTTTATCCACCAAATCAAGCGCAAGAAAATCCGCCATTTCGCGCAGAACAAGCTTTGCCTTGTCCGCTTCGTAAGGACAGTGCAAAACTTGTCCCGAGCTTATGCTGTTGGCGCTCGGTCTGTACGCTTTTATGGCTTTAATAGTCGTCGGTTCCCAGCCCCACGCGTGGTCAATAAGCAACTCCGCGTTTTTTCCGAAGAGCTTGTATAGTTTATCCTCATTTTTTATAGAACATCTTGCGATATCTCCCATTGTGAACATACCGTTTTTTTCAAGTTTATCAGCGTAGCCTCTGCCGATGCGCCAAAAATCGGTAAGCGGTCGATGCGCCCACAGAGCTTTACGAAAGCTCGTCTCGTTCAGCTCTGCGATGCGTACGCCGTTTTTGTCTGCCGGAATATGCTTTGCAACAATATCCATAGCGACTTTGCATAAGAACATGTTTGTACCTATGCCTGCTGTTGCCGTTATTCCAGTGGTTCTAAAAACATCTAAAATTATTTTTACAGCAAGCTCTCCGGGAGAAAGCCTGTATGCGGCTAAATAATCCGTAATATCCATAAAAACCTCGTCAATAGAATACACAACTATGTCCTCAGGAGCTATATACTTCATATATATTTCGTAAATCCTCGCGCTGTATTTTATGTAGCATGCCATTCTTGGAGTTGCTGTTATAAAATTGACGGCAAGCTCTGGATTGGCTTGCAGTTCAGACATAAAGCATGATGCGCCTTTGAGCCTTTGTTTAGGCGAATCGCGCATTCTTACCGCGTTTATTTTTCTAATTTGCTGCTTGACTTCAAATAAACGTCCCCGTCCCGATATACCATAACTTTTTAACGGCGGAGTAACGGCAAGGCAGATTGTTTTATCAGTACGGCTTTCGTCTGCGACAACAAGGTTTGTGTCTAAAGGATCAAGCCCGCGTTCAACGCATTCAACCGAAGCATAAAAGCTCTTTAAGTCAATCGCAATATATTTTCGCTCTTTCATGCTAAGTCCGCCTCCCTTTACCAAACATTGTTTTTATATGCCGCATTATTTAATGATCAACATATAATCCGGTTTTATTCACAGCGCCATTTATTATTTATACGAAAAACATGAAAGCATACCAAACTACGACTCGAGAATTATACGAACTAATGTTCGCATAAGTATAATATCATGCTCAGTTTTGAGTGTCAACACAGACGCAAAAATTTGTTTTTCTTCCGCAACAAATATTCCGCAATAAATATTTTCTTTTCAGCCTTGCATTGTAACTTGGTTTATGGTAGAATACCCGAGCTGTGGGATTATAGCTCAGTTGGTTAGAGTACCACGTTGACATCGTGGGGGTCACTGGTTCGAGCCCAGTTAATCCCACCATTTTTATTAGCTCCATTTAAAAAATGGAGTTTTTTTAATGCCTCGCTTTAGGTTAAAATTCATTTAATCTAAAAGTTTGTATTTTTTTGTACATTTGTCAATGATGTGAGACCGAGTTAAAGATAAAACGACGGTCTTTAGA
>CAZFHI010000018.1:0-6240 GCA_964518875.1 uncultured Oscillospiraceae bacterium
AGACCGTCGTTTTATCTTTAACTCGGTCTCACATCATTGACAAATGTACACTTTAAAGCCGCCGCAACAAACCGCTTGTAAAAATTACTCTTAAGCGTTATATTTATTATGCCGCTGATGCGGCTTGAAAGGATTTGTATGCGTAGAAACGATTTAAGAAACATTGCAATAATAGCTCACGTAGACCATGGAAAAACTACGCTTGTAGACCAGATGCTTAAGCAGGGCGGCGTTTTCCGCCAGAACCAGCAGGTTAAGGACAGGGTTATGGATTCGGGCGACATAGAGCGCGAAAGAGGCATAACCATACTCGCTAAGAACACGCTCGTGCATTACGCGGGGACGGATATAAACATAGTGGACACCCCGGGACACGCCGATTTTTCAGGCGAGGTTGAGCGCGTGCTTAAAATGGTGGACGGCGTTCTGCTCCTTATAGACAGCTTTGAAGGCCCTATGCCGCAGACGCGCTTCGTGCTTAAAAAGGCTCTGGATTTAGGCTTAATAGTTATGCCCGTAATAAACAAGATAGACAGGCCGGACGCAAGGCCCGATGAAGTTATAAACGAGCTTCTTGACCTGTTTATAGATTTGGACGCGGGGGACGCGGCGCTTGAAATACCCATATGCTTTGTATCCGCTAGGAACGGCACGGCTACCTTTGATCTTAATAAGCCCGGCAAGGACCTGCGCCCGCTTTTTGAAGCGATACTTAAATACATACCGGCTCCGGAGGGCGACGCGGACGCGCCGCTGCAGCTGCTTATATCAACGATAGACTATAACGAATATGTAGGCAGGGTAGGCGTTGGCCGCATTATGCGCGGCAGAATAAAAAAAGAAGAAAATTTAATAAGGGTAAACTACCTGAACAAAGACCTGGATACCGCTTTCAGAGCCGTGGACCTTAACCGCTTTGACGGCTTAAAGCAGGTTAAAATAGACGAAGCCTATATGGGCGACATAGTATCAATTTCAGGCCTTGCGGATATCTCCATAGGGGACACCATATGCAGAGCGGACGCTCCCGAGGCTCTGCCCTTCGTTGCCATTGGAGAGCCCACCGTTTCCATGACTTTTTCAGTAAACGACAGCCCGTTTGCGGGACGCGAGGGCGAATTTGTTACAAGCAGGCATTTGAGAAGCAGGCTTTACAGGGAAATAGAAAGCGACGTAAGTTTGCGCGTTAAGGACGGCGAAACGCGCGACAGCTTTATAGTGTCGGGCAGAGGCGAGCTGCACCTGTCGGTCCTTATAGAAAAAATGCGCCGCGAAGGCTACGAGTTCCAGGTGAGCCGGCCCAAAGTTATAACAAAGGTAATAGACGGCAAGGTGTGCGAACCGGTTGAAAGGCTGCATATAGACGCGCCGCAGGCGTACGCGGGAGCCGTTATAGAAAAAATAGGCCGCCGCCGCGGCACGCTTGAAAGCATGCACGGGCAGAACCGCGTGCGCATGGAGTTTTTAATACCGTCGAGAGGATTGCTCGGCTACCGCAGCGAATTTTTAACGGATACAAGGGGCGAAGGCATTATGGCGAGCCGCTTTGAAAAATACGAGCCCATGAGGGGCGATATACCAAGCCGCACCGTAGGCGCCCTTGTGGTATTTGAAACGGGGGACAGCACGCAGTACGCGTTGTTTAACGTGCAGGACAGGGGCACGCTTTTCGTGCCTCCGCAGACTAAGGTTTACGCCGGCATGATATGCGGGCAGAGCAACCGCCCTGGCGACATAGTCGTTAACATATGCAAAAAGAAGCATATGTCAAACATGCGCAACGCGTCGGCTTCGGAAGACAGCTTGAGGCTTGTAGGCATGCACACGCTGTCACTTGAAGAATGCCTTGAATTTATAGACGACGACGAGCTTCTGGAAGTAACCCCGCAAAACCTGCGCATGAGAAAACGCATATTGAACCACGAAACAAGGGCGAAAAAAGCGGCCCATAATAAAAAATAAGCGAGGCTTAAGCGTTCCTTTGATAAATTCAGCAAAGGGGCGCTTTTTATTAGCGAAGTATCTGGATTACCGAATTTATATTTAAAACTTTTCAGCTTGATTTATAAAACAACTGTTTCGCAGGACAAATATACTGTGATAAATTTTAATCAGATATTTTTGTAAAATGCTTGCTTTTTTATGAACTGAGTTCATAATAATAAAGAACTTTAAGTGAACGACGCGTCCTGTCGCATACAAAGGCTGAACGGATTCAAAAGAAACGCTTAAAAATTTAAGGCCTGCGCTTAAGCGCATTATCAAAAGCTAAGGAGAAAATTTTGAGAAAACGAATCGCCCTGCTTCTTACGACTACTTTGTTTTTAAGCCTGTGCTTTTATTCGCTTGCGGAAACAGCCAGTTTAACGGATGAAGAACGAATAAGCAAGCTGTCCGGCATTGTGCAAAGCTACAACGACAACAACGGTTACCATTTGAGCTATGATAGTGAAAACAAATGGTATTCGGGCAATTTTAGCCTGAAATCAACGCTTGGCAGCTGTGAAGTTACTGTCTATGTGTTTGAGGACATGGTTACGGTAACAGCGCAGCCAAGCCTTGTAGTTCCAAAGGAAAACATAGCCAGCATGGCGCTTTTCCAGACTATGGTCAACAACTGGCTTTTCTACAGCCATTTTAATATGGACGTTGAAAAAGGCAAAATAGAAACAAGGTCCTCGCAGATTATAGAAAATGTTTTTCCGACGGAAGATGAAATAGACACTATTTTTTCAGAAGCCATATTAACGCTTGATGAATACGGCGACTATCTGAACCTCGTAGCCTTAGGCAGCGACCCGTATGAAATATACGCGTCTATAGTAAACGCAAAATAATATGCAATATACAGAGCCTCAAGTTTATTTTCTGAGGCTCTTTTTTTATGCTTGCTTTGATAATAGCTAAACAATGCGCTTAAGCAAGCTTATATTTTAATAAAGACAGGCTCAGGTTTTTAACAAGTTAATCTTAACCTGCACACGCCCGCTTAAACAAAAATGAATACTTAAAAATTTGACATTCTATTTTTATAATACTAAAATAAAATTAGAGTTTATGGCGAGCCGTAATATTTGCTTTAGACAGCTACATACAAATATACAATTTCAGGGGGCAATATGCTTAAAAAGACATTTATAATATTTACAGCGTTTATGCTTTCCTTAACCTGCATCGCGCAATCAGAAAGCTTTAAAATACTGAATATAGAAACGCCTTTCCCCCTGATGAACGAAGTAATTTATACCAATGACGCCATATTTTTGCATACTATGGACGGCAGCCTTTATAAGTGGGGAAAGGGTTTCAAAAAATTTAAAAAGCAGGCGGATTTGCCTTTTTTGCCGGAGGATTTTGAATATCCCATAATTGTAGAAGATATGACAGATGAAGAACTGGAAAACTTTAAGCATACCATTCTGCGCGTTTTAAGTGATGGCGATAAGCTGTACGGCATAAACGCCTTTACCGGCACATGGGCTGAAATTAAGCAGGACGGCACTCTGATATGGCAGAAAAATCTGCTTAACAGCGCTCTTATAGGCGAAGATTCCCCAGGCAGACAAAGCGCCATGTTTATTTATGACGGCACATTATACGCCCTTAGCGAAAAAGAAGAAGAAAAAGAAGACCCTTTCCCGCTTACCTTTAACCTTATATATATAAACTTAGCAGATGGCGAAAGCGATATGGCGGATTCAGAGAATATAATAAGCGCAGCGCCTTATAAGGACGGCACTCTGCTTGTGCTTGTTAAAGATTTTGAAGGTGGCGGGGCTTCGCTTAAAAGATTTAATAAAAACAGCTTCACTAAATTAAATATAACAGTCCCGCAGGCTGAAAGCTATGACGCCCTTGCCTACGACAGTTTAAAAGATGTTATATATTTAGCTGTTCCCGGGGAACTGCTTGTGTGTTCCGATGGTAAAAATTTTGAAACGCTTGGAAGCATGCCTTTTGAATTTCTTCCTGGCGGCACGCGCGGCGGCATCATAAATGGCAATTTATACGCTGTAAGCATGATGGACGAAATATTGCTGTACAATACTGAAAACAAGGCAGAACAGGAAATTGTAAGGCTTAATTTAAGGGGCAACGCAATTATAGATAAACAGCTGAATGCTGTTAGCGAGCCTAATTTAATAATAAATTTTAATTCTGACCCCATAACCCCTGATGAAGCGGCAAAGGAGCTTATATCTAAAAATTCTTTTACAGATATCTACTTTATGCCTTTTAACGCTAAAACCTATGCGCTTATTAAAAAAGGCTACGCCGCGGATTTATCCTCGTCGCAAATAATAAAGGATTATTTTAATGAATTATATCCAAACATAAAAAATATGCTGGGCAGCAAAAACGGCGCCGTAATGGCATACCCTGTAAATATAAACATAAGCTATCCAAGCGTTGACTTAAAGCTGTTTAAGGAACTGTTCCCTGATGAAAAACTGCCAGAAACATACGGGGAGTTTGTTAAACTTATGCTAAAATATACTCAGGAAAACGGCGATGCCGAGCCGCAAGCATATTTTATGGCGGATACAAGCGCAAAGGATCTGCTTTTTGAAATAATAAAAAGCTATATACGCTATTATGAAATGGAGGACGCCCCGCTAAGCTTTGACAATCCCGAATTAAAAGATATTTTAATTGACATTATAAAAATAATAAAGCTTCATGAAGCTTCGGGCTTTACGCCGCAGCAGATAATCGGAACCAACATTTCAGATGAGGACATAAAACCGGAGCTGTTTATTTTAAAGAGCGGCGGTATTGCAAAAAGCTTTGAAAACAACGGCAACCTTATGCCGTTCACTTTCACATTAAACCAGGAGCCGCACATAGAGGCCTACCTTAATGTTTTAATAATAAACCCATACAGCGAAAACAAGGACGCCGCTATAAGGCTTGCGCAAAGCCTGCTTAAAAAAGAGTTAGACCCTGTTACATATACATATTTGCACCCGGGCTGCAATGAACCCATTGAAAACCCCTTTATTGAAAGAGATTTGGAAGGGGATAAGGAAACAGTGCGGCTTATACAGCAAGCCCTTGATGAAGCTGTAGAAAATAACGAGAGCGAAGAAACAATTTCTTTATATAAATACAGGCTTCAGGAAGCGCAGGAAGACGTACAGAATACAGAATTAAGGCGCTGGACGCTTTCCCCGCGCCAAATAGCAAAATTCAGGCGTATAGAAAAATACATTAAATATTACGAAAATTCGAAACTTTTAAGCGAACAGGCCTTATCTCAATTTAAAAATATCTGCGAACGCTTTGCGGACGGGCAGCTTACGCTGGAACTTTTTATTGATGAAATGAACAGCACCGCCAAACTTATATTTAATGAGCAGCAATAAAGTTTTTATCGCTTACGGCAATATTGTTTTTTAACAGAGTTTCGGCAAAGTGTACAAAGACACTTTGCCGAGGGGCATCTGGCCGTTTACGCTCAAAGGATAAAAAAAAAGAAGTACGCGTTGCTTCACAATGCCACGCGACCATGGCACTGTTTTACCCGTTGTTCTATAAGCTTGCCGAATACTAAGCAAAGCCCCGCGACTATGGCGCTGTTCAGCTGTCTTGATTTACATTCGCGGGGCTTTGCCAAACTTGTCAAGTAAAGGCAGGGCGGCTTTTGAGTCTTGATTACACTCGCGGGGCTTTGCCTTATAGTTCGCCATGAATATGCTAAGATTTTGAGTCTTGATTACACTCTTGGGGCTTTGCTCCTGAAACCCTTTAAACAACACTTTGTCTAAAACCTGAAACCGCCTTTGGCCAAAGGCGGTTTGCCGTTCATCAAGTCTGTTATTATAAATTTGCCGTTCATTACTATATATGACGATCTGAAAGGGAAAAATACAACAGTAAATTTTGTTTTTAAAATATTTTTTGGGTTTTTCTGTTTTGCATAGAGGGAAGCGCATAATGCGCAATCTTTTTTGTTTTTTGCTTTTTGCTGTCCCTTACTGTATATAACGATTAAAAAGCTAAAAATACAACAATGAATTTTGTTTTTAAAATATTTTTTGTTTTTTTCTGTTTTGCATAAACGTAAGCGCTAAGCTGCTGCGAATAATGCGCATCATTTTTAATTTTTTGCCTTTTGCTGTCCCTTACTATATATAACGATTAAAAAGCTAAAAATACAACAATGAATTTTGTTTTTATGACGTTTTTTTGTTTTTTTCTGTTTTGCATAAACGTAAGCGCTAAGCTGCTGCGAATAAT
>CAZFHI010000018.1:6340-43056 GCA_964518875.1 uncultured Oscillospiraceae bacterium
TATATAACGATTAAAAAGCTAAAAATACAACAATGAATTTTGTTTTTATGACGTTTTGTAATTTCGCTTTGAAAAGTCGATTAGTTTTTAAGCTTACAAACGCCTTATAAATTAAATAATACAATATCTGCAATACAAAAAACCGTCTTTTTAAGGATTTCTTATTCTCCCCGGAAAAGGCGGTTATTTTATGCGTTTTTAAACAATACTTTTAAATAATATTTTTTAATTAGGCGTTTTTAATTTGCTGCCGTTTAAATATCTCTTATAATAAATTCATCGTGCTTAGGCCCGTTGGACAATATGCGTATGGGCGTTTTAATGCGTTCTTCTATAAATTCAACGTATCTGCGGCAGTTTTGGGGCAGGTCGTTAAACTGTTTTATGCCGCGTATGTCGCTTTTCCAGCCGGGGAGCTTTTCGTAAACGGGCTTAACGTTTTTAAGCAGCGGCGTTACGGGGAAGCGGTCTATTTTCTTGCCGTCAAGTTCATACTGCATGCAGACGGGTATTTCGTCCAGATAGCTCATAACGTCAAGGTTGGTAAGCGCCGCCTGCGTTGCGCCCTGCACCATGCAGCCGTAGCGCGTGGCTACCGCGTCAAACCAGCCCACATCGCGCGGGCGGCCCGTTTTAGCGCCGTACTCGCCGGCGTCGCCCCCGCGGCGGCGCAGCTCCTCCGCTTCGTCGCCAAAAATCTGTGAAGGGAATACGCCTGCGCCTACGCTGCTTGTGTACGCCTTGGTTACGGCTATTATATCCTTTATTTCGTGCGGAGGAAGCCCTGCCCCTACGCTTGCGTACCCCGCTACCGGCGAAGAAGATGTGGTGTATGGGAATATGCCGTGGTCAGGGTCTCTAAGCGCTCCAAGCTGTCCTTCCAGCAGTATTTCCTTGCCGCTTTTAAGCGCGTCGTTAAAGTAAAAAGCGGTGTCTATTACGCTGTCCTTTATTTTTTGGCCAAGCGCGTAGTATTTTTCCGTATATTCGTCGGCGTCAAAGGGCTCGGCGTTATAAAGGTTTTTCATAAGCACGTTCTTTTTGACGAAGTTGTTTTTAAGGCGCTCATGCAGCAGATCCTTGTCGAAAAGATGGCACACCATAATGCCTGTTTTTAAAGCCTTGTCGCTGTAAAAAGGCGCTATGCCGGATTTGGTCGAGCCGAACTTTTTATCCTTAAGGCGGTTTTCTTCAAGCGTATCAAGCGTTATATGGCACTCCATAAGAAGCTGCGCCCTTGACGATATGTATAAGTTCGGCGAAGGCACGCCGTTTAATTTAAGCAGATCCAATTCCTTTATCAGCTCGTTTAAATCCAAAGCGACGCCGGGGCCTATTATGTTGTCCACGTGCTCGTGAAAACTGCCGCTTGGCAAAAGATGCAGGGCGAACTTGCCGTACCTGTTTATTATAGTGTGCCCGGCGTTCGCGCCCCCTTGAAAGCGCACTACCACATCGGCCTTGTCGGCCAGCATATCCGTAATTTTGCCCTTGCCCTCGTCGCCAAAATTGGCGCCAACTATTGCGCGTACCATTGTGTACCCTCCTTATTTAAATGCGTCCTTAAGGCGATTTGCAGCCTCTAAGGCGTTTTCTTTATCGCCGAACGCGGTTATCCTGAAATAGTTTTCGCCGCTCGGGCCAAAGCCCACTCCCGGCGTGCCGACTATCTGGCAGGCGTTTAAAAGATAGTCGAAAAATCCCCACGAATTAAAGCCGTCCGGCGTTTTAAGCCATATGTAGGGGGCGTTCTCCCCGCCGAAGTACTTTATATTGCATTCGTCGAGAGCTTCTTTAATTATAACGGCGTTAGCCATATAGTAGCTTATGTTTTCTCGTATGGCTGTTTTGCCTTCGTCGTCGTATACTGCAGACGCCGCAACCTGCACGGGATAGCTTACGCCGTTTGATTTGGAGCCCGCGCGCCTTGCCCACATTTTATTTAGCGAATGTTTTTTGCCGTCAACGTGGTCCAAGGCTGTAACGCTTTTTGGTATAACGGTGTAGGCGCAGCGCACCCCCGTAAAGCCCGCTGTTTTTGAAAAAGAGCAGCACTCTATGGCTACGTCCTTCGCGCCCTCTATTTCGTATATGGAGCGCGGTATGCTTTTATCCTTGATAAACGCCTTGTAAGCGGCGTCGAATATTATTATGGAGCCATTTTCTTTTGCCCAGTCGACGAAGCGCTTAAGCTGCTCCTTCGTAAGCACCGTACCCGTGGGGTTGTTCGGGCAGCAAAGGTATAAAACGTCAACGCTGTTGTTTGGTATCGGCGGCACAAAGCCGTTTTCTTCCGTCGTGGGAAGGTACTCGGCCTTTTCAAAGCGCGTGCCGTCAAACGCGCCAAGGCGCCCCGCCATGGCGTTTGAATCCACATACACGGGGTAAACGGGATCGGTAAAAGCTATGCGTGAATCTAAAGAAAACAATTCCTGTATGGCGGCGGTGTCTGTTTTAGCGCCGTCTGAAATAAATATTTCGTCCTCGTCTAAATCTATGCCGCGGTCCAGGTAGTCGTTTTTAAGTATTTTTTTAATTAAAAAAGGGTAGCCCCTGTAAGGGGGATATCCCCTGAAGCCTTCCCTTGTGGACATGTTAAGAGCGGCGCTGGCGAACTTTTCCGCTATATATTTTGGCAGCGGGAGCGTTACATCGCCTATTCCAAGGCGTATAAGCGGTCTGCCGCTGTAGTTTTCAAGGAAAGCGTCCACCCTGTTGTCTATCTCCTGAAAAAGGTAGCTTCCCGGCATGGCGGCGATATAGGGATTAATGTACATATCTTACTCCTTAACGTTAATAAATGTTTTCAAGCCATTCCCCGTCAAACACGTAGCTTGCGGGGCCCGCCAGGTACACGTTGTTGTCGTCCGCGTTCCAGCAAAGCTCCAGGTTGCCCCCGGGAAGCTTGACCTGCGCCGTTCTGTCGCTTAAACCGCTCAGCACAGCGGCTACTATGCTTGCGGAAGCCCCTGTGCCGCAGGCGAGTGTTTCGCCCGTGCCTCGCTCCCACACGCGCATCTGCATTATGTCCCTGCGTATCACGCGCACGAACTCAACGTTTGTCCTGTGCGGGAACATGGGATGGTTTTCAAACATAGGCCCTAAGGTTTCAAGGTCCAGTATTTCAGGGTCGTTTACGAATATTACGCAGTGCGGGTTGCCCATGTTTACGCAGGTAATGCTCCACTCCTGTCCAAGCATCTGCATACGGTGCTGAAGCACCACTTCGCCTGGAAGATCAACGGGTATTTTTTCAGGTTCCAGTTCAGGCGTGCCCATGTCGACGCGTATGCGTTTAACCCTGCCGCTTTCAACGCTTAAGTCCAGCCACCTCAGACCGGCCTTTGTTTCAAGGCTTATGTGCGTTTTGTTTGTCAAACCTCTTTCGTAAACGTATTTTCCTATGCAGCGGGCGGCGTTTCCGCACATCTCTGCTTCGGAACCGTCGGCGTTGAATATGCGCATGCCAAAGTCCGCCACGCTGCTTTGCTCTATAAGCACAAGCCCGTCTGAGGACACGCCGAAATGCGGCCTGTTCATAACTAAAGCAAGCCGCTCCGGGCTTGATACTATTTCTTCAAAACAGTTGATAAATATATAATCGTTTCCTATGCCGTGCATTTTAGTAAATCGCATTTGGTTCTCCTTGCATATTTAATGCGCCGTTTAAGTTACATTTTTTCAGGCGTTTCTATGCCTAAAAGCGCGCAGCCCGTTTTTATCGTCTGCGCCGCGGCGCGGCTCAGGTTAAGCCTTGCCGCGCTCTGCGCGCTGTCTTCCGTAAGTATGCGCTCCTCATAGTAAAAATGGTTGTAGGACTTCGCTACGTCCGTAACGCAGCGCGTAATAAGGTAGGGCTCGTTGCGCAAAAGCGCGTCACTTACGGCCTTTGGGAAAGCGTATATGTTTTTTATAACGTCCTTGGCGCTCTCGCTTAAAAGGCAGCTGTAATCCGGGCTTTCGCTCGCGTTTCCGCCTTTCTTTATAACGCTCCTGCAGCGGGCGTAGGTGTACTGCACGTAGGGACCCGTTTCCCCGTCAAAGTTAAGCGCCCTGTCCCACCAGAAATCTATATCCTTTATGCGATTGTTCTGTAGGGTCGCGTAGACTACGGCGCCTATGCCAACCTGCTTTGCCACAAGGTCCTTATCCTTTATGTCGGGGCTTTTTTCAAGCAGTATGTCGTAGGCTTTTTCGCGGGCTTTGTTGAGCAAATCGTCAAGGTATATAACCTTGCCCTTCCTTGTTGAAAGGGATTCGCCCTCGTAGCTTACCATGCCGAAAGCGACGTGCTCCATTTCGCTGTCCACCCAGCCGTAGCCCATCTTTTTAAGCACTGCGAAAAGCTGCCTGAAGTGCAGGTCCTGCTGGTAGGCTACTACATACAGGCATTTGCTGAAATCGTATGTTTTCTTTCTGTAAAGCGCCGCCGCAAGATCGCGCGTAGCGTAAAGCGTGGCGCCGTCGGACTTAAGTATAAGGCAAGGCGGCATGTTAAGGTCGCTCAGGTCCACAACGAGGGCGCCCTCGCTCTTGGTTAAAAGCTCTTTTTCGCGCAGCTCGTCTATTACGGGCTCCATCTTGTCGTTGTAAAAGCTTTCGCCGGCGTAGCTGTCAAACTGTATACCGAGAAGGTCGTACACCTTTTGCGCGTCCCTAAGCGTAAGCTCTTTAAAATTATTAAATATTTTAAGGGCTTCCTCGTCGCCGTCCTCTATTTTTTTAAACCATTTGCGCCCAAGATCAAGCAGATCCTTGTTCGTTTCAGCTTCCTTGTGGAAGCGCACGTAAAGGTCGCTTAAAGCCTGCACGCCGCCCTGTTCTACCATTTCGGGGCTGCCCCACAGCTTGTAGGCGGCTATCATGTTGCCAAACTGCGTTCCCCAGTCGCCAAGATGGTTTATGGATACAACGTTCCAGCCCTGGAACTTATATATGCGGGCGAGCGCCGCGCCTATAAGCGTTGTGGACAAATGCCCTATGTGGAAACGCTTTGCTATATTTATTGAAGAAAAATCTATGCAGCAGGTTTTGCCCCGGCCAGATTCGGACGAGCCGTAGCCGTCTCCCGAATTTAAAACGGTTTCTATTACGGAAGAAGCGAAGGCTTCCCTGTCTACAAACAGGTTAAGGTACGCGCCCTTTACCTGTACGGATTCAAACTTGTCTGAAGAAAAGCTTTCTTTAATGGCTTCCGCTATCTTGGGCGGGGCCATGCGGAGCTCCTTCGCCAGCCTGAAGCAGGGAAAAGCAAAGTCCCCGAGAGAAGAATCCGGCGGCTGCTCAAGCATCTGCAAAATATTGTCGGGAGCTTTTTTTGAAAAAGCCTTTTCAAACGCTTCAGCAACGCTTTCCGCCGCTATTTTATGCCAGTACAATGCAATGCCCCCTTTCAAACAAACACCATAATAGCATAAGGCAAAGCGTTGTTCAAGATTTTATGACCGAATGGAATATATGGCGAATACGGCCAACGCCCTTAATCGTTTCGCCTGTAAGCGATAGCCAAAAAGCCTTGATCTGTGCTATAATTACAGCATGCCGCGGGGCAAAATGCGAAAAAAGAGCTTTAAAGCTTTATAAGTGTTTTAACCACGGCTTAAAATAAGATTGGGTTGATCAATGCTTTACACTATCAGTGAAATGGCGAAACTGCTCGGCGTTACGACGCATATGCTGAGATACTATGAAAAAATAGGCATACTAAAGCCGTACATAGACGATGAAAACGGTTACAGGTATTATTCTGTGCTCGATACACGCAGGTTTAACTTCTGCCGCCAGCTTTTTTCTTCCGGCATACCGCTTAAGGACTGCGCTGAAATTATGAATGACATGCCAATCAAAGACATAGATAGCCTTATTGATTTACGCATCCGCGCAAAAGAAAAAGAAATATACCTGCAAAACGCCGCTCTTGAAAACCTTAAAAGGCTTAAATTAAACATGGACAGGAGCGCGGAAATGCCGGATAAAGCGTGGGTGGAAAATTTCCCCGAAATGTG
This sequence comes from uncultured Oscillospiraceae bacterium, assembly GCA_964518875.1. GTDB lineage: Bacteria > Bacillota > Clostridia > Christensenellales > Aristaeellaceae > DTU024. The sequence goes on from CAZFHI010000018.1 coordinate 12,346, forward strand.
GAGGCTCAACTGCTCAAAACTGGAAAACGCCGTTTCAGACAGCGCTGTTAACGCGGAAAAAGACGAGTGGCTTTCTTGCCTGCCCGCTGTAACATGGAGCAGCAAAATACCGCGCAAGGCCTTGCTTGAAGGCTGCAAAAAGCCCGTTTACTATGAGTACGGCCTTATGTGCGAAAAAAGACGGGCAAACATTCTTGGCATTAAAAAAACGCGCCATGTTGAAGCAATCCCCGCGGGAGAATACCTTGTCGCCATGCAGCGCAAGGAAGAAAAAGAACCCTTCAGCTGGAAGCACTGCGAGACGCTGCTCAGGGAAATGAAAAAGCTTAAGGTAAAGACGTTTGGGGACATGCTGTGCGAAACGGCGGCTTCCCGCATAGAAAACGGGGAAACGGTCAACTATCACTTTCTAAGGGTAAAAATTTACGCATGAGGGCTTGCGCTATAATTTTATCAAAAAGTTTTTTGCTTAAGCTTTCATGAATCAGGACAAGCGTTAAAACAAAAGCGCGTTATGAGAGCTTGACCTTAGCATAGTGCTAAAGTTTACAATTTCGGGTATAAGGCGGCTCGTTTTATGAGTTGCGCCGTAAAATAAAGGAGGATACCACATTGAAAAGGCAAGGCAAACTGATTGCTTTTGTGCTTGTCGCTGCAATGCTGCTTATTAGCGCGACTGCTGCGACAGGCGAAACCGCGTCCGCTTCGGCAGACGGCTTCGGCGGCGCGGTTAACGCGGCAGACACCGAATGGGCAGCGCGCTTTGACTCCCAGACAGGCGAAACGGAGGTTCTAAAACAGATCGCGTCCCTTGATGAAAGCGCCATCCCGGAAGAATACCTTAACGACTATCATACGCTTCAGCAGCAGGTAAACGATTACCTTGCAGGGGACACGAGCAAACATTTCGATTCCCCGGAGCTTCACACCATACAGACGTACTATTACGGCGTGCGCAAAGACCTGGACGGCAACGGCATTTACGGCGACTACGACCTTGTTTCCACTATGACCAAAAACGCCATGCCGCTTGTGAACTGGTTTGCGGACCTTGGCGTAAAGTGGCAGGACGAGGTAACCCAGCCCGCCGGAGCCATGTGGCGCCGCGGCCATAACCCGAGCATGATGCACGGCGAGGAATTCGTCGCTGTGATGGGCCCGCGCATTACAGAAGAAGGCGGCGAAATACTTTACGAAACGACAGGCAAGGAACTCACCGTGGATGAATCCGGCAGGGTGAACGGCGTAATAGCCAGGATGAGCGACGGCACAAAAGTAACGCTGCACGCGAACAAGGCCGTTATAATGGCTACGGGCGGATACGCGAACAACCTTAAAATGGTTCAGAAGTACGACAACTACTGGCCGGTAATAGAAGACAGCATAGGCACGACGAACGCTTCCGGCATGACGGGCGACGGCATCATAATGGCTCAAAAAGTAGGCGCCGCGACAACAGGCATGGAGTTCACCCAGCTTATGGCTCTTTCGGACCCCGAATCCGGCGATCTGTTCACAGGGCTGCTTCCTGCTTCCACAGCGAACTACCTTATGGTAAACAAGGAAGGCAATCGCTTCGTAGACGAGTGCGCCCCGCGCGACGTTCTGGCGCAGGCGGCTATTGACAACGGCGGCCTGTACTACATGATAGCGGACATCAACATCGCTGAAGACGCCCGCTGGCTGAGCGACTGGGAGGTTGAAGTGGAGCGCGGCAACGCCATAATGGCAGACAGCATTGAGGAATTGGCCGACAAGCTCGAATTTGACGAAACCGCTAAGGAGAACCTGCTAAAATCTGTTGAAATACACAACACCTGCGTTGAAACAGGCGAAGACCCGTATTTTGGCAAAACAATGTTCGACTTTAAGATTGAAAAAGGTCCTTTCTTCGCGACGCCGCGCAAGCCCGCCCTTCATCACACAATGGGCGGTCTCAAGATAGACACCGAAACGCATGTTTTAAATGAAAACGGCGAAATCATAGAAGGATTGTTCGCGGCAGGCGAGGTCTGCGGCGGCATACACGCAGGCAACCGCCTTGGCGGAAACGCTATTGCGGACTGCTTCGTGTTTGGAAGGATAGCGGGCGAAACGGCTTCAAAGTAATTTGCGCCGTTATGCAAACGAGGCGGCCTTAAGGCCGCCTCAGGCTTAATAAAAAGCTTTTGACACTCAGGAGGATTGTTTTATGAAGCAAGTTATTTTAACAGGCGACCGACCGACGGGCAGACTGCATGTGGGGCACTACGCAGGCTCGCTCAGGGAGCGCGTCGCCCTGCAGAACGCGGGAAAATATGACGAGATTTATATTATGATAGCCGACGCCCAGGCGCTTACGGACAACGCGGAGCATCCGGAAAAAATAAGGCAGAACATTATACAGGTGGCTCTGGATTACCTTGCCTGCGGCATTGACCCTGACAAATCCTGCATTTTCATACAGTCCATGGTGCCGGAGCTTACGGAGCTTACGTTTTACTACATGAACTTAGTTACGGTTTCTCGCGTGCAGAGAAACCCTACCGTTAAATCGGAAGTTGCGCAGCGCAACTTTGAATCGAGCATACCTGTGGGCTTTTTCTGCTACCCCATAAGCCAGACGGCAGATATAACCGCCTTTCACGCAACGGCGGTTCCGGCAGGCGAGGACCAGAAGCCCATGATAGAGCAGGCAAGGGAAATAGTGCGCAAGTTCAACGAAGTCTATGGAAAGACGCTTACAGAGCCGGACATTGTTCTTCCGCAGAACAAGGCCTGCATGCGCCTGCCCGGCATAGACGGCAAGGCCAAAATGAGCAAGTCGCTTGGTAACTGCATATACCTTTCCGACTCTTCTGAGGACGTTAAAAAGAAGATAATGTCCATGTTTACAGACCCAACGCACTTGCGCAGGGAGGACCCCGGCCATACGGAAGGCAACCCTGTTTTCATCTACCTTGACGCGTTCTGCCGCGACGAGCATTTCGCGGAGTTTCTGCCAGAATACCAGAACCTTGGCGAGCTCAAGGCGCATTATGAGCGCGGCGGCTTAGGCGACGTAAAGGTAAAAAGATTTTTAAACGACGTTATGCAGTCGGAATTTGCCCCCATACGGGAACGCCGCGAAGCATGGGAAAAGCGCCTTGAAGACGTTCTTGAAATACTTCGCGCGGGAAGCGAAAAGGCGGAGAAGGTAGCCGCGCAGACGCTTAACGAGGTCCGCTCCGCTATGAAGATTAACTATTTTGAAAACGATAATCTGATTAAATAAAAAGGCTCAAAATATTACCGCCATGCTGCTTTGCTCTTTCAGCATGGCGCTTTTAATGCTCCCGCACGGTTAACGCGCGCGGAGCTTTATTTAAACGCTCAAATATGCTATAATATCAGTGATAACATACAAAAGGAAGGCTTCAATGGATTTTACAAAACTTAACAACATGCAGATGGAAGCGGTTAACACGTTGGAAGGTCCCGTGCTTATAATAGCGGGAGCCGGAAGCGGAAAAACGCGCACTATGACGTACCGCATAGCCAACTTAATAGAGCACGGCGTAAAGCCTTACCAGATAATGGCGCTCACGTTTACCAACAAGGCGGCGCGGGAAATGAAAAACCGTATTTTAAACCTCGTGGGCGAAAAGGCGCACGACGCCTGGATAGGCACGTTCCACTCTATCTGCATGCGCATGCTCAGGCGGGATATAGATAAGCTGGGCTATGAGCGCTCCTTTGTTATATACGACGACGACGATAAGAGCAAGCTGCTTAAAGAGATATACGCTCAATTTTCATATGATGAAAAGCGCTTCACCATCAGGCAGATGCAGCGCGCCATATCCGACGCTAAAAACCGCCTTCTGGACGCGGACGGCTGGTTTGCGGAATCCTCCAAAGACTTCCGCTGTCAGCGCATACACGACGTTTTTGTACAGTATGAAAAACGCCTTAAGATGGCGAACGCGCTGGATTTTGACGATATAATCACAAAAACGCTCGATCTGTTTAAAAAAGAGCCGCAGGTTTTGCAGCACTACCAGGACCGCTTTCAGTACTTAAGCGTCGACGAGTATCAGGACACCAATTTCGCGCAGTACGAGCTCGTAAGGCTTCTTACCTTAAAAAGCAAAAACCTGTGCGTAGTGGGCGACGACGATCAGTCCATATACGGCTGGCGCGGGGCGGACATACGCAACATACTGGAGTTCAAGCAGGACTTTAAGGACGCGAAGATAATCAAGCTTGAGCAGAATTACCGCTCGACTTCCGTAATACTTGACGCCGCTAACGAGCTTATTTCAAACAACGACGGCCGCATGGAAAAAAAGCTCTGGACAGAGGATGAAGGCGGCGACCCTATACGCTTTTACGAGGCCCTGGACGAAAAGGACGAGGCCGCGTGGGTGTGCGAGCGCATACAGCGGATGCACAAAAAAGAAAAGCTGCCGTATTCAGGCGTATGCGTGCTCTACCGCATGCACGCGCAGAGCCGCGTGCTTGAGGAAATGCTTATGCGCGCCGGAATACCCTACAAGGTGTTTGGAGGCACCCGCTTTTACGACAGAAAAGAAATAAGGGACGCGCTCGCGTATCTGCGCCTTGTGCTCAACCCTCAGGACGATATAAGCTTAAAGCGCATTATAAACGTTCCCAAGCGCTCCATAGGCGAAAACACGCTTAAAATACTGGAAAAAGCTTCAAGAAAAAAAGACGTTCCGATGTACGCCGTTGTAAACGAACTGCCGGAAGAGCTTTCCTCGCGCCCCAAAAAGTGCGTGCAGAGCTTTGCCGAGCTTATGAACAATTTAATCGTCGCTAAGGAGAGCATGCCCCTTACGGACTTTGTGCGCTATGTTTTGGACGAATCGGGGCTTTTAGCGCAGTATGAGGGCAGCAATGACGATGAAATAATAACAAGACACGAAAACCTTATGGAATTTTTGGGCGCGGTGCAGGAGTTTGAAAACCTCTCGGACGATAAAACGCTCGAAGCCTATATGGAAAACGTCGCTCTGGTTACGGATCTTGACATGGAAAAGGAGCAGGCGAACTATGTAACGCTCATGACGCTCCACAGCGCTAAAGGGCTTGAATACGACGCGGTGTTCATATGCGGTCTTGAGGACGGCATATTGCCGAGCCGCCGCGCCATAGAGGAGGACGACCGCCTTGAAGAGGAGCGCCGTTTGCTTTACGTTGGCATGACGAGGGCTAAGCGCTATCTGTATCTGTCGCTCGCAATGCGCCGCTTTCTTTATAATCAGATACACATTAACGACCGCAGCCGCTTTTTGGAAGAGATGCCGCATGAGCTTATGACAAACAGGCTTGGCAAGGCGAAGCGCAAGTACTTTGGCGAGCCGGAGGACCCTGAAGACATATACAAGCGCCATGTGCCGCAGGAAGCGAGCGCAAGCTTCGGAGCGCCCGGCATAGGGCAGAACATAGATTCGATACCCGGAGTATTAAAGGGCTTTGTTCCAACTGCCGTTAAAAAGGCCAAGGCTTCAAAACAGGTGTTTAAAACGGGGGACAGGGTGCTGCATAAAAAATTCGGCGAAGGCACTGTGCGCGGCGTTCAGGGCAAGGGGGCGGACGCGCGCGTAACCATATTCTTTACTGCGTACGGCGAAAAGCAGTTTGCATTAGGCATAGCGCCGATAGTAAAAATTGAATAAGTTTTCTAACATGCGCGAGCTTGTCGACTATTTAAACCTTACCGCTCGCGCTTATTATGTTTTAGACAAGCCCATAATTACCGACGCGGAGTGGGACGCCCTTTACGACGAACTGATAAACATGGAAAAGGAAAGCGGAACAAGGCTTCCCGATTCCCCCACTCTGCGCGTAGGAGGAGAAGCCTTAAAGAGCTTTAAGCAGCACAGGCATATAAATCCCCTGTGGAGCATGGACAAGGTGCAGTCTTTAAATGCGCTCGAAGCGTGGTTTAAAAGGGTTCGCCAAAACTATAAAGGACAGAACAAGGTAAATTTCTGCGCGGAATACAAGCTGGACGGTCTTTCATTAAGCCTTACATATAACGACGGCGTGCTCGCAGAAGCCGCTACGAGGGGAAACGGCGTAGTGGGCGAAAGCGTTCTTTCTCAGGCGCAGACCATACGCGACGTGCCGCTTTCCATTCCGTACAAGGGCACAATAGAAGTGTACGGCGAATGCATAATGAAGCTTTCAGCCCTTAGCGAATACAACAAGCGCGCAAAAGAAAAGCTTAAAAACGCGCGCAACGCCGCTGCCGGCGCACTGCGCAACTTAGACCCTAAGGTTACGGCGTCAAGAAAGCTGTCGGCTTATTTTTACGGCGTGAACTATATAGAGAACCCGCCTTATGATAATGAAAAGGGCATGCTTGATTTTTTACGGGAAAACGGCTTCCCCGTTATAGAGTATTACAAAGAGGGTCTTGAAAAAGACATAATTAAATATATAGAAGAAGTAAAGGACCTGCGACACGGTCTCGACTATATGACGGACGGCTGCGTAATAAAGGTATGCGACATGCAGATAAGGAGCGCCTTAGGCTATACGGACAAGTTCCCGCGCTGGGCGGTGGCGTACAAGTACGGCGCGACCGAAACAGTAACAACGCTTGAAAGCGTCAGCTGGGAAGTAGGGCGCACGGGAAAGATAACCCCGCTCGCGCACGTAAAGCCAGTAACGCTAAGCGGCGCTTTGATAAGCCGCGCGACGCTTAACAACATGGACGACATAAACCGCAAGAACCTTGCGGTGGGGGCGAACGTATGGATACGCCGCTCAAACGAAGTGATACCGGAGATACTCGGCCGCGTGGACGACGGCGTTGACGTTATGCCTATTGAGCCGCCTGAAGCCTGTCCCGCCTGCGGAACGCCGCTTGTTGAAAACGGAGCGAACCTGTTCTGCCCGAACAGCGAAACATGTCCCTCGCAGTCCGTTGGAGGCATAGTGCATTTTGCGTCAAAGGGTGCTATGGACATAGACGGGCTGTCTGAAAAAACAGCGAAGCTTTTATTTGACGAATTAAATATAAACAGGCCGTCGCAGCTGTACGGCGTTACTATGGAACAGCTTTTAACCCTGCCGTCGTTTAAGCAAAAAAAAGCGGAAAACCTGCTTTCCGCTATACAGAAAAGCAAGGACGCTTCATTAGACGTATTTTTATATTCGCTTGGCATACCAAACGTAGGCAGCGTTACCGCGAGAATTCTGGCGGATAAATTCAAGTCTTTGGATAATATCGCTAAAGCTTCAGAAGAAGAGCTTACCCGTATAGATGAAATAGGCCCCGTTATTGCGGGCAGCATAATAGATTTTTTCAGCGACGAAAGCCAGAAAGCGGAAATTAAGGCGCTGCTTGACAGCGGCATAAAAATAGAAGAAGCGCCGCAGGAAACAAATAATGCGCTCTACGGCAAAAGCTTTGTTGTAACCGGAACGCTTAAGCGCTTTACCAGGGACGAAATAGAAAATAAAATACGCTCCTTGGGCGGAAGCGCGCGCGGCTCCGTAAGCAAAAAGACGGATTTTCTTGTCTGCGGCGAAAACGCAGGCAGCAAGCTTGAAAAAGCTAAAAGCCTTAACGTGAAAATAATAAGCGAAGAGGAATTTTTAAAACTTGCGTCGCAGCGAACGGATGCAAATGAAGAAACAAAAAGCGGCGCTGAAGAGAAAAATACCGTTAAATCAGATTAGCAGCTGAATATTTTTTAATAAGACGTTGCTATAACAGCTATTGATAAAATAATTATCAATAGCGTTTTTGCAATCTTTACATTATTTCTGATTATCGCAGTATAAAATAATATCGGCTTTGCCTTCCTGCTTTGTATATTTATAAACGTTTGTATTGAGCCCGCCTATATAAAAGCCGGATTTAACATAAAACATAAATGCGCCGGGGTTATTGTCCTGGCATTCAAGGTATAAGCCGCGGTATCCTAGTTGCGCCGCCGCTTCCTTCGCTTTTTCTATAAGCGCTCCGCCTATATTCTGACGGCGGTATTTTTTATTCACTTTAATATCAGCGATATGCATATATTTAAAACAGGCGGGCTGAAGAACGAGCAGCCCTACGCAGGCGTCTTCATCATAGGCGCCTATAAAAACGCTGTCTTTCATAGAGTCAAAATCATAATTTTCATCAGGAAAGCGCATTTCCGCTACGTTTTCTGCATTAAAACGAACAAGTTCGTAATCCCATTGCCCGTTTTTAAAAGATACTTCTATTTTGCCGAACGACTTAAAAGGTTCGTTGGATATACCGATATCCGCCTTGTGTTCAGCGTCGATTATACTGATTTTTATTATTTTAATTTCCCCATACAATATAGTGCCGCGCTGCGCGGGCTCTTATTATATAATGCTTTTTACAATATTTTCAAATGGAGCAGGCGTTTTGTAACAGGCTTGGTTTGTTTTATCCGCCAGCTTTATTGGGGGCTTAAACGCGCTTGCAATATAGCGTAAGTTTCCTGAGGGATAAAAAAGGCAATACATAAGGATATAAAAGGCAAAAAAACGTTTAAGTTAACGCGACGTTTTGAAATTATTGACATATTTCAAAACAAATATATGATTCCTTTCAGATTGACGCGCTCTGAGCCGCTATGATATGATACTTGGGAAATTTTTCAAGGAGGACAACAATGTTTAAACGTACAATGTATCTTTTAGCGGCTTTTTGCCTGCTTTGTCTGCCTGTTATGGCTGAAACTGCCGATACTTTCACCAGCGCTTCCATAACCACAAATCATTACGGAGACTTTGCGCTTACAGGCGACGAACTGGCGAACGCGCTTAACAGCTTTTCAGGCTTTTACCTTGTATGCACCACAAACCCGGACGGCAGCGCTAACGCGGCCGTTGCCATATATGGCGCTGTGCAGCATGAAGGCAAAATGTATCTGCAGTTAGGATTAGCGGATAACCAAACGAAAGCCAATTTGCTTGCAGACAAAAAAGGCCTGGCCGTCTATGCCGCTAACCCCGGTACGGATGAAGGCGATAAACCCTACGCCATATCCGGCGCCCGCATGACGTTCCAGCTGGTTGAGGATGAAGAACTTATCAAAACCCTTCAGGGCGATAACCAAAGGCCCGCGATTTTTGCAGAAGTGCTTGAAACGGTGCCTCTTGGATAACAAGCGGATATACGCCTTGCTCTAAGCGTCAATTATTATAAATTCCTTTAAAAAAAGCGCCGCGTTACGCGGCGCTTTTTATATAATACTTTTAAAATGCAGTAAATCAAAATTGTTTAAATAAGCGATTGTCTTGTAATAAGCGTATTAAGCTTAGCGTATGTTTTTGCTTATAACAGAATAATAAGCTTAAATACAAGGCGGTTAAAAATAATGGGAAAATAGGCGACTGTACAGCGCGGCGCAGCATAATAAAAAAGCGGCTTAATATAATTACCAGAGCAGCATAATAAAAAATGCGGCATAATATAATTAACAGCACAGCGTAATAAAAAATGCCGCTTAATATAATTAACGGCATAGTATAATGAAAATGCGTCGTAATATAATTAACATAGAAGCATAAAAATGCCACATAATATAATTAACGGCACAGCGTAATAAAGAATGCCGCATAATATAATTAACGGCGCATCGTAATAAAAAATACCGCATAATATAATTACCAGAGCAGCATAATAAAAAACGCGGCATAATATAATTAACAACATTGCATAATAAAAAAGCGGCTCAATATAATTAACGGCGCATCGTAATAAAAATGCGGCTAAATATAATTACCAGAGCAGCATAATATAATTACCAGCGCAGTATAATAAAAATGCGGCTTAATATAATTAACAGCCTTATATAATAAAAAGCGCTGTTAATTATTTTATAATCCTTACGTTAAAAAACCGGAGGCTAAGCTCCGGTTTAATAAATTTGCGCGTTCTATTACTTGATTTCGACTTTGGCGCCGACTTCTTCAAACTGCTTCTTGATTTTTTCCGCTTCGTCCTTGGAAACGCCTTCCTTGATTGTTTTAGGAGCGGACTCGACGAATTCTTTTGCTTCCTTAAGGCCAAGGCCGGATACGACTTCGCGGACAGCCTTGATAACCTTGATCTTTTCAGAGCCTACTTCTTTAAGAACAACGTCGAACTCTGTCTTTTCTTCTTCAGCTGCCGCCGCGCCGCCTGCTGCGGGGGCTGCCGCTACTGCAACGGGTGCTGCGGCGGAAACGCCGAATTTGTCTTCTAAGTCTTTTACGAGCTCGGAAAGCTCAAGCACTGTCATGCTTTCGATTGCGGATAAAATTTCTTCACGGGTCATTGGTAAATACCTCCAGATTTTAAATATTTTGTTGCCCTTATGGGCGTTTGCCGTTTACGCGGCGGTGCTTTCTTTTTGATCTTTAACTGCGTTAAGCGCGTACAGAAGCGAACGCAGCGTGGCGCTTAATACGCCTACCAGGTTGGACACGGGAGCGTTCATGCTGCCGAGCATTTTTGCAAGCAGCTCTTCCCTTGTAGGCAGCTTGGACAGAGCCATAATGCCTTTTTCGTCGATATAACGCCCCTCGACTATGCCGCCCTTTATCTCCATCTTGCCTGCGTTTTCCTTGTCCTTAAGGAATTCCGCTATAACCTTGGCTGGGCTTACGGCGTCGCCGAAAGCAAAAGCTGAAGGACCTTCAAGCTTTTCTTCGAATTCCGGCATGTTAAGGTCTTCTACCGCTCTTTTTACAAGCGTGTTTTTAAGCACCTTGTACGTTACGTTTGCTTCCCTGAATTTTGCACGCAGGGCTGTGATTTCTTCCACGCTTATGCCGCCGTAACTTACTACCACGGCGCTTTCCGAAGAATCGAACAGCTTTTTAATTTCCTGCACTTCCTGCTTTTTAGCTTCTAAGCTTGTAGACATTTTTTCACCTGCTTTCCGGCTAAAGTAAAAGCCCCTGTGCGCGGCACAAGGGCATTATAAACAATGCATCTCGCACCTCGGCGGGCGGTTTCCCATTACGCTAAGCGCTTTAAGCGCTTCACACCCGCTGTCTTTGGCACAGGCTTTAAGCCAGAAAATATATTAACATAATTGTTTTTTAATGTCAATGCCTGAAAGCTAATTATTCACCGTCATTTTTACGCCCAGAATTCTTGTGGGCGTGGCGCTCATAACTACAAAGCTGTACTGCCTGAAGTTAAGCTTTTCATTTCCGTGCGGCTTTGGTATGTAGCCGAGCTCTGTTATTATGTAGCCCGCTATGGTGTCTGCCTCGTCCGAATAAATCTGCATATCGAACATGCGGTTAAGGTCTGAAAGCGGGGTGGTGCCTTTCATAAGGTATTCGTTTTCCTTTATCTTGCGTATGTTTAAATCGCTCATATCGCTGTGCTCGTCCACTATGTCGCCCACTATTTCAGACAGAAGGTCGTCAAGCGTAACAAGACCTTCAACGCCGCCGAATTCGTCCACTATTATCGCCATATGGGTTTTAGCCGTCCTGAACTTTACAAGAAGCTCGTCAGTCATAAGCGTTTCCGGCACGAAAAGGGAGGGACGGGCGATTTCGTTTAATGTAAGCTTCCCGCTGTATAAATCGTCCCAGTTTATAAGCACGTCCACAAGGTGGATTATGCCGAGTATATTGTCCTTGTCGTCATCGTAAAGCGGCACGCGGGAATGCTTATACGCCATAAGGCGGTTCAGGTTTTCTTCAAAGCTGTCCTGCATGTCTATCATTTCGGCGTCTACGCGCGGAACCATTATTTCGGTTACAAAACGGGAATCCAGCGAAAGAACGCCGCGCATCATGTTGAACTCCTCCATGTCTATGGCGCCGTCGTTGCGGCTGGAGTTAAGCAGCGCTTTTATTTCGCTGCGCGTAAGCTTTTCTTCTTTTTTAGTAAAATCTATGGGAGTAATTTTTTTAAGAACGCCGGTGGAAGCGTTTAAAAGCTTTATAAACGGGTTGAATACGACCCTTAAGCCCGTTATAAAGCCGGACGTCATCATGGCGAACTGTTCCGGTATTTGAAGCGCTAATTGTTTGGGATAAAGCTCGCCCAAAACAAGCGTTATGTAGGATATAATAAGCGTTACTATAAGCGTGGCTATGGTTTCAGCGCCCGCCGACGCGCCAAAATGCGGCGCGAGGTGCTTGACGAACGCCTGCGAAGCTGAGGCGGAATTAAAAAAGCCTCCTATTGTTATGCCTACCTGTATAGCGGAAAGGAAGGAATCGGAATCCGCAAGCAGCTTTTGAACTCTTTTTGCTTTTTTATTGCCTTCATCGGCAAGCTCTTTTATTTTCGCTGGGTTAAGTGATACAAACGCCATTTCCGCCCCTGCGAGAAGGGCGTTAAGAAGGGTTAATAATATAATAAGCAGTACGGAACTAAATACTGAACTGCCTGAAGGGTCGTCCATAAGGGAAAACCACACTCCTTAAATAAGATAATTTATTATAACAACTAAATCTTTTTTAGGCAAGAAAACGCGTTCAAGGTTTGCTCGGCCGGTGTCTCATAAAAGCTTTAAAGCGCTCTGAATCAGGTCTTAAAGCTTAAGAGTTTTTTATTAAGGTAGTAAAGCGGCGGATTATATTTAATCTAACTAAAAAACAGGCCTTTGAGCCTGTTTTAAAATATGCGCCGCCGCTTTCAAGCTTGCCGCGGCGATTTAACGATACAAGCTTATTCTCTTGAACCGTTTAAAAAAGTGCCGTTCTGAAGCTCCTCAAAGGCGTGGCGCAATTCCCGTTCCGTGTTCATAACGATGGGGCCTCCCCACGCTACGCTTTCGTTAAGCCTCTTGCTCGCCGCAAAAAGTATTTCTATATTTCCGTAAGGCGCGCTTATTGTAAGCGTATCGCCGTCAGACGTAAGGGCGGCTGTTTTTTCGTTTATCTTGTCGCCCGCAACGTAGGCGTCGCCAAGAAGCGTGAACACGAACGCCGTGTAATCTTCAGGCACGTCAAGCTTAAGGCTCGCGTCTTTATTAAGAAGTATATCGTAATATATAAGCGGCAGATAGCCGCCCTTGTAGCCTTCGCGGCCCTTGTAGCTACCTGCGAGCAGGCGCAGCCTGCCGCCTTCAAGCGGTATTTCTTCTATGTCCTCTTTCTTTATTGCGTGGTAATGCGGCTCTGCCATCTTGTCTTTTTCAGGCATGTTAAGCCACATCTGAAGCCCTAAAAGCCTGTCTGACGCAGGTATGCGCTCCTCGTGCAGTATGCCGCCGCCAGCCGTCATCCACTGCACTTCTCCGCTTGACACACTGTCTTCAAAGCCTAAGCTGTCGCTGTGCGTCATGCCTCCTTTAGATAAAAAGCTTATTGTTTCTATTCCTCTGTGCGGGTGCATGGGAAAGCCCGCTATATAATCCGCCGGGTTAGTGGAATCAAAGGAATCCAGCATAAGAAAAGGATCGAAAGCTTTTACGGTGCCGCGCCCTAAAACTCTTACCAGGTGCACGCCTGCGCCGTCTATTGCGGGCATGCCCTGTACCTTCTGGGTTATCGTTCTTTCCATAAATATATCTCCTTTAGAATTATAACGCTTAATGCCGCCGTTTAAGCAACGTCAAGCCGCATATATAATTTACCACATAAATCAAAGATTAAACTCTTTGAGTGCCCTTAACAAATTTTATAAAATAGGGTATAATATACAAAAAAACGGAGGTAAATATTGTGAAAACCATAATGGAGTGCGTGCCAAACTACTCTGAAGGGCGCAACCGGGAAACCGTTCTCGCCATCGCCGGCTGCTTTCAAAACAAAGAAGGCGTAAGACTGCTTGATTTCAGCAGCGACGAGGACCATAACCGCTCCGTATTTACAGTAATAGGAGAGCCTGAAGCCTTGAAAAAAGCCGTGCTGCTTTCGTGCGAAACGGCGCTTCAAAAAATAGATTTACGGTGTCATACGGGCCAGCACCCGCGAATGGGCGCCGTTGACGTAATACCTTTTATACCTGTGCGCAACTGCGGTATAGAGGACGCTAAAAATATAGCGATGCAGGTAGGAAAATATTTAGGCGAAAAGCTTAAACAGCCCGTTTACCTTTATGAAAAAAGCGCTTCAAGCCCTTTAAGGGAAAATCTGGCGGACGTGCGCAGAGGCGAATTTGAAGGCTTGAAGAAAAAAATGCAGGACCCCGCGTGGAAGCCGGATTTTGGGCCCGCTTCGCCTAACGAAACGGGCGGCGCCACCGCCGTAGGAGCGAGAATGCCGCTTGTAGCATTTAATGTTAATTTAAACACTTCGGATTTATCAATAGCTAAAGCGATAGCTAAAAAGGTGCGCCATTCAAACGGCGGCTTCCGCTACATAAAGGCTTTGGGCATAGCGCTTCACGAGAGAAACATAGTTCAGGTTTCAATGAACGTTACGGATTATACAAAAACATCCCTTTACAGGGTTTTTGAAACGATAAAGATGGAAGCCGCGCGCTACGGAGTAACGGTTGTCGGCAGCGAGCTTATAGGCCTTGCCCCCGTTATGGCGCTCGCCGACGCTGCGGAATACTACCTTCGCATAGAAAACTTTAATCCTGAGCAGCTGCTTGAGCTTCGCATATTAGAAGGGGAAGAGTAATGGAATATAAAAACTGCACCATAGAGGATTTTTCAAACCTCACCGCTTCAAACGCGGCGGCTCCCGGGGGAGGGAGCGTATCCGCCATGTCGTCGTCCTTTGGCGCGGCGCTTGTAATTATGGCGGCCAGGCTTACCGAGAACAAAAAAGGCTATGAAGAAGTTCAGAGCGAAATGAAAGACGCAATAGCGAAGGCCGAGCCTTTAAGACAGGAGCTGCTTGAAGATATAGAAAAGGACAGCCGCTCGTTCGACCTTTACATGCAGGCGCTTAAGCTCCCCAAAAAAACGGAAGAAGAAAAGCGGGAGCGCAGAAACGCCATGCAGGAGGCGCTTAAAAAAGCGTGCGAGGTGCCGCTGTCCGTAGCCAGAAAAAGCATAGAAGTGCTGGAACTGGCTAAAATTGTGTGCGAAAAGGCGAACAGAAACGCCGCGAGCGACGCGCTTGTAGCGGCGCTTTCCGCAAGGAGCGGGTGCCTTGGCGCCGTTCAAAACGTGCTTATTAACAGCAAAGGCGTAAAAGACGAAAACTTTTCAAATAAAATGAGCGAAACCTGCGAATCCATAGCCAAAAAGGCCGTGGAAATTGAACGGGAGTGTCACAGGCTTGCGAACATATGAAAACAGGAGGCAATATGCAAACGATAGAACAGCTATTTGACGTGCTGCCCGAGTACCCTGAATTTGTAAAAGGCATAAGGCGCGCGCCTAAAAGGGAATCCAATCTGAGCGAAAAAGACAAGCGACAGGCGCTTGCAAACGCACTGCGCTACATACCCGCAAAGCACCATAAAAAGCTTATACCGGAGTTTAGAAAAGAGCTTGAGGAACGGGGCAGGATATACGGCTACCGTTTTCTCCCCGAGGGGCTTATATACGGGAAGCCGATAGATGAATACGAGGGCAAGTGCATAGAAGGCAAGGCGATACAGGTTATGATGGATAACAACCTGGATTTCGCCGTCGGCCTTTACCCGTACGAGCTTGTCACGTACGGGGAAACGGGGCAGATCTGCCAGAACTGGATGCAGTACAGGCTTATAAAATACTACCTTACGCAGCTTACGGACGA
This sequence comes from uncultured Oscillospiraceae bacterium, assembly GCA_964518875.1. Lineage (GTDB taxonomy): Bacteria > Bacillota > Clostridia > Christensenellales > Aristaeellaceae > DTU024. Next base: position 27,961 of record CAZFHI010000018.1, read on the forward strand.
GCAGACTCTGGTGCTTATGAGCGGCCACCCGCTGGGGCTTTTTAAGTCCCACAGGGAAGCGCCGAGGCTTATAATCACAAACGGGCTTATGGTAGGCGAGTTTGACAACCAGACGCAGTTCAACAGGGCGAGCGCCATAGGTGTGGCAAACTACGGCCAGATGACGGCGGGCGGCCTTATGTACATAGGCCCGCAGGGCATAGTGCACGGCACATATAACACTTTGCTTAACGCCGGCAGGCTTAAGCTAGGCATACCCAAAAAAGGCAACCTCGCCGGGAAGCTGTTTGTGTCTTCAGGCCTTGGCGGCATGAGCGGCGCTCAGGGCAAGGCCGCCGTAATAGCGGGGTGCGCCGCGGTTATCGCGGAAGTGGATATGTCCCGCATAGAAACAAGGCTCGAGCAAGGCTGGGTGGACATGTGCTTTGACGAGCCTGAGCTTGCGGTTAAAAGAGCGCTTAAGGCTAAGGAAAACGGAGAAGGCGTTGCGGTGGCGTACCACGGCAATATAGTCGATTTACTTGAATATCTGATTAACAATAATATACACGTGGACCTTATGAGCGACCAGACGAGCTGCCACGCCGCTTACGAGGGCGGCTACTGCCCGCAGGGGCTTACGTTTGAGGAGCGCACCAGAATGCTCTATGAAAACAGGGAGCTTTTTAAGCAAAAGGTTAACGAAAGCCTGCGCCGTCATTATGAGCTTATATGCGAGCACTCCAAAAGGGGCACGTATTTCTTTGACTACGGCAACAGCTTTTTAAAGGCCGTGTACGACGCCGGCGTAAAAGAAGTGTGCAAAAACGGCTCTGACGACCTGGACGGCTTCGTGTTCCCAAGCTATGTCGAGGATATTTTAGGCCCCGAGCTTTTTGACTTCGGCTACGGCCCGTTCCGCTGGTGCTGTTTAAGCGGCAAGGACGAGGACCTGCGCAAAACGGATGAAGCCGCTATGGACGTAATAGACCCGAACAGGCGCTACCAGGACCGCGACAACTGGATTTGGATAAGGGACGCCGAAAAGAACAAGCTTGTTGTAGGCACGAAGTGCCGCATACTGTATCAGGACGCGATAGGCAGGCGCGACATAGCCCTGCGCTTTAACAAAATGGTAAGGGAAGGCGTTACCGGCCCCATAATGTTAGGCAGGGACCACCACGACTGCGGCGGAACGGACAGCCCATTCAGGGAAACGAGCAACGTAAAGGACGGCTCCAACATAATGGCGGACATGGCGGTGCAGTGCTTTGCGGGAAACGCGGCGCGCGGCATGACCATGGTAGCCCTGCACAATGGAGGCGGCGTAGGCGTAGGAAAAGCGGTAAACGGAGGGTTCGGCATGGTGCTGGACGGCTCTGAAAGAGTGGATAATATACTTAAGCGCGCTATACCTTGGGACGTTATGGTGGGCGTTGCAAGGCGCGCGTGGGCGAGAAACAAAAACGCCATATCCACGAGCAAGCGCTACAACGAGGAATACGGAAACGAAAACTGCATTACGCTTCCTTATGAGCTTAATGAAAATGAGCTTGATGAAAGCGCTGGCGAATATTGAATATGAAATGCATTAAAAACATAGGCCTTCTTGCCACCCCATCAGGAGTAAAAGCCAAGGGGGGCGCGAGCCAGGGCGATATAAAAAAGCTTTACGGCAAAAGCGTAATAATAGACGGCGGAATTATAAAGGACGTAGTGGACGGCGTTCCAGAAAGCTTTTCAGGCGAAACAATAGACGCTGAAAATATGCTCGTTACGCCAGGGCTTGTTGACGCGCACACGCATCTCGTGTTCGGCAGCTTCAGGGAGCACGAGCTGCAGCTTAAAATGCGTGGCGTGCCTTACCTTGACATACTTTCCAAGGGCGGAGGCATACTTTCCACCGTAAAGGAAACGAGAAAGGCGACAGAAGAGGAGCTGTACGAAAAGGCTGAAAAAGAATTAGACGAAATGCTTATATCCGGCACCACGACGTGCGAGGCGAAGTCCGGCTACGGCTTGAACCTTGAAGACGAGCTTAAGCAAATGCGCGTGGTAAAGCGATTAAACGATACGCATAATATGGATCTGGTATCTACGCAGATGGCAGCCCACGCGGTTCCTGAAGAATACAAAAATGACAGGGAAAAATACATAAAGCTTGTTACAGACGTCATAATACCTGAAACCAAAAGACTAAACTTAGCGGAATTTGCGGACGTGTTTTGCGAAACGGGCGTTTTCAGCGTGGAAGAATCGAGGCGCATACTGCTTGAAGCCAAAAAAGCGGGATTAAGCATAAAAATACACGCGGACGAAATAGACGCGATAGGCGGGAGCGAGCTTGCCGGAGAGCTTTCAGCGACAAGCGCCGAGCATCTTATAGCGATTGACGATAAAGGCATAAGCGCCTTAAAAAAAGGCGGATGCGTTGCGTGCCTCTTGCCTGCAACAAGCTTCTACTTAGGGGCGAACTACGCCCCCGCAAGAAAGCTTATAAGCGCGGGCGTGCCGGTAGCCGTGGCTTCGGACTTTAACCCGGGATCCTGCCCGTGCAATTCGCTTAAGCTGTGCATAAACTTAGCTAACTATAACTACAAAATGACTCCCGAGGAAATATTAACCGCCGTTACGCTGAACGCCGCCGCCGCGATAAACAGGGCGGATAAAGCAGGCAGCATAGAAAAAGGCAAGCAGGCGGACGTAGTGATATGGGACGCCCCCAATTTAGACTATTTCTGTTACAGGTTCGGAAGCGCCATGGTAAAAAAGGTTATAAAAAAAGGAGAAATTGTAGCTTAGCCAGCGCTTGATAAAAACGTTTTATGTGGGTTATTCGGCGCCGCTTTTAGCGGCGCCTGTTTTATAAAGCGAAAGATAAATTTAAAGTGCGCGCGTAAAAATTTTATACGCGTGCATTTTTATAAGCATAAAAAATGCGCCGGGCTTCTTTTTTTGTATATAAAAATAGTTTTATACAAAACGTGTTTTTAAAAAAGTGTTATTATACAAAGGGAAACGCGGCATGCCAATATGAGAAAATGCATAATTATACTCTGTATCAAAATTGTATTTTTGCAAGTATTTTATTTTTTCCTGCGTTTTACTCGTTATTTAAGGCGTTTTTTCAGCCGAATATGACAAACAGCACGCCGGGCTCTTGCAAAACGCGCTTGCAAGAGTATTAAGTTATGTGTATAATTGCACCATTATCTTATGGAGGTGTAGCGTGCTTAAGTATTCGATAAAGCGTATACTTCTTGCTATTGTAAGCATTTTTATAATAATGGCGATAGCGTTTTTCTCAATGAATGCGATACCGGGCGGCCCTTTTTCCAAGGAAAAAGCGCCGGATCCTGCGGTTAAGGCGGTGCTTGAAAAACGCTTTAATCTGGATAAGCCGGTAATGGAGCAGTTCCTGCTCTACGTCGGCAACATATTGAGGGGAGACTTCGGCATATCCTTAAAAACAGGAAGAGAGATAAGCGCCACTATATTTGAATCCTTTTCCGTATCGGCAAAACTCGGCGGCTCTTCCATAATAATAGCGCTCGTGTTCGGGCTTGTTCTAGGGCCCATAGCGGCTCTTAACCGCAACAAATGGCCGGACCAGGTAATAGTGTTCTTCACTACGCTGTTTGTCGGCGTACCAAGCTTCGTATTGGGCACGCTGCTTCTTCTGGTGTTCAGCCTTATACTTAAATGGGTGCCCGCATGGAGCGTTGAAAACCAGAACTATCTTCTTCCCATAATAGCCCTTTCCCTTTACCCGACGGCGCACATAACCCGCCTTACAAAGTCCAGCCTGCTGGACGTTTTGGGACAGGACTACATAAGAACCGCAAGGGCAAAGGGCGTGCCGCGCAAAAGAGTCATATTTAAGCACGCTTTAAGAAACGCTCTTATACCCGTTGTTACGTACATAGGCCCGCTTACCGCTTATTCCCTTACAGGCTCTATGGTAATAGAAACCATATTTACAATAGGGGGTCTTGGCACGAAGTTCGTTACGGGCATAACCAACCAGGACTATCCTATGATTATGGGCACGACCATATTTTTAGCCATACTAATGGTTGTTATGACTTTAATAAGCGACCTGCTTTACAGGGCGATAGACCCGAGAATAAGTTTTGATTAAGGAGCCGGAATGAAAAAATTTTCTTCTGATAAAATACCGAGAAAAAAACTTTTAAGCATGCAGATAGACGTGGACGCCTTTCTGCCCGCCACGAGCGAGCAAAAAGAGCACCAGGTGCATATGCTCCCGTCAACCACGTTTTTCAGGGACGGCATGCGCAAGCTTTTTAAAAAGCCGCTTGCAATATTCGCTATAGTGGTTCTGGTTTTAATGATACTCACTATAATCATAGCGCCGATGATAGTGCCTTACGGTTATTCTGAAATTATAAAGGTAGAAGGCAAGCGCGACCGCAGCATGAAAAACCTCGCTCCTTTCCAGTATTCAAAGCTGGAGCAGGAAGCCATTGAAAACGGCGCAAAAATATTTCCGCATATATTCGGCACGGACGAGTTGGGGCGCGACTACTTTATAAGGGTCGTTTACGGCACGCGCGTTTCGCTTATGGTAGGCTTTTTCGCAAGCATCATAGTGCTCGTAATAGGCTTGCTGTACGGTTCGATAGCGGGGTACTTCGGCGGCAGGGTGGACCTTATAATGATGCGCATAGTCGATATAATTTATTCTCTGCCTGATACGCTTATGGTTATACTGCTTTCAGTCGTTCTGGATCAGGTTATAGGCAACTCGCTTTCAGGAACGGCGTTCGCTTCCCTTGGAACCAATATGATAAGCCTGTTTGTGGTATTCGCCCTTCTATACTGGGTGGGAATGGCAAGGCTTGTGCGCGGGCAGATACTTTCAATTAAGAACAACGAGTTTGTGCTCGCGGCGCGCGCCATGGGCGCAGGCAGCTGGCGCATAATAAGAAAACACATACTGCCTAACTGCATGAGCGTGATATTTATTTCCACCGCTTTGCAGATTCCTTCCGCCATATTTACAGAAAGCTTTTTAAGCTTTATAGGATTAGGCGTGCAGGCCCCCATGCCGTCTTTAGGATCCCTTGCGAACTTTGCAAGAGGCGGCATGCAGTCATACCCGTACAAGCTTTTAATACCCGCGATTGCCATATGCCTTATAGTGCTTTCGTTTAACCTGTTAGGCGACGGCCTGCGCGACGCATTCGACCCCAAGCTCAGGAGGTAGCAAGATGAGTGAAATACCTATTTTACAAGTTAAAAACCTCAAAACGTCTTTTGCGACGGAACAGGGCGTAGTCCACGCCGTAAACGGCATATCCTTCAACCTGGATAAAGGCAAAACGCTCGGCATAGTCGGCGAATCCGGCTCCGGCAAAAGCGTTACGGCTTATTCAATACTGCAGATACTTACAGAGCCCGGCAAAATTAAAGGCGGCGAAGTAATATTTAAAGGCGAGAACATACTTGAATATCCTGAAAAAAAGATGAACGCCTTCCGCGGGGAAAAGATAAGCATTATATTCCAGGACCCTATGACGAGCCTTAACCCCGTATACACGGTGGGCAACCAGATAAGGGAAGCCATACTCCTGCACACGAAACGCAGCAAGGAGGAAGCGCACAAAAGGGCGATAGAGCTGCTTGAAATGGTCGGCGTAAACGACCCCGCAAAGCGCGTAAAGCAGTACCCGCACGAGCTTTCAGGCGGCATGCGCCAGAGGGTTATGATAGCTATGGCGTTAGCGTGCGAGCCGGACATATTGATAGCGGACGAGCCTACGACGGCGCTTGACGTTACCATACAGGCGCAGATACTTGAGCTTATGCAGGAGCTGCAGAAGCAGCTCGGCATGGCGATAATAATGATTACGCACGACCTTGGCGTCATAGCGGAAATGTGCGATGAAATAATAGTTATGTACGCGGGGCGCATCTGCGAAAGAGGCACTGCGGACGAGATATTCTATAACCCTCATCACAGCTACACAAAGGGTCTTCTGCGTTCCATACCCAAGTTTACAAAGGAACACGAAAAACTGGTGCCTATTGCGGGCACGCCGATAGACCTTCTTAACATGCCGAAGGGCTGCGCGTTCGCTCCGCGCTGCCAGGACGCTATGCAGATATGCCTTAACAAACTGCCTGAAGAAATACCCATTAACGACTTTCATATTGCTTCCTGCTGGATGAACGTTAAAAAAGTGTACGAGGAAGCGAAGGACGGTGAAATAAATGGCTGAACATCTTCTTGAAGTAAAGGATCTTAAAAAATACTTCCCTATTAAAACGGGATTTATGAAAAAAATCCAGCTTAAGGCTGTGGACGGCGTATCGTTTACGATAGACGAAGGCGAGACCCTGGGGCTCGTGGGCGAGTCCGGCTGCGGCAAGACGACGGTCGGCAGAACGCTTATACGTTTGTATGAGCCTACCGGCGGCGAAGTAATATACAAGGGCTCAAAAGTTACGGAAAAAGCTATGAAGCCTCTGCGCAAGGAAATGCAAATAGTTTTTCAGGATCCCTATTCTTCGCTTAATCCAAGGATGACGGTGGCCGACATAGTGGGCGAGCCGCTTGACATACACCATCTTTATCGCTCAAAGAGCGAAAGGGAGGAGCGCATAGCGGAGCTTTTAAAGCTTGTAGGGCTTAACGCGGACCACGCGAGGCGCTACGCGCACGAGTTTTCGGGCGGCCAGCGCCAGCGCATAGGCATAGCGAGAGCTTTAGCGGTAAACCCGAAATTCATAGTGTGCGACGAGCCTGTTTCCGCGCTGGACGTTTCGATACAGGCGCAGATTATAAACACGTTTGAAGAGCTGCAGCAGACTCTGGGGCTTACATACCTGTTTATAGCGCACGACCTGCTCGTAGTTCAGCATATATCAAGGCGCATAGCCGTTATGTATTTAGGGCGCATAGTAGAAATCGCCCCTTCCTCAGAAATTATAGAGCACCCCGTTCACCCGTATACGCAGAGCCTTATTTCTGCAATACCCGTGCCGGATCCTGACACCGCAAAGGAAAGGCGTCGCATAGTTTTAAAGGGCGACGTGCCGTCCCCGCTGAACATGCCGTCAGGGTGCTCCTTCAGAACGCGCTGCCGCTACGCTACTGAGCGCTGCGCTAAGGAAACGCCGGAACTTACCTTAAGAAACGACGGGCATATGTGCGCCTGCTTTAATAAATAACGAATCTTTGGGGTGCGGCCCCTTAGAAATAAAAAATGGAGGATACTCACATGAAAAAACTAACCGCATTTCTCCTTTCCGCAATATTAGCGCTAAGCGGCATAGCTTTTGTGTTTGCAGAGGGAGAGATACCCGCATGGGCCCCGCAGAACTGGGCCGAATATGATGAGCTTATAGCAGAAATCAAATCCACTACGGATTTTGCAGAACGCGAAAAGCTTATGCATAAGGCGGAAGATATCCTTATGGATACGTCAGCCCTTCTTCCGCTGTACTACTACAACGACATCTTTATGATGAAAGAAAGCATCGACGGCTTCTATTCCAACGTATTTGGAAACAAGTTCTTCCAGTACGCCACTTTCGGCGACAACAAGAAGCTCCGTATAAACCTCGCGAGCGAGCCTGATAAGCTTGACCCGGCCTTAAACAGCTCTGTTGACGGCGCGTGCCTTGCGATAGCCGCTTTCGGCGGCCTGTACTCCTTTGATGAGAACGGCGCCTACGTGCCGAACTTCGCGGAATCCTACGAAATGTCCGAAGACGGTCTTACGTATACGTTTAAAATGCGCGAAGGCTTGAAGTGGTCGGACGGCGAGCCGCTTGACGCTAAGGACTTCGAGTATTCATGGAAGCGCGCGGCGGACCCTGTAACCGCGGCCGACTATTCATACATGTTCTCAGGCATAAAAGGCTACCCAGATGAACTTGCAGCGAAAGCGTCTGAAGACGGCAAAACGTTTACAGTAGAATTAGCGGCTCCGTGCGCGTACATGCTGGATCTGTGCGCTTTCCCTGTGTTCTTCGCAGTGCCGCAGCATTGCATAGAAGCGGCGGAAGGCTTTAAGGACGCGGACGGCAACGTGCTTAACCCAGGCGCATGGGCGCTTGAAGCGGGCTTTGTAACAAGCGGCGCCTACAAGCTTGAAAGCTGGGTGCATAACGAGTCCATGGTATATGTAAAGAACGAAAACTTCTGGGACGCGGAAAACGTAAAGCTTGAAGAGCTTGATTTCATGCTTTCAGCGGATGAAACCGCAATTTACGCAGCGTACAACGCGGGCGACCTGGACTTTATAGACACCGTGCCTACCGATGAAATCGAAAAGCTTAAGAGCAACCCTGAATTCCATATCATAGACAACCTCGGAACCTACTACATAAACTTCAACGTAAATTCCAAGCTGTTTGAGGGCAAAACGCCTGAGGAAGCGGCTTACATGCGCAAGGGCATAAGCGCTCTTATCGACCGCGCGTACATAGTAGAGGCGGTCGGCCAGACAGGCCAGCTTGTAGCGACAAGCTATATTCCTGCGGGTATGCTGGACGGCAACGGCGGCGTATTCAAGGACGCTGAAAGCTGGGATTACCCGGTGAACGACGGCTACTACGAAGAAGACCGCAATGTTGAAAACGCGGTAGAGCTTCTTAAAAAGGCGGGCTTTAAGTTTGACGACAACAATATGCTGTCCTCTGAAACGCCCATAAGCTTTGAATATTTGACCAACCAGTCGGACAGCCATGTGCAGATAGCAGAAATCGTGCAGTCTGACCTTGGTGAAATAGGCATTGACATGACCATCAAGACAGTTGACTGGAACGTATTCCTTAACGAGCGTAAGGTCGGCAACTATGACATCTGCCGCAACGGCTGGATTGCAGACTTTAACGACCCGATCAACATGCTTGAAATGTGGACGACAGAATCCGGCAACAACGACGCCCAGTTCGGCAGACCAGTTGAAGCGGAATAAAAAAGACTGATTAAACCGCGTTTTTCGCGGGAAACAGGCGGAAGTTTTCTTCCGCCTGTTTTTTATTATTAAATGATTTTTTTACAGCGAAAAAATTGATGCAAACTTTACAAAAAAACATATCCAAATTTACCTTTATAGTGTATACTTATAGTGAAATAAATATAAAAAGAAAGGAACGCGAAACATGAAGAAAGCAATAAAACTGTTTTTAGCGGCCGCGCTGCTTTTATCGCTTGCGCTTTCAGGCTGCGCTTCAGCTGAAAACGAAGTGAAGCTTACAATACTTGGCACTTCAGATATGCACTCTAATATCTGGGGCTTCAGTTATGAAGACAACGCAGAAACAGACAACAACGGAATGGCGCGCCTGTATACCTATATTAAGCGGACGCGTGAAGAAAACCCCAACACCATATTGATAGACAACGGGGATACTATTCAGGGCAACATAATGACGGACGACCTCTACAACAAAAACCCCGAAAAGGCTCACCCTGTTATAAGCGCCATGAACTTTATGAAGTATGACGCCATGTCGCCAGGGAACCATGAGTTCAACTGGGGCGTGCCAGATATGAAATCCATATTGTCGCAGGCGGAATTCCCTGTTATTTCCGCTAACGTGCTTTCAAAGGACGGCGGCTTTTTGACAGGCGAGGGCTGGACGATAATAGAAAAAGGCGGCGTAAAGGTAGCGGTAATAGGCGTGGTTACGCCGGACGTGCCTATATGGGACGGCGGCAAGGAAGGAATAGACGACTACGAGTACGTTCCCGCAAGCGAAGCCGTTAAAAAAGCCATAGCGGAAATAGGCGATAAGGCGGATTTAATTGTTGTCGCGGCACACATGGGCATGTACGCGGAGTTTGACGAAGAACACGGCTCGGACTCAGCCCAGCAGATATTGTCGGACAACCCTGAAATAGACGCCATGCTTACAGGCCATATGCATATTATAGTAAATGAGAAGCAGGGCGATACCGTTATAGCCGCGCCGCGCAACGGCGGACGCGACATAGTCCGCTTCGACTTTATTATAGGCGCGGACAAAAAAATAAAGGACGCCGGTGTTCAGGTAATAGATATGGCGGATGTCGAACCGTCTGAAGAAATACGCGAAATAGAAAACGTTAAAAAAGCGCACGAGGAAACCATAAACTTTGTAGTGGGCGGCGCGGGGGAAGACGGCGAAGGCGGCGCCTCTTTAGGCAGCACTACGGATAAGTTCCAGCCTGAAAATGAAATAAAGGGTATACCCGCAGGCAAGATTATGGACACGCCCGTTATGGACCTTATAAACAAAATACAGCTTGAAAATTCCGGAGCGGACGTTTCTTCCGCCGCGCTGTTCAAGGACAGCTCAGATCTTCCCAAGGGCGATATAAACTACGGAAACATATTCAGCATATATAAGTTCGACAACACGCTCTACCGCGTCCCCGTAACGGGAAAAGAGCTTAAAAAGTATATGGAATGGTCGGCCGAGTGCTACAACCAGTGGACGCCGGGCGACATAAACATATCCTTTGACCCTGAATACCCCGGCTACCTTTACGACATGTTCGCTGGCGTGGACTATGAAATAGATTTAAGCCAGCCCAAGGGCGAGCGCATTAAAAACGTAATGTTTAACGGCGAACCGCTTAAGGACGATGACAAGCTTACGCTTGCCGTAAACAATTACCGCTATTCATCGGCTCTTAAAGGCCAGAACATTATAGAAGGCAAAAAGGAATGGGAATCTTCAGGCTCAATAAGAGATATGATAGTCGCGTACTTCGCGGAGCATTCCCCGGTAGCCCCTGAAACGGACGACAACTGGAAGATAGTCGGCGTGGACCTGCAGCTTGATAATCCCAAACGCGCTGAAATTATAGAAAAGATAAACGCAGGGGAAATAGACGTACCCTATTCAAAGAGCATAAACATTAACGACTATAAAGACTGAAAAAGCAGGAATTAAATAGAAAGCCCAGGCTGCTTGCCTGGGCTTTGCGCGTTAAGATGGTTTTGCAAATCTCGTTTCCTTTTGCCAACATAAAATACTAGATTTCGTATATTGTGAAGCGTTCTCTGAAACTGTTTACTTTTGCAGAGGGAATATAATATATGGGGTTTCGTGTATATATGAAGCGGTGCCCTGAAATTTTTAACTTTTGCAGACGGAACATACTAGATTTCATTTACTGTGAAGCGTTATCTGAAACTGTTTCTTTTTGCAGACTGAACATGCAAGATTTCGCGTACTGTGAAGCGTTCTCTGAAACCGTTTACTTTTGCAGACATAACATGCGAGATTTCGTGTACTGTGAAGTGGTATCTAAAACCGTTTCCCTTTGCAGACGGAACGTACGCGATTTCATGTACTATGGAGCGTTATCTGAAACTGTTTCCTTTTGCAGAGGGAACATACAAGATTTCACTTATTGTGAAGCGTTGTACTGAATTGTTTACTTGTACAGAAATACACTATGTTCTGAATCGCGGGACGCTGTCTGAAGTATGTATACAGGGTACACCTGTTCAAAATTAGTCGTTCGTTGGAAGATATGAGCCTTCTATGCGAATGCAGGACTTAATATGACAAACTCGCTTGCTATAATCAGAAGAATCGTAGTTTGAACGAATATTTTCCGTTTTTTCCGCGTATTGTTTATACGAAATATAACAGCTATATATTATTAAGACTTTGCCAAAAAACTTTTTCTTTACGCTGTTTTAAATTGTAAAAGATATATAAACTGAATGGCCGCGGTTTTGCCTGGAAATGCGAAGCTAAGCGTTTAAAGCCGATTTCGCGCGCTTAACGCTTCATAATTCAAATAATGCGTTTAATCCGCTAGAACTATGCGCCTCATAGTTTTGGATAATACGCTTCAATGTTTATGCAATACGCGTGAATAATTTGAATACGATTCATCGTTTATGCAATGCGCGTGAAAGATATAAATACGCTTTATCGTTTATGCAATATGCGTAAAAGATATAAATACATCTAATTATTTTATGCAAATCTAATGAAAGATATAAATACGCTTTATTGTTTATGCAATGCGTTTGAATGGTCTTAATACGCTTTATTGTTTATGCAATACGCGTGAATAATTTAAATACGCTTCATCTGCTTAAGCGATGGGGTTCAGCGGGTCCCGGCTATATTTTTAAACAAAAGCGCTAAGGGTAAGTATATTCCTGAACGTATCTGTATAGCGCTTCATAATGTAAGCTTTGCAATATTCGCAAGGCTTTTAATGTACAAAAGTATTTTTATAAGTTTTTTAGGTATTTATCAGAGTTTTTTTAATTTCAGGCTTTAATTGCGTTTTTGCATATATGCGTGTCTTTTAATGTATAATTATAGAAACACGTTTCTTTGCATGCTGCCTTGAAAGCTGAATATAAGGCCCTTGCAGCGGCGGTTCATGGTGTAGCGGTAGCCGTATTCTTTTTTTCCGTTGGGTCTGTATATGCGGTAGCGCTTGAACTGGTATATGCTGCCGTCCTGAAGTATTCTAAAATCCTGCGCCAGAAGCAGCGCCGTTATTCTGGCTATGCTGCAGTTGCGGCAGGAATTGCCGTTGCTTTTGAAAGAATAGTTAACAAGCGTATGCGAAGGCGCTATGCTTACAACCTTTACGCCGCTGTTTTCTATGAGTATTTCATCTATGGCGTAGTTGGAAATCCCCTGTATTTGCCTGAATAAATCTGTATACAGGCGGGAAGATCGCATGTATTTCATAAGCTTAGCGTCGGTTCTGCGCTTTATTTTGCAATATATGTATATTATAAAAGAACTTAATATACATAATAATACAATGAATGAAACCAAATAATACATACAGCATAACCTCTGAAACAACTATATATAGGTTATTATATCATTTGTGAACACAATTTACAAGAATAATTTAGCATAAATATAATTTTTTGCAATAAATTTTTTCCTAAAAAATATTCATTGTTTAGCAAGCGCCTGTTTGCAGCGTGAACACTAAAGTATCAGAATTCAGTAAAACAATTATTGCCGCTTTACGCATAAAATCCCTGGAAAAGCCCGTAAAATACGATTGAAGCGCCTTAATATAGTTTGTAAACGTCTTGTGTTTCTTACAATTCTTTTTTATAATATGCTTATTAACAGCTTATATGGAGGTAGCGCTATGGACGTAATGCAATCTTATAAAAACTGGCTTAGCATGTTTAAGGATGACGAGTCTCTGGTTAAAGAGCTTAATTCAATAGCTGACGACAAAAAGGAAATAGAGGACAGGTTTTATCAGGAACTTAGCTTTGGCACAGCCGGCATGCGCGGCGTTATGGGCTACGGCACAAACCGCATGAACGAATACAATGTGCGCCGAGCGACGGCGGGCCTTGCGGAATTTTTAAAGCAGAGATACGCTTCTTCTAAATGCTGCGTTGCGATAGGCTACGACAGCCGCATAAACAGCGCGGAATACGCCAGGCAGACGGCGCTTGTGCTTTGCGCCCGCGGCATAAAGGCGTATCTTTTCGACGCTCTGCGCCCGGTGCCTGTTCTAAGCTACGCCGTGCGCCATTTAAACTGCGTCGCGGGCGTTGCGATAACCGCGTCCCACAACCCGAAGGAGTACAACGGCTACAAGGTTTACGGCGAGGACGGCGCGCAGATTTCGCCTGAGGACGCGCTTAAAGTTACGCGGGAGATACAGAAAACGGATTACAGGGACGCCGTCAAAATGGACGAGCAGGAAGCGCTTGACAAGGGATTGCTCAAATACATAGGCGAGGACGAGGTCGACAGGGATTATATAAATATGGTGCTTAATTTACAGGTAAGGCCCGGGCTTCTGAAAAAATCAGGCGGTGAGCTTTCGATAGTCTATACGCCTCTGCATGGCTCAGGCAACGTGCCTGTAAGGCGCGCGCTTAAGGAAGCGGGCATAAAAAACGTAAGCGTGGTGAAGGAGCAGGAAGCGCCCGACGGCAATTTCCCAACGGTTTCAGCGCCTAACCCCGAAGACCCCGCCGCGTTTGAGCTTGCCATACCGCTTGCAAAAAAAACGGGCGCTACCGTAATAATAGGCACGGACCCGGACTGCGACCGCATGGGGCTTTGCGTAAGGGACAGCGGCGGCGTATACCGCACGCTCAACGGCAACCAGATAGGCGCGCTGCTGCTTAACCATGTTTTAAGCTCCCTTAAGGAAAGCGGCAGGCTCCCTGAAAACGGCGCCGTTTGCAAGTCCATAGTGTCTACGCAGCTTGCAAAGTCCATCTGCGATTTTTACGGCGTAAGCCTGTTTGACACTCTTACAGGGTTTAAATTCATAGGTGAAAAAATACAGGAGTTTGAAGAAAACAATTCGCATACCTTCCTGTTTGGCTTTGAAGAAAGCTACGGCTATCTGTCTTCAACCTACGTAAGGGATAAGGACGCCGTTAACGCTTCCCTTTTAGCCGCGGAAGCCGCGTGCGCCTGCATGGAAAAAGGCGTTACGCTGTATGAGCAGCTTATAAAGATATATGAGAAATACGGCTTCTGGGTTGAAAAAACCACCTCTGTAACGCTGCCTGGCAAGGACGGTAAGGCGAAAATAGCGTCCATTATGGACAATCTGCGCAAAAACACCCCCGAAAAAATAGGTGAATTCAATGTTCTTGCCGTAAGGGACTATCTAAGCGGCGTGCGCAGAAAGGACGGCATTGAAACTGCGCTTAATACTCCAAAGAGCAACGTGCTTTACTTTGAACTTGAAGGCGGGCATTGGGTCTGCGTGCGCCCGAGCGGCACAGAACCAAAGATTAAGCTTTACGTAAACGCGACAGCCGACACCCAGCAAAAAGCTAAGGATTTGTATGAAAGCCTCAGGGAAGCCGCGGAACAGATGCTTAAATAGCTTTTGAGATAGAGCTTAATAAGCTTTTTTTTAAAATTTGTAAATATAGATTAAATATAGATAAGGATTTGCAAACAATAATGAAATAAGCACCATATACAATTGTTTAAAAAGGGACGGAATTAATATTTGCCACGTCCCTAATTTATGCTGTCGCTAAAACTAATATTCTTAAGCAGATCCCTGTTCATTGCGCTTTGACCTTGGAAGTCTTGCGGCATATAGGATAGTACTATGAACTTTAAGAAATTGCCACGCCTTGATATCTTCTCTAAGGCTTAGCA
>CAZFHI010000019.1:0-38873 GCA_964518875.1 uncultured Oscillospiraceae bacterium
GACTCGATCGCTTTTTTCTCAGCTTTCAGTCTCACATCTATTGTAAAGCTACATTTACAAAGCTCAGCGAACTTTTTTAAGCTTTGACAAACAAAGAGAAGGTTGATATAATGCACAAACTGACCCTTGGAAGGGTCAAATTGTGTTATATCTAAATTACGTCAGGTATCCTGAGGAACTTGAACGGAGGATAAAATGAACAAAACACGAAACCTTACTATAAGCGCGCTTTTATGCGGGCTGATTCTACTTTTTGGGCTGACTCCGGTAGGGCTGATTCCGCTTGGCTTTATAAACATAACTACATTATGCCTTCCGGTAATTGCAGGAACATTAACAATGGGCTTAAAAGCAGGAATGCTTTACGGCTTTCTTTTTGGTACTGCAAGCCTCTTGAGTATGCTTGGGCTTGGCATGATGCCACCAAGTATGCTTGCTTCAAACCTGTTTGCAAGTCTTCCGGTTGGAGCTGTTATAATGTGCTATGTTCCGCGCTTTGCCGTTCCTTTTACGGCATGGGCGGTTTATGGAGGAAAAGAGAAGCGGATAAAGCTTGCAGCGCCTGCCGCATCTTTTGCCAATACTATATTGTATTTAGGGCTTATGTGGGCGTTTTACGCCTTAGCGGGTCTTGATACGGCGCCTATAATAGGCCTTATATTAGGCACAGGTTTTTTAGGCGGCGGCGCCGAAGCCTTGACGGCATTTCTTATAGTGCCTCCATTGACAAAGGCGATTAACAAGTTTTTAAGAAAAGAGGCAACTAAATGATAATGGTAATGGACATAGGCAACACCAACATAAAGTGCGGCATTTATAAAGGTGACAAGCTTGAACATTATTGGCGCATCGCCACAAACAGGCAGTATACGAGCGATGAGTATGGCGTTACCATGGAAGATATGTTCAAACACGCTAATGTGCCGATAAAAAATGTTGCCGGCATTATCATTTCGTCTGTTGTACCAACAGTAAACTATACAATAGACCATATGTGCAGGGACTTTTTTAATATAAATCCCACATTCGTAGAACCTGGTATAAGGACGGGCATAAACCTTAAGTATGATAATACAAAAGAGCTTGGAAGCGATAGGATATGCAATGCTGTTGCAGCTTACACATTATATGGCGGCCCTTGCATATATATAGACTTTGGAACAGCGACCACGTTTGGCGTTGTAGATAAAAACGCAAATTTTCTTGGCGGCTGCATATGCCCTGGCATTAAAGTCGCGGCTGAAGCGTTGGTCAGGAACACTGCAAAGCTTCCGCATTACGAGCTTGTTAAACCGCCAAAGGTTATAGGCAAAAATACCGTTGCTAACCTTCAATCAGGCATTATATTCGGATACGTAGGTCAAATTGAATACCTTGTTGCGAGAATGAAAGAGGAATTAGGGGAGCCCAATGCAAAGGTTATCGCTACAGGAGGCGTATCCTATCTTATTGCGGCGGAAACAAAGGCGATAGAGCACATAGACAACACTCTTACATTGTCCGGCCTTCGTCTTATATATGAAAAGAACAATACTTTTAAAAAATAAGTTTTGCGCAGCTACCTGTAATAACGTGTAGTATAGCGCTTTTTTTGTTTATATTTTGGCTTACGCTTTCGAGTAAATATCTTATAAAATATATGCGACAGAACTATAACTGCGATTACCGGAAGAAGCAGTATTACTATAATTTCTACGCTTATAGGCGGAAACGGATTAGGATCTGTTTCAGCATACTGCTTTATTTCTTCCAGTGATGGCGCGATCATAGGACGGCGGTTAACAGAACGCGTCGCAAGCAGCTCATACATTATTGGATCTTTCCCGGGATCAGGCGTGTAGCTTAGCATGCCGACAACTTCGCCCGCCGCTATAGGAGCTTCAAGCACGCGTGTAAATTCAAAGCTTGTGTAAGCATTATGGTTCTGCAAAGAATTATCTTCTTTACCTTTTAAATAAACTATATGGTCGTCTTTAAGCGGGTCAAGCTTATGCAGAGAAAGCTCAAGTTTGCCAAGATACGGGTCGTCCAGCGCAAACAGGGAAATATCTATGGCCATAGGATTTTTAGCGTATATTTCTTCTATGCTTGTTGAAACATACTGTGAAAAGCCATAGTCAAACAGCTTCGCGGTATCAGAAAAACAGCGTTTGTAGCTGCTTGACTTAAGCACAACAGATATAAGCGAAACACCGTCTCTTTTGGCGGCGCCTACGTAACAGTATCCGGCGTTTGAATGATAACCGGTTTTTATACCTATAGCATCAGGGTAATAATAGCCTGAGTCCTCTTCTCTTGATGAAGGCTTCAAAAAAATGTTGTCCCTGCCCGTAACAGTTTTTCCGGAATTTATATTGTTTTTAGGTATTGTAAAGCTTGTCATAGCGGCGACTTCACGAAAGCGTTCGTTTTTCATAGCTTCACGGGCTATGATAGCTAAATCTCTTGCAGTGCTTACATGGTATTCATCATGAAGCCCGTTTGCGTTTGTAAAATTAGTGCTTGTGCAGCCATAATTACGCGCAGCCTCGTTCATTAGAGCGGCAAATTTTTCCTGTGAGCCTGAAATAAGCTCTGCAATAAGCTGTGCGCCGTCATTACCGGAAGCAACTTTTGTTGCGCATATAAGATCCCAGAAGCTTATTTCCTGCCCGGCGGTTAACGGTATCATTGAAGCGTTTTCTTCATCCACATGGATTGAAGTTTCAGTTGCGGTAACAATTCTGCCTAAATCGCCGCCCATAGTAATAGCAAGAAAAACAGTCATAATTTTGGTGGTAGAAGCAGGGTAACGCAATACGTCCGCATCTTTTTCAAAAAGAACCTCACCTGTATCTGCGTTTATAAGTATCGCGGATGCGCTGTTTAAGTGCTCAGGGCGCAGATCCTCAGGCTTATCTTTGTTATACTCAGAAGCAAAGGAAGGCAAAGCAAACAAAAAGCAAAATATACAGCATAAAATTATTGCTATAGCTTTTTTCAATGCCATCCTCCTTATATCGTTCTATATTTTTGCGGACCAATTTCATACAGGTTATTGCCTAAAGAATCTATAAGCACTATAACCGGGAAGTTTTTAACAACAAAGCGATGTACGGCTTCAGCTCCCAAATCAGGATAGGCAATAACTTCGGCCTTTTCAATGCTTTTTGAAATAAGAGCTGCTGCGCCTCCCGTAGCGCCGAAGTACACTGCCTTGTATTTTTTCATGGCTTCGATTACTGCGGCGTTTCTTTTGCCTTTTCCTATCATGCCTTTAAGTCCAAGCTGCAAAAGCTTTGGCGTATAAGCATCCATACGGTAGCTTGTTGTAGGGCCTGCAGAGCCTACAGCGTGGTCGGGCGGAGCCGGCGCAGGACCTACATAGTAAATTGTTTGGTTTACTATGTCAAATGGCAGACTATTTCCTTGATCTGCCAAGTCAACTAGACGCTTGTGAGCGGCGTCCCTTGCGGTATAAAGCTCTCCGGATAAAAGCACGCTGTCGCCTGCGCGCAATTTTAGCACATCTTCTTGCGTTAATGGAAGTTGTATAGAATAATGCTGCATTTTTCCTCCTTATGCATTGCCTATATTGTTGCAGACTTATGTCTCGCCGCATGGCAGCATATGTTTACTGCAACTGGCATACCGGCAATATGAGTCGGCGCGTATTCAATATGCACTTTTAAAGCGGTGGTTTTGCCGCCAAGCCCGCCGGGGCCTATGCCCAAGCGGTTTATATCTTCTAATAATTCATTTTCAAGCTGAGCGTATTGTTCGTCAGGATTGCTTTCATCAAGCGGCTTTGCCGTACATTTTTTTGCCATTATAGCTGCTTTTTCAAAGCTTCCGCCTATGCCTATGCCTACTATAATAGGAGGGCATGGGTTAGGGCCTGCGTTGCGCACGGTGTCAAGAACAAACCTTTTAACGCCTTCTATTCCGTCAGCAGGAACAAGCATTTTAATAGCGCTCATATTTTCACTGCCAAAGCCCTTGGCTACTGCGGTAAGCTTTATATTGCTGCCTTCAACAAGCCTTATGTGTATTATGGCCGGCGTATTGTCCTTAGTATTTTTTCTGTTGAATAACGGTTCAGCCACAATGGATTTTCTGAAGTACCCGTCCTTATATGCGCTGCGAACACCGTTGTTTATAGCGTCTTCAAAGCTCCCGCCTGTTATATGCACGTCCTGTCCGACTTCTGCGAAAACTATTGCCATGCCAGTATCCTGGCATATAGGCAGCTTTTCTTCTTTTGCTATAATATTGTTTTTTATTATCTGTCCCAGCACATTTTTTCCGACAGGGGAGGATTCTTTATTTAAAGCATTGTTTAAACAGGAAGTTACATCGCTGCCTATATCTGTTCCGGCTGAAAGGAACAGCTGCTTTACAGTTTCCTCAATTTGTTGTACAGAAATTTCTCTCATGTTTTTAGCCTTTCTAAATAATTACAATGGGTTCTGTATATATTTTAGCAGTATTCTGCTTAGAAGCCAAATGCCATAGAATATCTGCATATAAATCTTCTCTTGGAAGAGAATCAACAGGGTTTGTGATAATTTTTAAACTTTTTGAAAAACTTTTAAAAAACTCTTCTGAGGACTTTTTAAAACCAAGAAGCCTTATAAAACGAGGCAGTTCCGGAAGTTTGTCTTTTTTTGCGCCAACAGCAATCTGCGCTGCCGCTCTTTTTATGCGACTGTATGTATAACGTTTTGTTTTTACAAGATTAAGCAGCTCTTTCACGCTGTTTGTATGCTTTGCTGCGTCTAAAAATCTGTTTTCAAGCCCTTCAGATATTTCAGGCACATTTGAAAGAGATTTTGGATCCTGCAGCAATATCTTTGATAAAATGAGCGTGTCAATAGCCTCGGGCAAAGCGTAGTTTCCATTTAAAAACGCTTGCTTTGCTATGTATAGGCTTGCTTTCGGCATAGCAGACGACGCATGCTGCCAATTCCCTGATAGTATATATCGCCTTATTACAGAGGCGGAAGGCGCTTTAGGGTCTTGTGAAACGCTGTAGCTTCCCGGCCTTGATACGGCAAGCGGCTTTATGCTGCTGTTTAAACGCTTTAAAGCCTGCATATAACAAAGGCCTAAAATAAAGTTTGGAGCGTTTAAAATTCCGCTGTCTTTTATATTAAGAATCTCTGATAATGATAAACCTTGCGCTTTCGCAACAGAATAGCCGCGGCTTATGTTTTTTTCTAAAAGTTTTTTATATAAAGGACTTTGTATAGCGTTCGCGCTTTTATAAAAATAAGGGAGGACTTCTTCTTCAACGCCAAAGCAAAGCGTGTCTACTGCATTAAATTGAGAAAGCGCATATACCCCGCCTAGCGCAAAGCGATTGGCCTGTGCAGTACCAAAGCTGAAAGGAAGACCAAGCACTATATCTGCTCCGCCGCATAAAGCCATTTTCGCTCTGTCCTTATTTGAAAAGGTGTGAAGGCTTCCACGCTGAGAAAATGAACAACTTATTATTGCAACCGCATATTGCGCGCCGGTTTGCTCCCTGGCTATGCGTATCTGTCTTTCATGTCCGTTATGAAAAGGATCATATTCTGCAATTATGCCGACTGCGCTACAACTTGTCATAATGTAATTTAAAAATTATTTTCGCGTAAGCAGATAATTGAAGTAATCGTCCATACCGTAAAGTCCAGGCTCTTTGCCTGCAATAAAACCGGCCGCTTTCAAAGCGCCTATTGCAAATATGCTTCTGTTTTCCGCCACATGCTTTATTGAAATATTTTCACCGTCACCAAAAAAACAAACTTCATGTATGCCGTTTACGCTGCCGCCGCGTACAGAGCTTATTCCAATGTCGTCAGACTTTCTTTTCCCGCTCTCGCCGTTGCGTCCAATTATAAGTCTGCTGTTTTCGCTTTTAAGCGTTTCATACAGCGCCATAGCTGTGCCGCTTGGTGAATCCGCCTTATTGCGGTGGTGTTGTTCTATTATTTCTATATCGTAATGTGGAAGAAGCTTCTTTGCCTGCGCTGCAAGACGATTCAATACATATACGCCCATTGACATGTTGCTGCTGCGAAATATTGGAATTTTTTCAGAGGCTTCTGAAATTTTTTTGTTCTGTTCTTCATTATAACCTGTTACGCACAGCACTGCGGGGATTTTTTTTGATACTGTAAAACTTAATACGTCAGTCAATGCTAAAGGAAGCGAAAAATCTATAAGCGCATCAGCCTGCTCATGCACTTGAGAAAAACTCTCATATATAGGGAAATCTGCATATTGCTTGCCGTTTGGGTTAACGCCGCATACTATTTTAATTTTCTGCGCTTCGGCTTCGCTTGCAACCCATCTGCCCATTCTTCCGCAGGCGCCGCAGAGTATTATGTTTTTCATAGTATTTTAAGTTCCTCCATTATTTGCTTTAATTTATCTGTTTTCTGCATTGGTATTAACGGAAGACGTACTTCATTTTTGCAAAATCCCATAAGATTTAGCGCGGCTTTTACAGGTATGGGACTTGTTTTAGAAAACAGCGCTCTTATAAAGGGCATTGCATTTATTTGTATTTCCGCAGCCTTTTTATATTCGCCGTTAAGCATGAAAGAAGTAAGCTTGCTTACCATTTCAGGGGCGACATTGCTTAAAACTGATATTACGCCAAGGCCTCCAAGCGACATGAAAGGAACTACGCTTTCATCAGAACCGGAATAAAAATCAAGATCGTTTTTGCACGCGTTCATCATATCAGCAAGCAGAGCAAGGTCAGAAGTAGCTTCTTTTATTGCCGTTATACCTTCTATTTGAGAAAGTTTTCTTACAGTTTCAGGGGCTATTGTCATACCGGTTCTTGAAGGAACATTATATACTATTATTGGTAGCTCGCTGTTTTGAGCAATGTATTTATAATGCGCTAAAAGGCCCTCCTGCGTAGTCTTATTATAATAGGGAGTTACTACAAGCTGCGCGCAGGCTCCTAATTTTTTTGCTCTCTTCGCTTTTTCTACAACAGACAATGTATTGTTGCTGCCGGTGCCGGCAATTACGGGCACTGAACCGTCAGACTCCTTAACGCATATGCTTAAAACTTTTTCCCATTCATCATTAGATAGCGTTGCAGGCTCTCCGGTCGTGCCGCATGCAACAAGCGCAGACACGCCGTTGTCAAGCTGATATTTAATTATTTTTTTAAGCGCTTTTTCATCCACTTGGTTATCTTTGAACGGAGTTATGAGCGCAGTGGCACAGCCCTTAAAAATTGTTTTTTTCATATTACGTCCTTATGTATGTACCCTTTTTTATATAGATATTCTGCGCAAAGAACAGCGCCGCCTGCGGCGCCGCGCAAAGTGTTGTGCGACAAGCAGACAAAGCGGTAGTCAAGCAGCGGATCTTCCCTGAGCCTTCCCATACAAACGCCCATACCGTGCCCTGACATTCTGTCAAGGCGTGTCTGCGGACGATCGTTTTCCACAAAAAATTTAAGATAAGGCTTAGGACTGCTCGGAAGAGAAAGCTGCGCTATTGGCGAAGGCGCGCTCCATGCACCGATTATATCGTCAATTGACGGCTTATTTGAAAATTTAACCGAAACAGCGGCCATATGTCCGTCAGAAACCGGCACACGCAGACATTGCGCGCTTATAACCGGTTTTTTTGCAGAAACTATTTGTGTTTTGTCTTTATTTAACTTTCCCCAAACTTTGAGCGGCTCAATCTGACTTTTTTCTTCCTCACCTGAAATGTATGGGACTACGTTATCGATTATTTCCGGCCATGTTTCAAATGTTTTGCCGGCGCCGCTTATAGCTTGATAAGTACATACAAAAATTTTTTCTATGCCGTATTTGAGCAGGGGAGTAAGAGGAGGAACAAAGCTTTGTATGGAGCAGTTAGGCTTTACCGCTATAAAGCCTGTTTTAGTATGTAAACGCCTTTTTTGAGCCTCTATTACTTCAAAATGGTCGGCGTTTATTTCCGGTATTACCATAGGAACATCAGGCACAAGCCTGCATGCGCTGTTGTTGCTTACAACAGGCATACCTGCCGAGGCGTATGCTTCTTCCAGAAAACGTGTTTCTTCTTTCCCTAAAGATATGGCGCAAAAGGCGAGGTCGGCTTTCTTAACAACGCTTTTAATGTCGGCGGCATCTTCCACTGTGAAGTTTAAAACGTCGTCGTTTATCCTATCATCGCTTACTAAATCACCGTAGCGTTTGCCGGCGCTGCGGCTGCTTGCAGCAAGACAGGTTATTTCAAACCATGGATGCGCTTGAAGCAGCTCTACAAAGCGCCTGCCAACCATGCCTGTTGCGCCAATCACAGCTACGCGCAGTTTAGATTCCATTTATAGCTTCTATACTTAGCTTAGCATCGGCTAAAGGCCCGTTCTCAGTAGGTTCGTCCTGCTCAACAACGAACCATTCCGCTCCCGCGCTTATGCCTGCATTGATGAGTTCTTTTGTGTTCTGCACGCCATGTCCAAATGGAACGTAAGCAAACGAATCGTCTTTTTTGCTTTCATCTTTAAGGCCTATAAGCGCATACGGATCTCCAGCTATTTTTGCGCCGTTATAGTCTTTAAGATGAACGACCGGCGCCCTGCCCGTGTATTTTTTTACATATTCTATAGGATCAAGCCCTGCGTAGTGCGCCCAGCAGGTATCGATTTCACTCTTTAAAAGATCTTCCGGGATAGCGGTGTAAATAAAGTCAAGCCCATACATTTCTGAAACCTTTTTAAACTCAAAATCATGGTTGTGGTAAAGAAGCTGAAGACCGTTTTCACGGCATTTCTGTCCGACGGTGTATATAAGGCGCAAAATGCCTGCGAAGCCTGCTTCTCCGGGACGTTCTCCTTTTTCTATGTATGGAACGGCTATATATCTGCAGCCTATTTCTTTATGATATTCTATAATATTGTCTAAATTTTCACGCATGTCTTTAACGGGAACGTGGCTGGACGCGGCTGTAAGGTTGAACTCATTAAGCATGGCTTTTATTTCTTCGCTCTTGTGGCCGAAGAAACCCGCAAATTCAACGCCTTCATACCCAAGATCCGCTAAATCATGAAGAGTTTTTCGCATATCATCTTTAACAAGATCTCTTGCTGAATATAATTGATAAGCTATTTTAACGTTTTTCATTGTTTACCTCCGTATTTATCTGCAAAATATACAGGCTTGCCGCTTTTAGCTGATTCGTATATTGCGTCTAATATTCTTGTTACGACAAGAGCCTGTTCAGGTTTTACAACAACTTCGCCTTTATTAAGTAAGGCGTTTACAAAAGCAAGCTGTTCAAGCACCTGGGCAGAATTATTAGTGCCCTGATAGTAATCCACGTTATTTGCTGTAAGATCAGGTTTTTCCATAAACTGACGGTTGTATTTTACGCCATTTATGCGCAGACCGTCGTGCATGTCCGCACCGCCCTTTGTGCCTGAAAGAACAGTTGCCGCTTCTTCTACTTCCAGCGTGTTAAGCGCCCAGCTAGCGCTAAGCATAATTGTTGCTCCGTTTTCCATAACTATAAAGCCAAATGCGCTGTCTTCAACGGTAAATAGCTTAGGATCCCAATCTCCCCATGCGTTGGCAGTTTCAGTATCGTTATTAAGCTTGTGGTAGACGGTGCCAACCACATACTTGGGCGTATAGTTGTTCATAGTCCAAAGCGTAAGGTCAAGAGCATGTGTGCCTATATCTATAAGCGGACCGCCGCCCTGTTCATATTCGTTTAAAAAAACGCCCCATGTAGGAACGGCTCTGCGCCTTACAGCGTTTGCCTTGGCAAAGTAAATTTCGCCAAGCTCTCCGGCATCACATGCATGCTTTAGATATAAGCTGTCCGGGCGGTAACGGTTTTGGTAGCCTATGGTTAATATTTTGCCGGTTTCTTTTGCGGCTTCGCACATAAGAAGGGCTTCTTTTGGGTTTATTGCCATGGGCTTTTCGCACATTACGTTTTTGCCGGCATGCAGAGCGTCTACAGTTATAGTAGAATGGCTGCGGTTTGGAGTGCAGACATATACGGCGTCAAGATCCAGCTTTAATAATTCTTTGTAGTTTTCAAATACAAGGGCATCCTTCGTGCCATATTCTTCTTTGGCTTTTTCGGCTCTTTCTTTTATTATGTCGCAGAAAGCGACTAAATCCACTTTGCCAAGCTCCTTTATTGACGGCATATGTTTTTTGTTGGCTATGCCGCCGCATCCAATAATGCCGGCTCTTATCTTATCCATATAAAAAACCTCCATAATTTTGATAAAACCATTATAGTCAAACTAATCCTTTTTGTCTATTGGGCCAAACTTATTAAAAGCATTTGTACTTATTTAATCTATGTGTTAATATATAACACAAGAGGGAGGATGGGAATTTGCGCATTTATGTAGACTGCCAAGGCGGCGATAACGCCCCACAGGCTCAAGTACTGGGCGCTGTTGAAGTTCTTAAAGAATACCCGGATTTAGAGCTTATTTTAGCTGGAAATGAAAAATCTATCAGAGAGCTGCTTAAAAACAGCGATTTGAGCCGGGTAAAAATAGAAAACTGTGAAGACAGCATTTCAAATCATGAGTCGCCTGCGCTTGCAATACGCCAAAAAAAAGACTCGAGCATAGTAAAAGGCATGCTTAAGCTTCGCAACAAAGAAGCGGACGGATTTGTTTCCTCAGGCTCCACCGGCGCTGTGCTTTTGGGCGGAATGTTGCGTCTTGGAAGAATACCTGGCATAGACAGGCCCGCATTAGCCCCTCTTATCCCAAACGGCAAGGGACAGTTTTTGCTTATAGACTGCGGAGCAAATGTAGACTGCAAGCCTGAATACCTTTTGCAGTTTGCCGCAATGGGCGAAGCATACATGAAAATTGTAAAAGGCATAAAAAGCCCAAGAATAGGTCTTGCGAATATAGGCGAAGAAGCTGAAAAGGGCAACGCTCTTGTAAAGGCAAGTTACCCTATGCTAAAAAACTCCCCGTTTAATTTTGTTGGCAATATAGAGGCCCGTTATATAACGGCAGACAAGGCGGACGTTATAGTATGCGACGGCTTTGTTGGCAACATAATACTTAAATTTATGGAAGGCGTTGCAAAAACTCTGCTTTCTATGATAAAAACAGAGCTGCTTGCGGATACACGCTCAAAATTTGGAGCGCTTATGGCAAAGCCTGCTTTTAAGCGCGTTAAAACATCGCTGGATTATAAAGAAATAGGCGGCGCGCCGCTGCTTGGCGTGCAGGGCTCAGTTGTAAAAGCCCACGGCTCAAGCGATGAAAGGGCTTTTGCAAACGCAATAAGACAATGCATCAACATGGTAAAGGGCGACATAGCCAAAGCCATTGCTGATAATATACAAAGTATTAAAGAGGTGTAAATATGGTTTTAGAAACAGTTAAAAAAATGATAGCAAACCAGCTTAAGGTAGACGAAAGCCGTGTGGTAGAGGATGCGCGGCTTGTTGAGGACCTAGGCGCTGACAGCGCGAATATAATGGTGCTTATTATGGACCTTGAAGACGAGTACAACATGCAGGTTGAAGACAGCGCCATAACAGAGCTTAAAACTGTTGGAGATGTTGTTAAATACATAGAAAAAGCAACACAAGCATAATAAATATAACAAGGTTGCTGCTGCCAAACACAGCAGCTTTTAATAATGCAAAGAAATATAAATACATTAGAAAAAAAGCTGGAATATAGCTTTAAAAACAAAAAGCTGCTTGAATTAGCTCTTACACATGCAAGCCTTGACGGTGATAATAACCAAAGGCTTGAATTTTTAGGCGACGCTGTGCTTGAGCTTGTTATAAGCAAGATGATTTATGACATAATTCCAGCCATGCCGGAAGGGGAAATGACCCGCATGCGCGCAAAAATCGTATGCGAAGACGGTCTCTTGCAGACGGCTGAAAAAATCCAGCTTAGCAGCTATATAAAAATGCAAAAATCATTTGAACAAAAGGGAGGGCGCCATGTAAAAAGCGTGTCAGGCGACGCGCTTGAAGCTGTTCTCGGAGCTATATTTTTAGACGGCGGCTTAGATAAGGCGTCGCACACTATACACATTTTGTTTAAAGACAGCATACAAAGAAGCAATAAGAAAAAAGACTACAAGACTATGCTTCAGGAAAAACTGCAGAGCATAGGACTTCCTTTGCCAAATTATTCTCTTATTAAAGAGGAAGGACCGGATCATGCCCCTACGTTTACATGCGGCGTGCAATTCTGTGAAGGCGGATTTGCGCAGGGCACTGCCGGTTCGATAAAACAAGCCGAGCAGGAAGCAGCAAAGCTTGCACTTCAATCCATATATTTAAAGGAGACTTTTAATGAAGCTGAAAAGCCTTAATATATATGGCTTTAAATCTTTCGCTGATAAAACAGAGCTGTTTTTTGACAAGGGCATTACAGGAATAGTAGGTCCAAACGGATCTGGCAAAAGCAATATAGCGGATGCAGTTCGATGGGCTCTTGGGGAGCAGAGCCCCAAAGCCTTGCGCGGATCTAAGATGGAAGACGTTATTTTTAACGGCACGGAGAACAGAAAAGCTTTGCCTTACTGCGAAGTGTCGCTTGTTTTTGACAACGAGGACGGCTTTCTTCAAAGCGAATATACAGAGGTAATGGTGACAAGGCGCGTCTACCGCAGCGGAGAAGGGGAATACTATTTAAATAAAAGCGCATGCCGCCTTAAAAACATATTGGAGCTTTTCAGAGACACCGGCGTTGGTAAAGAAGGCTATTCAATTATAGGCCAGGGAAGAATAGACGATATACTTTCAGCGAAAAGCGAGCAGCGGCGCGAAGTCTTTGAAGAAGCGGCGGGAATTGTTACGTTCCGCGTGCGTAAGGAAGAAGCAGAGAAAAAGCTTCAAAAAACCGAAGAAAACCTTATGCGCGTAAATGATTTAATAGAAGAAATTTCGTTGCGACTTAATCCGCTTAAAAAGCAGGCAAAGGATGCCCAGGAATATTTATTGCATGCAGAACGTTTAAAGCAGCTTGAGCTTAATATATTTATAATAAAGCAGGAAAAGCTCAAACAGCGCATGCAGTCTATAGGTGAAAAAATAGCTGTTTATAACGAATCTATTGAAGATGCCAAAAAAAATATAGACATGCTTTCAAAGCGGCGAAGTGAAATCGAAATAGAGCAGGAAAAGCTTGATAATTTTGAAAGTCAGCATAGAAAAGAGCAGCTTAAAATAAGCGAAGGCTTGCAGGAAATAGGAAAACAAGAAGAAAGAAAGCAGGCTGAAATTGATTCTCTTGTAAAAGAAGCCGAACAGCTTTTAGAAGAGGCGCAGCAGGCTGAACAAAGACTAAGCGTGCTTGTAAATACAAAAAACGATGCGAGCGCTTTGCAAAAGGCTAAAGAACAGAAGCTTTTATTATTAAACGGACAACTTGCGCGGGAAAAAGAAAAGCTTAATGCGCTTGAGGCTCAAGAAAAAAAAGAACAAACGTCTCTTGACGAGCAGCGGGATATGCTTCTTAAAGCTGTAAACAGTATTGCAGACGCTAAAACGCTTGAAACAAAGCACCAGACGCTTCTTTATCAGCTCAATGAACGCCAGAAACAAGTTGAAGCGACGTTAAAAAAGCAGAAAAGTAGTCTTGCAAAAGGCAGAGAATTTATAAATACTCTTGAAAACAACGCAAAAGAATCCGAAGAAAAAGCAATAACGCTTAAGAAAAAATACGACGAGCTTTCAATTATTGACAGTAAAAACGCTTTAAACTTACAAGAAGCCAAAGAAAAAGAAAGAAAGCTCGCACAGGACGTCAGCGTAATTCAGAGCAGGCTTGCTTTGCTTAATGAAATGTCCGAAGGTTACGAAGGATATTACAGTGCTGTAAAACAAGCGCTTAAATTCAGCCGCGGCGATAAGCGCGTTCACGGCGTTATCGCAAAAATTATACATGTACCAAAGCAGTACGAAACAGCGATAGACATGCTTCTTGGCGGGCAACTTCAGCATATAGTAACGCAGGATGAAGAAACCGCTCAGAAAATAATTAATTACCTTAGGGAAAATCGTCTTGGAAGAACTACGTTTTTACCTATTACTTCAGTAAAAGGCCGCAAACTTGAGCAATACGAAAGACGGGCTTTAGATATAGAAGGCTGTATAGGCGTTGCAAGCGAGCTTATTTCATTCGACGAAAAATACAGAGGCATAGTGGAAAGCATGCTTGGAAGGTGTGTTATTACACAGGACCTTAACAGCGCCATAGCAGTTATGCGTGCAGGAAAGTATAGATTCAACGCGGTAACATTGCAGGGCGACGTTATGCGTTCCGGCGGCTCTATGACCGGAGGAACTTCGAAAAGCCAATCCGTAAGTCTTTTGGGAAGAGAAAGGCAAAGAAAAGAGCTTGCCGAAAAGCTTGAAAGCGCTAAGAGTTTACTTATAGATGAAAGAAAAAATATAAATCTATTAGCGAATGAATATACAAAAACGCGCGCAGACTTGTCTGAAATAGATAAACAATTAAATGACGCAATGCTTACAAAAGCTCTTGATAAAGAAAAGCTTACAAGCGCCTTACAAGAATATAAAAAACAAGAGGAAAGCCTTAACGAAACATTAAACGCTCAATCACAAATAGCTTTAGCGCTTGAAGATATGCAAAAAGATTTGGAAAAAGCTAAAAACTTAAGTGAAAGCCGTTCCGTGGATCAGAAAGCGCTGAATGATAAAATAAAGACAATTCAAACCGCGCTTTATAATATACAGCAAAAAACGGAACTTCAGCGTGACAAAGTGCAACAGGCTTTAATTGCACAGCAAGCGGCGCAGCATGAGCTTGATATGATGCAAAAGGAAGCGGATTACGCTGAAAAGGAACGGAACAATTTACAAAATACCATAAGCAAAAACAAAATAAGCGCTGAAGAAGCTGAAAAAAAGTCAAATGAACTGCGCTTAGAGCTAAAAAAGATTGTGGAACAGCACAAAAAACTGCAGTCAAAAAACAGCTTTATGCAGGAAGGGTCATCCAGAATAGATGAACGCAGAAAGGAATTAAATAATCTTAGGAAAAAGGCGGACTACGAAACAGAATTAAGCCATAGTGAAATGAACGACCAGAGCGAAAAACTTCACAGAGCAGAGCTTCTTTACGCAAGAAGCGAAGACGAACGCAACACTATGGCGTCAAATATATTTTCTAAATACGAAATAACATATGCTCAAGCGCTTAACCATAGGTTTGACAAGGCTCCGTCAGTTCAGTCTATGGAAAAAGAAGCGCAGGAAAAGCGCGGCGCAATAAAACAGCTTGAGCCAATAAACGCGCATGCGGTAGAAGAATTTGCGCAGACAAAAGCGCGTTATGATGAAATGCTCATTCAAAAAAACGACGCTGAAAAAGCAAAGCAGGATCTTAACGAGCTTATAGCGCATCTTATAAAAGAGATGGAAACGCAATTTACATTTGAATTCAACAGACTCGGCGTTTATTTTGAAGAATGCTTTAAAAGGCTTTTTGGCGGCGGCAAAGCTACGCTTAAATTGAGCGATCCAAGTTCACCATTAACATGCGATATAGAGATAAGCGCGCAGCCTCCCGGAAAGCGGCTTCAGCTTTTAAGCCTTTTATCAGGCGGAGAAAGAGCTTTGACTGCTATTGCTATACTTTTTGCAATGCTTAAAATAAAGCCGACTCCATTTTGCATACTTGACGAAATAGAAGCGGCTCTGGATGACGCAAATATAGGACACTTTGCGGATTTCCTTTTTGAATTTTCAAAAACCACGCAGTTTATTGTTGTGACGCACAGAAAGGGCACTATGGAAAGCTGCGATGCATTGTACGGCGTAGCCATGCAGGAAAAAGGCGTAAGCACGATGGTGTCAGTAGACCTGGAAGATTATAAAATTTAAGGAGAAAATATGGCAAAAGAAGGATTTTTTTCAAGACTTAAGGCAGGCTTGCAAAAAGCACGCTCTGGATTTACCGACAGGGTAGATGATCTTGTGCAGAACAGCGCAGTAATAGATGAAGATTTCTATGAAGATTTAATTGACATATTGATAATGAGCGATGCAGGCGTAAAAGCGTCAGAAAACCTTGTTGATGAGCTTAAAAAGAGGGTAGAGCGGGAGCATGTAAAAGATTCTGCGGAAGCGCGCGAAATGTTAAAGGAAATTATGTCAGAGAATATGAATGTTCCGCGTCCGCCCCTAAAATGGCCTATGGTTATGTTCGTTGTAGGCGTAAACGGTGTAGGCAAAACTACAACGGTCGGCAAGCTCGCTATGCGCTTTAAGGAAATAGGCAGAAGTGTAATTCTTGCCGCGGCAGATACGTTTAGAGCTGCGGCAGACGATCAGCTTGCCGTATGGGCAGAACGCGCCAACGTGCCGCTTATAAAACATCAGATGGGTTCAGACCCTGCGGCAGTTGTGTTTGACGCCGTGCAGTCTGCCAAGGCCCGAGGAACAGACCTCGTAATTGTGGATACGGCAGGAAGGCTTCATAATAAGAAAAATCTTATGGAAGAGCTTGGCAAAATGCGCAGGGTTATAGACAGAGAATTCCCGGAAGCTACAGTTCGCTCTATGCTTGTGCTTGACGCTACCACCGGTCAAAACGGTTTGAACCAAGCCAAGGAGTTTAAAGAAGCAGCAGAAATAAACGGCATTATATTAACCAAATTAGATGGTACGGCAAAAGGCGGTATTGTAATTGCAATACGCAACGAGCTTAACATACCTGTTTGGTATATAGGCGTTGGTGAGGGAATAGACGACCTGCAGGCTTTTGACGCAAAGGAATTTGTTGAAGCGCTTTTCTAAAAAAACGAAAAAAATACACCGTTTTTGTATAAAATATACAACTATCTGCTATATTATGAGCAACTAAAGTAGTGTTGACTTTAGCAAGCGAAAGAAGGGACTTTTATGAAAAAATTAATGCTGGGCAACGAAGCTGTTGCAAGAGGAGCGTATGAAGCAGGCGTTTCTTTTGTAATAAGCTATCCGGGCACGCCAAGTACAGAGATCACTGAAGCTGCGACACAATACAAAGAACTTTACTGCCAATGGTCGGTAAATGAAAAAGTATCTTTGGAAACTGTGTTTGGGGCGAGCCTTATGGGCAAACGCTCCATGACCTGCCTTAAGCACGTGGGTTTAAACGTTGCGTCAGATGCGCTTTATACATGCGCATATACAGGCGTTAATGCAGGTCTTGTAATAGCGTGCGCTGATGATCCGAACATGTTTTCAAGCCAAAACGAGCAGGATACAAGGCAGATAGCAAGAGCGGCGCACGTGCCTGTCCTTGAGCCTTCCGATGCGCAGGAAGCCAAAGATATGGTTAAAACAGCATTTGAATTGTCAGAAGAATACGATACTCCCGTAATACTTAGAATTACTACACGCCTTGCGCACCAAAGGACTATCGTTGAACTTAAAGACAGGGAAGAAATTAAAGTAAAAGAATACAATAAAGACCCGCAAAAATACGTTATGATGCCTGGTATGGCCAGAAAGCGCCATGTAAAAGTAGAGGAAAGAGAAAACAGGCTGTCAGAAGATGCAAATAAATTTAGTATAAACAAAATGGAAATACGCTCAGAAAAAATAGGCATAATCACATCGGGCGTTCCATATACATATGTAAGGGAAGTGTTGCCGGAGGCCAGCGTGCTTAAACTTGGCTTAACTTACCCTCTGCCTAAAGAAATAATAAAAAATTTCGCTTCAAAGGTCGAAAAGCTATACGTAATTGAAGAGCTTGAAGGCGTTATGGAGCAGGAAATAAAAGCCATGGGCATAGCTGTAAAAGGAAAAGAGCTTACCGGCAGGCAGGGCGAACTCAGTCCTGAAAAACTTCGCAATATTTTTAATTTGCCGCAAAAGCAGACAGAAAATAAGCCCCTTGCGCAGCGCCCGCCTTTACTTTGCCCGGGCTGCCCGCACAGGGCAAGCTTCTATGCCCTTAAAAAACGAAAGCTCACAGTGTTTGGAGATATAGGCTGCTATACTTTAGGCACTTTGGCGCCGCTTTCCAGCATGGATGCATCGCTTTGCATGGGGTCATCGATAGGGATGCTGCTTGGAGCGGCGCTCTCAAAGGGCGATGATTTTTCAAAACATGCCGTTGCAGTAATAGGCGATTCGACATTTCTGCATTCAGGCATTCAGCCGCTTATAAGCGCTGTTTACTTCCAAACGCCTATAACTGTTATTATTTTAGATAACCGCATAACAGCGATGACTGGGCATCAACCAAATCCTGCCACGGGAAAAGACATTTACGGCAATGACGCTCCAGAACTAAACATAGAAAAATTGTGCGAATCCATAGGGGCGAGGACACGCGTTTCAAATCCCATGGATATTAAAGAATTTGATAAAGTTTTAGGAGAAGAGCTTAATTTTGATGGCGTGAGCGTTATTGTAGCTAAGATGCCTTGCGCGTTGTTGCCTAATCAAAAGAAAAAAGCCTATAAAGTTGTTGACTGCAAAAACTGCAAAAATTGCTTAAAAATAGGCTGTCCAGCAATCATACCACATGAAAACGGCGTGCAGGTTGACAACACTTTGTGCAACGGATGCGGACTATGTGCGAGAATATGCCCGTTTGACAGCTTCCATATGGAGGAAAACCAATGAAATATGATATTATTTTATCAGGAGTCGGCGGGCAGGGAGCCCTGCTTGCTGCAAAAGTACTGGCTAATTTGGCTTCTTCAAAACAGCTTGATGTTAAGCTGTCTGAAGTGCATGGTATGGCACAACGCGGCGGCAGCGTTATTACACATGTACGTATGGCGGACAAAGTGATGTCTCCTCTTGTTTCGATAGGAGAAGCAGATTTTGTAATAGGATTTGAATGGCTTGAAGCTATGCGCGCTAAGAACTATTTAAAAGAGAACGGCAAGCTTATTGCTTCAACGCAGGAAATCATGCCTATAACCGTTATAACCGGTAGCGCAAAATATCCAGAGTATATAGAGAAAGATAACATCATTGCGCTTGATGCGCTGAAGCTTGCAAAGCAAGCTGGGAATGCGCGTTGTGTCAACATAGTTATGCTTGGAGTACTGTCTAATTTTCTCCCGTTTGAATTTGAAAGCTGGATAGAATCTCTTACTAATGCAATTAAGCCAAAACTGCTCGATGTCAACATAGAGGCGTTTAAACTTGGACGCAATTATTATTCGGAGAAAAAATCGGAGAAATAAATGGTATTTTGGCAAAAAGACAAAGAATGTATAGACAGGGACGCTTTAAAAGATTTACAGCTTAAACGCCTGCAGAAGCTTGTCCATAGGCTTTACAGCAACGTTCCGTTCTACAGGCAGAAAATGAATAATTTAGGCGTAAAACCTGACGATGTACGTTCTCTAAGCGATATACAGTATATGCCGTTTACAGGAAAAAAAGACCTTCGGGATAATTATCCCTTCGGTCTTTTTGCTGTACCGAGGGAAGAAATAATACGATTTCACGCTTCGAGCGGTACGACAGGCAAGCCGACAGTTGCCGCGTACACTAAGAACGACCTGGACAATTGGGCAGATATAATGGCGCGGGATCTTTCGTGCGCGGGTATAGATAAAAAATCCATCGTTCAGGTTTCATACGGCTATGGCCTTTTTACGGGCGGCCTTGGCATGCATTACGGCGTTGAAAGGCTTGGGGCTTCCGTTGTACCAGCTTCAGGCGGAAACACTGCAAGGCAGGTACAGCTCATGAAAGACTTTAATGTTACCGCCATATGCTGTACTCCAAGCTATGCCCTTAACTTAGCGGATTACATAAATGAGCACGGTTTTAAAATAGAAGATTTCTCGTTGCTCACCGGAATATTCGGCGCTGAACCGTGGACAGACCATATGCGTTCTGAAATAGAAAAATCACTTTGTATAAAAGCACACGATATATACGGGCTTACTGAAATTATGGGTCCGGGTGTAGCGATGGAATGTGAATTTAAGCATGGGCTGCATATTTGGGAAGATGCGTTTTATCCCGAAATAGTGGACGAAAACGGTAAAGTTCTCCCTGACGGTGAAGAGGGAGAGCTTGTTATAACGACGCTTCAAAAAGAGGCAATGCCTCTTTTGCGTTACCGCACGCACGATATTACAAGGCTTATATCAGAGCCTTGCCCCTGCGGAAGAACACATAGAAAAATAGAAAAAGTAAAAATGCGTACAGACGATATGCTCGTTGTGCGCGGTGTGAACGTATTTCCTTCGCAGGCAGAAACTTTGCTTACGCATATAGAGGGCATAAGACCACAGTTCAGGCTTATAGTTGATCGCGTAAAAAATCTTGATACCTTGCTTGTAGAAGTAGAGCTTGATAACAGACTGATAGGCGATACAGTTAAAGATTTGGAAAATTTAAGAAATAAGGTTGCTAAGGCTCTCAGCGAAGGCCTGCTCGTTCGCTGCGAAGTAAAGCTTTTGCCAACTGGCAGCCTGAAGCAGGGTGAAAACAAGTTCCAGCGTGTTGTAGACTTAAGAAAAACGCGCCAGTTATAGCATATATATATTGTTTATGTTATAATGCAAAAAAGGGGGAAAGTTTATGGATGTGAAGCAATTGTCCATATTTATAGAAAATACGCCGGGAAGCTTAGTTAGTCTTACAAAGCTTCTCGGAAAACACAAAATAGACTTAATATCCCTTTCTGTTGCGGATACAAGCTCGTTTGGCATACTGCGAGGTATAGTGGAAAACCCGGAGGAAACACTTAAAATTGTGTTAAATGCTGGTTTTACTGCAAGGCTTGATACCGTAATACCTATGGAAGTACCGGATGAACCGGGTTCTCTTGCCAAAGTGCTTGGTTATTTATCTGAAGCAAACATATTTGTAGAGTATTTATATTCTTTCTTGAGAGACGGAGGCAGAGAAGCATACATTATTCTTAGAACGCAGCAAACAGATGAAGCAAAAGAACTTCTTAAAAGAAAATCCGTACGCATACTAAGCGCGCAGGAGGTATATTCTCTTTGAACATGTGCCGTAAAACTTATGCAAAGGTGTCGCTTTCTGCACTAAAGCACAATGCGGAAAAACTTTCATCAGAGCTACCAAAAGGCACAAAGCTGTTTGCCGTTGTAAAGGCCGATGCTTATGGCCATGGGCTTGTTCCTTGCGCGAAAGCTTTTTTAGACGGCGGCGCGTACGGGCTATGCGTCGCTTTGGCGGAAGAAGGTGTGCTTTTGCGTGAAAGCGGCATACATGCACCTGTTTTAGTGCTTACGCCGCAAAATAAAGAAGGTATAATGCTGTCAGCAGCAAATAAACTTATTATAAGCCTTCACAGCTTAGAGAGCGTAGAGCATGTGGTTTATGCCAGCAAACTTTATGAGGATATTGAAGTGCATTTGGCTGTAAATACGGGTTTAAACAGGGATGGATTTAACTGTTTAGAAAATTTGCAGAAAGCGCTTTCTATACTTCAAGACTATAATAACATTCATATTACCGGTGTGTTTTCGCATTTTGCAGATGCTGAAAATACAAACGAAAATTTTTCTTTAATGCAAATAGAAAAATTTAAGCGATACTTAAAAGTTTTGCCCAAGAATCTGCTTGTGCATATGTCTGCTAGCGCCGCCGCTGAGCATTATCCCTATGCTTTATTTGATGCGGTACGCTGCGGTATATCCCTATATGGCTATCCTCCTCTTAAAACAGATATAAATTTTGAACCCGCGCTTTCAATTGAAGCGGAAATAAACGGCGTAAAAACTATAAAAGCAGGGGAATGCGTAGGCTATGGTTGTACTTACAGAGCGGAAAAAGAAACCAGAGTAGCCACTATTGCCATAGGCTATGCTGATGGCATTTTTAGAAGTCTTTCAAATAAAGCTTATGTGCTTATTTCCGGTAAGCGCTGCCCAATTATAGGCAGCGTTTGCATGGACCAGATTATGGCGGATGTAAGCGATGCAAGATATGTTAAAGCTGGGGATACGGCGGTGCTTATCGGTTCTCAGAAAAATAATTTTATTTCAGCAGAAGAAATAGCAAAATACAGTGGCACTATAGTTTATGAAGTGTTTACGTCTTTAAGCCAAAGACTCCCTCGAAAATATGTTACGGAGGAATAGATGAAAGAGCAAGAAAAAAAGCTTGTATATAAGCCTTATTCAAAAGGCAGGGTTTTTACACCCAACGTGTATAAAAAGGCCTTAAGAATATTTCTTCTTACTATTGCAGCAGTAGTTTTTTATCTGTTTACCGGACAGCTCATCGCTATGACTGGAGGAATACTGCGAATTGCATTAAGCATTCTTTTGCTTGGACTTGTAATGGGGCTGTTTTATTATGAAGGCGCTGCACAGGGAGAAGATGACGTTTCTCTTGGTGAAATAGTATATTCAAAGCAACAGCAGCAGCATACTGTTTCTAAGACAGATTCAGACAATGCTTATAATCCTTTAAAAGGCTTTATGACTGCATTTTTAGGCGTATTGCCATTCTTTATATTAGCAATTATTTTTGCCTTCTTAGCAAAAAAGCAGGTTTATCAGCTTGGCGGTCTTCCTGGCTGGCTTACTGCATTTAACAGATACAGGAATATAGAGATTGCGCTAAGCTATTATAATCAAACAAGCTCATTAGGCTTTGAAGGCGCGCTTAGGATTATAATACGCATGCTGCTTTTCCCTTTTATACATTTTTTTGGCGCAGATAACCCAGATAGCATGCTTTTAATGGAGCGTCTTAGCCCGCTGCTTATGCTTATAGTGCCGAGCGCATATGCAATAGGCTACTTAAACGGTCCAAAGCGCCGCGCTGCAGTGCATGGCAATATTGCATTAGGTAAAAAGAAAAACGCCAGGAAGGCAAAGCGCGAAAGAATGAAAAGGCAAAAGCAAAAAAGCGGAGACAACCGTCTTGTCTGATGCGCTGCGCATTATTGCAGGCAAATATAAGCAGAGGCTTATAAAAATGCCTGAAGGAAGCGGTACACGGCCAACATCTTCTAAAGTAAGGGAAGCTGTATTCAGTATACTCCAATCTGAAATTCAAGATGCTAATGTTTTGGATCTTTTTGCCGGCAGCGGCGCGCTGTCGTTTGAAGCGATAAGCAGAGGAGCGCAAAAAGCGGTGCTGTGCGACAAGAGCAAAAGCGCTGTTGCTGTAATAAAGAAAAACATTGCCATTTTAAATGCACAAGAACAAACGAAAGTGCTGGCAATGCCGTGGAGCAAAGCTGTGCATAAGCTGTCGCAGGAAAATCAAAAGTTTGACATTGTTTTTCTTGATCCGCCATATAATCTTGACGCAGAGCCTGTGCTGAAAGACATTTTAAAAAACAATTTGCTTAATAAATACGCCGTAATTTGTGTTGAACATTCAAAGCCTTTAGTATTGCCAAATGGATTATCTGTTCATAAAAACAAGCGTTACGGCAGGACAGAGGTTACATTTATTACGGAGGAAAGCTGTGATTAAAGCAGTCTACCCGGGAAGCTTTGATCCCGTTACAAACGGACATATTGACCTTATAGAAAGAGCAGCTACTGTTGTTGATGTGCTTTTGGTTGCTGTATTAGTGAATCCGACTAAAAATACGCTTTTTTCTCTTGAAGAACGTAAGTACATGCTTAATAAAGCTGTAAATCATATCCAAAACGTAGAGATAATTTCATTCGAAGGGCTTTTAGCAGACCTTGTTAAGCAGCAAGACGTTCGTTTTATAGTAAAGGGACTTCGTGGCGTGCAGGACTTTGAAAACGAATGCGCTCAGGCAAATATAAACCGCTTGCTGTCAAACGGCACGGAAACACTTTTTATGCCTTCAAGCCCCAGAGAATCTGTTATTTCTTCGTCTCTTGTAAAAGAAGTAGCTTATTTTCATGGAAATATAGATGCACTTGTGCCAGCGCATGTTGTTAAGGCACTTAAAAATAAAATCAATAATACAAAGTGAGGAGAGTTTATATGGCACGAAATGAAGTATTTGCAATAGCTGATCAAATAAGCTTGAGCATTCAAAACGCAAAAAAGGTACCTCTTACAAACCTCGTCATGGTAGATCAGGACGCGTTGTTAGACTTGTTAAAACGTTTAAAAGGTAGTTATGACCCTCAGCTTGAAAAAGCAGACATTATTTTATCCAAAGAAAAAAATATAATAGATGATGCTGCCTCAAGCGCTGAAAAAACTAAATCTGAAGCGGATGCGCAGGCTCAGGCGATGATAAACGAAGCCAACAGCTATGCGCAAAACACAAGAGCGAGCGCGGATGCTTACGCTGCAGAAACCGCGCATCAGGCGGAAGAACGAGCCAATGCCATTATAGCGGATGCAAAAACACGCTCCGAGCAAACAATTGAAGACGCTAAAGCAAGAGCGGACGAGCTTGTAAATGAAACAACTGTTTTAGCAAGGGCGCAGGCTGAAGCGGAAGAGCTTTTAAACAATGCAAACGAGCATGCAGCGGCGCTTGAACAACAGACACAGCAGGACTTAATTAATCTATTGTCGCAAATAGAAAACAACCTGCGTACAAAAAACGACGAAATCAACCTGATGCTTGAGAATGTGAGATCAATGCAGATGTATTCGCAGGAAAACCGTCAAAATTGATACACTGTAACATTAAGACCCAAGGCAGAAAGAATAAAAGATGAATAAAAAGAGAAACTATTTACTATATGCAATAATAGTTATTCTAATTGTTGTTTGCATAGTACTTTATTTAAAAAACAACAATTTGAACAGACAAATGAATGAGAACGCTGATGAATTGATAACTATTGCGCTGGAGCGTGATGAGCTTATAGCATCAAACAAGCAGCTTGATAGTGAAAACAAGCTGCTTAAGGAAGAAAAGCGCATCATAGGTACGAGCATATTAAACGTAAGTTCAGTATTAGACGATGCTTCTGCAGAGCTTGAAAAAGTAAGAAGAGCGATGGGCTTAAAAACGCCTGAGCCGTATCTAAAAGAGCTTGAAAAAAATACTCAAGATTTAAAAACAAATAATAAGAATAATTCAAACGCAAAAGAAGAAGTTAAGCCAACTAATGATAAAAATAAAGACGAAGATAAAAAAACTTTAGTTACAAAAAAATTTTCAGCTTCAGAAACTTCTTCTGTGAGTTCAAAAAATGATATAAGCAGCGAAATGGAAACACCTTTTGCTATTCATACTGAAAGTCCGATTAAAGATACAGCTGCAACGAAAAAGCCTACAAAAAAAGAATCCTTATCACCTTTTGCAACAAGCGCGCTTACGGATAACGTAGCAACATCCACCCCTGAAGCTACAAAAAAGCCCTCGGAAAATAAAGAGTCGTTATCTCCATTTACGGCCGTAACGCCTGACGCTGTTCAAACGCCTGCCCCCAATACAACTGATTCACCAAAATCTACAGTTAAACCGTAAATTATACAAATATAAAAGCTGTCCCGAAGCTTCAGGGCAGCTTTTTTAAATACTCTCAAGTTATTTATTCGAATGGCGTTTATATAATCCTTCCTGCGCCATTCCGACACGGGAAGTATCTTTGCATATTTCATGTAAAATATCGTGTATAGCATCGTTACCGTTTTTATGCGCAAGCTCAGCCATATTCTTGAGTTTTTGAGCCAAAGTATGCTCCGAAGCTATACGAAGCTCTAAATTACTCTTTGCATCAGCAGAAACTGATTCACCTAGCAATTCTGCTATAAGAGCTGACTGGCGTGCTTTTTCTTTGGCTATGTCCTTTTGCGCAAGCGCTATTTCAGGAAATCCTTCCCTTTGGGCGGCCCTTGCCATAGCAAGATATATACCAACACTTTCATTAAGCTCTGCATATAAAGATTTAATAGAATTCAGGCTGTTCTGGTCCAGTCCACGCGCTGCGCCCAATTTATGGCTGTCTGGCCACGAAAGCTCGTTGCTGTAAGGCTCGAAATTTTCTCTTCCGGCCTTGCACACAGGACATACCTCAGGCGGTTCCTCGCCTTCGTAAATATACCCGCAAACTTTACAAATCCATTTCATTAAAACAATCCTCCTATTAATATAGGATATATACCACGGAAAACCGTATATAAAACAAAGGCAATATCACTAATGCCGATAAAATTTAATAAAAAACTTATTAGAATCAGATGAAATATTTTTTAATATAATCAGGCGCTTCGGAGTCGTCGCAGCTTACGGAAAGAACAAACTCAACATCGTGCTTTTCTGCAAGCTGTTCCAAATGATTAAAGAACCATTCAGTTTCGTTGGGCTGAGAATTTGCAAGGCGCAGGAAAGCATCTATAAAAATGCTGCTTATGTCAGCGTTTTGAGACAATATGCCGCACAAAAAGCCATAGAACATTTCAGGGCTTACCATGCCATATTCTCCGGCGTTAACAAAGCGCACTTCGTGACGCAGATCGAACATATAGCGGTTATCGTCATCAATAAATATTACGTCGCCATGCTGATGATCAAAAGATGCATTAGTCATATCAATTATGCGCTTTGTCTTGCCGGAACCCTTTTTCCCATGAATCACCTTAATCATTTTAAATTCCCCCTTTTGTTTGTTTTTTCCATTATACAATAATCAGCGAATAATATCCAGTACAGATAAAACTTATTTTTGACTTTTTTCTGTACTCATAATAAGCAAAACAGATTAAATAATTTGTTTTTTCAGGCGTTTAGCGCGTCTGCATTCTTTTCCTGCGCCGCTATAGTCAACGCGTCTATTATTTCGTCAAGATCGCCATTAATTATATCATCAATTTTGTACAGCGTTAAATTGATGCGGTGATCGGTAACGCGGCCTTGTGGAAAATTGTATGTGCGTATACGTTCAGAGCGATCGCCCGTCCCAAGCTGCCCTCTTCTTTGAGCAGCGTATTTTTCATCTCTTT
The DNA here is from genome assembly GCA_964518875.1 of uncultured Oscillospiraceae bacterium. Classification (GTDB taxonomy): domain Bacteria; phylum Bacillota; class Clostridia; order Christensenellales; family Aristaeellaceae; genus DTU024. Next base: position 26,818 of record CAZFHI010000019.1, read on the forward strand.
CGGAACGCTTTATATCATACAAACGACTTCTAAGCACTTTTAAAGCCGTCTCTTTATTCTTAAGCTGACTTTTTTCGTTTTGGCACGTAACAACCAATCCTGTAGGCAGATGCGTTATGCGAACGGCGGAGTCCGTAGTGTTTACTGATTGCCCGCCGTGCCCGGTTGAGCGATAAACGTCTATACGAAGGTCATTTTGATTTATTTCCACATCAACATCATCCATTTCAGGAAGTACCGCAACCGTTGCCGTACTTGTATGTATTCTGCCTTGGGATTCCGTAGATGGAACACGCTGCACGCGGTGCACGCCGCTTTCAAACTTGAAACGACCGAATGCGCCTGCTCCTTTTATAGTTAAAACCGCCTCTTTTATGCCGCCGACCGCATTGTCCGATACGGAATTAAGGTAAACCTTATATTCTTTTCTTTCAGCATAATGCGTATACATTCTTAAAAGCATTCCAGCAAAAAGGCCGGCCTCATCGCCGCCCGCTCCCGGACGTATTTCTATTATTACGTTACGTTTATCATCAGGGTCCTGCGGCATAAGAAATTTCTTTAACTGCTTTTTTAAATCTTCTTCTTTTTTTGATAAAGTTTCTATTTCTTCCTGAGCGAGCTCCGCTAAAGCGGGGTCAGAAACAAGCTCTTTTGCCTGGGAAAGAGAGTCCAGCGTTTCTTTATATTCTTTCCAGACGGCAAGCGGCTTTTCAAGCTCTTTCATTTCTACAACAATTTTTTGATAAAGATCTATGTCTTTTAACGTATCCGGCTGGGCAGACGCTGTGAGCAGCTCCTGGTAACGCGAACGCATATTTTCAAAATGCTCTTTAAGCAAGTTCTCTCTCCTTCAGTTGTGCGATTAAAGCCCTTGGAATATTATTTAAATCATTTTTTATTTTAAGTACGGAAAAGCCGTTTTTTTGTGCAATTTTGCATACATCCTTGCTTTGGCCAAAGCCAAGCTCACAAACTATGTAGGCGTTTTTTTTAAGGTATTCTTTGCTTTCTGAAAAAAGCCGCCTGTAAAAAACAAGACCGTCCGCTCCTGCTGCAAGCGCAGATACGGGTTCCCGCTTGACTTCTTTTGAAAGAAACTGCAGCTCTTCCTCCTTGATATAAGGCGGGTTACATACTACAGTATCGAAAACGCCTTCTACATGTTCAAACATATCGCTTTTAACAAAGCTTATGCTTACGCCATGTCTGTTCGCGTTGCTTTTTGCAACTGTAAGGGCATCAAGAGAAATATCAGAGGCGGTTATATTTAAATCTTGTCTTATATGCTTTAATGATACTGCTATCGCGCCGCTGCCTGTACAAAGATCGAGCAATTCAGAATGGGGTTTAGCAATATCAAGACAGGCGCAAACGACTGTTTCAGTATCGAAGCGGGGGATAAGCACGCGCTTGTCGACATAAAACATAAGTCCCATAAACGGCGCTTCGCCTATTATATACTGCAAAGGCTCACCATGCGCGCGTCTTGAAAGCATATCGTTATATATGCGTTCCTGATCTTCTGTAATGTTTATGTCAAGCGCTTTCGCTAAGAGCATATCCTTATTTGCAATATGCGCAAGAAGTTTCTGCGCGTCATATTCGGCATTTTCAATGCCAGAAAGCTTTTTGGCTCCAGCCTTATAAAGCTTTCTGAAGTTCATACTGCTTTTTGCCGCGGCGTGCTTTGCTTGTCTATATCTGCTTCATATTCTGCTTTTTGGCCGTCGCTTTTTTTAATTATTACCCAGCCTTCTTCAGTGGTTTCTCCTTCCGGCAAACCATCAAGCGCAGCTTTCATAGAGGCTATTGCAACTTCACACATGCTGTCGTCAGGCCGCCTAGTTGTAAGGCGTTGAAGCTGCATGCCGGGCCAGCGCAATGCTCGAGCAAAAGCGGTCTCAGAATGCGCAAGAGATTTTAATATCTCATAGCTTATTCCAGCTACAAGTGGAAGCAAAAGTAACCTGCTTAAAATACGCACGCCATAGTTGGCGCCCAGGTCATAGCCAGATATTGTAAAAACAAGCTGGTCTATAATTGAATAAAATATGATTGAAGAAATAAATGTAATCAGTAAAAAGCTTGTGCCGCATCGCGGATGAAGGGTTGAAAATTTTTGCACATTTTCAACAGTAAGTGGAAGATCGTTCTCATTGCAATAGACTGTCTTGTGTTCGCTTCCATGGTATTGGAAAGTGCGTCGCAAATCCTTTTGAAAACCGCATATCCACAAATATAATATTAAGATAACAGTTCTTATAAGACCGCTTAAAAGGTTAACGCCTAACAGCGACCAACCGCTTGCGCGCAATGCTCTAACCGGAAGATTTGGCAGTAGCACAAACAAGCATATGCTGAGCGCAAAAGCTAATATAATGGCGAAGGCCATGAAAACTTTTTCTGCTTTCTTGCCGAGCTTTTTTGTAAGCCACTTTTCGAATCTGCCAGGTTCTTCATCTTCAAGAACACCTAACATTGCTGTGCTGTCCTGCATAACGCTCATGCCAAGCTTCATCATCATTATAAGATTTACGGCGCCGCGTACAAACGGCCATCCCATCCACTTGTGTTTTTCACTAAGCGGTGTGTTTTTAGTACGCTTTACAACAATATCCCCATTTTCCCGTCTTACCGCGATTGCCATATGATCAGGCGAACGCATCATAACGCCTTCCAACACAGCTTGTCCGCCTATGTCGGGACGGTTCTGTTTATTTTCCTTCATATTGTCTCCTTCTTTAAAGATAAAAGGCAGGCAGACACAATATAAGAGGTCTGCCTGCCATTAGAAACATAAATTACTCCAAGCCGAAACGCTTTTTGAAGCGATCGACACGGCCGCCAGAGTCCACCAGCTTTTGCTTACCGGTATAGAACGGATGGCATTTTGAGCAAATTTCAACACGTATGTCCTTCTTTGTGGAGCCGGTTTCAAATGTTTCTCCACAAACGCAAGTTACGGTTGCTTTACCGTACTTAGGATGTATATCTTTCTTCAAAGCTTTCACCTCTTTTGCGCATAAATCAGGATTCATGGCGCGCACACCCATGATCCGTGTCGCTAAGTATAGCATGACATAGCTTTTATTGCAAGGTTTAGCATTAACTTTTATGATATTCTGATTATTCTTAATTATTCAATAAGCTTAATGATTGAGTCTTGCTTTTTTCAACGCAAAAAAGCCTAAAATGATTGACATTTTTGCTTATTTTGTATATGATTATCCCGTTAACTCTTGCGGGTGTAACTCAATGGTAGAGTTCCAGCTTCCCAAGCTGGCTACGTGGGTTCGATTCCCATCACCCGCTCCACTCGTCCACTGCGGTTTTACCGCATTGGCGTTTCCGGCTGTTGCCGGATACTATCGCCGGACAGCCTGCCGGCAAAAACCGTAAAATTTGGAGGAGAAATTATGGCAAAAGAAAAATACGAACGCACAAAACCCCATGTGAACATAGGAACCATAGGGCACGTTGACCATGGCAAGACGACGCTTACAGCGGCAATCACGATGGTGCTTGCAAAGGAAGGCCACGCCAGCGCCATGAAATATGACGAAATCGACAAGGCGCCGGAAGAAAAGGCGCGTGGAATAACAATCAACACAAGCCACGTTGAGTACGAAACCGAAAATCGTCACTACGCGCATGTGGACTGCCCCGGCCACGCCGACTATGTTAAGAACATGATTACAGGCGCGGCCCAGATGGACGGCGCGATACTGCTAGTATCAGCTCCCGACGGACCTATGCCGCAGACGCGCGAGCATATACTGCTTGCCCGCCAGGTCGGCGTTCCCTACATCGTAGTATTCATCAACAAGACGGACCTTATGGACGACGAGGAACTTCTTGAGTTAGTCGAAATGGAAGTGCGCGAGCTGTTAAACGAATACGGCTTTCCTGGAGACGATGTGCCTATTATAAAGGGCTCGGCGTTAAAGGCGCTTGAGTACATGCAGAACGGCGGCACAGATCCTGAGCACGCGCCTGAGTGCAAATGCATATTCGATCTTATGGAAGCTGTGGACGCCTACATTCCTACGCCTGACCGCGACGTAGACAAGCCCTTCCTTATGCCTGTCGAGGACGTATTTTCAATCACAGGCCGCGGCACAGTTGCAACCGGCCGTGTAGAGCGCGGCGCCGTAAAGGTATCCGACACTGTTGAAATAGTCGGCCTTACAGAAAAGTCCCGCTCGGTCGTAGTAACCGGAGTAGAGATGTTCCACAAGATGCTTGACGAAGGCGAAGCTGGCGACAACATAGGCGTGCTTCTCCGCGGCGTGCAGCGCAACGAGATAGAGCGCGGCCAGGTGCTTGCAAAGCCCGGAACGATCAAGCCTTTAACACATTTCTTCGGAGAAGTTTACGTTCTTACGAAGGATGAGGGCGGCCGTCATACGCCTTTCTTCAACGGCTATCGCCCGCAGTTCTACTTTAGAACAACAGACGTAACAGGAACCATAACCCTGCCTGAAGGCGTGGAAATGGTAATGCCTGGTGACAACGTACAGATGGAAGTACAGCTTATAACGCCTATCGCTATTGAGCAGGGGCTGCGCTTTGCTATCCGTGAAGGCGGCCACACCGTGGGCGCCGGCGCCGTCGCGAAAATTGTAGAATAAGCAATACATGTGATATAATAAAGGAAGCAATGAGTATGCTTCCTTTATTTTTTGCATAAGGTTGTGTGCTAATAATAAAACCAAGGAGAAATACAGCATGAAGATTTTAATTGTAAATGCAGGATCATCATCACTTAAATATCAGCTGATTGATATGGACAATGAAACAACTATCGCAAAAGGACTTATAGAAAGAATAGGCATAGAAGGCAGCAAACTTACTCAAACAGTAAATGGTGAAAAGTTTATTGTTGAAGAACCAATGGAAAGCCATGTTGCCGCGTCAAAAAATATGCTTAAAGCGCTTACGGACAGCGAGCACGGCGTAGTTTCAAACATGAACGAAATAGGCGCTGTCGGACACAGAGTTCTCCATGGCGGAGAAAAGTTCACAGCGTCTGTTATAATCGACGATAAAGTTATTGAAGCCATTAAAGAAAATATACCTCTCGGTCCTTTGCATAACCCTGCAAATCTTATGGGCATAATGGCGTGCAAAGAAGTTATGCCAAATACACCCATGGTAGCAGTTTTTGATACGGCATTTCACCAGACAATGCCTCCAAAAGCGTATCTTTACGGTGTTCCCATGGATTATTATAAACGCCTTCATGTTCGCAGATACGGTTTCCACGGTACAAGCCACCGCTACGTAAGCGCTCGCGCTGCTGAGTTTTTAAACGAAGATGTTAAAAAATTAAGAATTATTACATGCCACCTTGGCAACGGCTCTTCTGTTTGCGCTGTATACCACGGCAAGTGTGTAGACACAAGCATGGGTATTACGCCGCTCGAAGGTTTGATTATGGGAACGAGAAGCGGCAGCTTGGATCCTGCAGTTTTACAATACATTATGAATAATGACGGTATTGACATTAACGAAATGCTTAATATATTAAACAAAAAGAGCGGATTACTCGGTATAAGCGGCATCAGCAGCGATATGCGCGATGTTGATAACGCGGCAGAACAAGGCGATGAAAACGCTCTTATAGCGCAGCAAATGCTGGATATGGGCGTAAAGAAATACATAGGCGCGTATGCCGCTGTAATGGGCGGTGTTGATGTAATTGTATTCACAGCAGGAATAGGGGAAAACGGCATAGAATTAAGAGAACGCGTAATGGATGGTATGGAATTCCTTGGTGCAAAAATTGACCGCGAAAAGAACAAAATAAAGGGGAAAGAAGCAGATATTTCCGCTGCAGACAGTAAGGTTAAAATTTTGGTTATCCCAACGAATGAAGAATTAGTTATTGCGCGCGATACGTTGGAATTAGTGACTAATGCAAAATAACCCGGAAAAAAATAATTATCATGAAGTAAATATATACACTGACGGCGCCTGTTCCGGAAATCCCGGGCCAGGCGGCTGGGCGGCTATTCTGCAATTTGGCAAACACGAAAAAGAAGTGAGCGGAAATATGCCCGCAACTACAAATAATCGTATGGAACTGTTTGCCGTTATAAGCGGCATAGGTCAGCTTAAGAAGCCGTGCATAATAAACGTTTATTCTGATTCAACCTATGTAGTAAATGCCTTTGAAAAAGATTGGATAAAAAGCTGGCAGCTTAACGGGTGGAAAACGTCAAATAAAAAACCTGTAGAAAATCAGGACCTTTGGAAGCTGCTTCTTTTAACTATAAAAAAACACCCTCAGGTAAAATTTTACAAAGTAAAAGGACATTCAGATAACGATCTTAACAACCGATGCGACGCGCTTGCCAAAGCTGAAATCGCCAAATTGCAGCAAGAATGATCAGTATAAATTAGAATTTTTTAATGAGGACGATTTTATAGCTTTCTTAGTAGAATATGTAAGTGAATCACAATCTTTTTGCTATCAGTATGAATTAAGCCTTTATAAAGATTAAAACTCATATGTATAGAACCTTTTTACGACTGGAATGTTTTGAAATTTTTTTGATGTCTAACATTTAACGAATCAAATTAAACAATAAGAAAACAAGTGCATTGTTGCAATATTTAACTATCGGCGTTTAGAAAATTAAAGCAGAGGGGGAAATATATAAAATCTTATCTTGAAACTGAAAGCAATACTATTCGCAAAAGGCATCTTTTACGAATAGTATTGCTTTTTTTATTCCTTCTGCGTATAATATGTATGTGGTGAGTTTGCCATGTGTTATTATAGCTGTCAACTGCATATGTCTTTGCAAACGGCTCGTTAATTTTTGATACCAGCCTTTGTTTCTAAAAAGAACAATTATCAATGATGAATTTGTTTATTTGAATACGCCTTAAAAGTTTTTTGAGAAAATCAATTGAGTTTAAAATCATTTGTTTTTTCAAGACAGGTATTTCTTCATTCGGCAAGCTAAAAAACGTTTTAAGGAGGGATTATGGTGGCCGTTACCTACCACAAGATTCGTTCTCAAAAATATCATGAAAAGTTAAAGCTTCAGCTTAAAAAGCTGCCGTCTGTTTGCGGAGATTTTTTTAGAGCTATATCGCAAACTACAAGCCCTTTGACGCGTTTAGCTTATGCATATGATTTAAACTTATTTTTTAGATATTTATGCTCCGAGCGTGTTTCTTTTGCGAATAGTTCTCCTGAACTTATGACTATAGATGATATAAATAGAATTTCTGCAAGAGATATTGAAAGTTATCAGGAATATTTAATGTATTATGTAAAAGATGATGAAAAAGAACAAAGCTCCTCCCCTACCTTCGTTCAAAACAATGAATTGGGGATAATGCGTAAGCTTTGTTCTCTGCGATCTTTTTTTGATTATCTGTTTAAAAATGAGCTTATTTCTTCAAATGTAGCAACGCTTGTTGAACTCCCCAAGAAAAAAAACAAACCTATATTGTTTTTAGACCAGGATGAGGTGCAGGAACTGATTAGAGTTATCAGTACAGGAGAAGGTCTTTCAAGCAAACAAAAAGCCTATCTTAAGTCTACGCGTGAGCGTGATCTTGCCATAATTATATTGTTTTTAGGTACAGGAATTCGTGTAAGCGAGCTTGTAGGGTTGGACATGGATGATTTTAACTTTGAAAAAAATTCTTTTGTAGTAACGCGAAAAGGCGGAGATCAATCTATACTTTATTATCCGGATGAGGTAAAAACAGCTTTAATTGCTTATATTGAAATAAGAAAAAATATAAAAGCTGAAGAAGGCAGTGAAAACGCATTATTCTTGTCTTTGCAAAAAAAACGTATGACCGTTCGTGCTGTAGAAAACATGGTAAAAAAGTATGCAAATATTGCAGCGCCATTAAAGAAAAGAATAAGTCCGCATAAGCTGAGAAGCACATTTGGCACCGCCTTATATCAGGAAACCGGTGATATTTATTTGGTTGCTGATGCGCTTGGGCATTCCGATGTAAACACAACGCGACGGCATTATGCCGCAATGACGGATCAACGCAAGCGCGAGGCCGCGAAAAGGATACCTATGCCAATGATTCCACATGAAAATAACGACAATAAAAAATAACTTTACAAACGTTTGTTTGCATTGTATAATATGTACAGTTCAGGTACAAGGAGCTTAAGTATGAAGTCAAAAATATTTATATCGGCAATATTATGCAGAATAAAATAAAAAAATCTAATGGTACTCCAAAGCGCAGACGCGGTGAAACGCGTAAACTTATTTTAGAGTACATCAAAGAATTCAGCACAAAAAATGGATACCCGCCATCTGTTCGCGAAATATGTTCAGGCGTTGGATTAAAATCAACTTCAACCGTTCACGCGCACCTAAAACGTCTTGAAGAAAGCGGAGAGCTGCGCCGAAATGCTATGCAGCCTCGTGCAATAGAAATATTAAATTCTGAGCAAAGCGCGAGCAGTAATTTTACAACTATTCCCCTGCTTGGCGCTGTTGCTGCCGGCTTACCCATTTTCGCAGAAGAAAACCGAACCGAGCAGTTAGAAATACCAGATTTTATGCTCAGCAACGGTGAGCATTTTGCGCTTAAAGTCAAAGGCGAAAGTATGATAGGCGTAGGCATTATGAATGGAGATACTATTATCGTTCGCAGACAGGTGACAGCAAACAACGGCGATATCGTTGTTGCGCTTATAGATGATGAAGCGACAGTAAAAAGATTTTATAAAGAAAACGGTCATTTTAGGCTGCAACCAGAAAACCCGGACATGGCTCCAATATATACTCCAACAGTAGAGATACTTGGTAAGGTAATATCAGTTTTCAGAGTATTGTAATAAATAGTATTATATACCCATCAGAGTATTGATAAAGTGTCCATTGGCGCATTGTCTATGGCGCTTTCTATTAATCGCTTACACTTAAGAAATAAGAAAATCAGAGTAAAACATTGCTAAGCTATGTCCCATGACAACAACACTTCGCTGGTTTTGCTTACGTTCAAAGGGCTCTGCCCCAGAAACTCATTAATATTGTTTTATCTACAGTATAAAAATTGTATGCTTTCTTTTTAATAAATAATTGTTTCAAAGCTTAGGATTATATAAAAAATCGCGAAGTAAAATATAATTAAATAAATATGAAGTTTAAAATTTATAATTAGACTAAACAACAGTTTTTTGCATTACATTAAAACAAGGCACCCTGCAGGGTGCCTTGTTTGTTTAATTTAAATACAAATTGTTACTTGGCCATTTTTTCTTTTATCGCCGCTTGCGCTGCTGCAAGACGCGCAACAGGTACGCGGAACGGAGAGCAAGATACATAGTCAAGTCCGGCATTGTGGCAGAATTCTATCGTAGCAGGATCTCCGCCATGCTCGCCACATATGCCCAGCTTAAGATTAGAATTAGTGCTTCTTCCAAGCTTTGCGGCCATTTTAACTAATTTGCCTACGCCGTCAAAGTCAAGACGTGAAAACGGATCGAATTCCAAAATGCTATTGTCATAATAAGAATTAAGGAACTTCCCGGCGTCATCACGGCTGAAACCAAATGTCATCTGTGTTAAGTCGTTTGTGCCAAATGAGAAGAAGTCTGCTTCTTCAGCAATTTCGTCTGCTGTAACAGCCGCACGTGGTATTTCTATCATTGTGCCGACATGATAATCTATTCTCTCACCGTACTCTTCAAATACCTTTTCAGCAGTTTTTGTAACAACATCCTTTACAAACTTAAGCTCTGCCTTGCTGCCTACCAAAGGTATCATAATTTCAGGAACTAAGTCGTAGCCTTTTTCCTTGTGTACGTTAAGAGCTGCTTGCAACACGGCGCGAGTCTGCATTTCGGCTATTTCAGGATAAGTTACAGCAAGACGGCATCCACGATGGCCCATCATTGGGTTGAATTCATGCAGTTCATCAATCTTGTCTTTAATAGCTTCTGCTGTAGTGCCAAGTTCTTTTGCAATAGTTTCAATTTCTTCCGTCATATTTTTGGAAGGAAGGAATTCATGAAGCGGCGGGTCAAGATAACGCACTGTCATCTGACGGCCTTCAAGCGCCTTGTACATTTCTTCAAAGTCTTTTTGCTGGAAAGGAAGTATTTTATTAAGCGCTTTACGGCGTTGTTCAGAGTTGTCTGACAGTATCATTTCGCGCATTGCTTTTACACGGTCAGCTTCAAAGAACATATGCTCGGTACGGCAAAGTCCTACGCCTTCCGCGCCGAAATGCACAGCCTGCTTTGTATCGCGAGGAGTATCAGCGTTAGTGCGCACATGCAGACGTCTTGCAGCATCTGCCCAGCTCATAATGCGTCCAAAGTCACCTGATACATCCGCTTCTACTGTAGGAATAATGCCGTCGTAAACTTTGCCTGTGCTGCCGTCTACGCTTACGGTATCTCCCTCTTTATAAAGCTTATCACCTATACGTACTTCTTTTTTGGCTTCGTTAAGGTGTATTGCCGAGCAACCCACAACTGCTGCCCTGCCCATGCCGCGTGCAACAACTGCTGCATGGCTTGTCATACCGCCGCGCGCAGTCAACACCGCTTGCGCGAAGTCCATGCCTTCAATATCTTCAGGTGTAGTCTCGTCGCGAAGAAGTATTACTCTTTCGCCGCGACGGCCAGCTTCCGCGGCCTCTTTAGCTGTAAAGTAAATCTTGCCCGCGCCGGCTCCAGGTGAAGCAGGAAGACCAGTTGCAATATGCTCTGCCTTTTTTATTGCATTGACATCAAAGGTTGGGTGAAGCAGGCTGTCAAGTTGTTTTGGTTCTACTTTTAATACCGCTTCTTCTTCTGTAATCATGCCTTCATCAACCAAGTCTACAGCTACCTTTACTGCGGCCTGCGCAGTACGCTTGCCGTTTCTGGTCTGAAGCAAGAACAATTTGCCTCTCTCTATCGTAAATTCAAGGTCCTGCATGTCGCGATAATGGTTTTCAAGATTGTGAGCTATTTCAGTAAATTGCTTATAGACGTCCGGCATTGATTCCTTCATGTCTTCAAGCGGATGCGGTGTACGTATTCCTGCAACAACGTCTTCGCCTTGTGCATTCATAAGATATTCACCGTAGATTTTGTTTTCGCCGGTCGCAGGGTTACGAGTAAAGGCAACGCCTGTACCACAGTCGTCTCCCATGTTGCCAAAAACCATGCTCTGAACATTAACAGCTGTACCCCAGGTAGAAGGTATGTCATTCATACGGCGGTAATATATGGCGCGCGGGTTGTCCCATGAATGGAAAACAGCCTTTATAGCTTCCATAAGCTGTACTTTAGGATCCTGAGGGAATTCTTCGTCTATAGCATTTTTGTAAATATTTTTATATTCTGCAACAAGCTTCTTTAAATCTTCAGCATCAAGGCCGGTATCATGTTTTACGCCCTTTTTTTCTTTTGCAGTTTCAAGCGCGTTGTGGAAAAGCTCTTTGTCGATTCCCATAACTACATCAGAAAACATCTGTATAAAGCGGCGATAGCTGTCGTAAGCAAATCTCGGGTTATTTGTAAGCTTCGCTACAGCTTCTACTGAAATATCGTTAAGGCCTAAGTTTAAAATAGTATCCATCATGCCAGGCATAGAAGCGCGCGCGCCTGAGCGAACTGATACCAGGAAGGGGTTTTCAGGATCGCCGAACTTTTTGCCTGCCTGTTCTTCTACTATATGAAGCGCTTTGTAGATTTCTTCTTCAATTTCTGGAGCTATAATCTTACCATCTTCATAGTAGCGTGTGCAGGCTTCGGTCGTTACCGTAAATCCGTAAGGCACAGGAAGGCCGATGTTGGTCATTTCCGCAAGGTTGGCGCCTTTGCCGCCAAGCAGGTTACGCATGGACGCATTGCCTTCTTTGAATAGATACACATATTTTGACATGCATTTTCCTCCTTAATTGTTGTCAAACGTCATTGCACGGAAAACAAGCATCCGTGGCTACAGATAATTATACACGAAATTTACATTATTTACAATGAAAAACTCTTTATGCTTTAACTAAATTATGTAGCTTTACAATAGATGTGAGACTGAAAGCTGAGAAAAAAGCGATCGAGT
>CAZFHI010000020.1:0-32813 GCA_964518875.1 uncultured Oscillospiraceae bacterium
ACTCGATCGCTTTTTTCTCAGCTTTCAGTCTCACATCTATTGTAAAGCTACAATTGTAAACGCTTGTAATATACCTTGTAATAAACAATTTCTTATGTTACAATTTAATAGTCAAAGAAGGTCAGACTTCTTGGCGGAAGGAGTGAACTCGGTGCGATTAAGCGATATGATAGAAAGCTTTATCAAAGATATGATGAGCCTTGAGGAAGGCGAGCTGCGCCTCCAGAGGAATGAACTGGCTGAACGCTTCAGCTGTTCTCCTTCTCAGATTAACTATGTGCTTTCAACACGCTTTACGCCGGCGCACGGGTACCTTATCGAAAGCAGGCGCGGCGGCGGCGGATTTATACGTATTGTACAGATACAAAAGCACACGGGAGAGCAGCTTGAGCAGCTCCTGAATGAGCTTATCGGGGACGCAATAGACGCCCGTTCCGCGCAGGCAATATGCAGACAGCTTGCGCAACGCAATATGGTAACTGCGAACGAAGCGAATATTATGTGCGCGGCCACGGCATCGACGGCGTTTAACATACCGGTTAACAATCAAATAAAAGATGCGATAAGAGCGTGCGTTTTGCGCAATATGCTCATATCCGTTGTAAAGATCAATGAACAGGAGAAAAGAAATGATTTGTGAAATTTGTCACAAAAATGAAGGAAATATTGTTTTTCAGGTATACAATAACGGGCATATAACAACCCGCACTATTTGTACGGAGTGCGCCATGTCTGCGCAGAACGAGTTTTTTAAAGCTCTGCATATAATTGCGAGCAAAGCGCGCGCTGCCAATGCAAACGATGTTACGGACAAAAAGCTGCCCGAAAGCTTCTGCCCGGAATGCGGCAGCGTGATAGGCGAAATAAATGATGAGAGCGTTTTTGGATGCCCGCATTGCTATGACGCCGCAAGAGAGCAGCTTAAATCTATAAAGAACCCTGAGCTGCAGGAATCTAATAGAGAAAATGAGCAAAGAAAGATTAAAAGTGAAGAAGTTCTCGCGGAGCTTCAGCATCAGTTGCGTACAGCGATAGTAACGCAGGACTTTGAACGCGCTGCAAAGCTGCGCGATGAAATAAATCAAACGGAAAAATCCATTTCCATGCACGGAGGGCTGGATGAATAACCTTGTTGTCTCAAACAGAGCAAGCCTTTCAAGAAACTTCGCTGATCTGCCTTTCCCAAACAAAATGAGCAAGGAACAGCGAGACGCAAACTTAGCGAGAATTTCAAGAGCGCTTTATGGCGGCAGGGAAATATTTCGCCAGATCACAAAGGACGACAACGAATGCCTTAACGATTTAGGGCTGGATAATTCCATACTTGATAACGCTCTTGCAAACGGCAACGCCGTTATATTTGAAAACAGCACATGCGACACATACGTAGTGGCAGGAGACCTGGATGCTGTAAAATTTATACGCTATTTTGATGAAGCAGATGATGAGCCTCTTAATGAATTATATAATATTTCAGGGCTTGTGTTTAAGGATTTTCCCGCTGCTTTTGATGAGGAATTCGGTTTTCTAACCGCTAAACCTCTTAAATCAGGCAGCGGCGCTGAAATATCTGTTTTGCTTCATCTGCCTGTTTCAAGCTCATTAAGGCAAATGCCTGCGACAATAAAAAGAATACAGGACGAGCATAATTGTGCGCTTGCGCCTATTGAAAATAACAAAAATGACTCATGCTTATATGTGCTGAGTTGCAGCATAAAAAAAGACGAACAAATCCCTGAAGACTTAAAAGAAGCTCTTACTGTTGTAACAAACCAGGAAAAGATGCTTGCTAAAAGGGTGCTGAATAACCCGCGTTCTTCTTTATATGACCAGGCGTACAGAGCCTATGGGATATTAAAATATGCAAGAAGGATAACTTCCGCAGAGTTTTTATATCTATGGTCGCAGCTCAGAATGGGCGCGGAAAACGAAATACTTCCTGTTGATATAAAAACGGCAGATTCTTTGCTTTCATTAAATAATAATGAACGCGATCAATTCCCTGTAAACTCAGGTGATACCAATTTTTTAAGAGCCGATGAAATAAGACGGCGATTGGAGGAATAATATGTCCCTATATGGAAAACTAAGCCCAAAGGCTCGCAAAGCCATGGAGTTTGCCAGGCAGAGCGCTGCAGCTATGAGGCATAAATATTTAGGTACGGAGCATTTGCTTCTCGGGCTCATAAAAGAAGCCAGGAGCGATGTGCCGTCGCTGCCTGATCATATTACGCAAAACGCTGTAAGAGAGACGGTTTCCCAGCTCTATGCAAGGCAGGATGAACCCGTAACCGCGCTTGAGCTTACGCCAAAAATGAAAAGCCTGATTGAAAAATCAATAATGACCATACAGAAAAACCATATTCAATATGTTACAACGCCTTTGCTTTGGATGCTTTTGCTTGAAGAAGGCGGTTCAGTTGCAGGCCGAATACTGGCTGTGTTTGGCTGCGACACGCAGGTTCTTAAAGAAGAGGCTGAAATGAGCCTGCAAAGAGAGATAAGCGGTGAAGAGCAGGAAGAAGACTCCCTTCTTGCAAAATACGGCCGTGATTTAACGCAGATGGCGAGCGACGGATTGCTGGACCCTGTTATCGGAAGAGAAAAAGAAATTCACCGTATTATACAGATCCTTTCAAGGCGTACAAAAAACAACCCGATACTTATAGGAGAACCAGGGGTTGGCAAAAGCGCAGTAGTTGAAGGCTTGGCTCAGCTTATGCATGAAGAGTCCGTACCGGACACTCTGCGTGGCAAAAAGCTTATTTCCCTTGATGTAAGCACCATTGTTGCAGGAACCAAATACCGCGGCGAATTTGAAGAGCGTATGAACGGCATTGTCGATGAAGTGCGTTCTCAAAAGAACATTATGCTGTTTATCGATGAAATACAGATGATAGTCGGCGCTGGAAAGGCAGAAGGAAGCATAGATGCCGCAGGCATTCTTAAGCCGGCCCTTGCAAGGGGCGAAATACAGCTTATAGGCGCTACAACTATAAATGATTATAGAAAGAGCATAGAAAAAGACAGCGCTCTTTCAAGAAGGCTTCAGCCTGTTATGGTAGACGAGCCTTCAAAGGAAGACAGCATACTTATTCTGCAGGGCCTGCGCCCAAAGTATGAGGAATACCACAACGTAAAGATAACTGATGAATCCATCAAAGCGGCTGTGGATTACAGCGCGCGCTATATCAATGACCGCTTTTTGCCGGACAAGGCCATAGATCTTATAGATGAAGCGTCGTCTGCCAAAAGAATACAGTCTTTAGAAATTCCTGAAAATATTAAGGAAATACAGCGGCGTATAGAAAAAGCCGGCAATGAAAAGAAAAACGCCATCGAAAAACAGGACTATGAAGGAGCGGCGAATATAAGGGATAAGGAACAGAAGCTGAAGGCGGACCTTATTCTTGCAAAAGAGGAATGGGAAAAAACGGGAAAGAAAAACCAGCTGTCGATATTAGATAAAGATATTGCAGACGTAGTATCACGCTGGACCGGCGTTCCTGTTGCACAGCTTACAAAAGCGCAGTCCGAAAGACTTTTGAACCTTGAAAATGAGCTTCATAAGCGCGTGATAGGTCAGAATGAAGCGGTATCCGCAGTAAGCAGAGCGTTAAGGCGCGCAAGCGCGGGCATGCAGAGCCCAAAGAGACCGCTTGGATCGTTCATATTTTTAGGGCCGACAGGAGTAGGAAAAACGGAGCTGTGCCGCGCCTTGGGCGAAGCCATGTTTGGCGATGAGGACGCGGTAATACGCCTTGACATGAGTGAATACATGGAAAAGCATACAGTGTCAAGAATGGTGGGATCTCCTCCCGGATACGTTGGATATGATGAAGGCGGCCAGCTTACAGAAGCTGTGCGCAGGAAGCCGTACTCTGTTGTGCTGTTTGACGAAGTGGAAAAAGCGCATCCGGATGTATTCAATATGCTTTTGCAGATATTAGAGGACGGCAGGCTTACCGATAATATGGGAAAGACAACTAACTTCAGGAATACCATAATAGTATTAACCAGCAACTTAGGCGCGCAGACCATATTTAACAGCAGGTCCGTAGGCTTCGGAAGAGACGGAAACGCCTTGCCGGACTATGAAACTATGAGAGACCATGTTCTGGAAGAAACTAAAAGACAATTCAGACCCGAATTTATAAATCGCCTTGACGAAATAATAGTTTTCCACGCGCTGAACAAGGATGAGATTAAAGAAATAGCTAAAATTATGCTTAAGCAGGTTGATGAGCGTCTGGCTCTGCATGACATAAAGATAGAATACGATGAAAAAGTGTTGGACTTTTTAGCTGAAGAAGGGTACGATCCGAAACTTGGCGCGCGCCCGATGCGCAGAACTATACAAAGACTGCTTGAAGACCCGCTAAGCGATTACATACTTGCAGGCGGAAAAGACAAAAACATTAAGGCTACGATGCAAGAAAAGAAAATTGCTTTTGAAGCGGAAGAAGAGCACGAAAAGGAAAATGTTTCAATAAACTAAACGATAAACATAAGGCGTAAAACAACTATAAAAAAAGCGGCTTACAAAGCCGCTTTTTTAGGGCCTGATTTTACGTTATTAAAGCCTGTTTTTCGTTAAATTTCAAGGCGGTAGGGACTTTCAATTTTAGGTAAAATATGGTATAATATATACGTTGAAAGGCGGCTTAAAAATGCCTTTCTCATTGAGGGAAAGCCCCTCTTTTTTAAGGAAGGAAGGTTGCATGACAAACGATAAAAACCAACTCAGTGAAGAAGAATTTTCCGACATGGTTGCAGCCTCTACTCATGTAGACGCTGTATATGACGAAAATCAGATACAGGTTCTGGAAGGCCTGGAGGCAGTAAGACACCGCCCGGGCATGTACATAGGTTCAACAGGAGTAAACGGTCTTGAACACTTAGTCTATGAAATTGTTGATAATTCCATAGACGAGGCGCTTGCAGGCTTTTGCGACAATATAGAAGTCCGCTTGAATAAAGACGGTTCTGTTACCGTGCAGGACGATGGGCGCGGTTTTCCTGTCGGCAAACATTCAAAGCTAAACAGGCCGGCAGTAGAAGTATGCCTTACGGTTTTGCATGCCGGCGGCAAATTCGGCGGAAACGGTTACAAGGTTTCAGGCGGTCTGCATGGCGTTGGCGCGGCCGTGGTAAACGCGCTGAGCAAAAAGCTGATAGTTACTGTATATACAAAAGGGAAAATATATCAGCAGGAATTCAGGCGCGGTAAAATTATGTACGACCTTAAAGAAATAGGCGCTACCGACAGGACGGGAACAACGGTGCAGTTTTGGCCTGACATAAAATCAGACGATAATCCTGACGGCGTGTTTGACAAAGGCGTTTCTTTCCGTCTTGAAACCCTGCGCTCTCGTATGCGCGAGATGGCTTTTTTAAACAAAGGCATACATATATTCCTTGGAGATTATCGTTCAGACGAGCCGTTTGAAAAAAGCTATCTTTTTAACGGCGGCATAAAAGAATTCGTTTCATATATAAACCGCAATAAAAACGTACTTTTTGAAAATCCTATATATCTGGAAGGCATAAAAAATGACATAGTAGTTGAAGTCGCCATGCAGTATAACGATAGTTTTGCAGAGAACACATACAGTTTTGCAAACAACGTAAAGACCCCTGAAGGCGGCGCTCATCTTGCCGGGTTTTATTCAGCTCTTACGCGCACTATAAATGATTATGCAAGACGCTTTAAAATTTTAAAGGATTCAGATCCTAACCTTAAAGGCGAAGATGTTCGCGAAAGTCTTACCGCAATAATATCAGTTAAGCTTCATGAGCCGCAGTTTGAAGGGCAGACAAAAACTAAGCTTGGCAACAGCGAAGTGCGAGGCGTTGTGGACAGCATAGTTTCTGAAGGTTTGTCAGCGTTTCTGGAAGAAAACCCTGCTGAAGCAAGAGCTATATTGGACCGCTCTCTTGCCGCTGCAAGGGCGCGTGAAGCCGCTAAAAAAGCGAGAGATTTAACACGCAGAAAAACAGTATTGGAGAGCGCTTCTCTGCCGGGAAAATTAGCGGACTGTTCTGAAAAAGATCCTGCAAAATGTGAAATATTCATAGTTGAGGGTGACAGCGCCGGCGGAAGCGCTAAAAAAGGAAGGGACAGGCACTACCAGGCTATACTGCCTCTCAGGGGCAAGATACTAAATGTAGAAAAGACAAGGATGGACAAGGCACTGTCCAACGCAGAAATTAAGAACATGATTACGGCGTTTGGCTGCGGTATAGGCGAAGATTTTGATATAAACAAGCTGCGTTACCACCGCATAGTCTGTATGACTGATGCCGATGTTGACGGCGCGCACATAAGAATACTTTTGCTTACCTTCTTTTACCGCTACATGCGCCCGCTTATAGATAAAGGATACGTTTATATAGCGATGCCGCCATTGTACAAGGTTACAAAGGGAAAAAATGAACGCTACGTTTACGACGATACGGAACTTCAGGATGTGCTTGACGAGATAGGCAGAAATCCTATGCCAGAGCTACAGCGCTACAAAGGACTGGGGGAAATGTCTGCAGAGCAGCTGTGGAAAACTACCATGAACCCTGAAAGCAGAACGATGATGCGCGTTACAAGCGAAGACGCTGTATCGGCTGACGAAACGCTTAATCTGCTCATGGGCGACCAGGTGGAACCCAGGAGAGACTTTATTCAGGATAACTACAACATGGTTACGGACTTGGATCTATAGGTGAAGTATGAGCGATATTCAAGATAAAATTATAACTACTGAACTTGATTCAGAAGTAAAAAAATCTTTTATGGCCTATTCCATGGCCGTAATAATAAACCGAGCTCTGCCCGACGTGCGAGACGGCTTAAAGCCTGTGCACAGGCGCATACTGTATGACATGAACGAGCTTGGAATGACGCCTGATAAGCCATTCAGGAAAAGCGCCCGCATAGTTGGGGATGTGCTTGGTAAGTACCATCCGCACGGGGATTCAAGCGTTTACGGCGCAATGGTGCGCCTTGCGCAGGAATTTAACATACGCTACCCATTAGTTGAGGGGCAGGGCAACTTTGGCTCTGTTGACGGCGACGGCGCCGCTGCCATGCGTTATACGGAAGCAAGGTTAAGCCGCCTTGCCATGCATTTAATAGGCGAAATAAACAAAGACACGGTAGATTTTTATCCTAACTTTGACGCAACGCTTCAGCAGCCTGCGGTTCTTCCTTCCAGGTTCCCAAACCTGCTTGTAAACGGTTCAAGCGGCATTGCCGTTGGCATGGCTACAAACATACCGCCGCATAATTTAGGCGAGGTAATCGACGCCTCCGTAGCTCTTATAGATAACCCTGATATAGATCTTGACGGGCTTATGGAGTATATAAAGGGACCGGACTTTCCAACCGGAGGCATAATTTTAGGGTTAAGCGGTATACGCGAAGCGTACTATACCGGCAAGGGCAAGATAACAGTACGCGCAAAAAGTGAAGTCGAAACGCTTTCAAATGGCAGAAACAGGATAATTGTTCATGAAATACCCTATCTTGTAAACAAGGCAAGGCTTATAGGCAAGATAGCAGAGCTCGTGCACGATAAGCGCATTGACGGGATAAGCGATATTCGAGATGAAAGCGACCGCGACGGCATGCGCATTGTAATAGACCTTAAAAAGGACGCTCAGCCAAATGTAGTGCTTAATTATCTTTATAAGCATACGCAAATGCAGGATACGTTTGGCGCTATAATGCTGGCGCTTGTGGATAACAAGCCGTGCGTGCTTTCTCTTAAGGAAATGCTGGAATATTACATACAGCATCAGGTGGACGTTGTAACAAGAAGGACACAGTATGACCTTAACAAGGCTGAAGCTCGCGCGCATATATTGGAAGGCCTGCTAAAGGCCTTAGCCAATATAGACGAAGTTGTGCGTATTATACGCACGTCAGCAGATACTGTTTCTGCGAAGGAACGGCTTATAGCCCGCTTTGCGTTTAGTGACAGACAGGCGCAGGCTATACTGGATATGCGTCTTGCAAGGCTGACCAATCTGGAAGCGGATAAGCTTAAGGCAGAGTACGACGACTTGCAGAAAGACATAGCTTATTATAAACGTCTGCTTTCCGACAGACCGCTTCTTATGTCAGTAATAAAAGAAGAAATACTGGAAATAAAAAAGAAATTTGCAGATGAAAGACGCAGCGAAATTTCCCCTGTCGAGGGCGAAATAGACATAGAAGACCTTATACCTGTTGATTCCATGGTAGTTACTATGACTCATTTTGGATATGTAAAGAGACTTTCGCAAAGCACATATCGTTCGCAGAACAGAGGCGGAAAAGGCGTTATGGGTATGTCTACGCGTGAAGAAGACTATGTGGAAAAAATGTACATAGTTAATTCTCACAGCGATATACTTTTCTTTACAGACCGCGGGCGTGTATATGGCCTGAAATGCTACGAAATACCGGAAGCCGGCAGAACGGCGAAAGGCACCGCTATAATAAACCTTCTTCAGCTTGAAGGCGGTGAAAAGGTAACAGGCATGCTGCCAATATCTCAGACTGACGGCGAAGAAATGCTCGTAATGGCTACAAAACAAGGTAAGATAAAGAAAACCGCTTTGTCTGAATTTACTAATTTAAGAAAATCCGGCCTTATAGCAATAAGCCTTTTAGAAGACGACGAGCTTATAGGCGTTGAACTTACTACAGGTTCAGACGAGCTTATGCTTGCTACAAAATTCGGGAAAAGCATACGCTTCAGCGAGCATCAGGTGCGCGCTATGGGACGAAACGCGCAGGGCGTAAATAGCATGCAGCTTGATGAAAACGACGAAGTTATATCATTAGCGGTTGTACAAGAAAATAAACAGGTGCTCTGCATTACGGAAAACGGATTTGGCAAACGCACATTTACAGATGAATACCGTATACAAAGCCGCGCCGGAAAAGGCATATCCGTTATGAAGCTGACTGAGAAAACAGGCAATTTGTGTTCAATGCTTATGGTTAAGGACAGCGATGAAATAATGCTTATAACAAACGACGGCACAATTATAAGAACGCCTGTTGCAGATGTAAGGATTATGGGCAGGGTTACTCAAGGCGTAAGTATTATGCGCACCGCTGAAGGCGCAAGCATAGTAGACGTTGATGTTGCGGCAGAGGAAGATGATGAAGATAATGCCGAAGAGTTAACCTGTGAAGCTGCTGAAGACCAGGAAGAATACGACTCAAACAATTTCTACGGGGAAGACTCGCAGGAAGAACGGCACTCAGAAGAAGACGATGATATTTAATTGAAAATATGAAAGGTCAACAAAATCTGATTGCCGGTATATCCGTGCTTGGAATAGCGGGGCTTATATGCAAGGTGGTAGGCGTACTTTACAAAATACCCCTTGCAAGAACCATAGGCCCCTTGGGTATGGGAGTATACCACCAGGTATTTCCCACCTATAATTTGCTTTTAACCATATCTTCAGTCGGTATACCGGTTGCGATTTCCCGCATGGTGTCTGCAAGCGTTGCGGAAGGAAACAGGGATGAAGCTAACGCTATATTTAAAAATGCCCTGCGCCTTCTGCTTTTGCTTGGCTTTACAGGCACCTTTCTTATGATATTTTTAAGCTCAAATCTCTCTAACGCCAAAGGCACTCCGGAAGCTGCAAAAAGCTTTATAGCGATTGCTCCGAGTCTGCTTTTTGTATGCGTAATGAGCGCCTTCCGCGGCTTTATGCAGGGAAGGCGGCGTATGATACCTACCGCCGTTTCTCAGCTTATAGAGCAGGTAGGCAAGGTGTTTATAGCTATGCCCTTTGCTTATGCAGGCATGCAAAGGGGAGGTCATGTCGAAGGGGCTGCCGGCGCACTGCTCGGCACCTCAATAGCGGAGTTAGCCGCGCTTATTTATATGATTGTGGATTATTATCTGCATAAACAGGATATTAAGATAAACGCAAGCATAGGCAATACAAAGCCGGATAATAATTCGATAATAAAAGAGCTTATAGCGACATCCGTACCTATTACAATAGGCGCGTGTATAGTTCCGCTTGCTTCAGAAGCTGATTCTTTTATGCTCGTAAAGCTTATGAGTAACTATCTTCCAGATGAAGAAGCTGTAATACGCTACGGAATATATGTAGGCCTTGTTATAGCGCTTATAAACGTGCCTACTGCGCTTGCCATGGCGGTAAGCACAAACTTAGTGCCAAGCATAAGCGCTGCAAAGCAAAAAAAAGATTATGCGTCTCT
Source organism: uncultured Oscillospiraceae bacterium (assembly GCA_964518875.1). GTDB lineage: Bacteria > Bacillota > Clostridia > Christensenellales > Aristaeellaceae > DTU024. The sequence goes on from CAZFHI010000020.1 coordinate 10,232, forward strand.
GCAAAGAAACATCCAGACAGGGCTTAAAGCTGCCGCTGTGATAGGCTTTCCATCTTCAATAGGAATGAGCATTTTAGCTGAGCCTATTTTAATAATACTCTTTAGCGGCGACCAATATACGTTGCCCCAGCTGCTTCAGGGAGCAAGGCTTCTTGAAATAAGCAGCCTTACTATAATGCTCTTTACTATGGTGCAGGCTACAAGCGGCATACTGCAGGGCTTAGGCAAACAGCGCATACCCATGTATACTCTGGCTATTGGCGTCGCGCTTAAAATACTTCTAAATCAAATCTTAGTAAGAATACCTGCTATAAACATCTATGGAGCTCCTTTTGCATCTCTTCTTTGTTATACATCAAGCATGATACCTAACCTTTACTATGTTGCAAGATACACTAAAACAAAGATAAATGTAAAAGAGGTCTTTCTTCGTCCTTTAGCGGCAACCGCGGTTATGGCCGCTGTTGTGCTGGCTTTTAAGACGCTGCTTAAAGATAAGCTTAACGGCTCGTTTCTGCTGCTTGCAGGAACTATATTGATTGCGATAGCCGTTTACTATTTTGCTGCAAAAAAATTAGGCTGTCTTGATGAAATTACAAATAGAAAGAGTGCAAAGCAACATGAATAAAATAACTATTGTTTCTTTGGGAGCGGAGCCTGCGGAGGAGAACCTTACGCTTGGCTCTGTAAAAGCGCTTAAAGAAGCAAAAAGAGTAATATTAAAAACGGAACGCTGCAGCGCTGCGGAGTGGCTTAAAAAGAATGATGTCGCGTTTAAAAGCTTAGATAACCTGTATGAATCAAGCCGGGACTTTGATGAGCTTAATCAAAAGGCTGCAGATACGGTTATTAGTCAAGCTGAGCAAAGTCCGGTATGCTATGCCGTGCTTGATGCTAATACAGATGAAAGCGTAAACATTTTGCTTAGCCAGTATAAAAATATAAAAATTATGCCCGCCGTATCTGAAGCGTCTTATTATATTGCTCGTTCACGCGTTAATGGCCAGTGCATTATAAGCGCAGCTTCCTTATTAAATGTGCATGAAGCGCAATTCCCCGTGTGCATATTGGAAATAGACAATCAGCTGCTTGCGTCAGACTGCAAATTAAAACTACTGCCATATTACGGAGAAAATGCCAGACTTATTTTTTATGAAAACGATGAAGCGAACGCGGTTATATTAACTCTTACGGAGCTTGACAGGCAAAGCGCTTACTCGCACAGGTCCGCTGCCGTAGTGTTCCCTGAAGCGATACTTAGAAAAAACCGCTTTGACATGGAAGACCTGTTAAAGCTTATGCGTATACTGCGCGCGCCCGGCGGCTGTCCATGGGACAGAAAGCAGACGCATCAATCTTTGCGCAAGTATTTAGTCGAAGAAGCTTATGAAGCGGCTTTAGCAATAGACGAAGAAGACGACGCGCACATGCAGGAAGAGCTTGGCGACGTGCTGCTTCAAATAGCGCTTCACTCCGTTATAGGAGAGGAATACGGAACAACAAGCTTTTCTGACATCGCAACTGATATATGCAAAAAAATGATAGAACGGCATCCAAACGTATTTTTAGAAACTCAGAACTGCTCAGACACAGAAGAAGTTAAGGACAGCTGGGAAAAGGCAAAACAGAAAAAAAGAGGCAATATTCTTGCAAGCGATGCTATGAAAGAAGTAAAAAGAGGAATGCCTCCTCTTTTGCGCGCGGAAAAAATACAGCAAACGGCGGGAATGGCGGGATTAGATCTCGATACAACGCAGGATGTATTGAAAAAAATATCTGAAGAAGCTCAAAAAGGAATGACAGAGCTTGAAAATTCTCAAGATCTATCATCAATAATAGGCAATTTGCTGTTCCTGTGCGTCAATGCTTCAAGACTGAACGGCTTAGATTCAGAAAAATTGTTGAATATGGCTACCGAAAAATTCATTAATAGATTCATCTATATGGAAAAAGAGGCAAAATCAGCCGGAAAAGCCTTGGAAAGCTTGACAAGACATGAAATGTGTGTATACTGGGAACGAAGCAAAGCTAAGGCAGATTAGCTATTGCTCAACTCAAATCAGGAGGTTAGAATATGAATAAGACCGAATTAATCGCGGCAGTTGCAAAGCAAACTGAACTTAAAAAAGTAGACGCGGAAAAAGCGGTAAACTCAGTAATCGAAATTGTGAAAGAGCAGCTTAACAAAGGCGAAAAAGTACAGATTATAGGATTTGGCACCTTTGAAGCAAAAGATCGCTCAGCCCGTGTGGCGCGCAACCCGCGTACCGGCGAAGAAATCAACGTTCCGGCTTCTAAAGCCCCTTCCTTTAAGGCAAGCAAAGCTTTTAAAGAAGAACTTAACAAGTAATCGATTATCTAATTAAACTGCCGGCTTTTGTCGGCTGTTTTATTTTATGGAGAAATAGGTATGCGACTTGATAAATTTTTAAAAGTATCCCGCATAATAAAACGCAGGACAGTTGCAAAAGAGGCCTGCGACGGAGGGCGCGTAAGCGTAAACGGAAAAACAGCAAAAGCGGGTATGGAAGTAAACGAAAACGATATCATAGAAGTACGCTTTGGCGCTAAAACATCAAAATATAAAGTTTTAAGTATTAAAGAAGCTATAAAAAAAGAAGAAGCGGGATCTATGTTTGAAATAATAGAATAAAGCTTATTTATTAATTTATTGGTTTAAAGCCGTCTAATGTAAATGTAACTCTTGTAAGGTCAAGGCTTTTTATATTCAAAATACCTTCATCATAAAGATCTGTGTTTAATACATGCTCTGGGTCATGCGCGTCCACGTTTATTATAACGTGGCATTTTTCTTCTGCGGCAATTTCCCAGAACTCCTTATAAGGATAGCCAAGCCCCTTAAAGTAGCCGGACCTTGTAGACAAAAGCCCTAATAAATTATACTCGAGAGGAATATTCAAGTTACGCGAAGCGTAGCATATTTCTTTAGAGGCCTGTTTAGCGGCGTCATCAAAATCAGGGTATTCTTTTAAGAACAAATCCGGATGAGCGAGCCAGTCGTACAATCCTGTGGACATGGCGGCTATGGTAGTTTTTAAATAACGCTTAATGTCGTTGTGCGTTTGGCATTTGCCAAAGTATAAGCCGGAAGTTTCTTCAAAGTCAAAATGGTTGCCTAATATAATATAATCTAAGCTGTATTCGTCTACTGTCTCTTTAAGCCAGCTTAAATTTTCCGGATAGTATTCACATTCGAGCCCACAGTAGATTTTTATATTGTTTTTATACTGATCCTTAACGGATTGCACCGTTTCTACATAGTCCGGCAGCTCGTTCATTTCCATTCTCATTCCCGGGGATGACACTTCAGGCCAGGGCGTATGGTCTGAAAAGCCGAACTCATCGTATTGAGATTTAATGGCTGCCTTAACGTATTCTTCTTCCTTTCCTACGGCGTGCCCGCATCTTGGCGTATGCGCATGAAAATTTTTTCTCATAACTCCTCCTTTTCAGCTAATATTAGCAAACTGTATCCATTGCGTCAAATGCAACTAATCTTATTATACAACTATATTTATAAGATGATTTGCACTAAATGTTAATTTTTAATTGTAAAATATTTCGTATTTATATCAAATAAGCTTGACGAACTTAATAGCTATTGTATAATTATATTGTTTGAACGCCTCGCTAAAGAAAAATACTTTAACAGTGAAAGGAGAACAATAATATGAAATTGAAAAAAAGACTGATAGCATTAGCAGTTATGTTTGTCATACTTGCTTCTAACGTATCGTTTGCAGAGCAGGAATTTACAAAAAAGCAATATAAATTGCCAGACGATATTGCTGAAACCTCCTTTATGGGCAGCATTGCCTACTTAGATGGCAACATTAACGCCCTTGTAGACGGAAACAGCATATACAGATTAAAAAAAGGCGATGAATATTTCTCTTTTTATGCAAAGGACGAAACAGAAAAAAGCATAAACGGTGGCAGTAATATAGATAGAATATATACCGATGGGGAATCTCTGTATGGATTATGCATAAGCAGCGGCGAGTTCTTTAAGGCAGGTGAAAAAGGCGGGGCGCTTGTCCGCAGCGATTCAGTAAAACTGAATATGGAAAACCATAAACAAACATACGAAGACGAAAATGGCGATGAAATAAGCTACAACGATTATCCTCAGGACTCAATGCTTTATGATGGGAAGCTCTTCGCTATTTATCATGGAGATTGGTTTTCAGGTGCTACATTGAGCGCTTTTGATATTAAGACTGGCGAAGAAACTGTTTATGATCTTAAAAACATCAAATCCATGGCTCCATACAAAGACGGAAAGCTTTTAATAGTTACACAAAATATGGAAAAATTTTATGAATCCGACGATCCTAAAGACGCCGAGGCTACGCTTTCCGTATTTGATCCTAAAGATGAAAGCCTTGAAGAAATAGGCCCTATGCTTATACAGGATGAACCAAGAGACTTCAATAACGCTATAATTTACGATAAAAACCGTGAAACCGTAATGTACTTTACAGATTCCGGTCTTATGCTTAGAAATGATGATGCGAGTGCAAAGAAGTGCGCTCATTTCCCGCAAATGTTTTCTTTTTACGGAAACGACTCATATGTTTTACTCCCTGAAGACAGAATTGCAATAACGATAGAAAACAGCGTATATATTGAGTCTACAGATCCTGCAAACCTTCCGACAAAATCATTGGTATGTTATAACACATTTTCACAAAATCACGAATATGTGCTTAAGCAGATGCTTGATACTGCCATAACAATGAACGATCAAGAATTTTATTCAAACGCGCAGGAACTTGGACAGGTGTTGGTGTCAGGCACAAATGCTGTGGATATATTCCAGCTGGATCTTTCCCTTATAGACACTAACAGCATAATCAATAAAGGATATGCGCTTGACATTACAGAAGTAGAAGGCGTTAAGGAATTTGTTGATTCTCTGTACCCATATATAAAAGAAAAATGCATAAGGAACGATAAAATCTACGCCTTGCCCGTTTATATGTATAATTATGCTTTTACGCAGAATAAGCAGCTGCTTAAAGACCTTGACATAAGTGTTCCAAAAACCTTTGAGGAAATGTGCTCATTGCTTGCAGACTGGTTTAAGGATGAAGAAAGAGCGTCGCAATATTTATTCACTGACGATCCTGATATAAAACGATTTATGTGGAGCATGCTTTTCAGGCTTTATTCGGACCATGCATATGCGTCTGGTGAAGAGCTTAAGTATGATACTCCTTTGTTCCGCGCTATGGCAGAACAGCTTACGGAAGCGCTTAATAATATGCCAGAACAGTTTGAATTTGACCCCGAAGCCAATTACGAAGAGTTTTACTCAAAACCTATTCTGTTTGGAAGCAATGGATTAGACCTGTACGAGATGGCTTATGAAGAAGAAAACAAAAAATGGTTTGAACTTTTGGCAGAGAATCCTTTGCTTGCAGATGATCTTGAAAAAAGCGATTCTTATTTACAGCCTATGGATTATTTGGAAATTAAAGCTTCTGAAGATTCGCCGGAAGGCTTGAGTCTGGAAATGGCATTAGTGTTCGCAAATGCTAAGACGCAAGATCCTGAAAATGCTAAAAAATATATGGAGTATTTTGTAGAGGGATATTCAAATGATGACAAACTGAGACTTTTAAAAGACTTCAGAGAGCCTAAACTTAATAAGTACTATGAAAAAGCCATAAAAGATTATAGTGAACGTATAGAGTCTGCTAAAAAGGAACTGGAAAAGGCTGAGGGAGCTGAAAAAACACAGCTTGAGAAGAATTTAGCTAAAATGGAAATACGCTATAATCTTATGCTTGAAGGCTACGGAAAATATGTATATACGCAAGAAACCGTAGACAAATACAAGTCTTACCTTAATAATGTGTATGTTTTAGATTATGATAAGAATCAAGCTTCATGGCAGGAGCAGATAATGAGTCTTAAGAACAGGCTTATAGACGGACAGATTGATCTTGAAATGTTTATAAAAGAAATTGATGCTAAGCTGAACCTTATAAGGCTTGAAAATCAATAAAAACAGATTGAAAGCCCCGCTTTAGCGGGGCTTTCAATTTGTTAGCTTTAGCGAAAAATAACCACCAGCAGAGCTGGTGAGGATAGAAAACTTTAGATACAAAATACCTCCTTTGATACAATATGTATGGTTTGCCAACCGTAACAAATCAAAGGAGGTATGTCATTTATGACAAATGACAAAGGTAGTTTATCACACACAAAACGGGTGGTGAAGTTAAAAACTGCGAACCTGGCATACCAGTACCTATATGTTCGACCTATGGAAAAAGCTTTATAAAACACTTAAATCAGACTTGCTTTTTTTATGGATTTTTGATAAAATACTGCTCGTTATGACGGATGGTCCGCTGCCAACAGGCATGAACATCTATGAAAGAAGGAGTGGAAACCCCATGAGTGAAATCATTCGCTCAATTGAGCGAGAGCAGCTTCGTAACGACAGACCTGAATTTGGCGTCGGCGATAATGTAAGAGTATTTGTAAAAGTTGTAGAAGGCAGCCGTGAACGTCTCCAGGCGTTTGAAGGCACTGTAATTGCAAAGCGCAACGGTTCTGTAAGAGAAACGTTTACGGTTCGCCGTGTATCATACGGCATTGGCGTAGAGCGCACATTCCCGCTTCATTCCCCAAGGGTGGACCGTATAGATGTACTGCGTAAGGGCAAAGTACGCAGAGCAAAGCTCTACTATCTGCGCGGACTGCAAGGCAAGGCTGCCCGTATAAAAGACGGATCAGATTACAACAAATAATTAAAAAGCTACCGCCAAAAGGCGGGCTTTTTTTATGGGAGGAATAATTATTAAAATTGTTTTGACATCGCCCGCATCAAGTTTTGTGCACTGCGCTTTGGCGCCATGGTGCTTAAAAGACGGTGTTGAAAGGTACGCGCAAAATAAATTTCAAATTAAAGTTGTAGATATGAGCGTAAACGAACCAGTTGAAACAGCCGCACAAAAAATAATAGCCGAAAGACCGGACTGCATAGGACTTGGCTGCTATATCTGGAACATAATATTTATACAAAACTTATTAAAAATAATAAAAAATAATTTACCAGATTTAAAAATAGTCATCGGCGGTCCTGAGGTATCGGAAGATCCGCAAAACGCGTTTTCAAAATTACCTGAGGCTGAATTTCTGATACGCGGGGAAGGTGAAATACTTTTTGCCAGGCTCATGGATTCCCTGTTTACAAAACAATATGCAAGCGGAATAGAAGGAGTATGCAGCAGAGAGAATCCATACTGCGAATCTTTTTCAAGCGAAGCGTTTCCTGGATTCCCATATTGCGATGAATACTTTAAGCAGCTTAACGGAAGAATCAGCTATATTGAAACAAGCAGAGGATGTCCTTTTTCTTGTTCTTTCTGTTTATCCGGCAAAAAAACGAGGGTTAAATATTTGCCGCTTCAGCAGAGCAAGGAAGCTATACTGCAGCTTGCAAGCAGCAGTTCACAAACGATAAAGTTTGTAGACAGGACTTTTAATGCCAATGTAAAAAGAGCAAAAGAGATTATAAGCTTTATTGTAGAAAAAAGAAATGAAGGCTTAATTCCTGCTGGAAAATGCTTTCACTTTGAAGTCGCGGCGGATCTTATTGATGATGAAACCATAGACTTATTTAATGAAGCTCCCGCAGGGCTCTTTCAAATAGAAGCGGGCATACAGTCGCTTAATAATCATACCCTAAACGCAGTTTCAAGATCAGCGAGCGTTGAGCGCATATGCTTGGCGCTTAAAGAGATTATAAAAAGCAACAGAGTTCATGTGCATGTTGATTTAATTGCGGGATTGCCTTATGAAAATTTGCAAAGCTTTATATGCGGCTTTAACCATGTTTTTAAAATGCATCCTCATGCGTTGCAGCTGGGATTCTTAAAGGTCTTATACGGCAGCAGGATAAAATCGCAGGCTGAAGAATACGGCATAATTTATTCAAAAAAACCTCCGTATCAGGTAACACAAACGAAATGGCTTTCAGTTAAGGATCTTGATATCCTTAGACAGGCGGAGCATGCTTTGGAACTTCTTTATAACAGGCAGAGGTTTGTGAACACGGTAATATATATTACGCAAAACCTTTGCGAACCATTTGAATTCTTTTATGAAGCAGGCGGTGTTATATCAAGCGCGGAGCTTAGGAAGGGGAAGCCTCTTTCGCTGGACGAGCTTACAGAAGCTGTTTTTTATTTCTTAACAGATAAATTTTCACATAATGCGCATGAAATTAAAAACCTTATGCTTATCGACAGATTGTCTTTTGTCGCTACAAGCAATATACCTGTATATTTAAAAACATATTGTTCACAGCTTAACGAGCTGAAAAGAAAAATAAATAAATTATATCCTAAACATAATAAAATACATCGCGCTTACGCTGTAATGCAGCAAGATAAAGAATTGTATTTGCTATGGGCGGATTATACAAACAGGCATCCTGTTACAAAAAGCTATTTTGTAAACCGAATTCTCATTAAAAAGATTTTAAACAGTTGAGATAATAATATGATTAATAAGAACCTTTGCCGATCATTATTTTATACGATTTGTTTAAAAACTAAGGCTTATTAAAACCTTGCAGGCGTATATTTTATAATCTAATTATTGCGGTTGTGTATATTAAAAGGGTCATAATGCACGCTGTATTCATTATTTTGTATATTTTTAGGTTTCATTTTTCTTTGAAAGTATAAATTCGCAATAAAGCTTATTAAAGAGCCTGCAAAAAGCACAATTAAAGATGTACTTAGAATCATGTTAAAAAAACCGGGGAAAAGCAGGGCGGGCGCTTTGCTTGACAGAACAAAAGCGAGCGTAGAAAGAATTGCTGATATAATCCATACGCTTCTTTTCTTTCTGCCTGTTATAGAAACAATGCCTATAACAACGCACATAAGAAGATAAGCGGGCCGTTCAAACATATTCCAGTCAACATAGGAAATGGCGCGAGAAAAAGCAATATGCTCTCCTATCCACATGTTAATAAACATAGAAACAGGGCGTATCATAGCGTCTATGCGTATAATAAGCTCATAGCCGCTTATTAAAATAAGCGCTGCGGCCCCTAAAAAAAGCATGCGTTTTCCTATGCTCCTTAAGGCAATGATAGTACCACCTCCATTAACAACGAGTCTAATGTAGAAAAAGCGTCGTGTCAACAGAACAATACTTATTAAAATTTAAAGCGGCATAAAAGTGAAAAAGAAATTTTTAGTTTTTGCAAAAGCTTTAGGAAATAAATATAGCGACGTTAAATTGACTGAACAAGACGCAGCAATATGGGAAAATGCATTAAGATTAAACTGATATTGTTGAATTGATTGTAAAACAATAGGGACGGCAGCTGCCGTCCCCAGAGTATGTTTTACGTTAATCATTACATATCTATATTGCCTATTATTCTAAGCGTTACTTTAATGTCAATGTATTCGGCTTCGCCTATAGAGTTAAGCTTGGCCACGTCGTCTGTGTCCTTTGTGCGGAACACCTTAATATTTACTTCTGCGCCTTCTTTATATGTTTCAAGCGTTTCAACAAGCTGTTCGGAGTTGTTTATTACTGTGTCGTCAACTTCGACTATTATATCGCCCTTTTGTATGCCGCCCTTGCTTGCAGGCGAGTCGTCTTCAACCTTTATTACATATGCGCCGTTTGGCAAAGTTCCGTCAAGTTTATGGTTCACTGAAGCTGAAAGCGTGGTAACTGTAACGCCAAGCTTCGGCGGGGGAGTCTGGTCGTCAGCTTTCTTTTCGATTTCTGAACTGTCATAGTTTTTAAGCACGTTTTCAAGTATAGGCTTTGCAACGTTAATAGGTATGCACATGCCTATATTATCTATGCTTGCCTGTTGTATTCCCAAGAAACCGCTCAGAGGATTGCCTGCATTGTCGTATTTTCTTGCGGGTATGCCCTGAAGCTGCCCTAAAGTATTAAACATGCCGCCGCCGGAGTTGCCCTGGTTAATTGCAGCGTCAACTTGTATCATATGATTTTCAACGGTAGAGCGCCTGCCATAGCGGTCGGACACCTGGTCTTCAACGGTTCTGCCGATAGCAGATACATAACCCACTGTAACAGTTCTTTCAAACTGCTCGCCCAAGGGATTGCCTATTACAATAGCGTATTCTCCAATCTGCAGCTGGTCAGAATCTCCAAGCGGCGCAGGCGGCAAATCTATGTCAGGTGCAAGCAGGATGGATATGTCAACAGTAGCATCGCTTGCAACTACTTCTGCGGGATACTCTTTACCGTCAAAAGAAACGCTTACCCTGTCCGCCTCGTCTACAACGTGATGGTTTGTTATTATGTGCCCGTATTTGGAAACCACAACTCCGGAACCCGTAGCTACGAGCCTCTCGCTGGACTGCTTTGGCGTATTAAAATAGCCATATCCATAGCCGTAAAAATCTGCCCGGCTTGACTGGTAGTTGTTTACGCCTACTATGCTTTCACGCGCCTTCTGGGCAACCTCTATTATAGGGCTGGTTATTTTTTCTTTGTCCGTTTGAGTATCAATTATCTGAGATATTTCGTCCTGGCTTAGCTTATTGTCATCCTCATTAGCATAAATCCCTACACTGAACAAAAGAGAAACTGCTAAAATGATAGTCAAAATCGTACGTTTTTTTGTATTTTTCATACTGATCTTCCTTTCCACATCTTCCGTGCCGCTTTCTTAGCACGTTATTATAATACCCGTAATTTTTTGCGGATTATTGAATAAATTGTGAATTCACATGAACTTTTTAATTTTTATATGAAGGCGCAAGCTCAAAGGAAAACTTGTTTAAACTTAGAAAGAGGCTAAACTTTTGCAAGGGTTGACAATAAGAATAAATTTGAATATAATAAGCAACAGTTTATAGTATATTTAATACAAGGTGGGGGAAATGGAAGATAATTTTCAGACTATTGTAGAAATGAAAGGCATAAATAAGTCTTTTCCCGGTGTTAAAGCGCTTGACAATGTTGACTTTTCTTTACGCTCGGGAGAGGTCTTAGCTTTACTTGGAGAAAATGGAGCTGGAAAATCTACTTTAATGAAAATCTTAAGCGGCGTTTATCAAAGAGATTCCGGAACCATAAAAGTTTTTAACGAAGAGATAGGTACAGATTTTACGCCGCGCAAAGCGCAGGAAATGGGAATTGCGATAATTCACCAGGAATTAAATCTGTGCAGGCATCTTACAGTAGCTGAAAACATGTTTTTAGGCAGAGAGATTACAAATCAGTTCGGACGTCTTGATATGAACGAAATGAATAAAAAAGCTAATGAAGTACTTTCCGAACTAAACATAAATATTTCCCCGAATGATTTGGTAAGCTCGTTGTCTATTTCAAAACAGCAAATGGTGGAAATTGCAAAAGCGTTGTCTACCAAGGCAAAAATAATAATAATGGATGAGCCTACGAGTTCTCTAACGGGCGTAGAGATAGAAGAACTTTTTAGCATTATAAAAAAGCTGAAGGAAACTGGCCATGGAATTGTTTATATAAGTCACAGGCTTGAAGAACTTCAATATATAGTAGACAGAGTAACAATATTAAGAGATGGACGCTTTATAGTTAATCTGAATTTTAAAGACACCAACCTTGATGAGATAATACGGCATATGGTTGGGCGCGATATTACCGAAAAATACCCGCGTATCACTATGAAAAAGGGGAAAAAGATATTCGAAATTAAGAATCTTAACGCCGGACATATGGTTCGAGATATTTCTTTTTCTGCATATGAGGGCGAAATAATAGGAATTGCCGGATTGGTAGGAGCCGGAAGAAGCGAAACAGTAAGAGCAATATTTGGAGCTGATGCAAAAGAAAGCGGCTCTATAATTTTAGACGGGCAGGAGATAACTATAAACAAGGCAATGGACGCTATAAGCCAGGGCGTTGTACTTGTACCTGAGGATAGAAAAAAAGACGGGCTTTGTACAAAGCTAAGCGTTACAAGCAATATTGAACTGCCAAATCTCGACATCGCTTCAGGAGCATTGGGAAGCGTCGATATAAAAAAGGTGGACGAAATGGTAGATAAGTCAATTAAAGACTTAAACATACGCCTGCCTAATCCGGATGTAAACGCTGCAAGCCTTTCAGGCGGCAATCAGCAAAAAGTTGTAGTGGCTAAGTGGCTTGTAAGAAACTCAAGAGTAATTCTGTTTGACGAGCCCACACGAGGAATAGACGTTGCCGCGAAGGTAGAAATATATAATATTATGAATGATCTTAAGCGAGAAGGCAAAGCGGTACTGTTTGTTTCAAGCGAGCTGTCTGAAATATTAGGAATAGCCGATAGAGTTATAGTAATGTGCGACGGCAAAATTACAGGTGAAATGCCAATAGAAGAAGCGACACAGGAAAAAATAATGAAGCTTGCAACCCAATTTGATAAAAAAATAGGCAATGAAGCTATTGCATAATCAATAAATGGAGGAAACAATGTCAGAAACTAAAAAGAAGAACTGGTTCAGGAGACTGTTTGCAATACGCGGTATGGGACAGGTTATAACCGTGTTTTTTGGCTTAATAGGCTTATGCCTTATATTTTATTTTATCAACAGTAATTTTTTATCCTCCAGAAACGTAGCCAACCTTTTAAGGCAGATTGCCCCTTACCTTATAATTTCCATAGGTCAGGGCTATGTTCTTATTACAGGCAACATAGACTTATCCATAGGATCTGTAATCGGCATGAGCGCTATGATCTCAGCTACACTTATGACGAACGGAATGAACCCATGGCTTGCGTCAATTGTAACTATAATACCGTGCGTATTTACAGGATTTTTAAACGGCTTTTTAGTTGCGTCGTGCAAGCTTCCGCCGTTTATAGCTACGCTTGGAACTATGACGATTGCAAGAGGGGTTGCTCAGCTTGTAAACGGAAACATGAACACAGACGCGATAGGGGCTGGCGCAGAAGGCTGGAGAAACTTTTTATACTACGGAAAGTTTTTAGGAATTTATAACACCTTCTGGATTGCTCTTGTAATTTGGCTTATATTTAATTACTACTTGTCGCGTACAAAAAGCGGCAGGCATATTTACGCCATAGGCAGCAACGTAGAAGCTGCCAAGCTGTCAGGCGTTAGCGTTTCAATGACTACTATAAAAGCGTATATGATAAGCGCTTTTTGCGCGGGCGTTGTCGGTCTTATAACATGCGCCCAAGCAGGCATGGGCGCTATGGACGCAGGAACCGGATACGAGATGTATGCTGTTGCGGCGTCCGTTATAGGCGGTATTTCCACACTTGGCGGCCAGGGCATACTGCTTGGAAATGTAGTAGGCGCAAGCATCTGGGGCGCAATGTATAACGGCTTGTCGCTTGTTGGCGCGCCTGTAGCCTGGCGTAATATAGTCGTAGGATTTATCGTGGTATTATCTGTTCTTATAGACGTTATAGTACGAGGCGGAAGCGCAAATAAAAACCGCTTTAAGCTATTGTTTTCAAAAAAGTAATCTTAACGCTGAACGCGTTTCGATAATAAAAGGAGGTTCAATAGAACATGAAAAGAACACTTTCGATCTTACTGTCACTTATGATGGTACTCGGTGTATCTTTTGCATTTGCAGAAGATGAATACACCATATACCTCATTACGATGGACCTTATGGATCAACACTGGGTAAACGTTGACGCCGGTTGCAAAGACGCTGTTGCAAAGCTTGCAGAAGAAGGGGTAAAAGTCAACTATAAGTGGGATGCGCCAACCCAGGGCAAAAATGATGCTGCGCAGATAGAGTGCATAAATAACGCATACGCGGATAATGCACAGGCCATACTTCTCGCATCCAACGGCCCTGATACGCAGGTTGCGACGATTAAACAATACCAGGCTGACGGCGTAAAGTTTATCTATGTTGACAGCCCTGCAAATACTCCGGCAGAGCAGATACTTGCAACTGATAATAAAGCGGCAGGCAAAATAGCCGGCGAAGTTATGCTCAAACAGTTGGAAGAAAACGGCATAAAGGAAGGCAAGATAGGCATAGTAAATGTAAACTCATCTACGGCTTCAACTCAGCTGCGTGAAGAAGGCTTCAGATCTGCTTTTGAAGGAAGTAAATTTGAAATACTCGAAACACAGTATGGCGAGGGACAGGTAGCTGCTTCACAGTCTATTGCAGAAAACTACATCACAGAAGGCTGCGTAGGTATTTTTGGCTGCAACGAAGGCGGCACTACAGGAACAGGCAACGCTATTAAAGAGAGCGATTCAACTGTAGTAGGCGTTGGCTTTGATAAGTCCGATGCTATTCTTCAGCTTATAAAAGACGGCTCCTTGCTTGCAACAATGGCGCAGAACCCTTATAATATGGGCTACGACGGTATTATGAGCGCTGTTAAAGTACTTAAGGGCGAGTCAATACCTGAAGATATGAAGAACGTGGATACCGGCGTTACAGTAATAGACGCGGCATATCTTGAAAAAGAAGGCATGTAAGCATAGCTTAACTCAGGGGATCCGCGGGAAACCGGGATCCCTTTTATGATTGTATTATAGTATGTTAATAAGAGTAAAAAACGAAAAGAATATAAAAGTAAAAGCCGTTGTACTGGACTTTGATGGTACAATTTCCACTCTGCGTTTTGGTTGGGAAGATATAATGCAGGACATGATGGAAGATTATTTAGGTGAAAAATATTCACTTGAAATTTCCAGGTACATAGAAAATTCCGCCGGGATTCAAACTATTTTTCAGATGAAGTGGCTTAAAGAAAAGATTGAATTCTTATTTGGCGCTTCAAAAGACGCTTGGTACTATAAGGACGATTATAACAGGCGTTTAATGAACGATGTCAACAAAAAAATAGAACTTATAAAAAACAACGAAGCAAGAAAAGAAGACTATTTAATTAAAGGCGCAGTTGAATTTTTAGATGAAGCGAAAAAGCTTAATTTAAAGCTGCACATAGCAAGCGGTACAGACCAAAAAGACGTAGAGAATGAAGCGAACTTGTTAGGCATATCTCCATTTGTAGACTCAATATCCGGCGCGCCTTACAGACAGGAAAGCTGTTCTAAAGAAAAAGTACTGAAAAATTTGATTGAGGATCAAGGCCTGCATGGCCCGGAAGTTTGCATAATAGGTGACGGTAAAGTAGAGATATCGCTTGGCAGTAAAATACATGCGCGCACTTTGGGTCTTGCAACTGACGAAGCAACACGACAGGGTATAAACCCTGTTAAACAAAAAAGGCTTGAGCTGGCAAATGCAGAGGCTATAGCAGGAGATTTTTTAAATAAAGATGAGATTTTTCGCTGGCTTAATTTGAAAGGATAATTATGTTATATAAAGAACTTGACTTTTCTAAAATTAAAACAAATTCCGCTTTTAGCAGGACAAATTTAGTCAGGATTGATAACTTAAAAAATATAGACGATGAATATAAAAAATTCAATCAGGAAGGCTTCGAAGAACTTGTTCAGAAAATAAAAGACGCAAGGGAAAACGGCAGGCCTGTAATATGGTCCCAGGGAGCGCATGTTATTAAATGCGGGCTTTCAAGATATATAATAAAGCTTATGGAAAAGGGATTAATTACTCACATTACAGGTAACGGCGCATGCGCTATACACGACTTTGAACTTTGCTATCTTGGAGGCACGTCAGAATACGTGCCTAACGCAATAAAAGACGGAAGTTTTGGAATGTGGGAAGAAACCGGGGCATGGATAAACGAAGCTATAAATATCGGCAGCAAAAATGACTATGGCATAGGCGAATCGCTTGCAAAATATGTACAAGCGAACAAAAGCAAGTTTCCAAACTATAAAGACTGTATCTTTTTTAGGGCTTATGAATTGGGGATACCATGCACTTATCATATAGCGTTGGGTACAGATATAGTCCATCAACATCCTGCATGCAGTTTTGAAAATATAGGAAAAACATGCCAAAAGGACTTTAAGCGTTTTTGCTATTCTGTATCACAGCTTGACGGCGGCGTGTTCTTAAACTTTGGCTCAGCCGTAATAGGCGCTGAGGTATTTTTAAAAGCGCTTTCCATATCGAGAAACTTAGGCTATCCGACATACAATATAACGACTGCAAATTTTGATCTCCATCCATTGGGCGATTATAGAGCAAATATAGGTTATGAAGATCCAAATTATTATTACAGACCAAGAAAAAATATAGTAAACAGACCCACAAGCGACGGGGGCTTTGGCTGGAACTTTACAGGGGATCACCAATCGACAGTGCCTTCGCTTTACCATAAATTGATCGGTGAATAAACGCCTATGGAGTTTGATACTTTATTTAAAAATATAAGCAAATTAAAAATCGCTGTTATAGGAGACTTCTGTCTTGACGCATACTGGCTGGCAGATATGCGAAAAAGTACTCTTTCAAGAGAAACTCCGCATTTTCCTTTGCCTGTAATATCGGAAAAATATTCTCCCGGAGGAGCAGGAAACGTTGCGTGCTGTTTAAAAACGCTTTCTCCAAATTCGGTTAAAGCCATAGGTATAATAGGAGATGACTGGAGGGGCAGAATTCTTTATGAACTCCTTGATAAACAAGGCATAAATACAGAAGGCTTATTTATTCAAAATAATATATATACAAACACATATATTAAGCCGATAAGAAGCGGCATAAGCGACGTAAAATACGAGGATCCAAGGATAGATTTTGAAAACTATACGAGTCTTTCTAAAAAAACTGAAGACAAAATTATAGACTATTTGGATAATCATATGGACCTGGATGCGCTTTTAGTATGCGATCAAATGGCGTTTGGATGCATTACTGAAAGAATACGGAACAAAATAACAAGTTTGGCCAAACAAGGCCTTTTTGTAGTAGCGGACAGCAGGGAAAATATATCAAAATATAAATATGCTTTCGTAAAACCTAACGATTTTGAAGCAAAAAAAGCTACTGGAGAACAAGATGAGAAACAGGCTGCGCTTAAGCTAAACGAAATCACTGAAAAACCCGTTATAGTTACAAGGGGAGAAAAGGGCTGTCTAATCGTTGTAAACGGAAATACCAGCTATGTTGATGCTGTTAAAGTAGAAGCGCCTATTGATATTGTTGGCGCAGGAGACGCTTTTATGGCGGCTTTTTCGTTATCTTATAAAGCCACTGAAGATATAAAGTTTTCCTGTGAATTTGCCAATACTGCTTCCGCCGTTGTAATAAAAAAGATAGGCACTACAGGCACCGCTTCAAGAGAGGAAATAGAAAATTTATGGAATCAAATGAACTTTGGGGAATAGATATAGGCGGTACAAAGACAGCTTTTATAGCAGGGGATAAAAAAGGCAACATTTTGTATCGTAAAGAAAAACCTACAAAAGCATATAACGGCTGGCAGGAACTTTTGTTAGAACTGCTGCCTGAAAATGGCAATCCTTCATCTATTGGAGTAAGCTGCGGCGGGCCGCTTAACGAAGAAAAAGGATTGATATTATCACCTCCGAACCTGCCTGGCTGGAACAAAGTTCCTATAACTGATTGGCTCAGCAATAAGTATTCATCGCCTGCTTATCTTGAAAACGATGCAAATGCCTGCGCTCTTGCAGAATGGCATTTTGGCGCGGGACGGGGCACAAAAAACATGGTGTTTTTAACGTTCGGCACAGGATTTGGCGCGGGATTGATATTAGACTCAAAATTATACAGAGGAACTAATGGCTTTGCAGGTGAAATAGGACATATAAGATACAAAGATAAAGGCCCGATTGGATATAATAAAGCTGGATCTTTTGAAGGCTTCTGCTCAGGAGGGGGCATTGAGCAGCTAAGCGGATTATCCGCTAAAGACACTGTTTTTAATGCTGAAAAAGGTGATAAAGAGGCAATTAAATTTCTTAAGATCAGCTCAGAAGCTTTGGGTTACGCTTGCGCTTTGATTATAGATTTGCTGAATCCAGAGAAAATTGTAATAGGCAGCATTTTTGCAAGAAGCGAAAAATGGTTCAGAAAAGATATGGAGCGCATAGTTAAACAGGAAGCTTTAAAATATGCAAGATCCGTATGCGAAATAGTTCCATCAGGGTTAGGCGACAGGTTAGGTGATTTTGCAGCGCTTTCAGCCGCTATAAGAAAGGGAAAAATGAATGAATAATACTATCGAACAGGCTTCAAAGCTTTTAATAAATTGCTTTAAGGAAGACAATAAACTAATGCTGTGCGGTAACGGAGGAAGCGCGGCAGATTGCGCTCATATTTCAGGAGAGCTCTGCAAAAGCTTTTTGCTAAGAAGAAAATTAAATGACGATCTGATAAAAGAAATAGATGCAGAATGGGCATATGAACTGCAGCAGGGACTTCCGGCAATAGACTTAACAGCGAACGACGCTTTAATTACCGCTATAATAAACGATATAAATGCATATGATGTATTTGCACAGCAAGTTTTGGCCTTTGGTAAAAGCGGAGATGTTTTGATGTGTATTTCTACTTCAGGAAACGCAGAAAATGTTGTCAGAGCTTCAAAAGTGGCAAGAGCTCTTAATATAAAAACCATAGGGTTAACAGGCAAGTCTGGAGGAAAACTAAAAAATACATGTGATTTGCTCTTAAACGTCGATGAAACGGAAACATATTTAGTTCAGGAACAACACATTAAAATTTATCACAGACTGTGTATTATGATTGAGAAAGCTTTATTCAATTAAGTTAAAGTATATATATTAAGACAAAATTAAATTATAAACCTATTAGTTGCTTTTAGTTGTATTTAATTTATTTATAGGTTAAATGATTGAGCCAGTCTAATAAAACATGCCTTTCTAAGTGTTTATTTATCTGTCAATATAAGACGAGGTGTTACTTTATAATATAATATAACAAAATCTAAAAGCTGTGAATTAAATGTCGGCTCGTAGTATATGTTTTGTATTTTTCAAAGAAAACCGCAAAATTTAGCTTACTTTTGATAATAAAGGCAACAAAAAAAGACCGCGTTAACGGTCTTTTTTATGAATAAGGTTAGTTGTTTGTAAGATTGTAGATTTCTATTGCAGAGTTGATTTCTTCTGAGAGATTCTTAACTGCGTCTTCTATTGAAAGCTCGTTGTTTATGACTTTCTCCGTGTAGGTTTCTACAAGAGCACGCGCTTCAGGGAAAACGCTGAGAAGGCTGCCTGCGTATTCAGGCGCAGTGTCATGAAGCTGATCTATAGCAGTGCCGAACTGCGGGAACTGCTCAAGGTTTTCCTTAAAAGAATCCAGATCATGCGTAGCTACTGTTATCGGGAAATATCCGGTTTTAGCATTCCAGAAAGCCTGCTGTTCCGGAGCTATCATAAACTTGATGAATTCCCAAGATGCATCCTGGCGCTTTTCATCGCCTGTATTTAGCATCCACAAAGAGCCGCCGCCAATGGACACGCCGCCATTGTCATCAGGATGAATGTTCGGGAAATAACCTGTGCCGATCTCAAAATCATCGCCAACGTTTGTAAGCAAAGATTTTAATGCCGCGGTGCTTTCAAGAGTAATTGCAATTTTACCGGTTATAAAAGCCTGCTTTGCTTCTGTGTTGCCCCTGTTAAGGTAGGGGATTACGCCGTCCTCATAAAGTTTTTTCCAGACCTTTAAAATTTCCTCAGCGCCGCCGTTTTCATCAAATGCTACCTTTGTGGCAGGCTCAGCGCCTCTGCCGTTTTCCATGTCAACGAAATCCAGAGCCATTTTGCCTATCCATTGCTCGAAGAACCAGCCATAGTTGCCCATGCCGAAGCCATAGCGTTCTACCTTGCCGTCATCGCTTTTCTTTTCGAGCTTTGCAGCCATTTCGATAATTTCATCGAAATTCTTAGGCGGCTTTTCAGGGTCTAAACCAGCTTCTTTGAATGCATCTTTGTTGTAATAAAGAAGAGGTGTGGATGAGTTGAAAGGCATGGAATAGAGCTTACCGCCAACGGTGTAGTATGCGGCAATGTTGGGCTCTATCTGAGAAATATCATAGTTGTCTTTTTCTATCATGTCTTGTACAGGAACTATCCATCCGGAGTCTACCATGAAACGCGTGCCGATATCGTATATCTGCATTACATCGGCAGGCATAGCACTCATGCCGGCGGCTTTCACCTTGTTTATAGCGTCGTCATATGTGCCTTGATATTCAACGTTTACTTTGATTTTTCCTTCGTTAGCGGCATTGAAATCATCAACCATCTTTACGATAGCTTCACCGTTTACGCCGCCCATTGAGTGCCAGAAGGTTATCTCAACCGGATCTTCTGCAATTGCGGGCGCTAACCCTAAGATTAAAGTGAGCGTCAGACATAGTGTTAAAAATTTGCGCATATTTCTTCTCCCTTCAAGAAATAATATTTAAAACGCTTTAAGGCGTTTTATCCTTTTACGGCGCCTGTCATTAAGCCGTTTATAAGCTGCTTTTGCATAAACACAAATATGGAAAGGCTTGGAATTATAACTATTATAACGCCTGCCATCATAAGCCCCAGGGCTTCTGCATCTATGTCATACAGCATGCTTATTCCGACTTGTACAGTGCGGTATGCATCTGAGTTTGTAACAAGAAGCGGCCACATATACTGGTTCCATGTATTAAGGAACACATATGCGCCGAGCGCGCCCAAAGCGGGTTTGCTCAGTGGGAAAACTACGCTGTACAAAAAACGCAGGTTTTTGCAACCGTCAATCAGCGATGCTTCCCTAAGCTCTTTTGGAAATGTTAAATAGTGTTGTCTTAGCAAAAATATTCCCAAAGCGCTTGTTGTGTATGGAAGAATGAGCGCCTGGTAGCTGTCCAGCCATCCCCAGCGGCTTATCGTAAGGTAGTTAGCTATAATAGTAGCTTCTCCAGGAACCATCATAGTGGAAAGTACTAACATGAACAAAACTTTTTTGCCATTAAAGTTAAGGAATGAGAACGAAAAGGCCGCAAGCGAGCAGGTCAGCATCTGCGCGAGCATAACCATTATAGAAACGAAGAATGAATTTTTTATATAACCCAAGAATGAATATGCAGGGTTTGAAAACGCTCTTACGTAGTTGTCAAAACTTACAGAGGATGGTATAAGCACATTATCGTAAATTTCGTCCGCAGGCATAATGCTTATGTAAAGTGTGTATATGAGAGGCATAAGTATGATGATCATCAATGGCAGGTTAAGCAGCATAAGTCCTGCATTTTTCAGCCTGCGTTTTCTTGCAAATGTAAGGCGCATCAGTAATTTACGCTCCTTTTTTCAAACTTAAACTGTATAAGCGTTACAATGAGAACAATAATAAACAGTATTACGCTCCTTGCAGCTGCCGTGCCAAAACGGAAGTTAAAGAATGCATCTCTGTATATTGCATGCACTATTACGTTGGTCGCATCGCCAGGACCGCCCTGTGTTAATATTTTAATCTGGCTGAATGTCTGAAAACCGCTTATTATGTTTATTATTATTTGGAAAAACAGCGTAGGGGATATGCTCGGAATTGTAATATTAAAGAGCTTTTTGAAGTAGTTCGCTCCATCTATTGAAGCGCTTTCATAAAGCTCTTTTGGTACATTTCTTAACCCTGCGGATAAAAATATAAAATTAATGCCGCTTTGCAGCCATATTGTTATTATCGTTACAGAAAATAGCGCCCACTCGGGACTGCCAAGCCAGTTTATCTGCGTGCCTAACATATTGTTTAACAGGCCGCTGGTTGGATGGAATATCATCCTGAAAGCCATGGAAGCCGCAGCGGAGGCTATTGCTACAGGCATTGCGTAGGAACCCGCCGCAAACGTAGAACCAGGGTATTCATCAGCTGTGAGAAGGCTTGTAATCATACCAACAAGCAACGAGCCTATTGAAACGCCTAATACAAACTTGACGGTTACGCTTATGCTTGCCCAGAAGGAAGAACTTTTAAATAGATCTGAATAATTGCGTATGCCCCAAAATACTTTTGCATTTCCTAACTTGTCAGTAAGAAAAAAGCTGAGATAGATGGTTCTTATAAACGGATAGAACAAGAACAATCCAAAAATAATAAAAGCTGGCATAAGGAGCAAATACGGTTCAAAGCGGTCGTAAAAGCTTCCTGAATTTTTTTTTGCGATACTGACCGGAGAACTACCTGGAATAGATTTTAGGGACATAAGATCCTCCCTTCGTGTTCAACAAAAGTCGTTCTCAAAACGCCTTGAGATTAGCATTATACGCCGCGTATGTCAAGGCGTATTTAGTAAATGAAACGTAATAATTGTGTAAATCACGAACACTTAAAAACGAAAACTTATTAAACAAATTTACATTTTTATGGTTGAATTATTGGCTCAAAATAAATCTATATCACTTATATAATATGACAAATAAATTATAAAAAATTGCAGCGTTTTCAATGATTCGGAGCGAAAACACAGTTAAGTATAGCTTTAGGAATAAATAACGTTTAACATTATTAATAATTTTAGAACGGGAAAAAATTAAGATATTTAAAGCAAAACAAGTCTGATTAAAAAATTATATATGTTTTATAGAATGTACTCTTTTTTGGTAAAAAAGTCTCCTTATTGTACATTTGTCAATGATGTGAGACCGAGTTAAAGATAAAACGACGGTCTGTA
>CAZFHI010000021.1:0-32644 GCA_964518875.1 uncultured Oscillospiraceae bacterium
GACTCGATCGCTTTTTTCTCAGCTTTCAGTCTCACATCTATTGTAAAGCTACATGTCGTTTCAAAGTAAAAAAATTGGGTGGTTGACTTATTGAGTAGTGATGAGCTATAATACATATACAGTCGCCATCTGCAGTGCAAACGGTGATTAGCCTGGATGTGCGAAGGGAGGGAAACAAGTGTCAGAAATTCATGTAAAAGAGAACGAGTCGTTAGACAGTGCTCTGAAGCGCTTCAAACGCCAATGTGCCCGCTCTGGGGTCCTGGCCGAAGTGCGCAAGCGCGAGCATTATGAAAAGCCTAGCGTAAAGCGCAAGAAAAAGGCTGAAGCAGCACGCAAGCGCAAGTACTAAGTTCTTTGCTCTAATACGGGAAGTCAAACGGCTTCCCGTTTTAATATGCTTAAGCTGAACAGAACCGCGCTGTGTATATTTGCGAAAGCGCTCGAATAACCGCTGATTTTATTTTATACATATACTTAAAAATTTATATTTTAAACAATTCTTAATATTTGTATATACCCATTTTTATATAATGCTGGCATAATATTAATACAAGTATATTTTAGGAGGCTGCTTCTATGAAAATATCCACGAGTCTTAAGAAATTGGGCATAGAAAAAGCGCTTGACTATCTGTACAAGGATCCGGAAAAAAACATGCGGGTTCTTTACGATCTGGCGGAAAAGTATGCCGGGAAAACATACCCTGACCAGATGGCGGGAATAAAAGACGCCATAGAAAATCCCGACAATCCTTTTTACAGTTATATAAGGCACGCTATAAACGATGTTGACCGGGAAGTGCTTAAAGCGGTAGGCGTAAACTTTTTTATAAATGAAAATATTATAGGCTGGGCAAAACAGCAGGAGTTAAGAGAAAAGTACAATTGCAATATACCATGGACCATACTGCTTGATCCTACTTCTGCATGCAATCTGCACTGCACCGGCTGCTGGGCCGCGGAATACGGCAACAAGCTTAACCTTTCCTTTGACGAAATAGACGATATTATAAACCAGGGCAAAGAGCTCGGCGTGTATATGTACATTTTTACAGGCGGCGAGCCGCTGGTGCGCAAAAAAGACTTGTTAAAATTATGCGAAAAGCATGACGACTGCATATTCCTTTGCTTTACAAACGGCACCTTGATAGACGAAAACTTCGCAAACGAGATGCTGCGCGTTAAAAACTTCGTGCCGGCAATTTCTCTTGAAGGCATGGAGCAGGCTACGGACAGCAGAAGGGGAGAAGGCGTGTTCGGCAAGGTTACGCACGCTATGGACATTCTGCACGAAAAGAAGCTTGTGTACGGCATTTCATGCTGCTATACGAGTGCTAACTACGATTCCATTACGTCTGAAGCTTATTACGATATGATGATTTCAAAAGGCGCATATTTCGTGTGGTACTTCCACTACATGCCCGTTGGAAACGACGCGGCGCCGGAGCTTTTGCCAACCCCTGAGCAGCGCGAAGTGGTATTCCGCCGCATACGCGAATACCGCACCACAAAGCCTCTGTTCGCTGTGGATTTCCAGAACGACGGGGAATTTGTGGGCGGCTGCATAGCGGGCGGTCAGCGCTACCTGCACATAAATGCGAACGGAGATATGGACCCGTGCGTGTTCATACACTATTCAGATTCCAACATCAGGGAAAAAACCATACTCGAAGCCATGCGCTCGCCTCTGTTCCAGGCCTATCATGACGGACAGCCGTTCAACAAGAACATGTTAAGGCCGTGCCCTATGCTTGAAAACCCTGAAAAGCTGCGCGGCATAATAGAAAAAACGGGGGCTAAGTCTACTGATATGCAGTCGCCCGAGTCGGCGGAGCACCTTTGCGCAAAATGCGACAGATATGCGGAGCACTGGAAGCCAAAGGCTGACGAGCTTTGGAGCCAGATACCTGAGGAACGCAGAATAGCTTCCATAGAAAACAATAAATACTGATATATTTGCTTTAATATAAAATACAATGCGGGTAAAACCAGACCTGAGCCTTTTAAAACGCAGTACCGCTTAAAGACTATCCCGTTAATTGCAAAGAGAATATATATTTGTAAAAAATTAGACTTTAAAAAGATGCGGTAGCGGCCGTAACGGCCGCCCCCGTTGTTAAGCTTGTAGTTTATATACTAAAAGCTATAATAATTAAAAAAAATGATGCTGAATCAACGATAAAAAATCGGGCTTATAAGCAGCGCCATTCAGGAAGGAGGCCGTATAATGGCAAAAATGATAATACTGCTAATTACAGTATGCCTGTTTTTCCAAATGCTGCTGTTTGAAGATATGAGCGGTGAGCAAAGATTTTTATGGACGTTTACGCTGTTCTGCTTTCCTGTAATAGGATGCTTGTTATATTTAATGCTTGGTTCAACTTTCCCGGCAAAGACGTTAAAGAGCAGAAAAACAGTTCCTCCTGAGCTTAAAAGCACTGAACGCAATAACGCAGGGCTTTACTGCGGCTGGGAAGAAACCATACCAGCGATGCTTAAGGACATAGCGGATGCTGAAAAAACAATAGATCTTGGTTTTTATGGCTTTGCTGCTGACGAGCAGGGAAAGGAATGGCTTTTAGCGTTGTGCAAAGCGGCGGACCGCGGCGTTAAGGTGCGCGTGCTGCTGGACGCTTTTGGCAGTTTGAGCGTAAGAAAAAGATTTTTCAAGCCTCTTATAAAGCGCGGCGGCGAGGTGCATAAAGTGCGGCCCTGGCTTACTCATTTCAGGTATCACAGAAAAATGCTCGTGGTTGACGGACAAATTGCATGGTCCGGGAGCATGAACATAGGAAAAAAATATATAGACAAGCACCCGTTTAAAACGCCGTGGCAGGATACGCAGGTGCGCGTGGAGGGTGAAGCGGCGGCTGAAGCGCAGAAGCTTTTCCTGTACGACTGGCGCTGCAACGTTTCAGCAAGCGACAAGCCAAACAAAACAAACGAAGATTTAAGCCGCGAATCGGACAAAACAAATACTGAAAAAACCGGTACGCGCGCTGAAACAAAATCAGGAAACGCGGACGTTTCTATTCTTTATTGCGGCGTTTCGGCGAACAGATATGAAATGCACAACGCGTGGATAGACATTATAAACGGAGCTAAAAAAACGCTTGCCTTACAAACGCCGTATTTTATTCCGGACGCATCTGTTATGGAATCCATAAAAAGCGCCGTAAGGCGCGGCGTACGCGTAACCATAATGCTGCCGCAAATTTCATCCGGTCCGCAGCTTCAGCCGTTGTCGGAAGCGAACGCTGATAAGATTTACAAATGCGGAGCGCGCGTTATGCTGTACCCAGGCTATCTGCATTCCAAAACGCTGTGCTGCGACGATGGAATTACATGCATAGGCAGCGCGAACCTTGATACGAGAAGCATGATGATAGACGAAGAAAACTGCGCAATGGTAAAAGACGCGGCCTTTTCCGCTCATTTTATGGATAGATTTAAAAACGATGAAGAAATATGCAAAGAGTTTAACCCGGAGCTTTTGAAAAAGCGCCGCATTAAAACGCGCATACTGAGCTTTTTCTATTGGTTTATGTAATACGGTTCGATATATACGATAAAACATTAAACTGCACAGCAAATCCCGCTTCTGCTTTTATAATCGAATATAAAAAAGCAAGCCCGCGTTTTTATCCGCAGGGCTTGCTTTAGCTATGTCAGATATTTGATTTAATAATTAAGGCGATAATTTTAGTCTTAATACCAGGTCTGTCCGAAACAGTTTATGTAAAAATTATCCACATAGTCGTACATAAACGTGTCGCCCTGCGTCCTTTTGTCTTCGGGCAGGGAGGTAATATTGTTTTCCTTTTTGTCCGCCAAAGCGTTATATATATAGCTGTACCTGCGTATTCTGCTGTTTAAGTTGCCTTCAACGGTTTCCAAAACGAACCTGCCGTCGCCAAGGCTTGATGCGGAGGTTACAAGGCCTATATGCGTGTAGGGCGTGCTGCCTTTTCTGCCGTATATTATGTAGTACCCGGCTCTTGGCATGCTGCTCAGCCTGTCCCTGTTTAAAAAGCCTTCAAACAGCTTTGTCTGAGACGCCTGCCTTACTGCGAACGGGGATCCGTCTTTTAACGGCGGAGCGTCCTTTTTTCTAAACTCTTTGGTCATGGGAACCCCGGCATTTTCCAAATTGTACCCGACAAAAGCGCCGCACCAGCCGAAGCCTTTGTACGCCTTAGGGTTGTACCATTCGGTGAACTTGTTAAAGCGGGGGAAAGGCTCGTTCGCGGCGGCCTGCCATTCCGCTACGGCCGCTTCAATGCCCCTGCTTATGTTTTCAGGAGGGGCGGGAACAGGGCCTACCTGCACTTCCGCCCGCATAACTACTTTGTTTTTATCGTTAACGCATTCTATAAGCGCGTAGCCGTTTTGCAGGGCTGTAATAACGCCGTCCTGCGTTACCTGCGCAACGTCAGGGCGCTTGCTTTTCCACGCGCCGTTTGCGGGTATTGGAGTAGTGCGCTGGCCCTGCACCATTTCAAGAATAACGGGCCTTGGCGGTATTTCAAGCTCCGCCATCGCGCCGGGCGCCGCGATAAGCGCGCAAAGAATGAACGCCGCGGTAAAAAAATATAAAACGTTTTTTGCTCTCATGTTGTCTGCTCCTTATTTTGTGTAGGGACGTTTTTCGCGTTGTCTATAAGCACCGCTATAAAGCCGCATATGATTGCAAGGTAATAAGTTATAAAGCGCCATACAAACATGGCTGCGAATATTATGCTTTCAGGGAAGAAAGACCCGAAAAACAAGTAGAATCCGCCTTCCTGCGCGCCTGAAGCGCCGGGAAGCGGCGTAAAGGAAGCGGCTATGTGCAGCATTACCTGCATGGTAAGCAGATCCAGATACTGGTGCGCGCTCAAGCCAAGCCCCCGGTAAACAAAATATACTATGCTCATAAGCGAAAGCACTTCGCATAATGAAAGAAAAAGCAAAATAACAAATTGACCCGGCGCTTTTTTAAGCAGGTTCACGCTTACATGGAAGTCTTCAAGCGCGGCGTCAGCCTTTGAAGCCGTTATCGCCTTATCCTTAACGAAATGCATTTTTGCGCCTATGTTTACTACAAATATAACTATCGCGCGCACTATGTTCCTTGAAATGGACATGAGAAACACTACCACAACCGCGGCCGCGTTTATTAAAAAGCCTATTATAAGGAAAACTATGCCGCCGTTCATGTTGCTTTTTACAAGCTCGGGATGATAAGCCCATAAAACAATGCTCATCAAAAGCAGGGCGCATTGCCAGCAGAAAAACTTAACGGTGAATGCGGAAGAGCTTACCCCGGTAGGCACGCCGCGTTTTTTTAAACAGTATATCTGAACAGGCTGCCCGCCTATAGCCGCGGGAGTTATGGAGGAATAGTACATGCCGACTAAACCTATGTTAATGTTTTGCAGGAACGATATCTTTATATTCTGAAAGCGTAAAAAAACAAAAGTTATAAAGCCTTCAAAAAATGAATAAAGCGCAAAACATAATATTGCGCCAAGCAGCCAGCCTTTGTTTATTCCCTTTAGCGCGCTTAGTATCTGCGTTATGTCTCCGGATTTAAGGGCGAAATATATTACGATAAGAAAAGTACCCAGAATGAGTGCTAAATTCAGCATCTTTTTTAACAAGGGTTTTTTGCTGCTTTTCATTCAATGCTCCTTACCATAAAATAACGCATAACAAAGTATAGCATACTAAAATAAAATTGTCATTTAGCGCTGAATAAGAAAGACATTAGAATATTTTAACGTTGCCTGCTTGCGCTTACGTGTTTTGTCAAAGTATACTCGTTTTCGTATATTTTAATTCCAACGGGGTTTCCTTTTTCAAGGAACACGTCTATTCTATTTTTAGATACGCTGAACATAATTAAGCGGCTTCTGTAAAGAAATTTAAAGCTGTATCCTTCCCATATATCTGGAAGCATGGGGCTGAAGGAAAGTCCGCTCGAAGTCCTCATGCCTGCAAAGCCCTGCGCTATGGCGAGCCAGCTTCCTGACATGCTGGTAATATGCAGACCGTCCTGCGTATCGTTGTTTATATTGTCAAGGTCAAGCCGCGCCGTACGAAGATACATTTCTACCGCCTTGTCCTTTTTGCCAAGCTCCGCCGCTAAGATTGCGTGAACGCACGGGGAAAGGCTGCTTTCATGCACCGTCATGGGCTCGTAAAACTCATAATTGCGCCTTTTTACGTCTAAATCGTACAGATGGCCCAGGGCGTACATGCCCTGTAGCACGTCTGCCTGCTTTATGAAGCAGGAGCGCAGTATTTTATCCCAGGACCAGTGCTGGTTTATGGGGCGCTCATTTTCTGGAATATCTGAAGCCGGCTTTAAATCCTTATCCAAAAACGTATCGTGCTGCACGAATATGTTTAAATTTTTATCCTCAGGATAATACATGTTTTCAGCTATTAATTTGAATTTTTCGATTTCCCTGCTCGTTACGCCAAGCTCCTGCAAACGCTTTTCGCCCGCAAGGCCCGCCGCCTGACAGAAAAAGTTAAGGCACCACGCGGCGATCCTGTTTGTGTACCAGTTGTTGTTCACGTTGTTTTCGTATTCGTTCGGGCCAGTTACGCCGTGTATCATATAAAGCTTTCTGCTTTTGTTAAAATGCACTCTTCCCGCCCAGAACTTTGCTATGCCGTACAGCACTTCAAGCCCTTCGTTTTTTATGTAGCTGAAGTCCGCCGTGTAGGCTGTGTAGTTGTATATGGCAAGGGCTATGGCGCCGTTTCGGTGCAGCTCCATAAACGTTATTTCCCACTCGTTGTGGCACTCTGTGCCGTCAAAAGTAACCATGGGGTAAAGCGCTCCGTCAAGCCCTAATTTTTTGGCGTTCTCGTAGGCCTTGGGGAGCTGGTAATAGCGGTACAAAAGCAAATTTTTAGCTACCCTTTCTCCTGAAACTGCCAGATAAACGGGGAAACAGAAGGCTTCCGTGTCCCAGTATGTCGCGCCTCCGTATTTTTCGCCGGTATAGCCTTTGGGGCCTATGTTAAGCCTTGCGTCGTCGCCCGTGTACGTGCTTAACAGCTCAAAAATGTTAAACCTTATGCCCTGCTGGGATTCATCGTCGCCAGATATGCTTACGTCCGCCATATCCCATTTGTTAAGCCAGGCTTCCTCGTGTGATTTCTTTAAGACCGAGTATCCTTGCGAAACAAAAAAATCAAGCTTTTCCATTGTTTTTTCATAAAGCTCTTCTTTAGCGTAATCCCTGTCTGTAAGAACGCAGACTATTTTTTTAATGCAGGCGCTTTCGTTCGCCTTTATATTTTTCTGGTAAGAATTTTGAGCGAGGCCGGGGCCGTTTTCTGATGAAACAAAGTTCATGTCGGCGTCCAAGCCGCAGGCGCAAGACACGGTAAATCTCGGCGTTCCAAACGGGTTTTGCTTTGTACGGCTTATTACGGATATGCTTTCTTCGCTTGCCTTACTTGAAAGCTGGTCCCAAAATATTTCATCGTAATTGCTGTCCTCGTTATGCGCGTTGGCGTCAAGGTAAGCTTGTATATTGACGTCAGCGTCAAATGACGCGCTTACTTTATAGCTTAATGCCAAAAGCTCCTTGTGCGCCATAGAGACAAAACGCTCCGCTTCTATTGTAACGCTGCCCTTTGGATGCTTAAGCGTCATTTTTCTTTTTAAAATACCGCTCTGCATGTCGAGGAAACGGCGGTAATCAAGTACTTTTAAAGCGGCGGCGTCTATTTTAACGCCATCTACAAATACGTGCAGACCTATAAGGTTCGCCGCGTTTATCACTTTGCCGAAGTACTCCGGGTAGCCGTTTTTCCACCAGCCCACACGGGTTTTATCCGGGAACCACACGCCGCCTATGTATGTTCCGCGGTGAGAGTCTCCCGAATAGTCTTCTTCAAAATTGCCTCTAAGCCCCATAAAGCCGTTGCCTAAGGACATGACGCTTTCGCTTATGCGCATGCTGTCCATGGGGAAAGCGTCCTCTGAAATTTTCCATGGGTCTGTTTTAAAGTACTTTTTCACGGCTGATCCTCCTCTTTTACAAACTCTCTTCTGTTAAAATAAAGCGCTGCGGCAAATGCGAACGCAACCCCAACTGAAAAGCATATCAATATGGCGGAAATGTTTATGTGGTTAAGCGCTTCCCATACGTCTGAAGCAAAAAACGGGGACAAATATTTTATGAACTCAATTTTGTCTGTAAGCGCCGCCGCCCTTGGCAATAAAAACCAAAGCGCGGTTAAAAACGGAAATAAAAAATGTATTTTGCCAGTTTTGCTAAAGGACGTCCCCAGAAGGAGCCATCCTAATGTGAAAATATCGGCCGACAGCATGGTTAACAGCGCCGCAGTTACAGAGCCGAACGATATTTTCCAGTAATCCCATATAAGTGAAGCTGTGGCAAGAGCGGACAATATAACGGCGAATTGCAGCAAAAACCCAAAAGATATCGCTAAAAAGTTTACCATAACTATATCGGACTGCTTGTTATGCGTCTGTATGAAAAAGTAATATTCCTTTTTTAAAATTATTTCCGCCTGCAGGCGCTTTACCGCATAAAAAACATATAAAAAAGAAAGCAGGGGCAAACATAAGCCACAGGCCATAGAAACAAAGTGGCCGGTAGGGGTGAGCCCCTGCCGTATGCCTAAAATCTGAGAAATTTCCGGCGCTCTGTTTTTCATGCTTTCAACGAGCGAAAGCCGCCCTTCCAAAGGCGGAGTGTAAATAAAAGCGGCGCCAAGGCTTAGCAGAAACGACCAAAGCAAAAAACTTACCAAGTAAAAGGTCTGCCGCCGCATGCGGTCTTTGAACAAGCGTTTCATTGCATCTCATCTCCGTGAAACCTGAGAAAGTATTCTTCTCCGTCTTCTTTTCCGCCCGTAAAATCAACTACGTCGTAGCGCGACAAAGTTTTAATAAGCGCGTTGGGGCTTGAAGGCACCGCTACTATTGCGCGCTTTCCCAGCAGTTCCACGCCGTTTTCCCATTCCTGTGAGAAGCGGCTCGCCTCGTCCTCCGAAATAAAATCTATATGGTATACTTTTTGCCTTACCGTTTTAAGCGCTTCGGCTTCCTGCTCAACAACTATTCTGCCCTTTCGCATGATGCATATTCTGTCGCTTATTTTCTGCGCGTGCTGCAAAATTCTCGTCATGAGGAGTATGGTTTTGCCCCGCTCTTTTTCTTCAAGCAGTATCTGCGTAAGGCTGTCCCTGTCCGCAGGAAGCAGGCCGGCGTAAGGTTCGTCAAGCACTATTATTTGGCTGTCGTACATAAGCCCTGCAAGTATGGACATTTTTCTTATATTGTCGTCGTCCATGCCGCTGAAGCTGCCCAAAGGGTTTATATTAAGCCTTTCCATAATTTGCTGCGCTTTTTTTAAAGACGCCCCTCCATGCCAGTCGGCCAGAAAGCGCAGGTATTTTTCGCCGTCCGCGCTGAAAGGAAAAGGCGCGCTGGAAGATACAAAGCCTGCGTGCTTGTGCGTTTCACGCCTTTTTAAAAAGCAGTCGAGACCTTTAATTAAAACGCTCCCGCTGTCCGGCTTTATAAGCCCCATAAGCAGGGACAATATGGTTTGTTTGCCTGAACCCGTGGATGAAAGAATGGTGTACGCTTCGCCTTCCTCAACAGAAAAGCTTATGTCGTACAAGGGGTTTAAACATTCAAGGCTTTTATTTACGTTTTCAAAAACTATATCAGCCAATATTTGCCACCTTTGTTTTTTTCCTATATTTAATGTTTTCCTCGAACAGCTGATATATTATGGCGAACAGCGGTACGAAAAACAGCATGCCGACTATTCCCATAAGCCCTCCGCCTATGGTTACGGCGACTAAAACCCATATAGAAGGCAGGCGCAAAGCGTTGTGCATTATTTTTGGATATATTACGGAGCCGGAAATCTGCTGTACTATAATAAACACTAGCAGGAACAGCAGCACCATGCTTTTATCCGCTGAAAAAACAAGTATGGCGCCTGCGGCTCCTGAAATATAAGGGCCGAAAAGAGGTATAAATGCCGTAATGAACACTATCATGGATATTAAAGCGGCGTGCGGCATGTTGAATATCCAAAGCAAAATTCCCGTCATAAGCGCTGACGAAGCGCTCTGCAGCATCTGCCCTGCTATAAAGCCGGAAAATATTCTTATGGACATAGTGAATACTTTCTGCACCTTAAAGCTTGTGCGAGGCTTAAAATACGCGTTGCAGAACACCCTGAAGCTCGCCTTTAACCTTTCTTTTGAAAAGAGCATGTATATGGCGAACACGGCGCCTATGAATATATCCGCAAGGCTTGACGCCGCGGAGCGCAGTATATGCGGGGAATTCGACAAGCCGCCCGCTATGTACTGCACAAATTTTTCAAAATAGTCCTTTACTTCTTCCTGGTTTGGAACCTCTGTAAGAACGAGCTTTTCCTTAAGCTTGTCGCTTTGCTCTGCAAGCCATTCTGTAATGGAGCGGAGCGTTTCAGGTATTACGGACACAAGGCTTTCTATGGCGCCGCTTACTTCAGGAGTTATAACGAGGAATAAAACGGCAATTACAGCGACGACAAAAATAAAGGCAAGCGTCAGGCACACGGGCCTTTTCATCTTTCTTAAAAACGGGGTGCGCTGCAGAAAACGCAGCTTTTTTTCAAGCCACTTCATGGGTATGTTAACGACAATGGCTATCAAAAAGCCCATAAAAAAAGGCGTTAAAATAAATATGATATCGCGCACTGCCTGCATAACGTTGTCGAAGCGGTAGAGTATAAAAGCGAATATCATTAAAAGAACTATGGTTTTAACGTTCTTTTTGCTGAACCTTTCTTCCGGCACCGCGACACACCCCCTGTTGCGCTGAAATTATAGCAAAACGGCAATTGACTTACAAGAAAACAATACCGGCTAAAATCTTCCTGAAACCTTGTTGTTTTCTTTTATGGCCCTGTCTATCGCGCGCTTGGCGTCGCGCCTGCTTATAGCTTCTCTCTTATCGTGCAGGCGCTTGCCTACGCATACGCCTAATTCTAATTTTATTAAACCATGCTTTAAATAAATTTTCAGCGGTATAAGCGTGTACCCCTTCTGCTGAACAGAGGACGCTATCTTGCGTATTTCCCTTTTATGAAGCAACAGGCGTTTTGGCCTTACAGGGTCAAAATCTCCCTTATAGCTTTGTTTGTAAGGGCTTATATGCATGCCCAGCACATATATTTCGCCGCTTCTTGCCTGGGCGTAGCTTTCCTTTATGCTTACGTTGCCAAGCCGTATGGATTTTACTTCATTTCCTTTTAACTCTATGCCGGCTTCATAGCTTTCTTCAACAAAATAATCATGCCGCGCTTTTTTATTCTGTGCGACAATTTTTATATTTTCCTTTTGGGACACTATATTCTCCTAAATGCTAAACTTAAGCGCGCCGCAAAAGCTGTTTTTTTGTGAAGCGCTTTTTACAGCATACCATCAGCCGTTTAAAAATACAACAATTTATAATAAACTTAGCCCGAAGCTTAATTGTGTTTTTAATGCGCAGGGTTAAAAAAGAAAAGGCAGGTTGCGCGGGATAAAAATTATTGGTATAATAGCCAAAATATTCTGAAAGGTAGGTATTCTGCAAATGCTTGAAAAGTTTTTTGGCATAGTGTCCGCAGCCGCGGAAGAAGCGGCGGCAGCAGCGGGCGGAGCCGCGGCGGCGGCAGGTGAAGCGGCAGGCGATGCAGCTGCAACTGCTGCGGAGCAGCCAAGCACTGCGGCGGCGCTTCTTACCAGTATTCTGCCCCTTGTGCTTATTTTTGTAGTGTTTTATTTTATGCTTATACGCCCTCAGCGCAAAAAGGATAAGCAGGTAAAGGAAATGCTCGCAAATATAAAGGTGGGAGACAGAATCTGCACCATAGGCGGCATATACGGCACCGTTACAGGCTTAAGCGAGGACACCGTGCGCCTTAAGGTTGGCAACGAAGACATGCCCATGGTAATAGCCCGCTGGGCTATACGCAGCGTGGAAGAAATTCCCGTTGAAAACGAGGGCGACATCATAGTATGATGCCTTACGGCTTTAAGCGCTTGCCAAAAAGCAGCAGGCGCTTTTTATTTGGAGGGAGCAATGCGTAATATTTCTATAAAACCAAACGTAATGGCAAACGCCAAGGGCAGCTGCCTTGTGTCTTTCGGTAACACGAAGGTGCTTTGCGCCGCTTCCGTTGAAGAGGGCGTGCCGCCATTTTTAAAGGGCAGCGGGCAGGGCTGGCTCACCGCTGAATACGCTATGCTTCCAGCGTCTACGCTTACGCGCAAAAGGCGCGACGGCGTAAAAAGGGACAGCCGCGGCGTTGAAATAAGCCGCCTTATAGGGCGCTCCCTGCGCCAGGCCGTGGACCTTAATAAAATAGGCGAAAACACAATAACCATAGACTGCGACGTTATACAGGCTGACGGCGGAACGAGAACGGCTTCAATAACGGGAGGCTTTGTGGCGCTCTGCCTTGCTTTGGATAAAATGATGCAGGATAAGCTGATAGCGCAAAACCCAATAGCGCGCCAGATAGCCGCCGTTAGCTGCGGCATAGTTGAAAACAGCTACAGGCTGGACCTTGACTATGCTTTAGATTCAAACGCTTCAACGGATATGAACGTCGTCGCGGATGAAAACGGGCAGATAACGGAGATTCAGGGCACAGGCGAAAAGCGCCCGTTCGGCAGGAAAGACCTTGACGTACTAATAGACATGGCGTTAAAAGGCATAAGGCGCATACAGTTTGCGCAGCAGTTAGCTTTAATAAACCAGCTTAAATGCATTTCAATACCCTGCCGCATAATATTAGCGAGCGGAAACAAGAACAAGGCAAAGGAAATAGCGTACGTTTTAGGGAAGAACTTCGAAGTGAAGACGCTTAAGGAAGCGGGCTTTGACGCGGACATAGAAGAAACAGGCTCGACATTTGCTGAAAACGCTATTATAAAGGCGGAAACTGCATTAAAACGCACCGGGCTTCCCTCCATAGCGGACGATTCAGGCCTCGCCGTTTACGCGCTCAACGGCGCCCCTGGCATATTCAGCGCAAGGTATTCGGGCGTTCACGGGGACGACTTAAGGAACAACGAAAAGCTGCTTTTAAATATGCGGGGCGTTTCAGACAGAAGGGCTAAATTCGTATGCGCTGTCGCTTTAGCCGTGCCGGAAGCAAAAACGCGCGTTTTTACAGGCGAACTTGAAGGCGGGATTGCTGAACAAGAAAAAGGCGAAAACGGCTTTGGATACGACCCTCTTTTTATGCTTGAAAACGGAAAGACAATGGCTCAGATTTCCCCTGAAGAAAAGAATTTGATAAGCCACCGCGCTTTAGCTTTAAGAGAATTAAAAAATTACCTTGGCAGCTTGTCCTTATGAACTGGCTTGTTGTAAGCGACGTCCACAGCGCGGAAGGCAAATTTAAAAGGCTTCTTAAAAAGGAAACAAGCGCTGATGGATTTATATTCGCGGGAGACGGCGTAAGAATAGTTTCGCGATATAAGGAGAACTTCAAAAGGTTCTACGCGGTTTCGGGCAACTGCGATTTTTCCTTCGACGCTGAACAAGAAATTCTAATCAATTCAGACGGGCTTAAAATATTTTTATGCCACGGCCACAAATACAGAGTAAAGTATGATATGATTTCTCTTTTTTTCAGAGCTAGGGAGCTTGAAGCGAACATATGCGTGTTCGGCCATACGCACAGGCCCGCGCTTCAATGGAAGCATGGAATTCTTTTTTTAAACCCCGGATCGCTTTTAAACAACAGCTACGCAGTTTTAACTATTGAAGGGCAAGCGAACGCTCAGATAAAGCAATTAGATTGAGGTATAAATGACAGATAAGGAAAACCAAAAGATAGAGCAGATTTTAGACGCTGTGGACAGGCCCTCTCGCTACATAGGCGGGGAGATAAACGCTGTTTCGCGTGAAAAAAGGCCTGAGGACATACGCTTCGCGTTCTGTTTTCCGGATACGTACGAAGTCGCAATGAGCCACCTTGGCATGAAAATACTCTATGACATATTGAACAACCAGCCGCGCACGCTCTGCGAAAGGGTGTGCATGCCGTGGAGCGACATGGCGGAAAAACTGCTTGCGGAAGGCATACCTCTTTTTTCCCTTGAAAACAGGACCGCTTTGTGCGATTTCGACATAATAGGCTTTACGCTTCAGTATGAAATGAGCTACACGAACATACTTAATATGCTGCATTTAGGAAAGGTGGCGGTGCTCAACAGCGAAAGGCGGGAAAAAGATCCAATAGTTATAGCGGGAGGGCCCTGCGCGTGCAATCCTGAGCCGTTAAGCGCGTTTATAGACGCTTTCTTAATAGGCGATGGGGAAAACGCGATCGTTGAGATGACTGAATGCATACGCGACGGAAGAGAGCAAAACAAAAGCAGGCGGGAAATAATAGAAAGCTTGTCCTGCATAGAGGGCGTATATGTGCCGAGCCTTTATACTTTTTCATATAACGAGGACGGCACCATAAAAGAAATCAGAAAGAAAGACGGCAGTCTTACAAAGGTAAAGCGCAGAATAGAAAAATCAATAGAGGATTTGCCTTATCCAAAGAGCGTGCCCGTGCCTTTTACGCAGGCGGTTCACGACAGGATAGTGCTTGAAATAATGCGCGGCTGCACGCAGGGGTGCAGGTTCTGCCAGGCCGGCATGATATACAGACCCGTAAGGGAAAGAAGCTGCGAAAAGCTTATTAATATAGCTAAAAGCCAGGTTGATTCCACCGGGTACGAGGAAATATCCCTGTCTTCCCTTTCAACGGGGGATTATTCGCAGCTTGAGCCTCTTGTTCAAAGCCTTATGGACGAGTTTGAAGCAAAGCGCGTGTCCGTATCCCTGCCGAGCTTAAGGCTGGACAGCAGGGTAAAACACACGCTTGAAGAAACGAGCCGCGTTAAAAAGAGCTCTTTGACTTTAGCGCCTGAAGCCGGCACGCAGCGCCTGCGCGACGTTATAAACAAGCGCGTAACGGAGGACGACCTTATGCGCGCGGTAAGCGAAGCGTTCAGCTTGGGATACAGCAGCGTAAAGCTTTACTTTATGATTGGGCTTCCTACCGAAACCTATGAGGATCTGGACGGCATCGCGGATTTGGCTCAAAAGGTAAGCGACATGTATTTCAGCCTCCCCAAGGGCAAACGCCCGAGAGGGCTCAGGATTACCGTAAGCACTTCAAACTTTGTGCCAAAGCCCTTTACGCCCTTTGAGTGGGCCGCGCAGGACAACCTTGAAACGCTTATAGAAAAGCAGAAATATTTAAAGCAGAAGCTCAGGATAAAAGGCGTGCAGTATAACTGGCATGAGGCGGAGCTGAGCCTTCTGGAAGCGTGCCTTGCGAAGGGCGACAGGCGCTCCGCTAAGGCTGTGTACTATGCGTTTAAAGATGGAGCGATGCTTGATTCCTGGAGGGAATATTTTTCGTATGAGCGCTGGCAGAGAGCTTTCGAGCGAGCGGGCGTAAGCATGCCTTTTTACGCGTGGCGCGAACGCGGCTATGAGGAAATACTCCCGTGGGATATGATAGACATAGGCGTAAGCAAGTCCTATCTTAAACGCGAAAACGAAAAAGCAAAGAAGGCCGTTCAAACCAGGGACTGCCGCTCGGGCTGCAACGGCTGCGGGCTTCAAAAACGGGAAGGGTTGTGCAGGGTATGAAAATGCGGTGCGTTTATTCAATAAATAAGTCGCTGCGCCATGTGGGGCACCTGGACATTATGCGCACAATGCAGCGCGCCTTAAGGAGAAGCGGCTTGCCCGTGTGTTTTTCCGAGGGTTTTAACCCGCATATACTGCTTTCCATAGCCGCGCCTTTAAGCGTAAATATGGCGGGCGAGCGCGAAGTCGCCGACATACCGTTTTCCAAAAACATTTCAAAAGATTATTTCATTGAAGAGCTGAATAAAGCGCTGCCGGAGGGCATACGCGCAATAGAAGCCTATCCCAAGGGCGACGGCGGCAAAACCGCCATGAGCCAGCTTTTCGCGTGCTCAGTCCGCTATGAATTTTTTGAAAACGACGACGCTATTGCAGGCGCCATACCTGATTTTTTAAAACAAGAGCATATAATGGCGATAAAAAAAACAAAGAAGGGCGAAAAAGAGTATGACCTGCGCCCGCTTATATACAACTTAAAGGCGGAGGGCGAAAGCGTAAGGGGGCTTCTCGCTCTTTCAGAAGCTGGCACAGCAAAGCCCGACGCTGTAATAAACGCGCTGGCCGATTTTGCAAACGTTAAAAAGCCTTACTACATACCCGTAAGGGAAGCGCTTTTCGGTGAAAAGTTTGTGCCTCTGGAGCTTTTATGAACACTCTGCTTCTTAAAAAAAACGAGGACGCTCTTACCTATGCGTTTTTGCAGGACGGCGTTTTATACGAATATGAATCTTGGAAGCGCGAGGAGCGTTTGCAGCCGGGAGATATTTATCTTGCAAAAATAACCCGCAGCATGCCTTCGCTTAACGCCTGCTTTGCAGACCTCGGCAAAAATGAAGCCGCGTTTTTGCCTTATAAAGAAATGCGAAGCGAAGCAAAAAACGGCGAAAGCGCGCTTGTGCAGATAAAGCGCCCCGCAGTTAACGACAAGGCGCCTTATATAACGCAGGACATAAGCTTTGCAGGCTCATTTTTATTGTATCTGCCTAATTCAAATAAAGACGGCGTTTCACGCAAAATAAGAGATTCAAGAAAAAGAGCCCGCATGCTTGACGCCGCGAAAAGCATACCGCGCAAAAAAGGCGCGTTTATAATGCGCTCAAAAGCGCTTGACGCTGATTTTGAAATTGTTTTAAACGAAGCGAACGGCCTTGTAAATCAATTTAAAGAAGCTAAAAATAAAGCGAAGCTTATGAAGGCTCCGGGGCTTGTAAAGGCGGCGCAGGATCCGCTTGAAACGTTTTTAAGGGACAATAAAGTTTTTTTAGACGAATTTTATTCCAATGATCCGTCCTGCGCTGAAATGTACGGCCTGCCGTTTAAGCGCATGGAGTGCCCCATGCAGTACAAGGGCGCCGACGAGCAGTACGGAAAGGCCCTGCGCCGCAGGATATATTTAAAAAGCGGCGCGGATTTAATAATAGACCCGTGCGAAGCACTTACCGTTATAGACGTAAATTCCCATTTTAATAAAAAGGGCGAGGCTTTAAGCGTGAACCTTGAAGCGGCAAAGGAAATCGCCCGCGTCTTGCGTATACGCAAGACGGGCGGCATAATACTTATAGATTTTATTGATATGAAGCATAAGGAGCAGTATAATAGGCTTCTGAGCTTTTTTAAGGAAGAGCTTCAGGCAGACCGCGTTAAAACGGACGTGCTTGGTTTTACAAGGCTCGGCATATTGGAAATGACGAGAAAGCGCGTGCAGAACGAGGAATCGCAGATTGAGCGCGGCGTTTTAAAATAAGAGCAAAAATAAAGGACAAACATGAGCAGCGATATAATAAACATAACTGAACAGCAGATAGAAGAGCAGAGGCAATACGCCATGACGGTGGCCGCTATGAGCGGCAGGCCAAAAAGCTTCCATGTGGTTACCTACGGCTGCCAGATGAACGAGCACGATTCTGAAAACATAAGCGGAATGCTCAAAAGCATGGGCTTAAAGCAGGCGGATACGAGGGAAACGGCCGATGTGGTCATTTTTAACACATGCTGCGTGCGGGACAACGCCAACAGGCGCGCCCTTGGGAATATAATATGGCTTAAGGAAATAAAAAAAGAAAGACCGGACATGCTCATAGGCGTGTGCGGCTGCATGATGCAGTCAAAAGGGACCGCGGACGCCGTGCTTAAAAACTACCCTTTTGTAGATTTTGCCTTCGGAACCGGGAACTTGTACAAACTGCCTGAAATACTGTACAATTGTATAAGCACGGGGGAACGCTGCTTTATGGTTCCAAAAGAGGATTCCACAATAGCGGAAGGGCTGCCCGTGTCGCGCGGCAGCAGGTTCAAGGCGTATATATCCATTATGCAGGGCTGCAACAACTTCTGCACTTACTGCATAGTGCCGTACGTAAGAGGAAGGGAGCGCTCAAGAAAGTCAGCGGACATACTTTCAGAAGCCGAGGCGCTTTTAAAGGACGGAGTAAAAGAAATTATGCTTTTAGGGCAGAACGTAAACTCCTACGGCAAAAACACCGACGACATAAGCTTCCCGGAGCTTCTGCGCAAGCTGGACGAATTAGGCGTGCCGCGTCTGCGCTTTATGACAAGCCACCCCAAGGATTTGTCTAACGAGCTTATAGAGGAGTACGCAAGGAGCAATTCGCTATGCCGCCACCTGCATCTGCCCGTACAATCGGGAAGCGACCGCGTGCTTAAGCTTATGAACAGGCGCTATACGGCTGAAAGCTACAAGCAGAAGGTGAAGCTTTTAAGGCAGGCCGTGCCGCAGATAGGCATTACTACGGACATAATAGCGGCCTTTCCTTCAGAAACCGAGGAGGACTTTGAGCAGACGCTGGCGCTTGTAGAAGAAATGCGTTTTGACGCCGCGTTTACTTTTATATACAGCAAAAGAGAAGGCACAAAGGCCGCCGGAATGCAGGGATCAGTCGACGGCAAAACAGCTTCGCGGCGCCTTGAAAGGCTTATAAATTTACAGGAAAGCATAACTAAGGAAATACTTGAAAGCCAGAAGGGAACGATACAGGAAGTGCTCGTTGACGGGCCTTCCCGCAGGAACGAAAAAATGCTTACGGGCAAAACAGGACGCAACATAAGCGTAAACTTTGCCGCCGATAGCGCGAAAGTCGGCGACATAGCGCGCGTAAAAATAACGGATCACGGCAGCAATACGCTGCGTGGAAAGGAGATATTATGATTAACGAAGAAATACTTCAAAAGGCGATGGAGTTAGGCGAGGAGCTCAAAAAGAGCGATACGTTTATCAAGATGAACGAGCAGGAAAACATAGTCAACAGCAACCCCGCTCTTATGGAGCTGTCTTCTGAATATGAGCAGCTCAGGCTTAAGCTTCAGGAGGAGCAGCTTGAAGAAACCCCTGACCAAAGTAAAATTGACGAAATGAAAAGCAAAATGGAAGAGCTTAAAACAAAGATTATGTCCCACCAGGACATGCAGAAGCTAAGCGATTACAGGCATGAGTTCAACCAGATTATGGACGGCGTTAACAGGACGATTCAGGGCGTGCTTATGCCGCCTAGCGCATGCCAGGGAAACTGCGCCGGCTGCCAGGGCTGCTAAGGAAAAACTAATTGTCAAAGCTTTCCCCTATGATGCGGCACTATGTCGCGACAAAGCAGAAGAATCCGGACGCCATTTTGTTCTACCGTCTTGGCGACTTCTATGAGATGTTTTTTGAAGACGCCATTACGGTATCGAGGGAGCTGGAGCTTACGCTTACAGGCAAGGACTGCGGGCTTGAGGAACGCGCGCCTATGTGCGGCGTTCCTTGGCATTCGGCCGACAGCTATATAGCTAAGCTTATAGAAAAAGGCTATAAGGTGGCTATATGCGAGCAGATGGAGGATCCTAAGCAGGCCAAGGGCCTTGTGAAAAGAGAAGTAATACGCGTAGTAACTCCCGGCACTGTAACGGATTTAAGCGCTTTAAACGAAAAGAAAAATAATTTTCTTTATTCCGTTTACATAAAGGGCAGGCGCGCCGCCGTAGCCTTCTGCGATATTACGACAGGCGAATTTTTTGTGCGCGAATTTGATAACGGCAGGGACGGCGTGCTTTTAGCTTTAAGCGCCGAAAGCCCGGGCGAAATTATAACGAGCGACAAAGAAGCGCTTTCAAACGTTCAGTCCTATATACAATCTGTGCCTGAAAGCTATTTTTCCCTGGAAAAAGCAAGAAACGCGCTTAAAACGCATTTTTCAGTGCATTCGCTTGACGCGCTTGGCCTTTCAGACAACGCTTCCATAAAGGCTTCGGGAGCGCTTCTTATCTATCTGCAGGATACGCAGAAGGTGTCGCTTCCGCACATAAACCATATAAAAATTATTTCTTCGCTTGACGCAATGCCTCTTCCTGAATCAACAAGGCGCAACCTTGAAATAACGGAATCGCTGCGAGGCAAAAGCGTTAAGGGAAGCCTGCTGTGGGTTTTAGACAAGACCGTTACGTCTATGGGGGGAAGGCTTCTGCGCAGCTGGGTTGAGCAGCCTCTTTTGTCGAAAGAAAAAATACTAACGCGCCTTGAAGCGGTGAAAGAGCTTAAAAGCCAGGTAGTGCTTCAGCAGGAAATAATAGAAATATTAAAGCAGGTTTACGATATGGAGCGAATACTTTCGCGCTTATCGTTCGGGTCGTTTAACGCAAGAGATGCGCTTTCGCTTCTGCGCTCGTTAAAACAGGCGGCGCCTCTTAAAAAACTGCTTTCAGACTGCGAATCGGAGGGCATAAAAAACGCCTGCAGTTTGTTAACGCCCGCGGACGAAACTATAAGCCTGTTGTCAGACGCCATAAGCGAGGAAGCGCCTGTGTCCATTACAGAAGGAAATATAATTAAAAAGGGATACTCAAAAGAACTGGACGAGCTGCGCGAAGCGTCTTTATCAGGCAGGCAGTGGCTGTTAAGCCTTGAAGAGCAGGAAAGAAAAAAGACGGGCATTAAAAACCTTAAAATACAGTATAACCGTGTTTTCGGCTACTATATAGAAGTAACGAAGTCAAACTACGCGTTGGTGCCGGAGCGGTTCAAGCGCAGGCAGACGCTTGCAAACAGCGAGCGCTACACAACGGAAGAGCTTCAGGAAATAGAGAGCAAAATAGTAGGCGCCGATGAAAAATCCGTGCAGCTTGAATACAGGCTCTTTACGCAGATAAGGGAGCGCCTGACGCAGGAAATATCCACGCTCCAAAAAACGGCGGAGGGCTTTAAAACGATGGACGCGCTTTTGTCCCTGAGCCTTGCGGCGCTTGAAAACGACTATGTCTGCCCTGAAATCAACACGTCAGGCGAGCTTTTTATACGCGAAGGCCGCCACCCTGTAGTAGAAAAAACCATAAGGGA
The DNA here is from genome assembly GCA_964518875.1 of uncultured Oscillospiraceae bacterium. Classification (GTDB taxonomy): domain Bacteria; phylum Bacillota; class Clostridia; order Christensenellales; family Aristaeellaceae; genus DTU024. The sequence goes on from CAZFHI010000021.1 coordinate 21,020, forward strand.
CAGCAGTTTCGTTCCAAACGACGCCGCGCTTAACTTAGACGATTCCCGCATGCTTATAGTAACGGGCCCGAACATGGGCGGAAAGTCCACATATATGCGCCAGACAGCCATAATAGTTCTTATGGCCCACATGGGTTCGTTCGTGCCGGCGGAAGAAGCCAGAATACCCTTAACCGACAACGTATTTACAAGGATAGGCGCTTCGGATGATCTTGCCGGCGGCCAGTCTACGTTCATGGTGGAAATGAACGAGCTAAGCTATATTCTGCGCAACGCTACCAAAAACTCCCTTATAATACTTGACGAAATAGGCAGAGGCACAGGAACCCTTGACGGGCTTTCAATAGCGTGGGCTGCGGTAGAATATTTGGCGGATAAGGAAAGATGCGGCGCAAAAACCATGTTCGCCACCCACTACCATGAGCTCAGCGAGCTTGAAGGCAATATGGACGGCGTTAAAAACGTAAGCGTCGCCGTAAAGGAAATGGGCGAGGAAGCCGTCTTCCTGCACACCATAGTGCAGGGCGGGGCGGACAAATCCTTCGGCGTATATGTAGCTAAGCTTGCGGGGCTCCCAAAGAAGCTTATTAACAGAGCAAGGCAGATACAGGCGCGCCTTGAGGCGAACAACATAAACGCGGGCTCGCTTGCTGCCGGCATAATGGAAAAAAACAGAGAAGACAAGCAGGTGTCCATAATGGATATAGGCAAAACAGAGCTTATAGAAGAAATAGCTAATATAGACGTTCTGAATATGAACCCCGTTGAAGCGCTTAATTATCTGTATCTGCTTAAAGAAAAAGCGAGGAAGCTGTAATGGGCAGAATACACAGGCTTTCGCAGGAAGTAATAGGCAAGATTGCCGCGGGCGAGGTTGTTGAGCGCCCGCAGGCCGTCGTTAAGGAGCTGGTTGAAAACAGCCTGGACGCTGAAGCCACAGGCATTACGGTAGAAATTACACGCGGCGGAATAGATAAAATAAAGGTTCTGGACAACGGATCAGGCATAGCGGAGGAAGACCTTGTGCTTGCGTTTGAAAAAAACGCCACGAGCAAGCTCGTTAATTCCGAGGAGCTTTTCCGTGTTGAAACTTTGGGCTTCAGGGGAGAAGCGTTGCATTCCATTGCCGCCGTAAGCAAGGTTACTCTTTTAACAAGGCAAAAAGGAAAAGACAGCGGCGTAAGGCTGAAAAACACAGGCGGCAAAATAGAGGACATACAGACGGCGTCGTGCGCGGAAGGCACGTCCATCACCGTGAGCGACTTGTTTTTCAACGCTCCCGTGCGCAGGGAATTCCTTAAAAAGCCGTCGCAGGAAGCGGGTCTCGTGTCGGACCTTATGCGGCTCCTGATACTTTCGCACCCCGACGTGTCGTTTCGGTTTAAATCAGATAACAGGACTGTTTATTTCAGCGCTGGGGACGGGAAAACGGACAGCGCGTTTCTTGCGGTATACGGTCTGCAGACGCTTAAAAGCATGAAAAAGCTAAGCCATAACGAAAACGGCATTATAGTTGAAGGTCTTGTAGGCGTTGGAGCGGCGTCGCGCGGAAACAGGAACCACGAAAACTTTTTTATTAACGGAAGAGCCTTTAAGAGCGGCGTTGTTTCAAACGCTCTGGAAACGGCCGTGCGCCAGCGCGTCATGATAGGCCGCTTCCCTATGGCGGTTATTTATATTACTATGCCGTACAACAAGGTGGATGTAAACGTTCACCCGAACAAATGGGAAGTGCGCTTTTCAGATGAAAAAAAGATTTACGACGCCGTGCTTAACGCGGTGGAAGAAGCGCTTAGCGAAGGCGTAGCTTCAAGCGAACCGGAAGCGTTCTTCAATGAGGAAAGTTCCGTTAAGCCTGAAGCAAGCGTCGTTAAAAAAGAAAACGTGGAAAACGGCGAGCTTTCTAAAGAAGAAAGCGGCGATTCAGCGCATAATAAAAACAATGAAAATGAACCGAGTCCGTATTTAACCGTAAGGGACCCGCTTTGGGAGCGGTCCGCTCTTATAGAGCCGGACGCGCGCCGACAGAAAAGCGGCGATGTTTTTGAAAATTATATAGAAAATTCTTTGAAAAACGGCGGCTCGGAAACCGCAGAGCCTGGGGGAAAGCCTTTGCTTAATCAAACGGCTGAACAAACCGCTTTTTCCGTGCCTAAAAAGCAGCTTAAATTCATAGGATCTCTGTTTAACACATACATATTGTTTCAAAGCGACGATGTTTTTTACTTGTGCGATCAGCACGCGGCTCATGAAAGAATACTTTTTGAAAAGCTTAAGCTTGCGCACAGCGAGGGCGCCGTATCGCAGATGCTGCTTACGCCCCTTGTAATAAAGCTGAGCCTTAAATCCCTGGGCGTTTTTTTGGAGAACCAGGCGCTTTTAGCGAGCGCGGGCTATGACGCGGAGGACTTTGGCGAGCAGACTGTTAAGCTGCATTCCGTTCCGCTTGTTTTAGGCACGCCCGAAGCGAAGTCCGGCTTTTTAGAAGCGCTGGACACATTGGAAAGCAAAGGCAGTCTGCCTTACGACCGCAAGCTCGACCGACTTCTTTACGCCGCGTGCCGCCATGCGGTAAAAGGCGGGGATGTTTTGTCTAAAGACGATATGGTGTCAATAATAGAGGAAATGCTTAACCGCGACGTAATACCAACATGCCCTCACGGAAGACCCATAGTGCTTTCAATAAGCAAAAAGGATATAGAAAAGCGATTCGGAAGGACACAAGCTTGAAGCCTGTTGTAATAGCCGTTTGCGGCCCTACAGCTTCTGGCAAAAGCGGCCTCGCCATGCGCCTGGCCGACGAAATGCCTTTGGAAATTATAGGCATGGACGCTTTTCAGATATATAAGCGCCTTGACATTGGCACGGCAAAGCCCACTATGCTGGAAAGACAGAAAGTCCCCCACCATATGATAGACATAGCGGAGCCTTATGAAGCCTATTCCGTAGCGCGGTATAGAAAAGACGCCATAAAATGCATAGAGGATATTTTGTCAAGGAACAAAATACCCGTTATGGTTGGCGGAACGGGCATGTATCTGCGCGCGGTTTCGCTGCCTTTAAGCTATGGAGGCGCAAGAGCTGACGCAAAAGTGCGAAGCTTTTATGAAAAATACGCAAAGGAAAACGGCAACGCCGCTCTGCACAGCCTGCTGATGCGGAAAGACCCGAAAACGGCCGAGCGCCTGCACCCTAACGATATAAGAAGAATTGTAAGGGCGCTTGAAGTGCAGCATGTTACAGGCGTTCCGTTTTCAAGGCAGTCCATGCCGGACTATTCCAAAGGCAGCTACAATATACTCCCGTTCGCTTTCGACTGGGACAGAAATAAGCTTTATGAAAGAATAAATAAACGCGCCGAAGATATGTTTGATAACGGACTTATTAAAGAAATCAAGGATTTGCTTGAAAGCGGCGTTTCGCCCTCCGATCAAAGCATGCAGGCAATAGGCTATAAGGAATGCATACCGTATATTGAAGGGGAATACAGCCTGGAAGAAGCCCTGGACCTTGTTAAGCGCCACAGCCGCAGGTACGCAAAAAGGCAGCTTACTTGGTTCAGGAAGGATGAAAGGCTTAAATGGTTAGACCCTGCTTCAGGGCTTGACGATGCTGTGAAAACTATATTGTGCAAAAAGAAAGAGGCGGAAAATGCAAACGATTGACAGCGTTTTTTTACAGGCGGAGGAAGACTGCAAAGAGCGGTTCGCTTTATTTGAGAGCGTGGAAGAACAGCTTACGCGCAAAATGCTTGATGCATTCAAGCGTTTTGAAATAGCGCAAAGGCACTTCGCTCCTTCAAACGGTTACGGCTATGACGATTTGGGGCGCGATACGCTTGAAGCCCTTTTCGCGTACATATTTAAAGCGAAAGCCGCAATAGTGCGCCCGCATATAACGAGCGGCACGCACGCGCTTTCTCTTTGCCTTTTCGGCTTAACAAAATCAGGAGACCACGTTTTAAGCATTACCGGCAAGCCCTACGACACGCTTATGACGGTTATAGACGGAGCCGTGGGAGACTTAAAAAGCCAGGGCGTGGAGTTCAGCTTTATACCGCTTAAGAATAATAAAATAGACTCAGGCGCATTAAAGGAAAATATAAGGCCAAACACAAGCCTGATAATGTTGCAGAGGAGCCGCGGATACGATTGGCGAACGGCATTTAATGTTAAAGACCTGGAAGAAGCCATAAAAGAAGTAAGAAAAATAAAGCCCGACGTAAAAATATTTGTGGATAACTGCTATGGCGAATTCACGGAGCTTAGCGAGCCGTTGTCTGCTGGAGCGGACGTAATGGCGGGCTCTCTTATAAAAAACCCTGGCGGAGGATTAGCGCCCACGGGGGGATATATAGCGGGAAATAAGGAATGCGTAGAAAAGATAGCTTCGCGCTTAACAGCCCCTGGAATAGGAAGAGAAACGGGCAGCTATGAAGCAAGTTACAGGCCTTTTTATCAGGGGCTGTTTATGGCGCCGCACACTGTGTGCCAGGCGCTTAAAACTGCTTGCCTTGCTTCAAGGGCGGGAGAGCTTCTTAAGCTTAAAGTATCGCCTGCGTTTGACGATACGAGGAGCGATATAATACAGGCGCTGCAGTTTGACGATTCTAAAAAGCTTATAGCCTTCTGCGAAGGCATACAGTATTTTTCACCGGTCGACAGCTTTGTTACGCCTGTGCCGTGGGCTATGCCGGGCTACAAGGACGAAGTCATAATGGCCGCCGGAAGCTTCGTGCTTGGCTCTTCAATAGAGCTTAGCTGCGACGCGCCTATACGCCCGCCGTACACCGCCTATCTGCAGGGAAGCTTGAGCTACGCGCATGGCAAAATTGCGCTTAAAGAGAGCTTTCGCCGCATGAGGGAAAAAGGAATGATATAAAGCCTGCGCGACGCATGAAAAATAAATATATATTTAACGCAAAATAAAAAGCCCGCCGCAAAAACGGCGGACTTTTTATATAGTTTAAACCCTAAGCAAAGCATTTTTTGTGATATGCGTTTATCCAAAAAGCTGTTTGTATTCCTCGCTTTTTCCAAAGTAGAACATGTACTGCTGCATAAGCCCGGCCGAATCGCCGTAATGCGTTTCGTCAAAATGGCCGCCATAGTGCCTTTGTTCCATGCGAAGTATCCATACGTCCCGCGGGAAAGCCGCCATTCTCCTGTATGCAAAAAGCATTACGCAGTTTGCGACCTTTTTTCCCACGCCCGGGAAAACGCAAAGGCTTTTAAAAAGCTCTTCGTCGTTTAATCTGTTAAGCTCGCGCAGTTTAACGCTTCCGTCCGCCACCATACGAGCCGTTTTCTTAACGTATGGCACGCGGTACCCTAAGGAACACGCTGCAAGCGATTCATCGGAAGCGTTTGCAAGGCTTTCAGGATCTGGAAAGCTGAAGCATTCAAAGCCGGGAATTTTTTCACCGAACGTGCGGCAGAGCTTTTCTATGCTGCTCTTTATAGCGGGTATATTTTTGCGCTGGGAAATAATGAAGCTTATAAGCGTTTCCCAGGGATCCTGCCTTAGAATGCGTATGCCAAGGCTGTAATTTTTTGCGGCGAGCAGAAAAGCGTCGTCTTCAGGTATCTTTTTATGGTGCTCTTCATAGTCGCATTCTAAATCAAAGTACGGTTCCCAAAAATCAGTGAAGTCCGCTTCATCGCAGTAAAATAAAATATGATCGCCGTTTTGAACTATTTTTACAGCCCTGCCGCAAGCCGCGGCTGTGAAGCTGCCGTCCTCCCGCTTGTTCATGCGGAAGCACTGCCCGCTTAACGCAGTTTTTAATATATCTACATCAGGCCTTACAATTTCTACCATACGTACCTCTGTGTAAAATTTTAGCTTTGGCGCAAAAGCAATACTTAAGCGCCTTAAAGCTAAGTATACCCCGTTTAGTCCGCCTTTTCCAGCCAAAGCAAGTTAAATGTTGTTGCATAAGCATTGACAAAAGACTAAAAAAGTGTTAATTTTTTTATGCCTGCACAGGCTTATATAAAATTTTATTGAGCAGTATCGAAAGGATTCAGCCGTGACGGAACAGCTTGTCCGTTTGTTTGTAAAAGATAAAGACGACCCTAAGGCGCGTATTCAGTATGGAAATTTAACAAGCGCGGTGGGGCTTGCAGTAAACCTGCTTTTGTTTTTAGGAAAGACTGTCGTAAGCGTTACAACGGGCTCTCTTGCGATGAGAGCGGAAGCCATAGACAACCTTAACGACAGCCTTACTAATATTTTGGCGTTTTTAAGTTTTTATTTGAGCGCCAGACCTGCCGATTCGGAGCATCCGTACGGCCATATGCGGCTTGAAATGATGCTCAGCACTTTCGTAGGCCTGTCCATAGTTTATTTGGGCGGGAGCGCCTTGGTTGATTCTGCAAAAAACATTATTGACCCTGTGGTTGTGCAATATAATATTTGGGCTGTTCTCATGCTTGCAGCGTCAATATCCGTTAAAATATGGCTCAGGTTTTTTTACACTAATATAGCGGACAGGATCAACAGCGAAATGCTCAGGGCTACCGCTGCGGATTCGCTTACGGATGTGCTGCGCACAGCTGGCGTGCTTGTATCAATAATTATTGCCATGCTGTTTAAAATAAACCTGGACGGCTACATAGGCCTTGTAATATCTGCAATTATAATAAAAAACGGCGTGGGAATTATAAAGGACAACGTATCCATACTTTTAGGCCATGGCGCCAACAACTCCGTAGGCACAGAAATTATGGATTTCATCAAATCCAAAGACAAAGTCCTTGACGCGCATAACCTTATGATGCACGAATACGGCGGCGAAAACCGTTTTGCAAATGTGGACATCTCACTTGACGCGGATATGACCCTTGAAGAGGCGCACCTTGTGGCGGACAGCATAGAGAGGTCCGTCGCTGAAAGATTTGGCTACAGGCTTATAGTGCATATGGACCCTGTGCGAATACACGACGCTCTGTTTAATAATGCGCGCAGGGACCTTGAAAAAGCTTTAAAGCAGATTGGCTGCCCTTACCGTTACCAGGACCTTCAGGCAATGGAACTTGACGACGGCAGCATAAGGCTGTCCTTTGACCTGCTTTTACCGCCGGAAAAAATGGAAGAGCAGGTAAACTGCGACGAGCTGCTTAAAAACCGATTGACAAAGATAAACAAAAAATACGCGCCCATGATTCACTTGCAGTACTTTTTTGAAAACAATCCCGAATCCAAATGACAAAGGGAAGCTTATATTATCTTCGCATTAAAAACATCCCGGAAGGAGAAAAGCAATGAACCAATACCCAGACCACATGAGCGATGACAAAGTACGAGGCTTTATTTTGGTAGTGCTCACGCTTTTGCTTATATTGATTATAGTGCTTATAGTAAGAAGCTTTAACGCCCCGCAGCCTGTTCAGGCGACGCAGGCGCCGCCCTCAGTCGTAGACCCTGCCAACAACAGCATGATGCCGGGAGGCTACCCTGTCGGCGGAACGCTTCCAACCAACGCGCCTACAGACGTGCCAACGCAGGTGCCGACGGATACTCCGGCTCCAACGGCGCGCCCTACCGCGACGCCAAAACCCACCGAAATAATTACGTTACGGAAAGGCGACAGCAATGAAAACGTGCGCGCTATGCAGCAGCGCCTTATAGAGCTTACATATTTGGAGCAGGGCAGCGCGGACGGCAAGTTCGGAAGCGCGACGAAGGCCGCTGTGCAGGAATTCCAGCGCAACAACGGCTTAGCTCCGGACGGCGCTGCAGGCAGGGAAACGCTTACAAAGCTGTTCAGCGACGACGCGAGGTAAAACCGCTTGCTAATATACCAAGATAAAATGGAACTGTAACAAAATACATCGTAAGAGTAAGTAAAAAAACAGGGTCAGCTTCCGCGCAAGCGGGACAAAAACCCTGTTTTTTTCTAATGTACCTGTAATTGCGTTGAATAAAAGGCGTAAAAGCGGCTTTAAAAAACTGCGGCGAGTTTTGCCGCGGCTTAATGCTTTTAATGCCCGATACTATCGTTTGTTATGAACGTAAATTTCTGCATTAACTGCGCCCTGTCAAGTCGTTATAGCGCCGTTAGCTTTTTTATTGGCGATCTGCAAAAAGCAAATATATTGTTCGTTTTTACGCTGTTCTAAACTGTAACAGGTATAAAACGCCTTTTACTTGGACTTGCGTATAAAACCATAGCCTCCGTGCACCGGCGTAATGTCGTTGGCTGTTATGAACGCCTTTTTATCTATGCTCGTTATAAACTCGCACAGGCATTTGTATTCTTTTCTGCGTATGGACATGTATAGTATGGCTCTTGGGGAGTCGTCCCTGCCTTTGCCTTCGACTACCGTTACGGCGTATCCTTTTTCGCGTATTTTATTTATAAGCTCTTCTGAATGCTCGCCGGAGACTATGGCTTCAACTTTGGTAGCGCCCAAAGCTATCTTTTCTTCAATCTTGGAACCGAAAAAGTTGCCTAGCGTAAAGCCCGCCGCATATAAAAGCCCCTTAAGCGGGTCGTTGCTAAGGTCTGATAAAACGTTTGAAGCCACGAACACCCATATAAGTATTTCTGCAAAGCTCAATATAGATCCTATAATACGCTCCCCGCGGTTGATAAGCATAATGCGCAACGTGGAAATGCTTACTTCCACAATTTTCGCAGAGAGTATTAGTACATACGGCCAAATGTTCATGACTTACCTCCTAAAATACAGTGCGGATTCAAGTATAACAAAAATATTAAAATAGTTCAATACCGCGTAACTTAATCTTAATATTTTAGATGTAGACTAATATGCAAACGAGAAAATATAATTCGTTCTTCGCATTCGGTAGTTTTCTCTAATCAAATTCTAATGCTGCGTATGCAATTATTTAATATTGTTCGCTTATAATGTTATCAGCCGAAGGAATGCCTGGGAGGGATGAAATGGACCACTTTGAAATGGTTGAAAAACTGCGAATAAAAACGCAGGTAAGCTATGAGGAGGCTAAGGCCGCCTTGGAGGCTAACGACTGGGACCTGCTTGACGCCTTAATATATCTGGAAAGCCGCGGGAAAACGAATGAGGCGGAAAGAGCGGACTATACGACAAAGCAGGAACCCGTTAAATATAAAAAATCAGATTATGAAACAAGCAAAAATTTAAGCTATGGTGCGCGCGTTCTAAGCTTTTTTTCAGAGCTTATAGACGCAAGCAACCATACCATGTTTCAGTTTTACTATAGGGAAAACAGACTTTTTGAGCTGCCTATCAATACCATTATACTTCTTATGATAATGACATTTCCAACCATATTTTTTGTGCTTGTTATTGCAATGTTTTTTGGCATAAGGTATAAAATAGATGCCGGGGAGGGCAAGGCGAAAAATGTTAACCGCTGGCTTAACAAGGCGGCGGACAGTATATCTAAGCATGACGATGATGACAAGGAGTAATTGATTTGGAAACTAAACCACAGATTTTAATCGTAGAAGATGAAGAGAAAATAGCCCGCTTTGTAGAATTGGAGCTTACGCATGAAGGCTACGAAGTTGATAAGGCGTCCGACGGGCGCTCAGGGCTTGAAATGGCAGAAGAAAAAAATTACGATCTGATACTGCTTGATATTATGCTGCCTAAGCTGAACGGTATGGAAGTGTTAAGGCGCCTGCGCAAGAACAGCGCGGTTCCCGTTATACTGCTTACCGCAAGGGACGCCGTAATGGACAAGGTAACGGGGCTTGACGCTGGCGCGGATGACTACATAACAAAACCTTTTTCAATAGAAGAGCTGCTTGCGAGGATACGTCTTGTCCTTCGCAAACAGCAGCCCGTGTCCATGCCGCAACTAAGCTGCGGAGAACTTGTAATGGACATAGCGAGGCATACCGTAAGCTACAAGGGAGAAAGCGTGGACCTTACGGGAAGAGAGTTTGCGCTGCTTCAAATATTGTTAGAAAACCAATCCATAGTGCTGTCCCGCGAACAGCTTATGGAAAAAGTGTGGGGCTACGATTACATTGGCGAAACCAACATAGTGGACGTATATGCGCGCTACCTGCGTTCAAAAATAGACGATCGCTTTAATATAAAATATATACATACAGTAAGAGGAGTGGGCTATACCTTAAAGCTGGAGGAAGGGAATGAGTGATGCTCGCCGCAAAAGCTCCATATCTAAGCGTATAAACCGCAGCTGCGTATGGCATTCGTTTTGGAGTATGTTATTTTTTGACATACTTTTTATCGTTCTCGCAGTTTTGACGTGGTGCTATACGGCGGAAAAGAATGAATTAGGCTCAGACTGGAGCATAGAGCTTACAAGAAGATTTGCTGCGCAAGACTTGGAAAACTGGAACATAAAAAACTGGTTTGAAAACTTAGGCGCTGTTAAATATATATTTGAAATAAACGGCGACCCTGTAACAGTTTCTATAGGCATATTTTTGCAAACGCTCGCAAGGAGCGCCATAGGCGTTGCAGTGGTTCAGATTTTATTTTTGATAAACCGCATATTTTCTGGCGTAAAACATTTCGACAAGATATTAAGCCCTATTGAAGAGGTCTCGCAGACTGCTGAAGAGCTAAGCCAGGCGGCGTTCGACGAGCAAAAATTCCACGATCTTGAAAGCGCGATAGCGACCATAAGCCCGAACGCTCCAGAAGACAGGCTTCATACTGGGGACAAGGAGCTTAAAGGGCTTGAAACCGCCGTAAACAATTTGCTTACAAGGCTGCACGAAAGCTACCGCCAGCAGACGCGGTTTGTTTCGGACGTGTCGCATGAGCTTAGGACGCCTATATCTGTAATACAGGGATACGCCGATATGCTTGCTCGATGGGGCAAAAGCGATGAAAAAGTTCTCGATGAAAGTATAGACGCTATACGCTCGGAAGCTAAAAATATGCAGCATATGGTCGAGCAGCTGCTTTTCCTTGCAAGAGGAGACGCCGGCAGGAACCATGTGAACATGCAGAAAATAGATTTATCCAATTTGGTAAGAGAAGTCTGCGAAGAGTACGCCATGATAAACAGGACGCACAGCTTTGTCGTCCAGGGAGAGGAGAACGTTATGGCGTTTGGCGATGCCGAGCTTATAAAGCAGGCTATGCGCATACTTACGGATAACGCCGTAAAATATTCGCCGGAAGGCACTTCGGTAGCGCTTAAAGCCTTTATAAATGACGACGACGAGCCCGGCTTCAGCGTTCAGGACAACGGGAGCGGCATAAGCGCTGAAGATGTGCCGCATATATTCGACCGCTTCTATCGGTCGGACCCTGCCCGTACAAGAAATACCGGCGGTACTGGCCTCGGGCTTTCAATAGCCCGCTGGATAGTGGAAAAACATAAGGGGTATTTTAACGTTACGTCAAGAGAAGGCGTCGGGACGCGCATAGAGGTTGTGTTGCCGGAACTAAGCAAGGCCTGCCGGCTTCTTGCGGATACGAATGTTTTAGCGCAGGAAGAAAAAGGTGAAAACGAACAGGAAAAGTCTTAAGGGGGACGAGTAAGCTAAATAAATATTCAATGCAGCATAATATCAAACGAAGTTAAGAAAAAGTTTGTAGATTTTTACTAAAATTAGCTTTTTTTATTTTCAACAGAATATGTTAATAAGAGAAGCGAGCGATATTTTTGTTATATAACCTGCGTTTA
>CAZFHI010000022.1:0-29636 GCA_964518875.1 uncultured Oscillospiraceae bacterium
GTAGGTCGCCGCCGGTCCCTAACAACATACACCGCCTTTAACAGGCGGTGTTTTTCTATGCAAATATATACAACAAAATTTGGTAAAATTCATGAAAATATTGCTGCAACTGTATGAATCGAGATTAATTTTGGGTTATAGACAAAAAGAGTCTCAGGAAAATGCATTTTTTAAAAAAATATTTTACTTTTAACTTTTTAATTCATGCTGTGGCATAAAAAGCTTGAATTATATTTTATGTAAGAGCTAAATGAAATAGAACTAAAGGGCGCGTTATAACCACATGTCAGAAATGTAAAAAATGGTTTTTGGTTTTATATGCTTATTCGTACCAGCTGATTTTTACAAAAGAATATTTTCATATATTATATTTTCGAAAAGCATAATAAAAGCTTATAAACAGCATTAGCCTTGCAGGAATTATAATACAGGTATTATAAATTTAACACTAACATTTTATATGCCTAAGATGTCTTGAATACAAGCTAAGGTTTTATTATAATGTGCTTATAAACAATTGGAGGATTAACGTGCCTGTGGAAAAAACTTCCGTTGAAAAAACAAGAAGCATAATACTAAAATTGTCGGATGAAAAAATAGCGGATGTTTTGCATGCACTTTCATCAAGGGAACGTATAAAAATAATAAAAACGCTTGGTCTTAACAGCCTTAACGTTAAGCAGATAGCTGAAAAATGCGGCCTGCCTTTTTCAACAGCGGCTTTACATATAAGGGTGCTTGAAGATGCGGGTATTTTGATGAGCGAGAATATACCGGCGGAGCATGGATCTATGAAACTATGCACCAGAATGATAGACTTTATAAGCGTAAATTTAGGAAATGATGAAGTAACAGATATTAATAAAGTAAGCGTTTCAATGCCACTTGGATCCTTCAGCAGAATCGTGGATGTAACGCCTACATGTGGTATTGTAAGCGATGTCTCAAATATAGGCGAATACGACAATCCAAAGACATTTTATTATCCCGAAAGACTTGAAGCTCAACTTTTATGGATATACACAGGATTTATAGAATACCGTTTTGCCTGCCCTGTTCCTCAAAATGCCGATGTGGAATACATAGAACTTTCGTTTGAAGCCTGCTCTGAAGCCCCAATGTATCGAAACCCCTGGCTTAGCGATATAAGCGTAAAAATAAACAATGTACATATAGGCGTCTGGACAAGTCCTGCTGATTTAGGAGGTCGACGAGGCAGGCTTAACCCTGAGTGGTGGCCAAATACAAATACGCAGTTTGGATATTTTACAGTTTGGCATGTGGACAAAAGCGGAAGCTTTATTAACACAAGATATATTTCAGATGTTAAAGTGCAGCAACTTGAACTTCAAAAGCATAATTCTATTATTGTCAGTATAGGCGTTTCAAAAGACGCTAAAAATAAAGGCGGACTTAATTTGTTCGGTGAAAAATTCGGCGATTATCCTCAGGCGTTGAAATTGAATATAGCGTATAAAATGAGCTGAACAGATATAAAACATATTAAAACATATTTTGTGTAATAATTGCTGCTTTTTAAACAAGTTTCTTATAGAATGGAAAAGCGTATTGACAGCATTTCTCTGAAGTGCTATCTTCTTATTGTAATAAATAATACAAAAACATACCTCTTATTCTATGTTTTCTGGCGTTAATTATTATTTTCTGCTTTTGTTTATTACATAAAAGCTGTGCTTAAACTGCTGCTTTAATTTTAAACACATCAAAGGAGGCATATATGTCGAACCTGTATAGTGAAGAGAGAGCAAATCATCCTCGTCCGGACTATTATCGTAAAAATTACCAGCTTTTAAACGGTGATTGGGATTTTTGCTTTGACGATAATGACATAGGCATAAAGGAAAACTGGCAATATGGCGAAACTATTTTCGAGAAAAAAATTAACGTTCCTTTTTGCTATCAAAGCGAGAAAAGCGGCATAGCTGATGTTTCATATCATCCTGTTTTGTGGTACAAGAAAAGATTTAAGGTTGATTCGGGCATTTCTTTAGGCAGAGTGTTTCTTTGCTTTGGCGCAGTAGACTATGCATGTGATGTCTTTATAAACGGCCATAAAACTATGAGCCATAAAGGTGGTTATACTCCTTTCGATACAGATATAACAGACTATTTGCTTGAAGACGGCAATATAATTGTTGTACGCGTTGAGGACTACCGTGACACAGCCCAGCCCCGTGGCAAGCAATACTGGGAAGATGGACTGATGGGCTGCTGGTATACGCCTTGCAGCGGTATCTGGCGCGATGTCTACATCGAAAGTCGTGGAGAAATTTCAATAGATTATGTGCATATAACTCCAGATATAGACGAGCATAGCGCTAAAATAGATATTGCGATAAATAAAGACCCTGATGAAGACATAAGCATTGAATACAGCATTTGCTTTGGGGAAAGGCTCGTACGCAAAGTTACCAGCAGCATGCCGTTTAAGCGTTATGGAATCAAAGTAGATATGCTGGACGCAAACAGAGTAGATTCAGTAAGACTTTGGTCGCCTGAAACGCCGGATCTTTACGAAGTAAACCTACGCTTATTAAAGAGCGGCCAAGCGATAGATGAAGTATCTACATACTTTGGAATGAGAAAAGTCGCGGTAAAAAACGGCTTGGTACTGCTTAACAATACGCCTGTTTATCAACGCCTGGTGCTTGACCAGGGCTATTGGCCGGACTCACTTTTAACGCCGCCAGACACAGAAGCGGTAAAAAAGGACGTTGAATATATAAAAGCCTTTGGATTTAACGGCGTTCGCAAGCACCAAAAAATAGAAGATCCACGTTTCTACTACTGGTGCGACCGCTTAGGTCTGCTTTGCTGGGGCGAACTTCCAAGCGCATACGAATTTAACATAGACTCCGTTAAAAATTTAAGCAGAGATCTTACAGAGTTTATTAAGAGGGACTATAATCATCCCTGCATAATTGCATGGGTGCCTTTAAACGAGAGCTGGGGCGTGCGTGAAATATATTCGGACGCTTCTCAACAAAAATTCAGCTTAATGTTGTATTACCTTTGCAAAAGCATGGATAAAACAAGGCTTGTATCTGTAAACGACGGATGGGAGCAAACAGTTACGGATATTAGTGCTATACATGACTATACCGGTAAAGGCGAAGATCTGCTCAAACATTTTTCAGACAGAGAAAGAGTAGAAAAAAGTTTTGCCTCCTGGCGAATGAGCTACTCTTATGGCTTTACATCATCTGAAGATTCTGCTTTTTTAATTACGGAATACGGCGGAATAGCTATGAAAGAAAAAGGTACGCAGGGAACAATAGAAAACATGGAAACATGGGGCTATAACGATAAAGCGGACAGCGAACAAGCTTTTATAGAGCGATTTGCTTCTTTAACAAACGCAATACGTAATCTCCCGTATTGTGTTGGATACTGCTACACTCAGCTTACTGACGTTATGCAGGAAATAAATGGTCTTTTGACACCTGAGCGCGAGCCTAAAATTGACCCTGCGATAATATCAGGAATAAACAAAAACCCTGAGGGGCGTTAAATGAAATTAGCTGCTTTAAGCGGCTGAAAATATAAGGAGGATGTAACAATGAAAAAGAAACTATCACTAATAGTTGTGATGGCACTTGTACTTGGAATGTCTGCACAGGTGTTTGCAGCTCCAATAGAAATTGACTATTGGTCTGTTTTTACAGGCGCTGATGGCGCGGTTATGCAGGGAATGGTTGACGCATTCAACGAATCACAAGATGAAGTGCATGTAAACCACACACCTATGACGGCGGATGACCTGTATCAGAAAATACCGCTTGCAGTGCAGACGGGTTCAGGGGTTCCTGATGTTGCCATAGTGCACATCGAGCGTATACCAATGTTTGTAAAGCAGGATCTTATTTATCCTGTGGACTTTCTGCTTGAAAATGGCATTAAGCAGGAAAATTATATACCGTCTGCGTGGGAACGCACTGACATAGATGGCGCACACTGGGGTGTTCCGCTTGATGTGCATGGACTTGTAACATATTTTAATCAAGACCAATTTGATAAGTATGACCTGAATGGTTTTATTGAGGACGGCTACCTTACATTTGACGAAGTGCGTGAGCTTGGTGATAAGGCAAGAGAAAACGGCTATGAAGGCAAAATATTCGGCCTTACATGGTTCCGCTCACAAATGCTGAGCTATTATGCGCAGCTCAATGGCAAGCTGACGGAAGACGGCACAACGCCGAGCTTTAACAATGATGACATGAAAAAGGTTTACCAGACATTAAAAGACCTGCATGACGACGGCTACACTACCGCTAAAGGTGACGATCCTCTGCAATTGTTCCATTCGGGCGATTTGCTCGTATGGCCTGAAGGCATATGGATGAAAGAGGGCGTGCGCCAGGCGGGTATAAACTACGGTATGTTACCTTCCGTATGCTATTCACCAGAAGTATGCAAAAACTGGATGTCTTCGCATAATTTCGTGCAGTTTGCAGATGAAGAAAGAACAGAGGAAGAAGATATTGCCGTAGCTAAGTTCATTAACTTTATGGGAGAAAACTCACTTACATGGGCAGTTAACGGCGGACAGGTGCCTGCTCATGTTTCAATAAACGATGTCGCTGAATTTAAAGACCTTCATCAGGCTTTCTTAGCAGATCCTGAGCGCGGAGACGAGCTTGCGATTTACTACTACCTGTATTGGGGACTGTTTGACACGGCATTTTCACGTAATGGCTGGGAACCTGTGTTTGGTACTATGACAATAGAAGAAGCGCTTGATCAGGCGGAACAGGAAGTAATAGACGGCATTAAAGCACTTGAATAATATTAATTTGGCGGCGGGGCGTTTTTTGCCTCGCCGCTCTTTATGGAGGTGACTATATGCGAACACGGGCAGCGGCACTATTAGCTGCAGCTTTTCTTGTTGTGTTTTTCTTGGGCTCAGTCAGTGCCTCGCTTATTGTAAAAGAAACACAGGTGCAGACAGAGGTAAGCATGGGCAGAGTGCTTTTTTCACTTTCAAGCGTGGCTGTGCTTGCACTGCCGGTATCAATATTCACTATGGTTATGTCTCTTGTTTCTTACATTAGAAAGAACAGAGAAGCAGGGAGCATGCTTGCATTTGTTTCAAGTATATTCTTTATGCTTTTTCTTATTTTTTATGCGCAGGAAAAAGCAAATGACAGCCTTTATGGCATTTTATCAGCCAAGGTAAAGGAAGCTGGCGTGCGCTTCCGCAAAAGAGACGCGGGAGACATATCCGTAAGCTATTCTCCTCTGTGTTATGTTACAATGCTTTTAGGGTTTGCCTCGACGTTCCTAGGCATGCCGGATGTGTCTACGCGCTCAAAAAGAAAACAGGTAAGAAGAAATCTGCTGCCCTATGCCTATGTTGGGCCGCATATCTTTTTGTTCATAGTGTTTTTCATAACTCCTGCAATATACGGCGTATATGCGGCTTTTACTAAATGGGATCTTTTTGGCGAACCTGTTTGGATAGGATTAGAAAATTTTAGAGTTATACTGACTGAAGAGGGTAACACTTACTACAACCAGCTTAGAAACGGTCTTTTTAATACATTTAAATTTGTGCTTTACAGTGTGCCTTTTTGCATACTTGTGCCGCTTTTGCTGGCTCTGGCGTTACAAAGCCGTCCAAAAGGCAGAGGATTTTTCCAAGCAATATACTATCTTCCGGCGCTTATGTCTATTACGACAGTAACGCTTGCGTGGCGCTATATGTTTTTTAAATCCTATGGCGTTATGAACAACTTTTTTATGTCGCCTCACGATTGGTTTACACCGCCTTATTCATGGATAATGCTTGTAATTGTTACTGTCTGGTGGGTAAACGGAGGCACCATGGTAATATACCAGAGCGCTTTAGCTTCTATACCTCAGGAGCAGTATGAAGCAGCTTCGGTCGATGGCGCAAACGCGTGGCAGAAGTTTCGCTTTATTACGCTGCCTGGAATGAGATATCCTCTTATGTACACGCTGATTATGGCAGTTATAGCTCAATTTAATATATATGGGCAGCCGCTTATATTAACAGCCTATACAAACCAGGAAGCTAATGCTGTGCTGCTCATGTACGTATATGATAATGCAGTGCGTAACCAGGTAGCGGGCATTTCTTCTGCTATGGCGCTAATATTAGGCGTATGCATAATGATAGTATCTTTCATACAGATACGCGTGCTGCGTAAAGAAAACAGCTATTAAGGAGGTATGGTAGATGCGTTACAGTAATAAAGGCAAAATATGGTCAACGGTCTTATTAATTATTTTTGCTTTGTTTTGGTTGATGCCTATTGTCTGGCTCCTGCTTAACTCCTTTAAAACGGATTCTGACTTTATTACGTCTTTTAGCAATATAAATGGCCCTCTTGACTACCTTTCAAGGCTTATCCCTAGAAATTTCACATTTGTAAACTACGGAGAGATATTTGTAGGCGGCGAAACGGCAAACACTACGGCCAATATGATTACGATGTTCAAAAACAGTATCATTGTCGCCGTAAGCCAGACATTTATCGTGCTTATTGTTACATCACTTTCAGCATATGCTTACGAAAGACTGCATTTTCCGGGAGGAAATCTTCTATTTTGGACTTTAATGTACATTTCTATGTTCCCTAACGCTGTCGCAATACTTCCGCTGTTTAAAATTTCAGACTCACTGGGATGGGTAAACAACTTAAACGCCTTAATATGGCCCGGAACAGCAGGTGTATTTAATATTTTCCTTTTAAGAAATTTCCTGCGCGGTATACCAAGGGACTTTGATGAGGCTGCTGTAATAGACGGAGCAAACAGCTTTCAAGTTTATTCAAAGATAATCATGCCTACAATGCGCCCGGTGCTGATAGTGGTTGCATTGTTTGCATTTAATACTGCATGGAATGATTTCTTGTGGCCGTCCATTGTAATGACAGATGTTAATGTACAGCCTATTACGCCTGGCCTGCGACTTTTGATGGGCCAGTATGAGCAAAAATGGGCGCACCTTATAGCTTCAACTGTTGTAAGCATAGTGCCTCCATTTCTTCTGTACTTGTTCGCTCAAAAATATTTCCTTCAGGGAATATCCATATCCGCCGGCGTAAAGGGATAATTTTAAATTAAACAAATACAAATCAGCATAGTTCGAAATAAACTGTATGATATTTTAAATTAAATAAGTATGAATTATACATACGTAAATTAAGAAGCCTGGTTTACTTAAAATAGAGTTTACCAGGCTTTTATGATGTTTTTTTAGTGCGTTTTAATAAAATTATTTATGCTATAAAAATAAGCAGAGAGATATCTGCTAAACAAAACTGGTTTGTTTAGAAAAATTAAACAAAATATTTATTAAAAACAGTTGACATGATGTAATATGAGGGATATAATCCACCGTATAAGAAGAAGAGCTTTTGTTTTTATTAAACAAACTTAACGTTCGCGCAAGTGTGTTGTTTTATACCGCTTAAGAGGATTGCGTTGCTGTATAATTTGTTAAATGTTTTATAGCTTAAAAGCTAAACTGAAGAAAGGCGGCGTTATTACCGTAGTTTAAGCAGTTTAAAGCGCACTATCAGGATAAGAATTTTACAGGGAGGTGAATTCGTAAACGCAGCTGTGCGTTCAACAGCTTCTGGCTTGCTGCGGCTGAGCAAAATAGCGGCACAATAAACAAAAAGGAGAATCGGTATGAAAAAGATTGTTTCAATTTTATTAGTATGCGTAATGGTCTTATCGCTCACAACGGTAAGCTTTGCTGAACAAACTAAAAACCCCGTTGAAGGAAAACGCGTCGCATATATAATGCTGCTGCCTTCAGCTACTATATTCCAGATGTGGAAGGATTCCTGCGCGGATCTGTGCTCGGCTCTCGGCGTTGACTTTGAATTCTTCTTCTGCGACGGAGACTTTAACAAGTGGCAGGATACCATACGTACCTGCGCTTCATCAGGCTATGACGGCCTGCTTTTAAGCCATGGCAACCAGGACGGTTCTTACGTATTCTTAAAGGAAATACGCGAGGAATATCCGGAAATGGAAATAGTAACTTTTGATACGCAGTTCTATACTGACGGCGAATACCAGAAACTTGAAGGCGTTACGCAGATGTTCCAGCAGGACAAGAGCCTTATAACCGTTCTGCTTGACGAAATGATAGCCAAATTTGGCGAAGGCGTAAGGCTTATTAAAGTATGGCGCGGACCTAACTTCAACAGCCCGTTTGACAGGCGCCAGGTTGGCTGGAAAGAATATGAAGACGCAGGCAAGATAGTTACAGTGGGCGAGGTACAGCCTCTTACAGACTCAATGGATTCAGCCAACGCTGTTACTGCAGCATACCTGCAGTCCATAAAGCGCGAAGACGTTGATGGAATTATCGCTTACTACGACTTGTACGGCCAGGGCGTTTACAACGCAATAACCGAGGACGACAACTACAACGGCAAGAACGGCGAAGCGCTTCCTATGTGCTCAGTCGATATTGACCCTGTCGACATAACAAACATGAAGACCAACCCTGACATCTGGTATGCAGCAGGCACGACAGACTGGACGCTTAACGGCGAAATAGGCATGCGTATTCTGCTCTTGCAGCTGGCAGGAGAGAACGACAAAATATACGACCCAGCCACTGAAAAATATGGCGTCGACTATGTTGAAGTACCTGGCTCCGCAATACTCGCTTCAAGCTTAAAGGAAGACTCGACAGTTGAAAACCTTTCAAACGTCGCGCCTGACACATATGGAAAACTTGAATATTTGTCAGTAGCGGACTGGATGCCGGCAGACCTGATTCATAAATAACCAGTACAATCTTAGGGGCGCGGGCTTATTGCGCGCCCCTTTGTTTTAAGGGTGGTAAGAAATGCAGAAAAAAACCTTAGGAACGAAAGGGGTTTCTATAGAGTTTCCGGGCGTTAAAGCACTGGACAACGTGGACTTTGAAATTTCTACCGGTGAAATAAGAGCGGTCGTAGGAGCGAACGGCGCTGGAAAGTCAACGCTTATGAAGGTGCTTTCCGGAGCTAATCCAAATTATACGGGCACAGTTTATATTGATGATAAAAAAGTAGAGTTAAGGAATACGCTCGCCGCTAAAAGGCTTGGCATACAGATAGTGTATCAGGAAGTGGATACGGCGCTTATACCTACTTTTTCCGTCGCTGAAAACGTAATGCTTAATGAAACGGTGTTAAACGGCAGCTATTTTGTGAACTGGCCTAAGCTTTATTCAGACGCGCAGGCGGTGCTTGATCGCCTGCATATAAAAAACGTTAACCCTAAGACGCTTGTCAAAAGCCTTTCGTTAGCGCAGAAACAGATGGTGCTTATTGCAAGAGCCATACAGTCTGAATGCAATTTTTTAATATTGGATGAACCTACGGCTCCGTTAAGCGAAAACGAAACCAAAGAATTGTTTAAGCTTGTAAAGCATTTAAGGGATACGGAAAACATCGCTATAATATTTATATCTCACAGGATAAACGAAGTCATACAGATATGCGACAGATATACTGTAATGAAAAACGGCAAAATAATAGATACCTCAGATGTTACAGAAAAAACCACGAGCTCAGAAATAGTGGAAAAAATGCTTGGCAAAAGCATAGAGGAAAACGTAGATAAACAGCCAGTTAAAATAGGCGATGTAATATTTGAAGTGGAACATCTTTCGGGAGCAAACGGCCTTGTAAACGATGTTTCCATAAACGTAAAGCAGGGAGAAATAGTAGGTATTGCGGGGCTGGTAGGAGCCGGCAAATCAGAACTTTGCAAAACAATATTCGGCGCGTATGAAAAAACTTCGGGAAACGTAAAGTTAAAAGGCAAAGATCTTAAAATAAAGATACCCGCGCACGCGCTTAAAAACGGATTAGCCTTAGTGCCGGAAGAAAGGCGCAAGGAAGGCGTGCTCGTATCTGAAGACGTGAGCTTTAACTTGTCAGCCGCAAGCCTTGATAATTTTTGCACCGCGTCATTTATCAGCCAGAAAAAGGTAGATAAAAACGCAAAAAAGCATGTTGAAGAATTAGGAATTGTTACGCCGAGCATAAAGCAAAAGGTTAAAAACTTGTCGGGCGGAAACCAGCAAAAGGTTTCAGTAGGCAAATGGCTTGCTGCCGACTGCTCTGTTTATATATTTGACGAGCCGACAAAGGGTGTCGACGTAGGCGCAAAGCAGGAGATATTTCATCTTATAAATAGAATTGCAGCACAGGGAAACGCTGTAATATACGCTTCGTGCGAAAACTCTGAGCTTTTAAGCATTACAGACAGGATATATGTTCTGTTTGACGGCGAGATCAGGGCAGAGCTTATTACTTCAGAAACAACAGAAGACGAAATAATGTATTATGCCGTCGGCGGGAAAAATTACAGCGAATCCAGTAAGGAAACCGCGGCTGCAGGAGGAAATTAATATGAGTGTCAGAACCAAAGTAACAAGGGAAAAAGCTTCACGGTTCTTTTTGGACTGGGCTGCGGTTATTACCTTAATCGGTTGTTTTATAGTATTTACAGCTGCGAGGGGCTCTCGCTTTATGTCCGCGAATAATATGATTAACATACTGCGCGCCATGTCCATTACCACAGTATTTGGTATTGGGGCGACGGTCACAATGGCAACGGACGGCTTTGACATGTCTATGTGTACTCTCGCAAGCTGCTCTGCATACGCGTTCGTGAGCATGTATTTGTGGCACGGCCTGTCGCTTGGAATGAGCATAGTTGTTTCAATTATAGTTACGCTTGTAATGTACCAGCTTACAATGTTTTTAATATTGGTTTGCAAAATACCGGATATGCTCGCTACTGTCGCGCTTATGTTCGTGCATCAGGGTCTTGGCCAATGGTACATAGGAGGAGGCGCTGTTTCAACAGGCATGCGCCAGCCTAACGGAAACCCGCCTGCAAGGGTTATACTTGGAGACGATTTTACAGCCATAGGCAGAGCCCCTTTAATAATAATAATCATGCTGGTATGCGTTTTCGCAGCGTACATTTTCCTTGAGCACACAAAGCATGGCCGCTACCTTTATGCTATCGGCGGCAACAAGGAAGCAGCGAAACTTTCCGGCATAGACGTAAACGGATACAGGTATTTAGCCGGCATGATAACGGCTATATTCATAGCTATCGGCGGCATACTCGTTGCTTCCCGCGGAAGCTCAGCCCAGGTCGGCAACTCGGATGGATATTTTATGCAGGCCATTGCCGCTGTGTTTGTAGGAAGAACCGTAGGCGGAGCTGAAAAGCCAAACGCGCTTGGAACACTGGTAGGCGCAATGCTTGTGTCCACGCTTGAAAACGGCTTAACCATAATGGCGGTATCCTACTATGTGCTGCCTGCTGTAAAGGGCGCTGTGCTTGCTCTTGCGCTTATAGCGGCATATGCGGGCAAAAAAGAATAAAAAAGCAATTAACAAAAGGAGAAAAAGCAAATGCCTAAGTTTGATAAATATTTTTTGATGAATTCCGACGACGTTGTGGAATACGTGCTTTATAAACTGCCTGACTTTGGCTGGGACAAAAAAACGCTTAAGGCCAAAGAAATAGGCGACGGAAATTTAAACTACGTATTTAAGGCGTCCGACGATAAGGGACACTCTGTTATAGTAAAGCATGCGGGAGAAAACCTGAGAATATCCAAAGAAATGACCGCGTCTGTCGACAGAAACAGGATAGAATCCGAAATACTTATACTGCAGGGCAAATACGCGAAAGAATATGTGCCGAAGATTTATACGTACGATACTACCATGAGCGCCTGCATAATGGAAGACTTATCAGATCACCAGCTTATGCGCTACGCCATGATGGAGCACAAGACATTCCCGCGCTTTGCAGACGATATAAGCACGTTTATGGTAAATACCCTGCTTATGACTACGGATGTTGTTATGGAGCACAAGGCTAAGAAAGAGCTTGTAAAAAGCTTTATCAACCCGGAGCTTTGCGAAATAACGGAGGACCTGGTTTTAACCGAGCCTTATATAGACGACAAAGGACGCAACTTAGTGTTTGAACCCAACAGGGAATTTGTTGAAAAGGAACTCTATAACGATAAGGCGCTTCATCTTGAAGTTGCAAAAATTAAATTTGGCTTTATGAACAACGCCCAGGCGCTGCTTCACGGGGATCTGCATACAGGCTCCATATTCGTAAAGCAGGATTCCACAAAGGTGTTTGACCCGGAGTTTGCTTTCTACGGTCCTATAGGCTATGACGTAGGCAATGTGATAGCTAACCTTATGTTCGCATGGGATAATGGCAGGGCGGCTGACGATGAGGAATTTTGCGAATGGACCTTAAAAACCATAGAGCAGGTTGTGGATATGTTTAAGGAAAAGTTCCTGATAGCGTTTGATGAAAAAGCGACCGACCCTATGGCGAAGACTGAAGGCTTTAAAGAAGCGTATCTTAATTCGATTCTGGCGGACACCGCGTCTTATACAGGAACTGAGCTTAACAGAAGAACTGTCGGCATGGCGCAGGTTAAAGACGTAACCTCTATAAAAGACAGCTCTAAAAGAATGCTTGCTGAGCGCACGAACATATACTGCGCGAAAGACTGCATTATGAACTGTGAAAACTTTAAAACAGGCAAAGACTATACAAACGCTCTTATGCGCGCATATGAAAAAGCCGGAAAAAGCATGTAAGGAGGCTTCATTATGACAGAAAAAAACATAATGCAGTATGATACTGTTGCATTGGATGACGAAAATTCCGCTCTTGTAATAATAGACCAGACGCAGCTTCCAAATAACGTTGAAATACTGCGCCTTAAAGAAACAGACGACATATGGAACGCCATATACCACTTGAAAGTAAGAGGAGCGCCTGCAATAGGAGTCGCGGCGGCGATAGGCGTATATCTTGCTGCAAAAAAGATAAACAGCGATGATTATGATGAATTTTACAAGCAGTTTAAAAAGAGCAAGGATTATTTAGCGAGCTCAAGACCCACCGCTGTAAACCTGTTTTGGGCGCTTAACAGGATGGAGGACGTTGTTAAAGACAACGCGGATAAACCAGTAGGCGAAATAAAAAAGCTTTTGCTTAAAGAAGCAGTTTTAATAAGGGACGAGGACGTGCAGGTCTGCAGGGCGATAGGCGAAAACGGCTTGAGCCTTATAAAAAACGGCGACGGCATTTTAACGCATTGCAACGCTGGACAGCTTGCTACGGTAAAATACGGCACCGCTCTTGCGCCTATACACCTTGGCGTAGAAAAAGGCATGCACTTCAAGGTCTACACCGATGAAACAAGGCCGCTTTTGCAGGGCATAAGGCTTTCCGCGTTCGAGCTTTTTTCAGACGGAGTGGATACGACCGTAATATGCGACAACATGGCTTCGCAGGTTATGAAAAACGGCTGGATAAACGCAGTATTCGTAGGCTGCGACAGAGTCGCCGCAAACGGCGACGCCGCAAACAAAATAGGCACTTCAGGCGTAGCCATACTCGCAAAGCACTATGGCATACCTTTTTACGTGTGCGGTCCTACATCAACGATAGATATGAATATAGCGCGCGGAAAAGACATACCAATAGAAGAGAGAAACCCAGACGAGGTAACGGAAATGTGGTATGAAAAGCGCATGGCTCCAGAAGGCGTCAACGTGTATAATCCCGCTTTTGACGTGACGGACAACAGCCTTATAACGGCTATAGTTACGGAGTACGGCATAGCGAGAGCGCCTTATGACAAAAGCCTTAAAGAAATATTTGAAAAAAAGGCGGCTGCAAAAAAATAAAAAATAAACAATGCGCTAAGCGCAAGCGGCTCAGCGCATAAGATGGTGGCATAATGGGTGTAACAATACGAGATATAGCAAAAAAAGCAAACATTTCCGCGGCGACCGTGTCATTAGTATTAAACAACAAAAACGGCGTAAGCGAGCAGACCAGGAACCATGTACTTGAAATTATAGATAAGTACAATTACAGACCCAAGAAGCGTTTAAAAAAAGAAGAACTGAACATAGCGCTTCTTAAGTACAGGGTTCATGGCATGGCGATAGAAGAAAACCAGGGTTTTATCACGTCTATACTGGAC
This sequence comes from uncultured Oscillospiraceae bacterium, assembly GCA_964518875.1. Classification (GTDB taxonomy): domain Bacteria; phylum Bacillota; class Clostridia; order Christensenellales; family Aristaeellaceae; genus DTU024. Next base: position 14,057 of record CAZFHI010000022.1, read on the forward strand.
AACATAGAGCATGAATGCCGCGCGCTTTCTTACAAGACGATAAACAGAAACTGCAGCGCGGAACAAATGGCTTCCTGCATTGAAGAAATAAACAGCGAGGAGATAGACGGGGTCATCGCCATAGGAACAGAGCTTGCTCAAAAGGATTATAATTGCTTTTTTAAGTTTCGCCCGCCTGTTATAGTTGTTGACAACAGCATGGTAAACTACCCTTTTGACAGCATTACCATGGACAACGCCAATATTATGCGCGAGGCGGTTCTGCACTTGTACGCATTGGGGCACAGGCAGATAGGATACTTAAAAAGCAGCAGGCCCATAAGCAATTTGGACGAGCGCTACAAAGGCTACCTGAGCATAATGAAGGAGCTGGGTCTTCCTTTGCCAAAGCCGATACTGCTTACGCCTACTTTAAACGGCGCTTATACTGATATGACAAAACATTTAAGCGGGGAACGCAGTCTTAAGGAAAGCGCCGTTGTGGCGGATAACGATTCCGTCGCCATAGGCGCTCAGAAGGCGCTGATTGAAGCGGGCTTCAAGCTGCCGAACGATCTTTCCATAGTAGGCGTGGACGACATACCGTTCAGCTCCGTTACAACGCCTTCGCTTACCACCATGAGGATTTCACGCTCCGCTATGGGCGCTTTGGCTGTGGATCTTATGCGCAACAGAATAGAACACCCGGGCTGGCCCGCCATGAGGTTTAAAATTTCAGGCAGTCTTATTGTACGCAACAGTACATGCCCGTTTGAAAAGGCGAGTAAATTTGTTTCAGTTTGAAGCCGCGCTAAGCGCTTTAAATATGTTTTACGCTGATGATTGCTATAATTTTAAAATTATTCTTTTATAACCGCAATGAAATTTTTAGTCGTTAAAGCTTGGACTGAATCCAGGCTTTTAAGCTGAATATATTTTAACTAAAAAAGGAGTTTCATTATGTTAAAAGGCATTTCACCTCTTCTTTCGCCGGATCTTCTTAAAACCATTGCTGAAATGGGGCATGGGGACGAGCTTGTAATAGGCGACGGCAATTTTCCGGCAAGGTCGTTAAACAAAAACAACATACGTTCTGACGGCCATGGCGTGATTGAAATGCTGGACGCCATACTTTCTTTGTTCCCTCTGGACACATTTGTTGAAACGCCCGTTACGCTTATGGCTGTTCCACAGGGGCAGGAAAAGCCTGCGATATGGGAAGAGATTGTGCAAACGATAGATAAGCACCAGGAAAACGTAAAATGCGGTTATGTTGACAGGATGACGTTTTATGACATAAGCAGAAAGGCTTATGCCGCTGTTTCAACGGGCGAAACGGCGCTGTACGCCTGTATTATACTTAAAAAAGGCGTGATCTGATAAAAACTGTCAAGCTAAGAAAGAAGAATAACTTTTGTTTTTTCTAAGCGTCGGCTGCACCCGATTGATTTAAGGAGGGAAAATATGCCTGTATTTCCGCTTGTTATCATGCTTATAATAACGCTGATCGGCGCGGCGGTAATTTATGCAGGCGCCCGCGTTTGGAAAACCAGAGATATAAGCTTACTGCATGAATACCACAGGAACAACGTTCAAGAAAAGGACATACCGGATTTTTCCAAAAAGACGGGTAAGGCTGTTATGCTGATAGGAACAGGCATTTTTGCAACGTCTGTTCTTTATATATTAACACAGCGCGCCTTTACATGGATTATATTCGCGCTGTGCCTTGCCGCCGGGGTGATTCTGCTTTTAAATGCTGAAAAAAGATATAATCAAAAAGAATAATAAACGGCGCATAATACTTATTCCAGCCTGAAACAGTATAAAGCTTATTAAGACTATACTGCTCAGGATTGAATTAAGTATAAAAAAGTCAAACGCAAAGCTCCTTCAGGCAACCCTATGCCTGAAGGAGCTTGTTAATTGCCGCAGACTGCGCGCGCTGATATTTATTCAGATTTATAACGGTATGATATCTATTCTGGCTATCCAAGCTTTTGCTGGATTAATACAAAAGCGATGCTTTTTATGACCAGCGCGCTTTTTGATTTAGTTATTATTTAACAATGCATTTATATGATGCTCTATATGTTCGTCTAACAGCCTGCTGTAATCGGCATGGTAACGCTTTAATATTTTAAACAGACGGTCGCGGAATATGTATTGCGAATTCTCGTCCTTAGCGCGCAATATTTCCCCGTACGTTATATGCATAAGCTGCCTTGCGTCCTTGTTTTTCATTAAATCCGGCAGTTCATCGTCGCTTAATTTATTAAGCGGGGGTATATTTGTTAAATCCGTAGTTACAACATAGTACTTTCTTGCTTTTTCAAAGGAATTTAAGGCAAATTCATGCATTTCACGGTAGAAGCCAGGCGATTTCATGGCTATAAGCTTAACAGCTTCAAGCCAGTTTGTGCCGGCTGTTTTTATGTGGAAATGTTTTTTTGTAACGCGGCCTATAACGGGGAACACGCTGAATTTATCAGAGCCTGAATGTATGCTGAGCTTATATCCGAACTTTTCCGCTATAGCCTGGTGTATTACGAGCTCTTCTTCAAAAGCCTCAAGGTTTCCTATATAGTCTATGCCCTTCTGGAATTCGCCTATAAATCTAAGCGCCATGGACTGGAACTCAATACCGCGTTTTTTTAATTCGCTCGCTATTATGTAGTGTTGCACGGGCTTAGTGGGAGTGGAGGTTTCATCCATGGATATTTCAAAATCCAGATCTTTATTTTCTATAAATTTTTTGTAGACAAGCTCTATATATTTAATGGCGTCGCCATATATAATGCCTGTTTGCGCGGTGTCCTCCTCAGTGATTATTATTTCGTGTCCGCACGCTAAAGAAACGCTTTCGCCTATATAGCTCTGCAAATTTATGCTGCTGCTTTGATTTTTTATGTCTTCATGTATCTGCTCGCTTAAGTCAAGCGTTATCATGCTGACGCCGCTTTCTATTGCGTAGCGGATTTCGTCAAACGTTTTAAGGTGGTCCCCGTCAGCGCCGTAGCCTGATTTATATCCGTTTTTAAATACGGAAAATGTAACCGCGTCAAGAACATCGTTATAGCTGCGGTTTGTAAGCTTAAGCTCTCTTATTGACTGCTGAGCGAACACAGGGAAAATTTCCGGATGCTTTTTTACCGCTTCTATATGCCCGTCCGTCGCTATGCCAAGCCTGTCGCCAAGGCCCATGCTTATATCCTTTTTAAGCCCGCGCGCAGGGGCGGTAAAAGGGAACAGTTTGCGCAGCAGATCAGCGTTTTCATGTGTTTTTTCCGCCAGCAATACGTTTTTTCCGCCTTCAAAAACCTTTTTGCCATCAAAGCCTAAGCTGTCGCCTGTAACAACGATGTAATCTTCATCTTCCCTGCACGCCATCATGACCGTGCTGTCCTTGTAAAGGTTTATTGATTTCTCATATGGTTTTAAGCCCAGGGATTCTAAACAACTGCGTTCCACATTAAACCTCCTGAAATCCAAAATACGAAACAGCGTTATTGTAGCATATATCTTTAACTAAATCGGAAAGCATTTTAAAATCAGCCGGATATTCGCCGTTTTCTACAAGATCGCCTATAAGATTGCATAGTATTCTTCTAAAATATTCGTGCCTTGCATAGCTTAAGAAGCTTCTTGAATCCGTAAGCATGCCTATAAAGTTGCCAAGGACAGACATATTCGCAAGGTTCATAAGATGAGCTTCCATGCCCTGCTTGGTATCGTTATACCACCATGCGCTGCCGTGCTGCAGCCAGCCCGCGTGCCCGCTGTTTTGGAAGCAGCCTATTATGCTTTCTATCTGCGCGTTGTCGCACGGGTTAAGCGAATAAACAATCATCTTAGGCAAAGCCCCGTTTTCATTCATCTTATTTAACAGCCGCCCTAATTTATCGCCGCTGAAAGGCGCTCCGTTAATCGCGTCATAGCCGGTATCAGGCCCTAAAACGCCAAACGCGTTTTTGTTAACATTGCGAAAGGCGCCGTAATGTATCTGCATTATTATGTTTTTTTCATAGTACAGCTTTGCTAAAAAGCAGAGTATGTCTGTCTTGTACGCTTCCACTTCTTCCGAAGTAACGGCGCCGCCGCCAAGAGCCTTTTTGAAAATGCTTTCAACATCTGATCCTTCATTAAATACAACATAATTAAGCGCGTGGTCGGATACGCGGCAGCCCATTTCAACAAAATAATCGAGCCTTTTTTCTATGGATTTTTTTAATGAATCCAAATCAGTTATTTTTTGACCTGAAGCTTTTTCAAGCTTTTTCAAATAAGCATTAAATCCTTCGCTTTCTATATTGAGCAACTTGTCGGGACGGAAAGCTGGAAACACCTTAAAGCCTATTGCGCTGTCTTCCTTTATTTTCCTGTGCCAGATAAGATCGTCAGCCGGGTCGTCCGTCGTGCAAATAATCTTCACGTTGGATTTTTCTATTATCTTTCTCACAGAAAGAGCCTTAAGCTTTTCATTTGCCTTTTCCCAAATTGAATTACAGGTGTCAGGTGAAAGCGCGTCGTAAATATCAAAGTAGCGCTGCAGCTCCAGGTGAGTCCATGTATAAAGCGGGTTGCCTATCAGCTTTGGCATAGTTAACGCCCATTTCTGGAACTTCTCATACGGGCTTGCCGCGCCTGTAATGTATTTTTCATCTATGCCGTTGTTTCTCATCACGCGCCATTTATAGTGATCCCCGCCTAACCACACCTCTGTAATGTCGTTAAACGTTTTGTCCTCATAAATTTCCTGCGGATTTATGTGGCAGTGATAGTCGACAATAGGCTGGTTTTCAGCGTACTCATGAAAAAGAACCTTTGCTGTTTCAGTATTCAGTAAAAAATCTTCCCCCATAAACTTAGTGCTCATACGAACCTCCTTGATTATTTATTTTCATTTTAACTCTCCTTTCAATTTTTTTTCAATATCCAACATAGTGGTTTGAATGTGCCGCCTGGTAAATTCATCTGCTGAATCAGCGTCTTTATCTTTTATGGCGCTTAGTATATGCTTGTGGAAATATACCGCTCTTGAAAAACTGCCCTTTAAATTTGATGTTTGTTGGTATCCATGCTCAATGGCTTCAAAAATTACGGGGTAGACGCGCTTAAGCACATCGTTTTTCAAGCACTGGCCGATAGCGATATGGAACTTGTAATCAGTTGAGTGATAATCTTCGCCCTTTTTGCCTGTCGCTTCCATCTCGTCTATAAGCTGAGACATTATTTCTATATCTTCTTTTGTCCTGCGCAGGGCGGCAATTCTCGCTATATCAGGTTCCATAATGAGCCTGACTTCCATAAGCTCGGGCAAAAGCCTGCTTTGGTTTGTAAAGCTCAATCCAAGCGGGTCCCTGGAAAGCCCTGTATTTAACGCTACGAACGAACCAAGGCCATGTTTAATTTCTACAATATTTTCTGCTTCTAAAATTTTCATGGCTTCTCTTATCGTGGAGCGGCTTACAAGAAACTTATCGGAAAGCGCTTTTTCTGTCGGCAGCTTTTGTCCTGCCTTAATTTCTTCTCCTATAATATAATCACGAATCTGGTTTGCCACATAGTCTGGGAGTCTTGCCTGCATTTACGCACCTCTTTATAATTCAGCGGTTATCTGATGTCTGTTGTCTGAACTCTACCATAGAAAATAACCGCTGTCAAGCCTTAAACGGTTTTTAAGGCGAAAACTAATATCTTCGTAAGAACACCCGTTGTGACGGAAAGCTGACAGTTTTAAAAAGCATATTTAAACCATTAAATATTTTGAAATGCCTTTATTCAGCGCTTATAGTTTTATATTTAATTCATCTCAAACTGGAATAGTTTGAAAAAATCTTTTATGCTTTATTTGCAGTTTATTCAGCCGGCATATTGTCGTCGGCTTTTTGGCGGTATCGCTAAAATGAAAGATTCTTTTACGCTATTTAAAATAAGCATGAGACTAACTGTTAAGCAAAGCGCTGTTACTTTAAAAACAGCTTCGTATCGTATTAAAAATTTGAACGAAAAAAATATGCGCTATAAAAAAGCGTTGATATATATTTTTTTTAAAAACCGTAAGAATTTAAAACTTTTGTATGCGATTTTACTGGAAAAATTCTGGCTGAAGTGTTAGCATATTATACAAATGAAGGACTGGAGGGATAGGATGAGCATTTTAGTAACCGGCGGCGCAGGATATATAGGCTCTCATACATGCGTTAAGCTGTTGGAGGCGGGATACGACATAGTAGTTGTGGACGACCTTGTAAACAGCCATATAAAGGCGATAGACAGGATAAAAGAGCTTACAGGCAAGGATTTCCCTTTCTACAAATATGACCTGCGCGATGAAATACAGACTGAGAAAGTCTTTTCAGAAAACGATATAAGCTGCATAATTCACTTCGCTGGTCTTAAAGCCGTTGGAGAATCTGTTGAAAAACCGCTTGAATACTACGAAAACAATATTGTTTCTACACTTACGCTGTGCAAGCTTATGAAAAAATATTCGGTTAAGCAAATAATATTTTCATCTTCAGCTACTGTTTATAAGCCAGGTTCTGCCATGCCCGTATCAGAAGACGCGGAGCTTGGCTGCACCAACCCTTATGGCTGGACGAAATATATGATAGAGCGCATTTTAACAGACGTAGCTTTTGCGGAAAAAGACTGGTCCGTTGTGCTTCTGCGCTACTTTAACCCGATAGGCGCCCATGAAAGCGGCCTTATAGGGGAGGATCCTTCCGGAATACCGAACAACCTTGTCCCTTATATTACACAAACCGCTCTTGGGAGGCTTGAAAAGCTGAGCGTATTCGGCGACGACTACGACACGCATGACGGCACTGGCGTACGCGACTACATACACGTGCAGGATCTGGCGAAAGGCCACGTAGACGCTATAAAATATGCAAAAGAGCACAAGGGAACGATTGCCATAAACTTGGGAACAGGCCAGGGTTACAGCGTGCTTGATATAGTAAAGACGTTTGAAAAAGTAAACGGAGTGAAAGTGCCTTATGAAATAGCGCCGCGCCGCGCGGGCGATGTCGCCACGGTTTACGCTGACCCCAAAAAAGCCGAAAAACTGCTTAACTGGAAAGCTGAAAAAACACTGGAAGATATGTGCCGCGACAGCTGGAGATGGCAGAAACAAAACCCGAACGGATATGAAGGATAAAAAACTTAAGCGCCTGCTTATCGCGGGCGCATATTTTTTTAAACGTGATAAAAGCTAATATATTTAAGCAAATAATTATTTAATTGTTAGCGCGGTTATAAAAAGCAAACTTTATATAGCGACGCTTGTGCAAAAGATTATCGCGAATGTATATAGCTGCACGCTAATTAATTTAATAGGCATGCTGCAAAGAATTAAATATATATTTTGTTAGCCGCCAATTTGATGAATCCTGATTCTTTTCTATGCAAATGAATTCGTTATCAGTCTCATCTAATATCAGGGCTTCAGCTTTTATATCAAGGGGTAATTGCTCGGGAGCGCTGGTTATTATACCGGGCTTTTTTGAGTATGTTTGAGAGGACTCCTGCCAGCATTCATTTACGGCAAGCAGATAATGTTCTGATCCGATGAGTCCTGACATATATGAGGCGTCTGGCAAAGCGGCTATATTTCTGTCTATAATAAGTTCTTTAGATGTTTTATCATATGCAAGCAGATTATTTACGGTATTTTCTTTGTTGAGCAGAACATAAAAAATATCTTGAGCATTGCTTACTGCTAACCCTATTATTGATTGATATGAAGCGACGCCTGGATAGTTAAGTAAATATATGTTTTCCTGCAATGCGTCTTTTGCGCTGTACTCGCGCAACTCTATTTGATTTTGCTCATTAAATTGGACGATATATAAAAGATCTTTTTCTGTATCTGCTGACGCTGCAAAACCCGTATCCCAAATTTTAGTTTGCGTTTTTTTGCCTGTAGGCATATGCTCAATTTCAAGCGAATAATATGCGCTTGCGTCTATTTCATCAAATAAATGCGCTTGCCGCTTCAATGTAAAATTCCCAATGTTTTGCACATAAGAAGCCTGTCCTAACTTGTAGTTCTTTTTATGTTCTTCAATTAAGCGCCCGTCAAAGGAATATTCATACACCAGGCTTGTTTCCATAGCTGCAACATCGTGGAACAATTCGCAGGTGAAGCTGTTGCTTTTAATAGTAATCTGGGCGCTTGGAACAATATGATTTTCCGGAATAAAAGTTAATAGCTTTTTTGTAAAAACCTGCTTGTCTTGCGGAATCAACAGATCTATTTGATAAATTTCTTTGTCTATGTTCTTGATTTGCGCAAAATAAATAACGAGTATGGAACCGTTTGGCAGAAGCTCCGCTTTTTCTATATGCAAGGGGTTCAAGCCAAACTGAACGTCGTACTCGCTATACTTTACAGGGCCGTAATCTTGAGCAAACACATTTGCAGTAACTAAAGTTATAAGAATTATAAATACGGCGGCTGCACGTTTATTTTTATTCATATACATATTTCCCTTGAAAAATTGTCATATATAGAAAGCAACGCTGATTTAAATAAACGCTCAAGCGTTAAACTTGTGGCTTTATATAACATGTGCCGCTATGCAGTGTACGCCGGAATTTTGTCTGTTTACCGTTGCGAGTAAACTGAATATCAATAAACAGCGCTGTTTTTGTAAAAGCTTAATGCAAATAAGCGTCATGTAATCACTAATAAACTGTTGCGCTGTTTATATACGGCGCGGCAACAGCAAATAAAATTTTTATCAAACGGCTTTTTCCGGAAGTATGGCTATTTTAAGGCTGCCCTGCTCCTTTATTTTTTCAAGCATATCATGTGTAATTGGCATATTTACCATTTCCCCGGGAGTAAGTATCATTTTTTTGCGGCTTTGTATTGGGATATCGCCTGCGAACAAAGTAAGAAAATGATTTTTATATACGTTATCCGGCCTGAACATAACGTGAACGGTTTCCTGCTCGTCTGCAAAAATAGTCTGCGGCACGCATCCGCGTACGCCTGTGCCGTCAAGCACCGGAATAGCAGCTTTGCTTTCTTCTCCACTCTGGACGTATTCCGCGGCCATTCTGCCCGCTATAAAGCTTTCCTCGCTCACGTTATCCACAAGATCGTGCACGTGCAGCACGTTGCCGCAGGCGAATATGCCGGGGCGGCTGGTTTCAAAATGATTGTTTACAACGGCGCCGTTGGTGGCGGGAGATAATTTTATTCTGGCGCCGCGGCTGAGCTCGTTTTCAGGTATCAGGCCTACTGACAGCAAAAGCGTGTCGCATTTTATGTTAAATTCGCTTCCGGGTATCGGCCTGCGGTTTTTATCTACCTTTGACACCGTTACGCTTTCAACGCGGTCTTTACCCTGTATATCTGTGACTGTATGCTCAAGGTAGAGAGGAATATCGTAGTCGTTAAGGCACTGAACTATGTTGCGGTTAAGCCCGCTTGAATACGGCATTATTTCAACGCACGCAAGAACTTTGGCGCCCTGAAGCGTCATGCGCCTAGCCATTATAAGGCCTATGTCGCCGGAGCCTAAGACAACAATGCGTTTTCCCGTACGATAGCCCTGCATGTTCATGAATTTTTGAGCCGTGCCTGCTGAATATATACCGGCGGGTCGCGTACCGGGAATGGCGAGCGCGCCGCGAGGACGCTCTCTGCAGCCCATGGCAAGCACAACGGCCTTAGCCTTGTATTGAACAACGCCGTCTTTTTCGCTTATGGCCGTAACAATTTTATCACCGCTTACGTCAAGCACGGTAACGCCTGTGCGCATATCTATCTGAAGCCTTTTTGCCTGCTCTATATCCCTTGCCGCATATTCAGGCCCCGTAAGCTCTTCGTTAAACCTGTGCAGACCGAAGCCGTTGTGTATGCATTGCTGCAATATGCCGCCCAAGTGAGAGTCTCTTTCAAGCACAAGTATATCCTGCACGCCCTGCTGCTTTGCTGCAATGGCGGCGGCAAGCCCCGCGGGGCCCGCTCCTACTATTATTATGTCTTTTGCTATTGTGTTCATGCCTGCTCCTCCTCGCCAAGACGGCCCACGAGCATTTCGCTTCCCGCGCCCTGTTTGGTGATGTGCAACAAATCGCTCTCTCCAAGCTCTTCCTTTAATATTTCGGCAACGCGCAGGCAGCAGAACCCGCCCTGGCACCTGCCCATGCCGGCTCTTGTGCGGCGCTTTACGCCGTCTATGCTTTTAGCGCCAACGGGTCTTCGTATCGCAAAGCGAATTTCCGCTTCTGTAACGGTTTCGCAGCGGCATACGAGGTTTCCGTACAGCGGGTTTTGGCGGTAAGCTTCTTCCCTTTCTTCCAGACTCATTCTGCTGAATGGCTTTGGCAGGGGAGTGGGAGGCCTGTAATTCCCGCGTTTTTTAAGCTTAAGGTAGTAAGCTACCCAGTCGCCCATTTCTTCGCCTATTGCAGGGGATGCAGATAGACCGGGGCTTTCTATGCCTATGGCTTCAAAGGCGCCTTCCGGCGCGCCTTCGACAGCGCCTATAATAAAGTCTCCGCCTTGTTCGTGGGCGCGAACGCCTGAAAAAGTGGTAATAACGTTGCGCACGCTTTTTTTGCCTAAGCTCTTGAAGGCTTTTTCCATTACATCGTCAAGACCGCGCCTTGTGGTTGCGGTATCAAGCGCATCGGGAATATCTTCGGCGTTAGGGCCTATAAGGGTGTTTCCGTGCGTTGTCGGTGTTACCAATACGCCCTTGCCAAGAGCGGTTGGCACTTGAAAAATTGTTCTGCTGACTATGGCTTCAGTCCCGCGGTCTAAAAGATAGTACTGCCCGCGTCTTGGTATAATTTTAATTTTTCTTGTGCTGATCCCGTTGTGAAGGCTTTCAGCCCCGCAGCCTGCGCAGTTTACTATCGCCCTCGCTTCGTAATCGCCTTTATTTGTATGCACGCGCCAGAATTTATCTATATGCTCAAAGCTTTGAACCTGCGTGTTCAACAAAAACTCGGCTCCGTTTTCTTTTGCGCTGTCAGCCAGAGCGTAAGTCAGCTCATAAGGGCTTACTATTCCGCTTGCCGGCGCGTTAAGCGCGCATAGTACTTCGGGGTTTATTTTAGGCTCAAGCTTAAGGATCTGCTCACGCTCTATTATTTCGCAGCCTGGAACGCCGTTTTTTATTGAACGGTCGTATAATACTTCAATCTGCTTTCTATCTTCCTCGTTAAATCCTAAAACAAGCGCGCCGGGCCTTCCGTATGGAACTCCAAGCTTAAGGCACAGCTCTTCCATCATCTTTGCGCCTTTAACGTTAAGCCTTGCTTTTTCTGTGTTGGGAACAGCGTCATATCCTGCGTGCACTATACCGCTGTTTGCCTTGCTCGCTCCTTCGCACACATCGTCCGCACGGTCCAAAATCAAAATGTTTGGTGTAAACTTAACAAGATGCGCGGCTATGGAACATCCTGTTACGCCTGCGCCAACAATTATTGCGTCGTACAAAGTCCCCACTCCTTACTAATTTAAATTATTAAATGTCTTTTTTTAATATCTGACGGGCCATCTCATCCTGCAGCTGGTTTGTGTACAGGTCATAGTATTTGCCGCGCTTTTTGAGCAGCTCCTTATGCGTGCCGGCTTCTGCTATCTTACCGTCGTCTATTACAAGAATCAGGTCGGCGTTGCGTATGGTGCTTAAGCGGTGAGCGATTATAAAGCCTGTTCTGCCTTTCAGAGTGCTTTCTATTGCGCGCTGTATGGCAGCTTCCGTTTCAGTATCTACGGAAGAAGTAGCTTCGTCAAGCACGAATATGCGCGGGTCGTGTATTATAGCCCTTGCAAACGATATGAGCTGTTTTTCGCCTGTGGACAGCCTGTTGCCGGATTCTCCTACCTGCGTGTCAAACCCGTTTTCAAAGCGGCTTATAAACTCGTACGCGTGCACGGTTTTAGCGGCGGCTATAACTTCTTCGTCCGTTGCATCTTTTTTGGAATAGCGTATATTGTCTTTTATAGTGCCTGAAAAAAGATGCGGATCCTGCAAAACGTAGCCTAAATTGCTTTGCAGCCAAAGCTGGCTGCGCTGCCTGTAATCCACGCCGTCTATAAGTATCTCGCCCTCGGTGGGCTCATAAAAACGGCAAAGCAGGTTTACTATGGTGCTCTTGCCGGCGCCTGTCGGCCCTACAAGGGCTATGGTCTTCCCCGACGGGACATGAAGAGAAAAATCGCTTAAAATCTGTTCTCCGCCCTTGTAACGGAAAGTAACGTTTTTAAATTCGACTTCGCCTTTTATGGGCTCCCAGTTTTCTTTTTTGGGGTGGAAAATATCGCCGTATTTTTCTATTACTTCAGGTGTGTCCTTTATGTCGGGTTCTGTTTCTAACAGACCCACTACGCGCTCTGCCGCGGCCTGCATGCGCTGCATTTCAGAAAATATCGCGGCGAGAGAGTGTATAGGTTCAAATATAGAAAGAGAAAAGCTGAAAAACGCCGACAAAGTGCCTAATGAAAGCGTTCCGCTAAGCACAAGAAAACTGCCGTTGCTTAAAACATATGCAGCGGCGATTGAGCTTACAAATATAACAAGAGGCAAATAAATGCTCGACAGCTTTGCTGAAGCGACGGAGGATTCATGCATGTGGCTGCTTAATTCCTCAAATTCTTCTGCGTTTTTTTCTTCTCTTACAAGCGTTTTGGTAGTTGTCGCGCCCATTACGCCTTCGTTAAAGGCGCTTATTATGCGGCTGTTGGTTTTGCGCACTTCTCTTTGCCGGTGCAGTATCTTAATCTGAAAATAATAGGATACAACGGCAAGCGGAGGCAAGGTTATAAGTATTATAAGCGTAAGCCTTGTGTCTATTATAAACATGGCTATAAGACTTGCCAGCAGGTAAGTTGACGACCATACTATTTGCACTATTCCCCACGCGAAGCCTTCGCCTAAGTTATGTATGTCGCTTGTCATACGGCTGATTAAAAAGCCTGCGGGCATGCGGTCATAAAAAGAGAACGGAAGACTCTGAAGCTTTAGGAAACCTTCCTTGCGCATAGAATAAGACAAATAGAATTCCAGCTGGCCTGCTGTTTTTATGAACGAGAAGCCGAAAACAACGCTTAATATAATAATCAAGGCGTAAACGCATATGGCGGCGACTAAACCGTCCGTACTTTGAGGGACTACAAACCTGTCTATCGCGTAGCGCGTCGCAAGACCAAAAAACACGTCGCAAACGGCAAGCGCCACCATAGATAAGGACATAAACAAAAACTTCTTTTTATATAGGAATACAAACGGAAGCAGCTTTTTCCAAGTGGAAAGGTGTATCTTGTCTGTATATTGTTCTTCCTGGTACTGCATTACAACACTTCCTCCATGTTGCCTGCCTGTATGCTGCTTATGCGCGCGTACAGACCGCCCTGTTTGATAAGCTCTTCATGTGCGCCCTGCTGGCTTATGCGCCCGTTTTCAAGCACAAATATACGGTCAGCCTCGCTTAATGTGCTTATGCGGTGGCTTACTATTATTGTAGTAACATTGCTGCTGCGCTTTTCAAGGGCTGCGCGTATTGCGCGGTCTGTCTGTGTATCAACAGCTGAAAGGCTGTCGTCAAAAATAAGCACGCTGTTATCCTTAAGCAGGGTTCTGGCTATTGCAACGCGCTGCTTTTGTCCGCCCGACAGGGTAACCCCGCGTTCGCCAACCAGAGTGCCGTATCCTTTTGCGCTTTCCATAATAAAGTCGTAAGCGCTCGCGTCTTTTGCAGCTGAGTTTATTTCTTCATCGGACGCTTCAGGATTAGCAATGGATATGTTCTCTTTTATTGTGCGGCTGTAAAGAAAAGGCTCCTGAAGTATAAGGCCGACCTTGCTTCTCAGCCATTTTCTGTCTATTTTTTGTATATCCACGCCGCCTATAGTTATGCGGCCTTCGTCAGGCGTATAAAGCCTTTGAAGCATATGCAGCATGGTAGATTTGCCGCTGCCCGTAGCCCCTAATACGGCTACTGTTTCTCCGCCCTTTATAGTTAACGACAGGTGATCTAAAACCTTTTGCCTGCCATAGCTGAAGCTTACGTTGTCAAATACTATGTCGCCTGAAAGATCCGGCCTTATTGCGTCAGGCTCCGCTGGCTCTTCTTTTTCGCGCAGCACTTCTAAAATACGGCCTAAAGACACCATGCACCGCCCTGTGAAGGACAGAACTCTTCCAAGCTGGCGCGTAGGGCCTAAAAGCATGCTTGAGTAGCTTACAAGTACAAGCATGTCGCCTGTGCTTATATTGCCAGCTACCGCTTCATATATGCACAGGCTTATAACTATTAAGCCCTGTACGGCGCTGAAAAAGTCTCCGCTGCTCCAGTATATGGCGTCAAGCGGGGCGGCCTTTAAACCTGCTGCTTTGTGGTTTGAGTTGGCTTCTTCAAACTTTTCAACTTCGTCCTGCTGGCGGCCGAAAGCCCGCACAACGCGTATGCCAGTAATGTTTTCCTGCAAAACGTTGCTCATGTGGCCTTCTGCGCTTTCAGTGTTGCGGTAAGCCTTTATTACTACCTTGAAAAAACGCCAGGAGAAAATAAGTATGAAAGGCAACGGAATCATGGATACAAAGGTTATCTTTGAGCTTATAGGGAACATAAGTATAAGCGCTATAACGATTAGCAGCACAGAGTTAAGTATGCTCATAAGCTGCACGTTTAAGAAACGGCGAACCATTTCAACGTCTGTTGTGCAGCGCTGGAGCAGATCCCCGGTGGACGCTTTAACGTGGTATGAAAAAGGCAGGGACTGAACGTGAGAATAAAGCGTGTCTCTCAACGCCTTGGCGGCGTTTTCAGAGCCTATGGCGCACCAATAGCTCTTAAAGAACGCGAAAAGACCTTTTACAAGGTTTATAACTACAACGGCAACGCCAAATATCCAAAGATTGTTTTTAACGTTTTCATAACTGCCCATTATCTGAAATAAAACGCTGTTAATACCGTCCGGAAAACGGCTAGGCAGATCGCTCAGGTAGTGGTCAAACAGCTCTGCCAGAACCGCGGGCGTTAAAAAGCCGATCAGTATATTTACGGCGGTGGATATGGACCCGCCTATAAAATACCAAACGTTCTGCACTATAAGCTCCCACATGGCGGCCCATGGGGAACGCTTGTTTTTAAACATATTACTCCTTATTATATATAGACTTTAAAACATATTGCTTATAATAAAAAATTCCACATTATATGTGGCAGCCCTTTAAATAAAACGATAGAAAAACATAGAAAATCCTCCGCAAAAATTCCACTACATTTTATAAGATAAGCCGCCTCCCGTCAAGACGTACAGGCTGACAATGTGCAGGGAATATGTACTACTTGATAATTTAAATAAGCTGGTTGAATTATACGCCCTGTCAGAATATTATTCTATTAACGCGTTTAACTAAAATCAAATCCGCCAGCTAAACTTAGCAGCTGTAAATACCAATCCTGTTTGACTTAAGTTGCTTTTCAAACGCCATGCAAATCATACAATATAATGAAGCTTTACTGTAAAAAAAGTTTTTGGTATTAATAGATATAAGAATTTTTACTAAGCAGAATATGTTAATAAGAGAAGCGAGCGATATTTTTGTTATATAACCTGCGTTTA
>CAZFHI010000023.1:0-13059 GCA_964518875.1 uncultured Oscillospiraceae bacterium
TACAGACCGTCGTTTTATCTTTAACTCGGTCTCACATCATTGACAAATGTACAACATTATGCCCCAAAATGCATCAGTTGCTCTGTACTTCTCCTTCTTCAAGCTCCGGCGGCATCATGGACGACATGATTATGTTCGCTTCCTCCGGGAAAGCATCGGACAAGTTCTGAATCAGAACAGAAGTTGCGTTTTCTGACATAAGATCGTTTATTTTTTCATTGGCTTCTTCTGAGTTTTCTTCAGTAATTATTATTTTTTCGCCTTCCGCAACAGGAGCGATTTCCTTGTCTGATTCCATGGAACTTACGTTTATTGTAATCATAGGCTCAGCAGACATGAATGTAAGAGCCATTTTCTGCTCGCCCTTGTATTCGCCTGTCTTGGTTTCGTTAAGCGTGTAATTAACGCCTATGGGAATGCCGGATACTAAAATATTAGCATTTACATCAGCGCTTAAATTATCAGCATCGCTTAGATCATTCGCAATTATTTGAATAAGGACAGAAGACATGTCATCGCCGGAAGCTATATCTTCCTCAAGCTTTTTCCAGTCTACATCTGCGCTCGCTTCTTCTTCAGGCTCGTTGCCGTTGATAAGAATCTTGATATTCATGTTCTTATCTGATTCAGATACAAACACGCTTAAGAACGCGCTGCCGTCTACTGGGTAAGTTTCCACCAATGCGTCCTTGTTCGCTGTATTTTCATACATGCTTATGTTCGCTACGCTTTCGGCGTCCTTGTCGAGCAATTCCTTTGCATTGTTATTTATCTCTTCTATAAGCTCATCAGCGTTTTCAGGCTCTTTTTCAAGGCTTATTCCGGCTACTTCAAGCTTTTCTTTTTCGTCTTCCGGAGCTAAGTCTTCCAGAGCGCTTTGCTGAAGAGCAGATTTTTCCCCTGCGATGCTTGCTTCAATAATGTTTTTAATTTCTTCGTTGGAGTTTATTAACTCGGCGAATATCTGCATGAATTTTGCCACCATATGGGTATCCATCATGCCAGCATATTTCACGTCGAATTCCTTGTCGTTTATTATGAAATTGCCCTCGCTTTTTTCAAAGGCAGGCTTTAAAACGCTCTCTTTGTAGTCTTCTAATGATTTCTCGATAGCTTCCTCGAGCTTTGCAACCATTTCTATATTCTGGGCATCAATCTGCGTCTTCAGCATGCCTTCCGGAAGCTTAATATCAATAACATAACCAGGGAGCAGATCTAATGACATCAATACTTCATCTGCTTCAACGTCTATTTTGCCCGCCATGTTAAACAGCGGCGCTTTTTCAGAGCCTACGGAGCAGGAAAAGCTTTCCATAGAATAGACAAAATCTACACGCAGCTTTGAGATTAATTTGGATACAGCTTCCTGAAGCTTAGCCATCTGTTCCATTTCTTCTTCGCCATACCCCGTTGGATCGAGCGAAAGGCTTTGTATCAAACCTAAGAAACTTTCGCTAACTTCAAATTTTGCCGTGCTTTCTATTTTTTTACCGCTGTTAAGCACTTCTGTAATGCGGCTCACAGGCATAGATTCCTGCGCAAACGCCATAATTGGCAGCAGCATAGCAATACTTACTATTATCGCTATAAGTCTTTTTGTCTTCATTAATTGCGTCCTCCTTCTGAACTTTTCAATAAAATTATACCATAAACAAAAAGTCAAATCCATTAAATGAAGGTTAAATTCGTATAAATTATAGATTAACGTCCTGTTTTTTACATAAATTTCACAAACTGATTATATTCATGGATTGGCGGAAACCACAGGAAGGCTTGTTAAACTTAAGTTTGCCACTATGGCGGCTAAGTTAATCTGCGCATTTTCATAGAGCTTTTTTACCTGCTCTTCCGTAAGCTCTTCTACGCGCATGTAGTTTCCTTCTTCTATCGCGGCTATGGACCATGGCGGCGTTGAAGCGCCTTCTATGTTGCCAGTAAGCCTGCCGCTCTGGCCGTCCTTTGACCATGAAATACGCCCTGTAATATTAGTCGCGGAGCGCGGGTTTGAGCCTGATACAAGCTTTGCGTAGCAGTCTATTATGTTTGCGCTCTTTTCCTGCTCTGTAAGTACTATATTTGCCGAATAATCCTGGCTGTATTTATCTGACTCGGCGTCGTAAACGGGCATATTTCTTAAGTAATCGATAGAAATATCTATTTTGGTTTCATCAGCCTCATCGGATTTTTTTCGTATTAAAGCGCCGTTTATTTTTCCTGCGTTTGGATTATTTTTTATATTGTTGTAAGAAAACGTTTTATAAGACCCGTCGCTGTAATTTAGCGTAACATTAGTGTTTCCCTCCTTGTTTTTTACGCTGTAAAGATATTCTATTTTATCCAGCCCTTCAGCGCCTCCCATAGGAAGGGTTACGCTGTCGTAGACGAGCGTTCCGTCTTTTTGAAAGCTGCGCTTTACTTCTACGTTGCCGTAAAGGCTAAGCGTATTAACAGCCTGCAGCAGGCTTTCAAGCATTGCAGGATTTAAAAACGCATTTTGTTCTCTTACCGTAGCCTTTTGCTTTAAATGCGTAATAAGCTGCTGATCCTTATAAAAATTCCTGAGCATCTGCGCGGTTGCAGCCTTTATGCTTGCAGAAGGTATGCTTAGGTTCGTTAAGGTATTCACGGAGCCGTCTTCCTGGCGTTCTGTATTTATCTGCGTGTTCTGCTGTATTAAGTTTGCTATATCCGACTGGTAAGGAGCAAGCATGCGCTCCAGTGAAGTTTTCCATTCGTTATCCGCAGTATAAATGCTGAACAAAAGCCTCGAAATATCCGGCCACGTGTCTTTAGCGTCTTTCCCTAACAGTATGGCGGCGCTTTCACCTTCCGTCGAAAGATATGTGTCCTTTCCAAGCAGCGGAGAAGATATGGCTTCAAGGCCGCCGTCTGATCGGTAGTTTATGCTTGAAAGAGTTTTATCGTCTTTGCTTAAGTTAAGCCTAACTTCCCGCCTGTCCTTTTCCAGGCCGAAAGCCGCGGTAAGATAGTTGAGCTGCAATGTCGTGCCGTTGCTTAAAGCTTCAAGCAGCGCCGCTTCGCCTGACGGAATATCAAGGCTTGGAAAACCTTCCGCATGGTCAAACGAAAACTTAATTTGTAAGCCTGATCCGTTGCTTATTTGTTTTGAGAGCTTCCAATCGAGCATGTCTTCTTCCTTAGGGTCTAACGGGGTTGCAAACGCAGTGGAAGCAAGCATGCACATTGCGACAAGCAGTGTAAATATTTTTTTCATCACTGTTCCTCCTGTATAACTGTATATTTAGGTATATCCAATTGTTTATTATTGTAGTCCGTCAATCTAAAAAGGCGGGTAATTTCGTGAAGCACTTTGGCCCTTTGCTCTTGAGGCACGTCTTTTATGAGCGGTATTAAAGGCTTTGACATAATTCCCGCTATGCTTTCCCTTTCTAACGCCATGCTGCTTTCGTTAAGGTTAGCAGTTTTAACTATGCTTTGAGATTTGATGAATTCCTCAGGGGCAATCCCAGCAATAATAAAGTTTAAATACGTTTCACGATCTCCTTCATTATATTTATAAGACAGCTTGCCTGAAACGCCCTGATCGTCTATTTCTGCTGAAGGTCGTATAACATATCTTTTTTCTTTTTCGTTCCTGCGCTTTATTCTGTAATCCACTTTGCCTTTTACGCCTCCAAGCACGTTAAGCGAAACATCAAAGCGTCCGCTCGTGTTGAGTTTTTCATCGCGTATGGCAAAGTTACCGTCTGTTAAAAGCTTGTCATTTTTCAAGCTTGCCGCCGCGTTGATGTTAAGCTTGTTTTTGCCTCTCGTTGCGGGCATGCTGAGCTTAATATACAGCCCTTCCCGCGTTCTTCCAAACGTCATGGAAGTTTTGCGCTTATCCACACCGTTTATAAGCGCAAAGCCGCTAAAGCGCCACGCAAAAGGCTGACCGTCTTCCGTTACAAGCTGGCGCACCGTACATTTGCCTTCAAAGCGCATGGCGCTTAATTTGTTAACGATATTTTGTGCAAAGTCTTCTTCTGCGCCGTTTTTCGTGAGATTATCGTTAAAGCCTGTCAGACTTTTTTTCCAAAAGCTGTCAAGCACTTCGCCATCTAAAGTATAGGTTATGGTTTCAGCAGGCTTTACAAGCTTTTTAATTGCAGTTCCGCCCTTTTTTGTCTGCGCTATATCCGCCATATCAAGGCAAAGGTTTTCAAGTAAGTCCGGCGCTGCGTCAAGCGCAGCTTTTATATTTCTATATTTGTTTAAAGGGTCCTTCGCTCCTAAAAGCTTATAAAAGTCCTCGCCGCTTCCTTCGTAATAATGCGTGTCGTCTATCTGGAAGCCTTTGTCATCTTTATAAAAGCTCATTAAAGGGCTTCCCTTATAGTAAAGCTTAGTAAAATATTCATCGTCCTTTATATGGAGATTTATATTTGAGTCGCTTACCCATTGCTTTATCGCTTTTAGAGTTTCTCCTGAAAAAGCATTGTATTTTACTATTTCCGCTTTCAATGAAACGTTGAGTTCCTTTAAGTCCTGAAAACGCGCCCCGGCGTTTTCAGCGGATACGCTTGTGATTGTAAGCGTAAGCGCTACAATAAGCAAAATAATTTTTTTCACGACAAACTCCTTTCAATATATATAACGAAACAAGCAGGCATTTTCTTGCATCAGCCATGAAGCGCTTTGTAGAGAGCTTCCGCCGCTGGCCGGTTCATGCCGTTTACGCTAATAAGCTCGTCCAAATCGGCGTTTTTTATGCCTTCTATGCTGCGGAACTTAGAAAGCAAGGCCCTTCGCCTGTTAGGTCCTATGCCCTCTATGTTTTCAAGAGGGCTGCTAAGCGCCTTTTTGCCGCGCGTTTTTCTGTGGCTCGTTATGGCAAAGCGGTGCGCCTCATCGCGTATGCGCTGTACAAGGTGCAGGGCGGGGCTTCGCCTGTCAAGTACGACCGGCGTTAAAGCGTCTGGCAGCCATATTTCTTCCTGCTGTTCGGAAAGAGCGAACATAGGCACTTCGCCGCCTGCGTCCTTCATGGCTTTCATTGCAGATTTAAGCTGCTCCGGGCCTCCGTCCACAAGGACGATGTCTGGAAGAGGCCAGGGCTTGCTGCCGTCCTCAGGGAACGAGTGCGCAAAACGCCTGTTTACCGCCTCCGCCATAGAAGCAAGGTCGTCCCTGGCGTCCTGCCTTTTAATATTGAATCTGCGGTATTCTTTTCTGTCCGCTTCGCCGTTTATAAACACAACCATACTCGCGACGCTCTGCTTGCCCTGCGAGTGGCTTATATCGAAGCCTTCTATGCGTTTTAATGCTGTTTTTATATTCAAGGCCTCTGCAAGCTCCTTGCACGCGCCTATGGTTCTTTCATACTTAACCTTCGACTGCAGAGCGTGCTTTTCAAGCGAATCCCTGGCGTTGCGGGCGGCCATTTCAACTAATCTTAAATTTTTGCCGCGTTTAGGTATGGTAAGCTTAACGGCTCCTTCGCGGCGTGTTCTCAGCCATTCGTTGATTATTTCCTTTTCGTTCAGATCCTGCACTATTACTTCCCTTGCAGGCTTATGCTTTTGGTAAAATTGAAGCAAAAACGCGCGCAGCACCTCCGCTTTTTCTTCGCTTCCTTCTCTTTGAAGTAGGAAACTGTCCCCGCCTATCATTCTGCCCTGACGAATAAAAAGCACCTGCACGTAGGCATCCAGCCCGTCCTGGTAAATAGCTATTATGTCCTGCTCGTTTCCGATAACGTTTGAAACATTTTGCTGCTCCATAAGCTTATCCACTTCATCCATGGCGTCGCGAAACTCCGCCGCTCTTTCATACTGCATGTTTGAAGCGGCGCGCTCCATGCCTTCCTGCAGTTTTTGCTTTACCGTTTTATATTTGCCCTGCAAAAAAGACACTACCTCCGACGCTGTTTTTTTATATTCTTCAGATGTAATTTTATTTGCGCACGGAGCAGGGCACTGCCCTATCTCATACTTAAGACAGGGACGTATGGGTTTTTTAAGCGGCAGCTTGTGCTGGCAGGTACGCATGGGGAAAACTTTTCCAAGCAGCGTAAATATGCGCCTGACGCCGTAGGTTGAAAGGTAAGGGCCAAAATACATGGCGCCGTCCTTCTTTACGCGCCTTACGACCGTAATGCGCGGAAAATCCTCCTGCATGTTTATTCGCAGGTACGGGTAATGCTTGTCGTCCTTTAAAAGCACGTTGTAATACGGTCTGTGCTCCTTTATAAGGTTGCATTCAAGCATGAGCGCTTCAAGCTCTGTTGAACACAAAATAATGTCAAAATCGTCTATTTTAGACACCATGGCCGTTACCTTAGGCGTATGCTCTCCGTTCTGGAAGTAAGAGCGCACGCGGTTTTTAAGGTTAAGCGCTTTGCCTACATATATAATATGGCCGTTCTGCTTCATCAGGTAGCAGCCAGGGCTGTCGGGAAGCGTGTTTATTTTTAGCTCAAGCCGCTCGTTCATAGGCGTCAATCGTCTAAATATTCCTCTTGCCTGGGGCTTAAAATGCCGCGGAGTATGGACTTCATAAGGGCTTCTTCCACAGGCTCAAAGCTTTCAAACGCTTCTCCGTCCTCTTCATATTCCTTAACCTGCATTACAAACTTTTCTTTTTTGTCGTCGCGGTTTGATAGCAACACATACTCTTCTCCGTTGTAGTAAAAATAGCGTTCTATTTTAAGCACAAGCTCTCTGCCGTTTTCATCCGTCGCTTCGACAAAGTCTTCTTCCAAATCTTCTTCCGTTTTTTTTATATCGTCCTGCATATCTTTCCTTCTACAAAAGCCCGCTTATAAGCTCTGCGTCCTCTTCAGTATAAATTTTTATTTTTTCATCTATCAGCAGTTGCGCGAAAACTCCGTTTCCGTTTACTACTTTGTTTGAAAAGCTTCCGTCGTATATTTTCCCAAAACCGCACGAAGGGCTTCTCTGCTTAAGTATTGCGGTACTGCACCCGCAGATTTTAGCTGCGCTTAACGCTATGTTCGCGCCTTTAATAAACTGTACGCTTACATCTCTGCCTGACTTGCTTATAACGCTTCCGTTTAATATTTCAGAAGGTTCCCTCGGCGTGGGAAGCCCTCCCATTTGCTCTGGGCAGACAGGAATAAGAGTATGCTTTTTAGCTAATTCGACTGCGAATTCGCACAAATTATGCCCGCCGTCATAGCGTGTGCAAAGGCCCAGAAGGCAGGCGCTTACGAGTATATTCATGCAATATTAAGCGCAATTTCCATCATCTGCGTAAATGTTTCTCTGACTTCCACAGGGCTGAGCGATTCGCCCGTGAAAGGGTCGTCTGATATCTGGCACATGCAAAGCGCCCTTTTGCCCGCGTAGGCGGCGTTAAGGTACAGCGCGTACGCTTCCATTTCAACCGCTAAAACCCCTAATTTTTGCAATGCAGGCAAAGGATCTGTGGCGTTATAAAACGCATCGGTTGAAAAAATGGGGCCTGCCATAGTATGTATTCTTATTTTTTGGGCTTCTGAATAAGCTGCGCTGAGCAGGTTGAAATCCGCGCACGGGGCCATGTTGCCGTCAAAGCCAAACTGCCTGCCATAGCTTGAGTTGCTGTATGCGCTCATGCCTATTACAAGGTCTCTGACTTTAAGCTTAGGGCTTATCATGCCGGCGGAACCTACGCGTATAATCTGTTCAACGCCGTAGGCATTAAACAGTTCATAGCTGTATATGCCAATCGACGGTATGCCCATGCCGCTTCCCATAACGGAAACCCTTTTCCCCTTGTATTCCCCGGTATATCCTCTTATGCCGCGTACATTGTTAACAAGCTTTACGTTTTCAAGATACGTTTTAGCGATAAACTCCGCGCGAAGCGGGTCACCCGGCATAAGCACGGTTTCTGCAAAGTCACCCGCCTTTGCCTCATTGTGTAGTGTTGGTATCTCCATAGTACGCTCCTTTGCTCAAACTTACTTTTATTATAGACAAAAGCACCTCGAGTGGCAAGACGCCGCCCAAGGTGCTTAAGCTTAAAACTAATTTTCGTTATATTTATCTGATCGTCTCGAACGCCTGTGCGCCTCATTTTCGCGCGCTTTGCTTTCGTCGCGCATCATGCGATAGGCGCCTTCCTGCGCAGCGTCCGGTTCAGGCTTTTCGTCTGAGCCGCTTTCAGAAACTTCATGAGTTTCCTGCTCCTGCGCTCCCTTCATGCTTTCTTCTTTAATGTATTTGTCGCTTGGCAGCTCCTGATCTTTTGTATTATCTTCAGAAGCCGTATCCTGCGCTTTTGATTCTTTGCCGGCTTCCTGCTCCCCATAGGTTTCAGGGTCAAGGTAGTCGCGCTTTTGATTAATCGGCATATGGTCATATGCGTTTTCAGACTGTTTCGCCTTGCTTGCCCTTGTAATGCTGCTTGCAATAAACAGCACGAGCGCTATGCCGAACAGCGCCGCTGCGACTATTGCGGCAATAAACAGCGCGTCTGCGCCCTTGTTAAGGCTTGTTTCATTGTTTTCAGGCACCGGGGTATATGTTACAACCGGTTCCACCGTCGCAACAGCCTTCTCCGTAGGCTTAGGGGTGGCCGGTATATAGGATATTTGCAGTTCGTTTGATTTAAACGTCTGCACATTTTTCTGCCCGTCAACGGCTTCCACGCTGAACTGCACCTTGCCGCCCTGAGACAGCTCATAGCGCCTGTTTACGGTTATGCTTTCACCGGGCTTAAGCGAATCTATAGTGTATATATCATTTTTGCCGTGCTTAAGCTTTGCGTTTTTTACTTCAAAGTCGCTGTTGTTTGTTATAACTACGCTAAAGTCTATAACGCCGGGTATAGAGTCTATGGTTTCAGAAGAAGAACTCAAATCAAGCGTTATATGAGCCATTTGCTTAGGGTCATAGGCGCTTACCTTAACTTCGTTTGTAGTTTCATTCTGTTCTGTGCCGGTATTATCCGGAAGCTTAAGAGAAAATTTAAAGCTTTCGGTCTTCTGCATTGTTACTTCAACTTCTCGTGTAACGGTTTGCTTGGCAGGTATTTCTATGCCTGTAAGCACCTCGCCCAGAATTTTATCGCTAACGCTTACGTTTGAGTAAGAAACGTTGCCGTCGTTTTGCATAGTAAGTATAAGCTTGGTCTTTTCGCCTATGTTTACGTTTTCAGGATCAGCGGCAAGCGAAAGCTTAAGGTTCGGCCTTGCGGCGGCTATAATAAATTCATCAAGAGAGCTGCGCAGGGTATCCTTGCTGCCTTCCTTCTGGTAGGTTATGTTCGGGTGGCTGGTAAGGTTGTTTGTGGTTCCTTTGCGCTCAAAGGTTATGCTTGCGCTGTTTCCAGGCTCAAGCGATTTTATAGTCTGCGTCTTGCCTGAAATGCTGCTGTGCTCGCGCACGCGTATGTTGTTAAGCTTAACGTTGCCGTTGTTAACAAATTCGTATATAACCTTTACGGTTGAATTTTTGCGCACTACTTCAGGCTCTATTGTGCGTTTAATCTGCAGATCCACTTTTTCGCCTATGTATTTAATATCCGCCTGCGCCGGTATGCTTACGCTTGCAACGTTGCCGCTGCTGTCTATCATATTTGTTTTAATTGTAAATATAATTTTCTGCGCGTCAAGCTGCTCCTGCTTTATATTATAGGCGCCTGTCCATGTCTGCGTTTCCCCTATTTTCAAGCTGTTTAATGATCCGCCGTCAAAGAAAGAAGTAACAAGCTTATCGTCCGGGTCGTAAAGAGCAAGCGGGGAAGTAATATCCGCCTGGCCGGAATTTGCAAGGCGCACCGTTATATTCATCTTTCCTGGAGCGGTAAATGTATCAGGGTCTGCGGCAATGGAAAAGTTCAGGCCCTCCAGACCGGTTGCCTGAGCCGTGCCAACTAACAGCAGGCATATAAGCATGCTTAATATGAAAATAACTCTGTATTTCATTTTGTGAAGGGCAAGTACCATGCCCGTCCCTCCTTTCGATGTGCAAAACATCTGTAACGATTCAAAATCTTATTCTGTTGTATATTAGTTCAAAAGTAAAGAACTGTCAAGAAAAACGCAGGCTTTTAACGCTTTATTAATTAAATTTACATTCCTTGATTAAATTTACGTTCAAACGCGTCTCTATTCGAGAGCTTTAAAGCTTAAGAGGTTCACCTTGTCCTGTTGCCGCGCTGCTTTAAGCGGCGGAACCACTCGTACAGGCTGTCCTCTATCCTGTAAATAGGGTTTTTGCGTTTTTTAAGCTCAAGAGCCGCTTGGAGCGCAGCGCGCCTGTATTTTAAGTTATCAGGTTCTCTACGAACCGATTCGCGGAAGCTGCTGTGCGCGGCCTCATATTGATGAAGCTTCATCATTATAGAGCCTTCTATATAATACCATTCAGCGTCTTTGCTATCCGCCCTTACAAGCTGCCTTAAGGCGCTCTCGGGCTCGTTTTTTTCAAGCAGCGCTTCCGCAAAGCGCTTAGCCTGCAGAGCGGGGACGCTGTTGTAGTTAGCGCTGTGAGCAATATATTTCATTGCTTCTTCATAAGCTAAATTTAATTCAATGAGCTTTTTCTGCGCCTTTTCTTGTTCGTTAGGGTTTTTAAATCTATCCGGATGGCAGTATTTAACCCGCTTGTGGTAGGCGGCCCTTATCTTCGCCTTATCCTGCGTGGGTCTTATGCCGAGTATTTCAAAAGCGTTTGTCATAACAGAATTTACTCGCAGGCTTCAAGCTTTATATCTGCATGCAGCGAGCGCAGCTTATCTTCCAGATGATCGTAGCCGCGGTGTATAAAGTCCGGATTATAGACCTGAGTAATGCCTTTTGCCATAAGGCCGGCTATCACAAGCGCCGCTCCCCCGCGCAGGTCGTTCGCGTTTACAGGGGCTCCCCTTAATTCCGGAACGCCTTCTATATACGCAATGCGCCCTGATATAGTTACCTTCGCGCCCATGCGGCGCATTTCATCTAAATGCTTAAAACGATTATCGAAAATATTTTCTATTACCTCGCTGTTGCCGTTAGCCTTTGTTAAAAGAGCGCTCATGGGCTGCTGCAAATCCGTCGGGAAGCCCGGGTATTCCTGCGTGGATATCCTTATAGCCCTATGTCCCTTGTTAAGGCGCACGCGTATGCAGTCGTCCACGCTGTTTACATAAACGCCCATTTCAAGAAGCTTCGCTGTTAAGGCTTCCATATGCGTAGGTATGCAGCCATGTATAAGCACATCGCCCCTTGTGGCTGCGGCGGCTATCATAAGCGTTCCTGTTTCTATCTGGTCCGGTATTACGCTGTAAGAAGCGCCGTGCAGGCGGTCCACGCCTTTTATTCTTATTGTGTCCGTGCCTGCGCCGCGTATTTTTGCGCCCATAGAGTTTAAAAAGTTTGCTACGTCAACTACATGCGGCTCCCTTGCGGCGTTAAGCAGAACCGTGTTGCCTTTCGCTCGGCACGCGGCGAGCATAACGTTTATGGTTCCGCCAACTGTCGCCATGTCAAAGTTTATTATGCTGCCGTTTCTTTCGCCTTTAAGATACAGCATGCCGCTGGCTTCTGAAAATTCGGCTCCGAGCATGCGGAAACCCTTTATATGCTGGTCTATCGGCCTGCTTCCTATGGCGCATCCTCCGGGATAGCCTACTTCGGCTTGGCCGAATCTACCGAAAAGCGCGCCCATAAGGTAGTAGCTTGCGCGCATCTGCTGTGAAAAACAGTAGGGCACTGTAATGCTGTTTACAGTTGTAGGGTCTATTGACATACGCTTTTTATCAGGCATATATTCTACCCTAGCGCCTATGTGGCGCAGTATCCTGTAAAGCACATGTATGTCTTCTATGTCGGGCAAATTTTCAATAGTGCATGGCTCGTCGCACAGAATAACCGCAGGTATAACCGCAAGAGAAGTGTTTTTGCCGCCTGACACATATGTTTCACCATACAGAGAATTCTCTCCTTTTATAGAAATTCTGTAAGTTTCCAATGCCATGCCTCCTAATCTTTAATAGGTTCTAAGTATATCATAGTTATAAAAATCATGTAAAGCCCGCTTAAGTTTAAAAGCGCATAAGCCTTGCCGAACGGCAAGGCTTATGCAGTTATATTATTGTGTTCCTTTGCTTACATTTCAAGAGCGTCAAGCGGTATGAAGCCGCGCACAGACTTGCCTTCAAAAGCAGATGGAATTTCCACATATACAAGGCCGAATTCTTTCATTTCACCTAACACGATAAGTTTAGTGCCGGCATTTACCTTTAAGTGCATTGCGCCGCTGTTTCCCGTGGCGTCCATTAACGTGGCTTCTTCTTTAGTAGTGAATTCTTTGTTGTCGAAGCTTAAGTCTTTA
The DNA here is from genome assembly GCA_964518875.1 of uncultured Oscillospiraceae bacterium. GTDB lineage: Bacteria > Bacillota > Clostridia > Christensenellales > Aristaeellaceae > DTU024. The sequence goes on from CAZFHI010000023.1 coordinate 12,288, forward strand.
AGATTTAAATCCTCTGGCGCCGCGGACAGGATTACATAGCCTATTGTGTTCCCGCCTCCATCAATAGGCGCGGATACCATTGCCCAGTCTCCTGTTTTGCCGTACCAGCCTGCCATCTGTCCTACAGAAATTGAAGGACTGCCATCTACTGCATAGTAGCTTTCATCTGGACCTGTATAAACCTTTGATTCAGCAGTTGCAGCGCCTTGCTTTTCAGCAGGAAGCTTATAAAAATCCTGACTTGCAGGCTCAGTCGGTTCAGGGACTTCCGTCGGCTCTTCCGTCGGTTCTTCTGTCGGCTTTTCCGTTGGAACTTCCGTCGGTTCTTCCGTTGGCTCTTCCGTAGGTTCTTCCGTCGGTGCTTCCGTCGGCTCTTCTGTCGGTTCTTCCGTAGGTTCTTCCGTCGGCTTTTCTGTCGGCTCTTCCGTAGGTTCTTCTGTTGGCTTTTCCGTTGGAACTTCCGTTGGCTTTTCCGTTGGGGCTTCTGTTGGCTTTTCCGTCGGTTTTTCCGTTGGAACTTCCGTTGGTGCTTCCGTTGGAACTTCCGTTGGCTTTTCCGTCGGTTTTTCCGTTGGAACTTCCGTTGGCTTTTCCGTTGGGGCTTCCGTTGGTGCTTCCGTTGGAACTTCCGTTGGCTTTTCCGTTGGCTTTTCCGTTGGAACTTCCGTTGGTTTTTCCGTTGGAACTTCCGTTGGCTTTTCCGTTGGGGCTTCCGTCGGCTTTTCCGTCGGTTTTTCCGTTGGAACTTCCGTTGGCTTTTCCGTTGCAGGCG
>CAZFHI010000023.1:13159-28359 GCA_964518875.1 uncultured Oscillospiraceae bacterium
GGCTTTTCCGTCGGTTTTTCCGTTGGAACTTCCGTTGGCTTTTCCGTTGCAGGCGGCTCTGTCACTGGCAGACTGTAAACAAAGTTTATGCTTGAAGGTTCAGCTTTTCCATCGCCGGATACAACAACGCGAACCGCTTCATCAGAAACGAGCACATAGTTTTCAGGTACAAGCGATCTGTTCGCCTTATAAGTAGTTACGCCCTGCTGGAACAAAAGTTCCTCAGTCGCAAGCACTTTGCCATTGGTATCCGTGTACGAGGCTATAACTGTTACTGTAACTATCGGTTTTTGCGTCGGCGCGTATGTAGGCGCAGGAGCAGGCCCCACATCTACCGGAGCCAGAACAACGTTCGGGTCCTTATAAAGCTTTTTTAATGTATTTTCCCCGGCTATGCCGTCAACTTTTAAATTATTGTAGTTCTGGAAACGCTCCACAGCGCGTTTTGTGCGTTTCCCAAATATGCCGTCGTCCTGCCCTTGCGAAAGGTATCCAAGTTCTATGAGTCTTTTTTGAAGGGTCCTTACGTTTTGCCCCCTGTCGCCTGATGCAACTGTAGTAAGGGACGCGTCAACGGGGGCCTGCGTTATCTGCGGTGGAACTATAACAGCCGTCGCCGCGGGGCCGAAGGTTACAGCTGGCGTTGCAGGCATGGCCTGCGTTGCCGTTATAACCGGGGGCGGGGTAACAAGCTCTAATGGCGGAGGGGTAAGCGATGGCATACTGCCGGCTGCTGATGTTGCCAGCACAGCCATATATACCAGTATTGTGTTTAATAAATTCATTTTCTCACTCCTTTTGCTCTGTACTAATATATAACGTTCGGCAAGGCTGTTTCCTTGCATTGCTTAAAAATCAGCAATCTATGAATTTTCTAAACTCCGTTAAAATACCCATGCCGTCTTTATAGTGCGCCGCAAACTGCGGTACCGCATGGCTCGGGAAAGAGTTGCCTTCTATAAATCTCGGTCCTTCTTCAGTTATACAAACGTCCCACGCAACATAGCGTACCTGCGGCACCACCCGCATAGCTTCAAGGCACATAGTTTTTACATCTTCAAAATACGGTATTTGAAAATCAATAAAAGGCACGCCTGTCACAGGGTGCTTATAAAACACCCTTCCCTGCTTATCTGCCGCAGGAGAAATTAAACGGCCGGTTTCAATATCCACCCTGCAGGCCATTCCGCCGCAGTCAACGTTGTCTACTTCTCCGCCGTTTCCTATGCGTAAAACAGCATACACTATGCCTTGCTTTTTGTCGCCTATAAGCGTCGCTACGCGCACGGTGTTTACAGAACCCGGATAAAGCTTTCTAAGCTGCTCATGCTGTACTACGGTCTGCTCCACTATACTTTTCCCAAGCGATTTTAAGTGTTCATACACATAATCTGAATCGCTTAAATCGTCAAGCCTGTGAACGCCCACGCCGCTTGATCCTTCAAGCGGTTTTACGAATATGCTTTTGCACGACGATAAAAAATCCTTTAGTTCGTTTTTTGTTGTGTTTTCATCGAATTTAATCCACGGTCTACCGACCCAGCGTGAAAATTTGCTGTCAAATTCGCTTTTATCGTCAAAAAAATGGGTATAGGCTTTGTCATTCATACGGCGCACAATGTCGTTGCTTACGCCGCGGGTTATCGTTGTTCTGCGCTGCGCTGCGTTAAGCCTGTACATTTCCGCTATTTTATAGTCCGTATAGCCGGCGCCATATAGCATGGAACACTTAAGCATGTCCTGCACAAGCCATGGCTTGCTTTTACCGGATTTTTCCTTAAGATAGTCCAGCGTGTTTTTCAGCTTTTGCCTGTCCATTTTAAAGGCGCGTTTTATTAAAAAAGAAAGTTTTTGCATAATTATACGTTAAAGCGGAATAAAATTATATCTCCGTCCTGAACTATATATTCCTTGCCCTCGCTGCGCACAAGCCCTTTTTCCCGCGCGGCCGCAATTGATCCGCATTCCTTAAGCGTGTCAAACGCTACAACCTGCGCGTTAATAAAGCCGCGCTCAAAGTCCGTATGTATCTTACCCGCGGCCTGCGGGGCCTTTGTGCCTTTAAGTATGGTCCATGCGCGGCACTCGTCTTCGCCTACGGTAAAGTAAGACTGCAGCTTTAAAAGGCTGTAGCTTTTCTGTATAAGGCGTTCCAAACCGCTCTGTTCTATTCCAAGCGCATCAAGATATTCGCGCTGTTCCTCCTTAGGCAGTGACGCAATTTCTTCTTCTATTTTGGCGCTTATTACAAGCGTTTCAGCCTGCTCCTTACGCGCCATTTCATCTACCTGCTTAACGAAATTATTGTCCGAAGATATTTCGTTTTCGGATATGTTTGCGGCGTATAGCACCGGCTTAATAGTAAGCAAAAACCAGTCGCGAACTATAAGGCTTTCGTCTTCTGAAAGTTCAAACGTTCTTGCGGGCTTGCCGCTTTCAAGATGGCTTAGCATTCTGCCAGCAAGATCCGCTTCAAGGGCGTATTTTTTATCGCCTGTTTTTATAAGCTTTTCAGCCTTGTCTTTTCTTTTTTGAACGGTATCCATGTCCGCAAATATAAGCTCTAAATTTATAGTTTCTATATCGCGCGCCGGGTCTATGCTGCCGTCAACATGTATAATATTTTCATCTTCAAAGCATCGCACTACGTGCACAATAGCGTCCACCTGCCTTATATGCGATAAAAACTTGTTGCCCAGGCCTTCGCCGCGGCTGGCGCCTTTTACAAGTCCCGCTATGTCCACAAACTCTACCGTGGCAGGCGTAGTCTTTTTAGGCTTATACATTTCAGATAAAAATTCAAGTCTTTCATCCGGCACCTGCACGACGCCTTCATTTGGCTCTATTGTGCAGAAAGGATAGTTCGCCGCCTGCGCGTGCGCATCTGTAATAGCATTAAATAAAGTACTCTTGCCTACATTTGGCAGTCCTACAACGCCAAGTTTCATAACCCGCCTCCTCTTACGCTAGCCATTATAGCACATATCCGTACGTATATGGAATGCAGCGTATTTGTTTATTTGTTTAAAAATCTAAAAATACTTAGTGCATAGAGCTTTAAGCGCTCTTAATTTTCATCTAAACGCTTTTTGCTTTAGCAAGCACGCGCTTTACAAAGCCCCGGCAGCCTGCGTTAAGCTCGTTCAAAAGCCCCTGCGCTCCATTTGCCCGCCATACCCCGGCAAGGTAAAGCATGCCGCTCATTGCACCGAATTTTTCATAATAGCCGCCCGTGTTTGACTGTATTATAAGTTCCTTCTGGCGTTCTGGTTTCTGCTCTTTTATAGCCTCATTAAGCTTAAGACTACTTTGCTCAAAAACAGTCCGCAGCTTTTGTGACGTCCAGTCAACCTGTTCAAGCTCTTTGTTATTGTAAGAAAGCAAATGCGCGAAGCCCTCGTCAAAAACTATGGCATCAAGCTTGTTTATGTAATTATCTTCTTCCATCGCTCTCGCAATGTCTGGCTCGCTGTAAGCCATAAGCACATGAACGCCTTCATGAGTCAAAAGATTGCTTATCACATTTTTCAATTCGTTTTCAGACAGGCCGTAATCCGCAATGCGGACTAAATCCAATATAATATGCGTTTTGCCGTCAGGCGCCTTCTTTACAACGGCGTCATAAGGCGCAGGGTATCCAACAATTAAGTCTACGTTTATCTGAATGTTTTTTCTATCAGGAAAAAGTATATCGACAACGTCGTTATTCAACGGAACAAAATTTTTGGTTATCATTTTAATATCGTTTAAAATTTTTTCAACGGCTTTATGTGTTTTTTCACATTCCGGCGGGTTTTCAAAGCGCTTTTCTTCTTCGAAATACCACTCTGAAGCGTATTTTGAAACGTCTTTGCCCTTTAAATACTCTTCAGCCAAAAAATCCTCAACGCGCATTATTTACTCCTTATTCAATATATTATTTTTATATAGTTTTTTAGCAATTGATATGTTTTTCAGTGTTGCTTTAAAAACCGAGTCGCAATTTCCAGCATACGGATATACGTTTGAAAAGAGTCCCCGATTAAATTATATACAGCGTCCTCGGACAAAACACCGCATGGAATGCCTTCGTAATCATCGCTGTTATTTGAAATATCCATATCCTTCTGATACTCTTCGGATAAATAATATTTTTTAAGAGCCAGATAATCAGCCTGGTTTGCTTCAAAATCATCCAGGGCTTTATTCAGCGCTTTAAGCTTTTGTTCTGAATTATTTAATATTTTTTCAAATATAATAACATGTTCTTTCATTTTATGCCTCCATTTGTAGATTTTAGTTTATTTTTAAAAGAAAATTTAATCTGCCGTAATTTATATTTTACGCGTCCGAGAGCCGCGCTTTAACAGCAAAAGCTTTATTAGCTACCATTCTTCCATTTCTAAAAACTTTTCTATGTTTTTATGGATTATTCCATATTGACTAAAATCCACTTGATCCATAGAAACTACATATTTTTTGAAATTATCATTAACCAAACTATAAACGCCAAATTCTCTTGCAATTGTAGATTCGTCAGCCAGTAAATAAGCAACCTGTATATAAATTGCTTCGTCGCCTTTATATAAAACAAAATCAATTTCTTTATCGTTCACCTTGCCCACGAATACCTGATATCCCCTGATTTTGCTTTCTATAAACACAATATTTTCAAGAATCAGCTCAATATCTTTTGTTGGGTTTGCAAGCAAAGGAAGCCTTAAGCCATGATCAACTATATAGTACTTGTCATTTACTGTAAGAAATTTTTTGCTCCTTATATCCTGATTTCTAAGAGGATATATCAAAAAAGCTTCCTCACAATAAGATAGATAGTTAAGAATAGTATCCACAGAGGCTTTCCGGCCAACAGATTTAAAATATTTTTCCAGCGAACGAGCCGAAAAAACCTTGCCGCTGTTTATTAATATGTATTTCACAAGTCTTTGCAATAAATCAACATCCCGTATTTGATTTCTGCTTATAATATCTTTTAAAACTACTGAATTATATACGTCGTTCAGGTACACTCTCGCAGCTTCCTCGCTGTAGCTTAATTGATTAAGATAAGGCATACCGCCATAATACAGGAATTTACCGAAGCTTTGATTGTTTTGCTTAAACTCAGAAAAACTAAAAGGATATATAGTAAAAGACACATACCGACCTGCAATATGCGTAGCTAATTCCGATGAAAGCAGGTTTGAGTTGGAACCTGTAATGTAAATATCGCAATCGTAGGTTACACGATAAGAATTGACGCTTTTTTCCCATTGGTCAACAAGCTGTATTTCATCGAATAGAAAATACAGCTTGCCTTCTTTGCCTTCAGCAAACTCAGAAACATAATTGTTCAGCCGTTCATACTGTAAAAGGTCAGAAAATAAATGGCTTTCAAAATTTATCATTAGAACGTGGCTTTCATCTTCTGCGACTTCATCTTTAATCTGTTGCAAAAGCACCGATTTGCCGCTACGCCTGAAACCAGTTATTACCTTTATGATATCTTTATTATAAAAGGGCCGTATTCGTTTTAAATATCTTTCTCTAATAACCATTAACAGCATCTCCCGTCTATTATAGTAGACATTATATCGTGCTTTTATAATTTTGTCTACTATAATCGACAAAAGTTCATTTTTACATAAGTCTGTCTGTTATAAACGACAGCTGTCCTTTTCCAAACTTATTTACAGGCCATGTACAAGCCAGGTTTTGGCTTAATTGTTGTTTTTCATTTATATTGTTAACTTTTGCCACTTTGGCTAAGGTTATACGATGCCTGCGGGCAGCCGCAAGCCCATGTTATACGAAGCATCGCCTTATACATTCCTATAACGATTCCAATACATATATCAATTAGAAGATGTGTTTTTTCATTGCTTTCATTGTTTTTTACTTTTACCCATAACGCGCCTTCCATAAAATATGATTTATAAGAGCATAGAATATATTACTATTTAAGCTTGCATATTACAAATCAGCTTTCCAAAAAACACGCAAGGCATTTATACAAAAAACGCCGCTGCAACTTAATTTGCAGCGGCGTAATATCTGGAGGCGCCACCCAGACTCGAACTGGGGAATAAAGGTTTTGCAGACCTTCGCCTTACCACTTGGCTATGACGCCAAAAAAATGGAGCGGTAGACGGGACTCGGACTCGCGACCTCCACCTTGGCAAGGTGGCGCTCTGCCAACTGAGCTACTACCGCATTGTGGTGCCTTGGGGCGGAATCGAACCACCGACACTGTGATTTTCAGTCACATGCTCTACCGACTGAGCTACCAAGGCTTGTGGCGACCCGGAAGGGGTTTGAACCCTCGACCTCCAGCGTGACAGGCTGGCATTCTAAACCATCTGAACTACCGGGCCAATGGTGGGAGCAACAGGACTTGAACCTGTGACCCCCTGCTTGTAAGGCAGGTGCTCTCCCAGCTGAGCTATACTCCCACTTTACAGCGCCAGTCAAACGACGCTTGTATATATTACACAGATTTTTTTATATTGTCAAGGGGAAAAAATCTTTTTGCTGAGAAAATTTGTACCGAAGTCAAAAGCTCTAAAAAACAGTAATGATGTACATTTTTATGTTGTTATGTTATAATATGTTTGCAGCAAGCTCTGCACATTCATGGGGGTGCACTGGTTTCGACGGGAATGGGCGGGGACATTGTAAGCGAGCTGCGGACCCTGAACCGCATAAAAACAGGGAAATTAAAAGTAACTGACAACAATCAGCAACTTGCTTTCGCGGCATAAGCCGTGAACGTCGTCCTCAGGTTCTCACCGCTTGAGAAGACGGCGCCATTTAGGTGAGGAACGGATACGCCAAAGCTTTGAGGCGATATCTGAATTATGAAGCTACCGATATAGTTTGCCTGCCTGCTGGCGCGCTGTATAGGGAATTTAAGTAAACAGGCTGCGCTCGGAGAAAACGGTGTACCGCGTTTTCGGACAGGGGTTCAACTCCCCTCACTTCCACCAAAATTCCCGAAAGTGTTAAATAATAGCGCTTTCGGGCTTTTTTTGTTACAAAAAGCATTAATGTTATTGCTAAACCAATAAAAAAGCTCTGCCTTTAAAGCCTTAAAACAGCTGCCTAAATAATTTTATTTTAACCATTGACATTAGTAGCTTCCTACCTTATAATTCCGTAGCAAGCTACGTAAACGGCTTGCAAAACCTGGCGGATTATTATTGATGCTGCTTAAATCAAAATTCTAAAGAAAGGAGGAGTGAACCATGGCTGTAGATCAAAACAACAGCATAGCCATACTTATAAAAAAACTGGCTCTTGAATACGATAAGCTCTCCAGTCCCCTGTTCGCAAAATATGATCTGTCGCCTTCACAGTACAAGATACTTATATATATCTACCAGCAGGAAGGCCAGACCGCGCGCGTAGTGGACCTTGAAAAGGCGTATTCCATGACCCACCCGACGGCCATAGGCCTGCTCAGACACTTAGATAAAAAAGGCTTTACCCATAGGATAGATAACCCGGACGACGGCCGGGGCAGATTAGCCGCCCTTACCCCTAAATCCATCAGCCTGCAAAAAGAGCTTGAAGCCCTGGGCGACCATTTGGAAGAGACTTTTGCCGCAAATTTAACAGAAGACGAGAGAGCGGAGCTTATCCGCCTGCTCAACAAATTAATGGACAGCAAAAACGATTCAGGAGATAAAAACAATGGAAAGTAGTGTAGAAGTAGATGAAAATCCTTTGGGAACGGAGCCTTTAAGGCCGCTGCTGCGCTCCATAGCCGTGCCCGCTATGATCGCTAACGTTATAAACGCACTTTACAACATTGTCGACCAGATATTCATAGGGCAGGGCGTAGGCAAGCTCGGCAACGCGGCGACCAGCGTATCCTTCCCACTCACAACTATATGCCTGGCCATAGGCCTTATGGTAGGCCTTGGCGCGGCTTCCGGCTTCAATCTGGAGCTTGGCAGGAAAAACATAAGCAAGGCGAAGCGCTTCGCCGGTACAGCGGTAGGCATTCTTATAATAAGCGGCGTTATTATCTGCATATTCGTACGTATTTTTTTAGAGCCGCTGCTTAACATATTCGGCGCCACGGAAAACATAATGCCCTACGCTTCCACCTATGCCGGCATAACTTCCATCGGCATACCCTTCCTTCTCTTTTCCACAGGCACCAACCCTCTGGTACGCGCCGACGGCAACCCCAAGTATTCTATGTTCTCCATTGTGGCGGGAGCGGTTTTAAACACCATACTTGACCCTCTTTTCATTTTCACATTCGGCTGGGGCATAGCGGGCGCCGCCTGGGCAACGGTTATAGGCCAAGTTATATCCGCCCTGATACTGGCATTTTACTTTAGAAAGCTCCGCACCGTTGACATGGCAATGTCTGATTATATTCCTAGCTGGCATGTAACTGTTGAAATCTGCAAACTCGGCTTAAATTCCTTTATATTCCAGTTTTCAAACCTGTTAGTGCAGATAACCCTTAACAACGTTCTTCGCACATACGGCGAAAACTCCATATACGGGGCCGATACGCCTATCGCCGCCGCAGGTATTGTTATGAAGGTAAACGTTATTTTCATCGCTCTTATAATTGGCTTAATAAGCGGCGCGCAGCCAATATGCAGCTACAATTACGGGGCGCAGAAGTACACAAGGGTACGCGCCACCATACGCCTCTTCCTTACGGACGCGGTCATAATTTCCGTAACGATCTGGATATGCCTGCAGTTATTCCCGCACCAGATAATCGCGCTTTTCGGCAAAGGCGACGAACTGTATTTTGAATACGCTGTAACCTTCATGCGCACATATTTGTTCTGCACATTCTTAAACGGCGTTCAGATATGCACGTCCACTTTCTTTCCATCCATCGGCAAAGCTACAAAAGGCGCTATACTGTCTTTCTCAAAGCAGATAGTATTCCTGATTCCTTCTCTGCTGCTGCTGCCTAAGTTTTTAGGTCTTGACGGCATACGCTTCGCGCAGCCCACCACGGACGTTCTTTCCTTCGCCATGGCGGTTATATTTCTCCGCCGCGAGTTAAAGGAAATGCCTGAAGAAGATATCCCTTTGTATAAGCCCGCGCAGGCTTAACAGCTTAAGCAGGCATAAATTTAGTAAAATATCAATTAAAATAAGTCTGACCATAAAATTTAAGCAGATTGGCCAGGCTTTGTTTTTTCTTCCGGATACTAAACTTATTGACATATAGCAATAAAAAAAGCATAATACAAACGAGGTGGTTAAATGTATACTTTGCTGTTAGTCGACGACGAGCCGGAAATACGCGACGGTTTACGCGAGGTAGTTCCGTTTGAAGAACACGGATTTACTGTAATAGACGTTGCTTCAAACGGCATGGAAGGCTGCCAGAAAGCGCTGGAGCTTAAGCCGGATTTAGTCATAACGGATATACGCATGCCGCTGCTTGACGGGCTCAGCATGTGCAAGGAAATACAAAAAGAGCTGCCTATATGCCAGTTTATAATTATAAGCGGATATGACGATTTTGATTATGCGAGGCAGGCAATACAGCTTAATACCATGGCGTATGTTTTAAAGCCTATATCCAAGGACGAATTTATAAACCTCCTCGACAGCATAAACGCAAAGCTTACCAAACAAAACACCCGCCTTAACGATTTTGAAAAAATGAAGCAGACTTACTACGAAAGCCTGCCTCTTCTTACAGAAATGCTGCTGTCCTCTCTTATTTCAAGCGGCATAAGCCAAAAAGACGCGCTTGAAAGAGCGGCCATGTACCAAATAAACATAAGCGCATATTTTTATTCCATCGCCATAATACGCCCGGGGCACAGGAGAACGGATGAAAACAAGGCGATAAATTCCGACGTGCTTACCTTAGCCATAATGAACTGCGTTAAGGAAGCCCTGCAGGAAGACGAAAGAGCTTTCGTATTCAGGCATGAAGGCATACCGCACGTATTATTTCTGCTTGATGAAAATTCCACTTCAAAACAGGAGCATCTCATAGAAATACTGGACAGGGCAAGGCGCACGGCTGAGCATTACATAAAAACCAACCTGCTTATAGGGCTAAGCTCCATAGGCTCGGGGCTTGCTTCGCTGCCCACATTAGCTTTGCAGGCTTCCTCCGCCCTGTCTTACAGCAACATATACGGCGACAACGAAGTCCTCTGCGTTTCAGATTTAGAGCCGGGCAGCAAGGGCGCCATATCCCCTGAAGAAAGCGTTGTTATGCAGCTTTCCACAGCCCTTAAGACAAACGATTCTGAAGGCATAAGGAAAAACATAAGAAAACTATTGCAGCCGTTAAAGGATACGCAGCTTACCTACAAGTCTTACAGAGCGTATCTTATGGAAATTATGATGGTGCTCTTTCAGATTATACGCGATATAGATATTGACGACCGCGGCTTTGAAAATACTTTGAGCAAGCTTTTGCGCTGTCCTCCTTTATCTTCAGCGCAGAACCTGCTTGAAGACCTTTTTATTAAGGCCGGGAACGACATATCCCGCAAGAGGGAAACGTCCAGCTCCAGAATAGCAAACGAAGCCCAGCTTTTTATACAGCAGAACTTCCATATGGAAAGCCTCAACATAGAAAGCCTGTGCAGGCACCTGCATATTTCGTCTTCGTACTTTAGTATGGTGTTTAAGAAAGAAACAAGTAAAACGTTTCACCAATATCTTACGCAGCTGCGCATGGATAAGGCTATGACGCTTCTTGTGCAGGGAAACCTGAGAACAAGCGAAGTCGCGCGGCAGATAGGCATACCGGATCCAAGCTATTTCAGCTTTGTTTTTAAAAAGCATTACGGCATATCCCCTTCGCAGGTTAAGCGCATGAACAGCGGTGAGTCATGAAAAAAAAGCCCAGCCTGTACACAACCCTGCTCGTTTCATTTATAGTTTCATTTATGCTTATGCTTGTTTTTCTGTTTTTTATTCTGAACCCTCGCATGAGCAGCCTGATACACGTAAACGCAGTTGACAGGATAGAAGAAACCGTGGAGCAAAGCGTAGCGGGTTTTTCACGCTATACGGATGACTTGCTCAGGCAGATGCAGTACGCTATTTCCGTAATTCCTAATGAATTAAACGGCGATACGTCATGGCACGGCACGCTTAAAAGCCTTAAAAGCAGCTCCACCGACATAGTTAATATGGCTGTTTTTGACGAATCCGGCGGCTTGGTTTTTTCTCCCGACGACAGCTTGCGAAAGCCGCTCAGCCACGTTAAATATGAGGAATGGTTTAAAAAAGCAATGGCAAGAGAAGGCTCTGCCGCCGTGTTTTCAAGGCCGCATGTGCAGCCCATATTCTCCAGCCGCTATTCGCACGTAATAAGCTTGTCCCAGTCTTTCCCTTATGAAGAAAACGGTTCAACGCATTCAGGCGTAATGTTGATCGACATAGATTATGACCAGTTCAGCAGGCTTATTAACAATACCTCGCTTGGCAAAAGCGGCTACACTTTCGTTATTGACGAAAACAACAGCATAGTTCTGCACCGCTTTAAGTCTGAACTCGATTTAAATTTAATGGAAGAAGATCTTTCCCCCGTCGCAGAAACCGTGCTTGGAATAAAAAGCAGCGAAAAAGACGGCAGAGAGTGCGTTTATATTATAAAATCCATAGATCAAACGCGCTGGAGAATGGTAGGCTTAGCGTATATTGACGAAATTTCGCATATGCAGTCTTCTTTTAAGAGGCTTTTTATAATAGCCCTTATAAGCTCCGCCTTTATAGCCATGAGCATGGCTGTTTTCCTGTCTATGCAGATTACAAAGCCGCTTTCAGACTTTGAAAAAACGATCATACAAGTGCAGGGCGGCGATATGAACGCCCAGATGAAAGAGCAGAGCTTCCGCGAAATGCAGCTTGTTTCAGACAGCTTTAACCTTATGCTTTCCAGGATAAGGCAGCTATTAACGGTTATTGTGCAGGAGCAGGAAACAAAGCGCCTGCATGAGTTAAACGCCCTGCAAGCGCAGATAAACCCGCATTTTTTATATAATACTTTGGATTCTATAATATGGATGCAGGAACGCGGGAACATAAAGGAATCCATAGAAATGGTGTCCGCATTAGCCCGCCTTATGCGCATATCCATAAGCAAGGGAAGAAACGAAATAAGCGTGCGCGAAGAATTAGAGCATGTGCGCAATTACCTGCTCATACAAAAACTGCGCTTTAAAAATAAGTTTGATTACAAGATAAATTGCTCGCCTGATACTTTGGACCTTATAGTAATAAAGCTTATATTGCAGCCGCTTGCGGAAAACTCTTTAAACCACGCGATAGACGAAAATTCTGACGAGCAGCTTAGCATTATTATTTCATGTGAAATAAAAGATGACGACCTTATTTTTACCGTTAAGGACAACGGTATAGGCATACCGGAAGAAAAGCTTAAAAATCTGCTAAACGATAAGACAAAAAACACAGGAATAGGCTTAAAAAACGTGCATGAACGCATTCAGCTTTCTTACGGCAAGAAATACGGGCTTAAAATAGAAAGCAAAGAAGATTACGGAACGACTGTGTTTATACGCATGCCCGTAAAAAGAGGTGTAAAGCATGAAGAAAAATAATTATATTTTAGCTCTGCTGCCCCTTTTAGCAGCGCTTGCGTTTATTTTTATAAGCTTTATGCCGGCGGAGCAGGAGCAGGATGTTACTGAGCGCACGCTTTTAATAGCCACAGATGACGACACAGGCTTTTCTTTCCTGCAGCTTAGAGAGGGCGCCCAGGCAGCCGCCGCTAAAAACTTTTCCATCGTCCATGTGCTTTCAACGGAAAGAAGCTCTCTTCAGCTTAAGGATATAAGGCCTGACGCCGCGATCGTGTTTATGAAGGAGAGCGCCGCAAGGCGAAGTCTTATAGACAAAATAAGCGGCATACCGTATATAGTTGTCGACAGGACAGACGAAAACGCTTTCCGTCCTGATGAAAAGGCAGGCGCAGTTAAACTGAGCGAAGCGTCGCCTGAAAAAATATCCATAATTTCAGTATATGCGGAAGAAAATTTCGCAGTTAATCAGCGCCTTGAAGGGCTTAAGAGCGTATTCCCCGATATAGAAATATATAAGCTGTCGCCGGACATTCCTCTCCCCCGCGATATTCAGCTCAGGCGAGCCTGCTTAGCGCTGGATAAAACAGCGACAGAATATTTAATAGTGCTTAAGGAGCTTGGAAAGCTTCCTTCAACGCAGCTTATCTTAGGCTACGATTTGGGAAGCAGCTCTGTGGATGATTTGTTTTCCGGCAGAGTCTACGCTCTCCTTATGGATTCTCCATACGCTATGGGCTACAAAGCGGCGGAAGAAGTTTTAACGGGCGTTAAGCAGACTTTGCCTGCAGGTCGCGTAATAACCAAGAGCAATATGTTTTCTTCCAAAAACTTGCGGCTCATGTTCCCGCTGCTGCAGGCGGATTAAAGGAGCGGTTATGAAAAAAAAGGTTTCAGCGTTTGTGTTTTGCGTGCTTTTCGCTTTTGCTAATTTTACACTTGCAGAAAGCAGCGATATACATATTGGCGTTTTGGTTTACAACACCGCCGATACGTTCATGATGACGATAGTAAGCGAGATAGAGCGCCTGTCAGATAAAAACACTAAGCTTACCATATTAAACAGCGCAAACGATCAGAACATACAGGCAAAGCAGATGAGGGGACTTATAGAAAAAAATGTAAACGCGCTTATCATAAACCCAGTGGACAGAACAAGCTGCATATATCTTTTAGAAATAGCCAAAAAAAATAACGTTCCCGTCGTATTTATTAACCGTGAGCCTCTTCGTGAAGACATGGAAAGCTACAGCCAGGCCTATTATGTAGGTACGCAGCCTCAGCGGCAGGGCATACTGTGCGGAGAAATTATAGCAGATTATTTTTTAGAAAACCCTTCAGCTGATAAAAACGGGGACGGCGTAATACAGTATGTTCTTTTAAAGGGAGAAGAAGGCCATCAGGATACATACTTAAGAAGCTTTTACTGCATTAAGACGCTTAAAGACAAGGGCATTAAAACAGAGCAGCTCGGGGCGGAAAGCGGTGACTGGAAAAAAACGCGCGGACAGCAGATTATGGCTTCCTTCCTTACGGAATTTGGGGATAAAATAGAATGCGTTATTTCAAACAACGACGATATGGCTTTGGGAGCCATAGACGCATTAAAGGCGGCCGGTTATTTTTCAAAGGATAAGTTTATGCCGGTAGTAGGCGTCGACGCGACGCCTTCCGCTTTAGACGCGCTTAAAGACGGAGTCCTTTTAGGAACTGTATTAAACGACGCAAGGCTGCAGGGCGCTGCCGCGATAGAAATAGCCACTCTGCTTGCGCGAAAGCAGAGCATAAATAAAGAAAGTCTTATTTTCCCAATGCAGGAGGACCGCTTTATATGGGTTCCCGCAAAAAAATATGTAAGACCGCTTGACGATTAGAATATAAAATTTAACATAATATAGTTTAAACTATGGGTAATAGGATTCAGTTGCGAAGCTCTTTAAGCGCAAAAAACAAGCGAAGCGCTGTAATCGCTTAATATTGCGTAGCAATGCATTCCTTTTATTTTCTTCTTTAGTTTAAACGCAAAATCGAAAACGCCACTGACAAAACGCAACGTGGCATTTTGTATATTTTATTGTTTCTCCAAAATGGACACCACGCTCGGTTTTACAGCGCCGTATTTCGTATTAAACATAAATTTTCTATATGGAACAAAGCCGCACTTTTCCTGCACCCTTGCGGACTGAAGATTGTCGTCAAAATGTGTGCAGGCTATAAAATCAAGCTTTTTTTCTTCAAAAAGCCAGCGTATAACTTCTTTTACGGCTTCAGGCATAAGGCCCTGCCCCCAATACGCTTTAGACAACACAAAGCCGAGTGCACGTCCCTTTTTACCGTCAAATTCCGGCAGCAGTTTTTCATTGTATTTTTCAACGCCTAATGAACCTATCGCTTTGTTGTTAAAAACAATTGCAAACGTTTTTTTCTGCTCAATAAATTTTTTAAGTACGTCTTCCGTTTCTTTTTTTGTTTTATGAGCGCTCCAGCCCGCCATTTCGCCTACGCCTTCTACCTTCGCATATTCAAAGAAATCATCCAGATCGCTCATTTTCCACTCGCGCAGAGTAAGCCTTTCAGTATTAAGCGCTACTCCTGATATATCTATTTCCTTATGTAGCTTTACAATAGATGTGAGACTGAAAGCTGAGAAAAAAGCGATCGAGT
>CAZFHI010000024.1:0-28348 GCA_964518875.1 uncultured Oscillospiraceae bacterium
AGACTCGATCGCTTTTTTCTCAGCTTTCAGTCTCACATCTATTGTAAAGCTACAAGACAGTATATTGCGTACAAATGCGGCTTATGCACAAAATGTACAAAAATAATGATAAATTTTGTGGAATCGTACGTTTTTAATATGCGGCAATTATACTATAATATGCCCATAAAGATTTTAGGAGGAAATAAATGTCAAGCTTATCACTAAAACATATGTACAAAGTATATCCCGGCGGAGTTACCGCAGTAAGCGACTTCTCCCTGGACATTGAAGACAAGGAATTTATCGTTCTCGTCGGTCCGTCAGGATGCGGCAAGTCGACAACCCTTCGCATGGTCGCGGGCCTTGAGGAAATAAGCGACGGCGAACTCTACATAGACGATAAACTCGTTAACGACGTAGCTCCCAAGGACAGGGATATTGCAATGGTTTTCCAGAACTACGCTCTATATCCGCATATGACTGTGTTTGACAATATGGCTTTCGGCTTAAAGCTTCGCAAAACGCCTAAGGACGAAATAAAGCAGCGTGTGGAAGCCGCGGCGCATATCCTGGACATCGAGCATCTTCTTAACAGAAAGCCTAAGGCTTTGTCAGGCGGCCAGCGCCAGCGTGTCGCTCTGGGACGCGCAATCGTTCGTGAACCAAAGGTCTTCCTTATGGACGAACCTCTTTCCAACCTGGACGCAAAGCTGCGCGTTGCGATGCGTACAGAAATCACCAAGCTGCATCAGCGCCTGCAAACAACGTTTATATACGTTACGCACGACCAGACAGAAGCTATGACCATGGGTACGCGTATCGTTATCATGAAAGACGGCTTTATACAGCAGGTAGATACCCCGCAGAACAACTACGACTACCCGCAGAATAAATTCGTCGCAGGCTTCATAGGCAGCCCGCAGATGAACTTCTTCGATGTAAAGCTTACCGCGGAAAACGGCAAGGTTTATGCGGTGTTTGGCGACAGCAAGATACTGGTTCCGGATGAAAAAGTTAAGAAATTTACAGACGAAAGCTATATAGGCAAGGAAGTTATAATGGGCATACGTCCTGAAAATATTTCTGACGATCCTAAGACAGTCGCCGCTAACCCCGACTCTCAGTTCAAGGTGCACGTGGAAGTTACAGAGCAGATGGGTTCTGAAACCTACCTCTACGTGACGACTGCCGGCAAGGAAGACAACGTTATCGCCCGCGTAGACCCGCGCACAACGACCAAGACAGGGGACGACGTGGTAGTAGTTATGGATACAAGCCTTCTGCACTTCTTCGACAAGGATACAGAAGTTACACTGCTCAACCGCTGAATTTAAAACTTTCGCCCCGGCTTGCGCCGGGGCTTTTTTGTTGCCCGTTTGAAAAAGCACAAAGAATACATATTTTATGCGGCAAATTGGGCGGTATCGCAATAAATGCTGTACGCCGCTCTGCATAAAGACACAAATATACACAAAAAATATACAAAATAAACCCATGTGGATAACTTTATACTTTTATAGCTTTTAAGCTGTTTATAGAACATAAACAAGTGTGTAAAAACTTATAAAATACTAAAACTGTGGATAAAAAGTGGACATTGTGGATAAAGTGGATAGTTGCAGCTGCCACATAACGAATAATATTTACAAGAAATTCACATACTAAGTTGGCATACAGGGGACAAATATTAATAATTATTCATATATTTTGTATTTATGCATGCTTCGCTGTTGATATCCTGTTAAAACTTTTCCCGAAAAGCAAACGCATTTTTAAAAAGCTAAATTATAAATTTGTTTATAGAAAAAGCGTATAATGCAATCAGGTTTATAACGTATTTAAACGAGTAAAAAACGAATAATTTTGTATATTGTATTTAAAGCGGCTGCGCATACTAAGCGGACGGCTGCTAAAGCAAACTTCCGCTTGTTCTTTACATTAAGTGTGCCGTAATGTATAATAGTCGCAATGTTCGGCAAGGAGGGATAATGTGGCAAAACGTTTGCTTTTGTTGGCTTTTTTTTCCGTTGCCGTTTTTCTTTTGCTAAGCTGCATGATTGTTACAGAGCAGGAAGCCGCTCCTGTTAAGATAGAGCAAAATGAAGAGCTTTTTTTAAGAAACAACGTTTCCGCTTATATAAACACAGAGCCGAATTTAAACTTAATAGATGCGCTGAGTCTTATATGCGTAATTTACTGCGCTGTTACTGTCGCTGCCTGCAGGCAGCCTGTGGTGGACGCTAACGGCAGGGTTATTTCCTGCAAAGCTTATTACCGCTGCGCATATGAAGCGTTTTTAATAAATGAAAGAGCTGGCTGAGCTTTTGCTGATTTATATAAAATATATTTCAACATAAGAAAGGATAAAATATGGCTAATTCTAAAACAAAAGTTAATAAAAAAGCGGTTGCCGGCGTTACGCTTGCAGTGCTTCTTGTACTGACTGTTATCGCATGCGCGCTTGGCATTACGGGCAGAAAGCTTGACAGCATAGGGCTTTATAAGCTGCTGCCATGGATGCCTACGCCTAATGAAAAATACGAATGGAAAAGCGCGCTTCCTCCCGGAGCGGACTTTGGCGAAACGCAGATTGTTAGTTTCACACCAGCCGACGGAGCAGAGCAAGCGTCCGATGAAGCAAAAAGCGAAGCCGTGCGCATACTTTCCGGTCGTTTTTCATCTATGGGCGTTAAAGGCGTAAACGTTAACTGGAATGAGGACGGCAGCCTGTCCGTTACCATGCCTAGGGATGCTCTCACAGAAGAAAACATAAACACTATTACTCAAAAAGGCGAGTTTGAGTTTGCTGATGCGGAAGGCGGCGTGTTTTTATATGGATCTCATATAACGCGCGCAAATGTAGCTCCCGCAGACAACACGGGAAGCTCCTGGCTTTTAGCGTTTGAACTTGACAGCGAAGGCAAGGAAATATTTGCGGATAAAACTACGCAGATGGTAAATGAGCAGATGGTTATAAAGCGCGACGGCGTAGAAATTGTAAGCGCCGGCATAGCTGAACCGCTGCTGGAAGGCGGCGCTTCAATACCAGGGTTTACGTTTGAAGAAGCGTTCCAGAACGCTGTTATTATGAACAGCGGCGCTCTTCCCGTTGAACTTAAAAGCGAAGGCGCTGCAGCGGGCGCGCCGCTGCTTGGCGAAAACGCTTTAAACAAAACTATAACCGCTCTTTGGATAGCTACTGCATTAGTATGCGTTTTGTTCATAATTAAGTACAGGCTTGCAGGCTTTGTAGCCGCCTGGTGCATAATGCTTGTGGTATGCTTAAGCTGGCTTTTTATCGCGCTTACGCAAAGCGGCATTACCATGTCGTCGCTGTTGGCCGTTGCATTTTCTTTAATAATAGCGTCTTTTGCCATAGGGATTATTTTCCATGGCATGGCTGAGGATCTGTCCCGCGGAAGGGCTGCAAAGCAGGCGCTTAAAGACAGCTTCGCAAATTCAGGACACATAAGCCTGGACCTTATGACGGCGTCATTGATTTTGTCGCTTATACTTATAATAATGGACACAGGCACAATAGGAAGCTTTATGCAGCTTTTTGCAATAGGCCTGCTGGTCAACCTTGCGGTTGTACAGCTTGTATTAAGGCTTTTATTAAATCAGGTGTTCGTATTGTTTGGTGAAAACAACAGCCTTTATATTTCAGGAAAAACAAAGGAGGCAAAAGCATGAACAATAAGCTTAAAAAACCTTTAACAGTTTCTGCGGTAATTATAATTATAGGAATAGTTTTAGCTATTACAGGCGCCGCCCTGCCATTTGAAGGCTCCGCGAAATACGCCATAGAGTTTCCGCAAATCTGGCTTTGCATGCTTGCCGCCGTATTGTTTGCTCTTGTATATGGCTTTGCACGCGTGGACAGGGCGCATGCCGTAGCTATGTCAACAGCCCTTATTAATGACTTTTTGCTAAGCTTCTCCGTAACGGCGATTGCAAGCTTAATACTAAAAGACATATCAAAAATGCCGACAGCCGTTGTGTTTCCAATAATAATGCTTTTAAGCTTTGTGTTCAGCTTTGCCCAGTCGACAATGGTTTTAAGAAGCGCGAACTATATTATGCGCACCACTACAAGAAGGGAAAAGCCGCTTGAAAAAATAGCTGAGGAAGCGCCAGAATTAAGCAAAAGGGGACGTATGAGCATGCTTATAGTGTCGCTGATATTTTTAATAGCGCTGTCTTTTGGGGGCGAGAAGCTTTTAGCGGTTACGGTGCCTGTAATGCTTTCATCCGTTGTCGCGTACTTCACGTCTGAATTCATTACAGCCAGTATTTGGGCGATATTCACAAAAAAGTTTAAGTTTAAAAGATAAGACTTATCTGGCGCGCTCAAGCAGCGCGCCTCTTTTAAAATACTCATAATGATACAACTGATTAACAGAAGCGAAAAATTTAAAATAGACGGTCTGCCGGACGTGGTGGCGTCGCTGCTGCACGCGCGCGGCATAAATGACAGGGAAGAAGCGCGGTCCTTTTTAAACCCGGACGCGTCAGACTTTAACGATCCGTTTTTGCTCAACGATATGGATAAAGCGGTTCAAATTATTGAAAACGCCGCAAAGAAACATAAGCGGGCAGTGATTTACGGCGACTATGATGTTGACGGCATATGCGCGAGCGTAATACTAAGCGAAACGTTTAACTCATTAGGACTCAGGCATATTATATATATACCAGACAGGCACGAGGAAGGCTACGGCATAAATTCAGACGCGGTTTTAAAGCTTTCCAAGCAGGCTGACCTGCTTATATCCGTAGACTGCGGCATTACAAGCGTGGAAGAAGTAAAATTAGCGAAGGAACTCGGCATGCAGGTAATAATTACGGATCACCATACATTGCCCGCGAACATACCTGATTCTGATGCGCTGGTGTCATCTTTAATAAACAAAAACCCAAATAAAAACCTTTGCGGTGCGGGCATAGCGTGGAAACTAAGCTGCGCTCTAAAAGGCCTTCCTTACGCTATGAAGCTTTTGGACCTGTGCGCCATTGCTACAGTTGCAGATTTGGTGCCGCTTTTAAATGAAAACCGCGCCATAGTGTCTCTCGGGCTTAAACAGCTGGATACTACAAGCCGCTCAGGCCTTATTGCCTTAAAAGAAGTATCAAATATAACAGGACCAGTTTCAAGCGCGGACGTAGGCTTTCGCATAGGGCCCCGCCTTAACGCAAGCGGAAGGCTCGCGAGCGCTAAAACGGCCGTTGAACTGCTTAAGTCTAAAAACATGCGCGAAGCAAAGTCTCTTGCGGAAGAGCTTAATAGGCTGAATACGGAACGGAAGCAGGAGGAGCAGGCGGTTATTGTGCAGGCCGAGGAAAAGCTTAAAGATTTGGACTGCGTGAGCAAAAAATCCATAGTGGTTGCGGGAGAAAACTGGAACAGCGGCGTAGTGGGATTAGCCGCCGGCAAAATAGCCGAACATTATTCATTTCCGACCGTGGTGCTTTCTTGCGGCGAAGACAATACCTGCACAGGCTCTGCAAGAAGCGCAGGGGACGTCAACCTTTATGAAGCGCTGCTTTCGTGCAAGGATTTATTTATTAAATTCGGAGGGCATGAAAAAGCCGCGGGGCTTACTATAAAAAAAGAAAACCTTGAAAAATTTGAAATGCGCTTTGATGAAGCGGTAAAGAAACAGCTTTTAAGCGGGGATATAATTCCATCTCTGTACTATGACGCTAAAGTCAAACTTGAAGATATAAACTTAGACAATATAAGGCTTATAAATTCCATAGCGCCATTTGGCATAGGCAATCCGGAGCCTAAGCTTCTTGCTGAAAACGTTCAGGGTATATCTCCAAAGGCGGTAGGCAATAACGGAAAGCACTTAAAATATGTGCTTAAGCAATCAGACTGCATGGTTGACGCGATAGCCTTTAACAAAGGAAAGCTTTTAAAACATATAGGCGTTAACGCGGATATTTTGTTTACGGCAAGCATAAACAATTACTTCGGCGAAAGAGCGCAGTGCAATATAGAGCGCATATTGTTCAGCGATGAAATACTTTCAATGAGCGGGGAAATTGAGCAGGAGCTTATATTAAAGGACTTGCGCGCTGTTTCTGCGAATAAATATAATAAGGGAGATGTTAATTTAATTGACAAACTCCCGGAATTCAGCGGCAAAAGAGGCGATTTACTTTTCTGCCGCTGCGCCGATACGGCAAAGAAGCTGGCGCATATTTACCCTGATATGGATAAAATTATTATACGCGCGGATGACGACCGTTTGTTCAATTCCATTTTGGCAAACGCCGGCTTGCAAGATATAAAAAGCAGGTTCCGCAATATATATTTTTGCGACGGAATGATAGATTCGGGCGAAGCCGCAATAATAAAAGAAAACTTGGGGGACGTTAACATATTCGCGCTTCCTAAAAGCGCTAAGCTTAAGCAAAATATAATGGAAATAAAGTGTAGCGTAGACGAGCTCAGGGAAGCCTACGTATGCGCCAGGCGGTTTAACTCCCTGGACAATATCTCATGGAATTACAACAAAAAAACAGCCGCGTTAATGGTTCTTGACGAACTAAGCTTAATTAAACTTAAAGAAAACAACGCAGATTTTTCGATGCTGCCGGTTAAAAAAATTCACCCTTGCAAAAGCAAGCTGTTTTCCATACTTAATAAGGAGGTGTAATATGGCTCATTCCGCTTTTAAAAGAAAAACTCTTCAGGAGATGCTTGATGAAGTACAGAAGGCTCATCCGGGCGAAGACGTATCCATAATAGAAAAGGCTTACGATTTTGCGGCGAACGCGCACGACGGGCAAAAGCGCATGAGCGGCGAGCCTTATTTCACACACCCTGTTTTTGTGGCCAGCATTTTAACGCAGATTATGCTTGACGTTCCTACTATAGCCGCGGGGCTTCTGCACGACGTGGTTGAAGACGTGGAAAGCGTAACGCTTGAAGACATAGAAGAAAACTTTGGCTCTGAAGTCGCCATGCTCGTTGACGGCGTAACAAAATTAGGCCGCCTTAATTTCCAGAACCGCGAGGAACAGCAGGCGGAATCCCTGCGCAAGATGATACTTGCAATGGGCAAGGACATACGCGTAATAGTAATCAAGTTAGCCGACAGACTGCACAACATGCTTACTTTAGGGTATCAGCCCGCGGACAAGCAGATTTCAATAGCGCGGGAAACGCTTGACATATACGCTCCTATCGCGCATAGACTGGGCGTATATACAATCAAGCAGGAGCTTGAGGATCTGGCGCTAAGCTTTATAGATCCTGAAGGCTACCGCAACGTGGCTCTGCGCGTCGGCGCCAAGCGCGTGGAACGTGAAAACCAGATTAAAACCATAATAGACATTTTAAGCGCCAGGCTTAAGGAAGACGGCATAAAAAACTTTGAAATAGAGGGCAGGCCAAAGCACCTGTACAGCATTTACAGGAAGATGGTGCTTCAAAACAAGCATTTTGACGAAATATACGATTTAATCGCTGTAAGAGTACTTGTGCAAACAATACCGGACTGCTACACGGTGCTTGGCATAGTGCATACGCTTTGGAACCATATGCCAAACCGCTTCAAAGACTATATTTCCGTGCCTAAAAACAACATGTATCAAAGCCTGCACACAACCCTTGTTGGCGGCAGAACCATACCTACGCCCTTTGAAGTGCAGATACGCACATACGAAATGCACAAGGTAGCGGAGTACGGCATCGCCGCGCACTGGAACTATAAGGAAGGCGGCAAGGATAAATCCCTTGATAAAAAGCTGTATTGGCTTAGGCAGATACTCGACTGGCAGAGCGAAGCCAAGGACTCCAAGGAGTTTTTGGACGGCCTTAAAACAGACCTGTTCAGCGAAGAAGTGTTCCTGTTTACTCCAAAAGGGGACATTATAAATATGCAGAAGGGAGCTACGCCGATAGATTTTGCGTACCGCATACACTCAGGCGTTGGCAACTCATGCGTTGGCGCTAAAGTAAACGGAAAGATGGTTCCGCTTGACACACCGCTTCAAACCGGCGACAGAGTGGAAATAATGACGAGCAAGTCCTCAAAAGGCCCGAGTATGGATTGGCTCAACATAGTAAAAACACAGCAGGCAAGATCCAAAATAAAGCAGTTCTTTAAAAAGGAGCTGCGCGGAGAAAACATATCGCGCGGCAAGACCATGCTTGAGCATGAAGCGAAGCGCAGAAGCGTAAAGCTGCCGGATATTGCAAAACAGGAGTATTATGAGCCGCTGCTTAAAAGATATTCTTTTTCAGACCTCGATTCAATATTCGGGGCCGTGGGCTACGGCGCAATACCGTCCGTATACGTTATATCGCAGCTATTAGAAGAACAAAAGAAAAAGACGGAAAGCGAAAAAGCAGAAAAACAGGCGGCGGCGCTGCCTGAACCTAATGAAGCTATACAGCACGGCAAGCCTACGAGCGGCGTGTACGTTGAAGGCGGGGCGGGCATGCTCGTGCGCTTTGCGCATTGCTGCAACCCTGTTCCAGGCGATGAAATTGCAGGCTATATAACAAGGGGCAGAGGAGTAACGGTGCATAAGGCGGACTGCGCTAATATAATTAACTGCGAGCCAGAACGAAAGATAAAGGTTTCGTGGGCGGAGGAAGAGATAGGCGAGTTCAGCGTCAAGCTGCGCATTATTGCTTACGACCACCCGAGTTTGTTAGGCGAAATAACCGTATATGTTTCAGACGCAGGAACGCCTGTTACGGCTGTATCAGTTAAGCTTAACAAAAACGGCACTTGCGCTATAAACATGGTTGTGCAGGTTAGCAGCAGGGAGCAGCTTAACCAGCTGCTTACGAAGATAAGAAAGCGTTCCGATATAATAGAAGCGCATCGTACGATAAGCTAAGGAGGAGCAATGCGAAGCGTAGTACAAAGGGTTAAAAATGCAAGCGTAAAATTAGAAGGCAGTGTGATAAGCAGCATAGAGAACGGCCTGCTCGTTCTGCTTGGCGTGGAAGACGGAGATACCGAAAAGGACGCTTTATATATGGCGGACAAGATATGCAAGCTGCGCATATTTGAAGACAGTGACGGTAAGATGAACATAAGCATAAAAGACGCTGGGGGAAAAATAATAGTAGTAAGCCAGTTTACTCTTTTAGGGGATGCGAGAGGGCAGAACAGGCCGAGCTTTATACGCGCCGCCAAGCCTAAGGAAGCAGACGGGCTGTACAAAAAAGTAGTTGAAAGAATAGCTGCCAACGGCATTGCGGTAAAGACAGGCAAATTTCAAACCCATATGGAGGTTTCTCTTGTTAACGACGGACCCGTCACCATACTTTTAGACAGCAAAAAAACATTTTGATAAGCGTATGCATGTAGAAAAAATAGTCGTAGGCCCTGTTGAAACAAATTGCTATATACTTTCAAAAAATGAAAACGCGGAAGAAATAGTAGTTGTTGATCCGGGGGCTCAGGCGGAAAAAATAAAAGAAAAAATAGGCGACAGAAAAGTACAGGCTGTGCTTTTAACGCACGGCCACTTTGACCATACGGGAGCGCTGCGCGCTTTTGAAGGGTATCCTATATACATAAATAAAAAAGATGAAAAAATGCTCAGCGACTATAGGCTTAGCGCAGGATATTTAATTAACGACTCAGCTTTAAGGCCCAGGCCCACAAACTTTTATAAGGACCTTGACGTGCTTAAAATTGCGGGGCTTGATATTACGGTACTCGAAACGCCGGGACACACCATGGGAAGCGTAAGCCTTATGTGCGGAAATCAAATTTTAACAGGCGATACGCTTTTTGACGGAGATTACGGCAGGGTGGACTTGCCAGGCGGCAGCATGGAAATGATGAAAAAATCGCTGAAGCGCCTTTTTAGCTATGCCGGGTACAAAGCGTACCCCGGGCACGGAGCGAACACTATAATTTAATGCAGATTATTTTAAAAACACCCGTTCAGGCTTTTTCAAAGGAAGCGCTGGAAATGATCGGGCTTTTTTACAGGGACTTTAATTTTTACGTAGATACGGACGCTAAAGCCGATATGCTTGTGCTGCATGAAGAAGAGACTGAAAATAAAAAAAGGCGCATAACGGTAAAGCTGTACTATAATAACGCTGTTTATGAATCTTCTTCCCTGGAAAAAATATACGACGACATAATAGTAGAAAAGCGTATGCATAAAAGGCAGTTTAAGCTGTGCCTTTATGAATGCCTTGTTAAAGCTGCAAATTACACTCCGCCATGGGGTTCGCTTACAGGCATACGGCCTACCGGATTAGTGTATAAAAAAATGAAAGAGGGCTTAAGCCTTGAAGAATCAATTACCTGGTTTAAGAACCGTTTTGACGTTTCAGACGATAAAACAGAGCTTGTGAAAGAAACCATACTTGAGCAGCAGAAGTACGCGCCGCCTTATAAAAACGCAATAGACATATATGTAGGCATACCCTTTTGCGTATCAAGGTGCCGTTATTGCAGCTTTTTCAGCGATACTGCAAATAACGCTGCCCTTATGGAAGAATACGCAGACTGCCTTGTAAAAGAAATTTCTTACGCGCTGCCTATGCTGGAAGGCTTTAATTTCCGCAGCTTTTACATGGGCGGGGGAACGCCTACCGCTTTAAGCGTAAACCTGCTTAAAAAAATACTCCACGCTCTTAAGCCTGTTTTGGAAAACACAAAGGAAATAAGCATAGAAGCCGGCAGACCTGATACCATAGATAAGGATAAGTTTAAGCTTTTTCGCGACTGCGGTGTAAGCAGGATATCCGTTAACCCTCAAACCAGACATGAAAAAACGCTGGAAACAATAGGCCGCAGCCACACGACCAAGCAGACTGAAAAAGCCTTTGAACTTGCAAAAGCCATGGGCTTTAAAAATATAAACATGGATATTATAGCGGGGCTTCCAGGAGAAAACGAGAAAATGTTTTCAGAAACGTTAGACTGGATTTCTAAAATGGACCCTGAAAGCGTTACTATACATACATTAAGCATAAAGCGTTCAAGCCTTATGCACCAGTGGAAGGATACGCTGCCTGAAAATTCTGTTGTTGAAAATATGGTTAAAATGGGACGCGAATCCTGCAAAAACAAAAACCTTAACCCGTACTACCTGTACAGGCAGAAAAGGCAGGCAGGAAACCTTGAAAATACAGGCTACGCAAAATATAACAAGGCATGCATTTATAATATTGATTCCATGGAAGAAATATGCAGCATAATAGCGTTTGGTTCAGGCGGCATTTCAAAAATAATAAACGCCGATGACGATAAAATAATACGCAGCGCAAACATGATGGACGCGCGCAGATATATTGAAAGAATAGATAATATGCTGGAGCGCAAAAGGGAAATTATAAGCCGCCTTGCCCTTGCAGGGAAAGATACTCTTCAAGCGTAATATCGGCGTCGCGCATATAGGCGCTGTGCAGCATGCCGACATAGCGTATATGCCATGGCTCGTACTTAAAGCCTGTAATTTTTTCCTTGCCCAAAGGATAGCGCATAATAAATCCAAAATCCCAGCAGTTTTGAGCGAGCCATTTGGCTTGCTCCGTATCTCCAAAGGAAACGCCCGGCACTGTAATATCAAACGCAAGTCCGCTATGGTGCTCGCTTGTCCCAACGGGAGCCACTTCCCTGGACGTCGCTTTTTTCGCTGCTTCCTGGTTCATGGCTTCTCCTGTAACTTCGCCGTCCATATACTGCTTCATACGGTCTGAAAACAGCTTTTGCTGTTCATCCGTTGTGCGGTAGCCTTCGCTTATCTGCCAGGGGCTTATCCCCTGCTGTTTTGCCGCTTTTATCATTTCACCCAAAGCCACGACGGCTTTTTTGCTTGCTTTTTCGCCGTTCTCTTTTACTATTATTGTGTCTTCGTCTAATAAGGAGCGTATGCTTACTAAATCATCGGGGGTATAGTCCTCGCTTACAGGATGCGTACGGTTTACAAGCATAGGAAGATCTTTTTCAGAAACGTCAGGAAGCACAGGCGTAGGCGTAACCACTATTGAGTGAGCCTGGTCGCTGTAAAGCATGGATAACGTGGAGTTTCCTGCAATACCGTCAGCGTCAAGGCTATGCTGCTTCTGGAACAGGCTTACGGCTTCCTTTGTAGCGCTGCCGAACTGCCCGTCTATTTCGCCGCTGTAATAGCCCAAATCCTTAAGCTTTTGCTGTAAATCCTTAACCTCTGTGCTTATTGAACCCATGCGAAGCAGAGGCGCGGTCGCCTCGGCGTAGAGCATTGGCGGGGCTAAGCTTGGGCTTGGCGTAATGCTGCTTAAGCTTATATATTCATCATTAGCTTTTTTAGCCGACGCCAAAAATGCGCCGCCTGCCGCAATAGCTGCTATAATTACAAACAGGATTATGGCAGAAAACAAGCTTATCTGTTTGTTTTTCATAGATCCTCCTTAAAGCTTTCAAGAGGAAGTATACTGTTGCAGGGCTTAAGTGTCAACAACGGCAAAGTTGAATGTTTTTTTTAAGCGTGGTAAAATCAGGCTCAGAGCTTGGGAGGTATTATGAACAAACTTGTTTTTTTTGACCTTGACGGCACTCTGCTTAACACCCTGCCGGACATTGCGAACAGCATGAACCGCTCTCTTAACAAATTAGGGCTTAAAAGCTACCCGCTTGACGCCTATAAGCTGTTTACCGGCAACGGCTCAAGAGTGCTTACTCAAAGAGCGTTGAAGGGCGATACAGAGCATGAAGAAGAGCTTTATAATTTGTACAGAGAAGACTATGCCGTAAACAGCCGCGTTTTTACAAAACCTTATGACGGCATTGAAGATATGCTTGAAACGCTTAAGCGAGCTGGCTGTCTGCTTATAGTATATACAAATAAAGACAACGAAGACGCGCAGGACGTTATAAACTATTATTTTAAAAATAATATTTTCAATAAAGTGCAGGGGCATATGGACGGGTTCCCGCTCAAGCCGGACCCTTCCCTTGCGCATTACATGCTTAAAAACATGGGTATAGGAAGCCGGTACGGCCTTTATTATATTGGAGATACAAATACAGATATGCGCTGCGCGCGCAACATAGGCGCCGTCAGCTTAGCGGCAACCTGGGGCTTCCAGACGAGGGAAATGTTAGAAAAAGAAAAGCCGGACTTTTTTATAGATACGCCGAAAGAAGCTGTAAACATTATATTAGAGGGAGAATAAAATGCTCAAAGCGGTTATATTTGATATGGACGGTCTGCTTTTTGACACGGAGCCGATAGGTGCCAAGGCCAACATGGAAGCGGCTAAACGCCAGGGCTTTAATCTTGGTTATCAGGACGCTTTGAGCACGCTTGGGCAAACGCAGGAGCGCTCTTTAAGCATACTTAAGCGGCTTTTGCCGGGCGTTGATCTGGACAAGTTTAATATAGATTATGCCAAACATTTAGACGGCACCACCAGACACAGCGTGCCGCTTAAGCCTTACGCTAAGGAAGCGCTCGATAAGGCAAAGGAATCAGGTCTTTTATGTTGCCTTTGCTCTTCAAATTCAAAAAAAAGAATAGATAGGTATTTAAGGCTGTCAGGGCTTCAAAACCGCTTTGACGCTATTGTTTCAGGAGACGACGGAGCAAGGTCCAAGCCCGCTCCCGACATGTATATTTTAGCCGCGAAAAAGCTGAATACAGACCCTTTAAACTGCCTTGTGTTTGAGGATTCGCCAGCTGGGCTTGAAGCGGCGCACAGGGCTAAAATGATTGTATATATGGTTCCGGATCTTGTGCCTTATTCTGAGGAATATTCTGTGTTTTCAGACGGGGTTATCCAAAGCCTTAAGGAAGCGCCTGCCTTGTACAGCGCGTTATGAGCATAGCTGTTCTGTCCGTTGGGAAAGTAAGGGAAAAGTATTTTGCGGACGCTGTTAATGAATACGTTAAAAGGCTCTCACGCTTTACAAAGATAGAGATGATAGAAGTAAAGGATGAGCCGGAACCTAAAAACGCTTCTTATGCTCAAATTGAACGCATAAAACAGACTGAAGGAGAAAGGCTGCTTTCTAAAGTAAAACCCGACGACTACGTTATAGCGCTCGCAATAAACGGCGATAAATTTTCAAGCGAAGGCTTTGCCGAACGCGTCAAGGAGCTTTTAGATTCGTCGCGGCGCGTTGTGTTTGTAATTGGCGGTTCAAACGGCCTTTGTGAAAACGTGTTGAATAGGGCAGACGGCAGGCTTTCTTTCTCTTCGTTTACGTTTCCGCACCAGCTTATGCGCGTAATACTGTTAGAACAGCTTTACCGCGCTTGCAAAATAAACGCGAATGAAAGGTACCATAAGTAAATGCTGCTTACGCAACTGCGCTTACATGATTTTAGAAATTATCATCAGCTTTCATTTACGCCGCATAAGGGTATTACCGTTATAATGGGAGAAAACGGCGCTGGAAAAACCAACCTTCTGGAAGCCGTACACCTTTGCTGCCTTGGCAAAAGCCACCGCACCAATAACGACAGGGATATGATACGCGATGAATTTGAAACCTGCGGCGTGCACGCAAAGGTGATGAGAAATTCAGGCTTAAACGAAGTCGGCGTAAGGATTTTTAAAAAGCGCCGTCGTAAAAAGATTATATATGTAAACGGGAAAATAGTTCCGCGAATAGGCGACATGATGGGCTATGTAACGTGCGTTATGTTCGCTCCGGAAGATTTGGATATTATCAAGGGAGGCCCGCAGAACAGAAGGCGCTATATAGATATGCTGCTTTCAAAGAGCGACCCTGAGTATTTTTTCGCTCTGCAAAGCTACAACAATGTGTTAAAGCAGCGCAACGCGCTTTTAAAGACAATAGCGAGAGGGGAGCAGCTTCATGCTTTAGACGTCTGGGACGAGCAGCTTAGCATAAAGAGCTCGCCATTGGTTGAACGAAGGCGTAAGGCGATAGAAGCGCTAAGCAAGCTTGCGTCCGAGCAGTACGACAATATTTCGGGCAGAAAAAACGAAGTATTTAAAATAGAATACGACAGCCAGCTGAAGGACAGCGCGTCTCCAGCGGAAGAACTTTATAAAATTCTGAAAAAAAACAGAAACGACGATATACGCCGCCAAAGCACTTCATACGGCCCGCACAGGGACGACATAAGCATGCTGCTGCTCGGCAACGATATGAAGTCCTTTGCGTCGCAGGGGCAGATACGCACAGCGGCGCTTGCGTTAAGGCTGTCTGAAATGGACATACTATATAATCAGCAGAAAGAAGCGCCCATACTTCTTTTGGATGATGTGTTGAGCGAATTGGACGAAAAGCGCCGAGTAAGGCTTATACGTTGCCTTAAGTCGACGCAGACCATTATTACATGCACGGATATGGACGACCTGCGCGGCGCCAGACCGGACTGCATATTGCGGGTTTCTTCAGGCGTTATCAGCTGAAAGAAATATTAAGCACCGCTTCACGCCAGCTTTTAAGGAAGCTGTACGCGCTTTCCTGGCGAAGCGTCCTGTTTTCGCTTAACGCCTGCATTGCTATGCAATATAAGCTTTTATCAGACTGCCAGTCCTCTAAGCTTTTTGTTGAAATATCGCCAAGCAGCTGCATTGCAAGCGCGCCCATGGCATAAACGGTAACTCTTTCATCGAGTAAAGCGATTTTATAGCTTTCAGGCGCTAAGTAAACAGAGGAGCCCTGGAGCCTGCCGGCATTATGGTACGGCATTTTAACGAAGCCGTTTATGCTGCTTAAAATAAGAGCGGAGTTTTTTATATCGAATAAAAATTTTGAATCGCTCAGGTTGGCCGCTATGTAGTCATTGCGCGAAGCCAGAACAAAAAAATCAAACATGGCGTCAAGCATATAAAGACGCGTTTTTACAGGCAAACTGCGAAGCTGACTTTTGTAAACAGGCAGAGGTCCTATGGGAAATGAATAAACATAATCAAACGCCATCATAAAGCCGTCTGGATATTCTTTTGTAAAAAGCAGGTTGGCAAGAGCCTTGTGCCTGAGCGTTTCATATAATGGCGCGGCGGTTTTTAAGCGCTGCACCGCGCGCTCAGCAGAGCCTATGTAGTTTAAAGTATTAGCGCCGGCGTACTTTAAAAAATAATATTTGCCGTTCTTCTGCGCTCCAAAGCATATATTGCCTGAAATAAGGCTGTCATATACGGCGAATATATGACCGAAGTCCTCTAAAAAGCTGAAATCATGTTCGGCCTTCAATAATACTGTCCTGCCTGCAATATTTGTTTTAAACATGTGTATTCTTATATATTATGCTAATCACGCATGAAGGAATCGTACAGCCTGTGTATGGTTTTAGGCATGTCGCTCTCGTTTATGCCTATTATAAGGCTTAACTCGCTTGGAGCAAACACTATGGAGTCTATCATTATGCCCTGCTCGGATAAAGCGGTAAAAAGCCTCGCGGCTATGCCTATTTTTTTGGACATGCCTACGCCAACTACCGCAACCATGGCTAAATTATCGGCAAATTTTACGCTGTCCGCATGGGTTTCATTTATTATATCCTGCTTTATAGCGTCTTTGAAAGGCAAAAGGCTGTTTGTAGGCAGCACTATGCTCATAGAGTCTATGCCGGTAGGAAGGTGGTCAAAGTTCAAATTATATTTTTCAAGCACCTGGAGTACTTTCCTGCCGAAACCGCGCTCTGCGTTCATGCGAACCTTTTCAATCATTATGGCGCTGAAGCCTTTTTTGCCGGCTATGCCTGTAATAAGCGGCGCCTGGGCCGAATACTGCGGCAGATAGCTTATCAAGGTACCGGGGTGCAGAGGGTCGTTTGTGTTAAGTATCTGCGTTGGTATGCCGGCGTTCCTTACCGGGAAAACGGCGTCCTCGTGCAATACGGAAGCGCCCATGTACGAAAGCTCCCTAAGCTCCCTGTAAGTCATCTGCCGTATGAACTTTGAATCGGGAACGATCCTCGGGTCCGCCGCGCGGAAGCCGCATACGTCGGTCCAGTTTTCGTATATATCCGCGTTCACGCCTCTTGCTATTAAGGCGCCCGTTACGTCGCTGCCGCCGCGCGAAAAGACGTGGCAGCTTCCATTTTCGTCATAACCGTAAAAGCCTGGTACGACGCCCTTTCCCAGAGGCAGAAGCTTTTCCTGTATAAGGCGCTGCGTTTCATCGCGGTCTAAGCTTCCGTCTGCGTTGAAGCGTATAATGTATTGAGCGTCTATAAACGGAAAGCCTATGTATTTTGAAAGGAGAATGGCGTTAAGGTATTCGCCGCGGCTCGCCGCGTAGTCGCGCGTCGCCCCGTCCGCTATTTTCTTTTGGACTTTTTTTAATTCGTTTAAAATTTCATCTGTATCTATTTTTAATTCTTCGGCTATTCCAATAAAGCGGCCGCTTATTTTATCGAATAAATCATGAATGTTTTCGCCTTTTGACGCTAAATTATAGCATTCAATCAGCATATCCGTAACTTTTATGTCTTCAGGATTTCTTTTACCCGGAGCGCTCGGCACTATAAAAAGACGGCCTGAATCGCTTTCTATTATATTTTTAACCTTAGCAAACTGTTTTGCATCAGCAAGGGAACTGCCGCCAAACTTTGCAACATTCAAACAAGACACCGCCTTTCATTTGATAAACATTTTAGTTACTGCCGGCGCGGCTGTCAACTTTCGGCATTTTTCCAAACCATACAAAACTTAAAAATTGTATATTTGCAACAGGCTGCAACTTACAGTATAATAGACGGAATTGAATATCGCTTATCAAGAGTGGGGGAGGGTCTGGCCCTATGAACCTCGGCAACCGCCTTACGCAAGGTGCCAATTCCAGCAGCGCAAGCTGACAGATAAGCTACATTGATGGCTTATCTGTTGATAAGCCTTTTTCAATGTAAGTAGAAAGGACGTTGTAATAGAATGAAAAGACAATTTGCTTCAGAATCCGTAACATCAGGGCATCCTGATAAACTGTGCGACCAGGTATCAGACGCCGTATTAGACGCTATATTGACCGACGACCCTTATGCGAGGGTGGCGTGCGAAACCTGCACGACGACCGGCATGATACTTGTAATGGGAGAAATAAGCACAAAGACATACGTATCCATACCGGACATAGTAAGAAAAGTAGTGCTGGATATAGGCTACAACAACTCATCCATGGGCTTTGACGGCAATTCCTGTTCTGTAATTACTGCGATAAAAGAACAGTCCTCCGATATAAGCCAGGGCGTAAGCCATGCGCAGGAAACAAGGGGAAACAAGAACGCGCAGCAAAAGCTCGGCGCAGGGGACCAGGGCATGATGTTTGGCTTCGCGTGCAACGAAACGCCTGAATATATGCCGCTGCCAATAGTATATGCGCACAGGCTTACACGCAGGATGGATGAAATAAGAAAGAGTGGAAGCTTTAACTGGATGCGCCCTGACGGCAAATCTCAGGTTACGGTAAGCTATGACGGCTTTAAGCCTGTAAGCATAGACAGCGTTGTTATTTCAACGCAGCATGACCCGGACATAAGCCAGGAAGACATTAAAAAGGCCGTTATGGAAAACGTTGTGAAGCCCGTTCTGCCTGAAGAACTGCTTAACCCGCAGACAACATATTATGTGAATCCAAGCGGTAGGTTTGTAATAGGCGGCCCCGCAGGGGACAGCGGTCTTACCGGAAGAAAAATTATAGCCGATACCTACGGCGGCTTTGCTCCGCACGGCGGCGGAAGCTTCAGCGGAAAGGATCCTACAAAGGTGGACCGTTCCGCAGCGTACGCGGCGCGCTATATAGCTAAAAATATTGTGGCGGCGGGCCTTGCGGACAGATGCGAGGTAGCGCTTGCCTATGCCATAGGCGTTGCCCAGCCTGTAAGCTACCGCATAGATCTGTTTGGCACAGGCAAAGTCGATGAAGAAAAAATCGCGAAGTATATAAGGGATAATATCGATTTAAGCCCTGACGGCATTATAAACGGCCTTAATTTGCGCAGGCCTATTTACAGGCAGACAGCCACATACGGCCACTTCGGCAGGAACGATCTGGACCTTCCATGGGAAAAGCTTGACCTGGCAGAGGACTTAAAGCGCTGGCGGCAAAAATAAATATTACTTTCCAATTTAAAGCGGCATAAAGATTCGTTTGTAATATGTTGCTTTGGGTTTGATCAGGTAAAAAAACTCCTGCGCGATATGCTTAAAGCGTAATGCGCGCAGGAGCTTTTTATTTTAAATTTTACGCAGTGCCTAAGTACGCTTTTTTTACGGCCTCGTTTCTTGAAAGCTCTTCAGCAGTGCCTTCGAGCACTATATTGCCTGTTTCAAGCACATATGCCCTGTCCGCTACGGAAAGCGCCATAGTCGCGTTCTGCTCGACCAGGAGCACAGTTGTGCCTTCGTTGTTTATCTCGTTTATTATGCCGAATATTTCGCTTACCAGTATAGGAGCAAGCCCCATAGAAGGCTCGTCCATTATTATAAGAGATGGGTTGGACATAAGCGCTCGGCCTATCGCGAGCATCTGCTGCTCGCCGCCCGACAGCGTTCCAGCAATTTGATTTCGGCGCTCTTTTAAGCGCGGAAAATGCTCGTAAACGCGTTCAGCGTCCCTGTATATCCGCTTATCCTTGCGGGAAAAAGCGCCCATTTCAAGGTTTTCTTTAACGCTCATCTTGGCGAAAATCCTTCTGCCCTCAGGAACATGCGCCATGCCATGGTATATCCTTTTATGAGCAGGAAGGCTGAGCAGGTTCATGCCTTTAAACTCAATGGAGCCGCTTTTTACAGGGACGAGTGCGGATATGGCGTTAAGCGTCGTGGTTTTCCCTGCGCCGTTTGCGCCTATAAGGGTTACTATTTCGCCTTCGTCAACATGGAAGCTTATGCCTTTTATTGCCTGTATGGCGCCGTAATATACAGATAAATCTGCTACCTTAAGCATTATGCTCATCTTTAACTCCCTTTTTATCATCGTCCGCTATCCCGAGGTACGCTGTTATAACGTCTTCGTTTACAGCTATTTCTGACGGGGTTCCTTCAGCTATAACCTTGCCGTAGTTTAACACATATATGCGCTCGCATATGCCCATAACAAGCTTCATATCGTGCTCTATCAGCAGTATTGCGACGGAAAAACGCGTGCGTATCCTTTTTATGGTTTCCATAAGCTCCGCCGTTTCCGTTGCGTTCATTCCCGCGGCAGGCTCGTCAAGAAGCAGCACCTTGGGGTTTGTCGCCAAAGCCCTGCATATTTCAAGCTTTCGTTGAAGCCCGTATGGCAATGAAGCCGCGTTGTCGTCAGCATATTCTTCCATGTCGAAAACGCGCAGAAGCTCTCTTGCTCGGATATCTATGCCGCGCTCTTCGCTTGAAAACTGGCCGTTTCGCACTATGCCTTCCATAGGTGAGTAGCGCATTCTCGTGTGAAAGGCTACTTTTATGTTTTCAAGAGCTGTCATGGATTTGAACAGGCGTATGTTCTGGAAGGTCCTCGCTATGCCGTTGTTTGTTATATCATGCGTGGATTTATTTATAATAGAATTCCCTAAAAGTATGATATCTCCGCTGGTGGGCGCGTACACGCCCGTTAAAAGGTTGAATATCGTCGTTTTGCCTGCGCCGTTCGGCCCTATTAAGCCGACTATTTCATTGTTTTTTATGCTTATGTTTATGTCCTTTGCCGCCACAAGCCCTCCAAAGGATATGCCTAAATTAACAGTGCTTAACACGGGCTGGTTTTCCCATACGTCATAGTGCGGCTGGAAAGGAAGCTTGGGCTGGTTGTCTTTCCTTTTAAAGTGGGCGCGGCAGTATGCGACTATATTGTCTATAAGCGCAGTTAAAGAAAACTCGCTCGTGCCCATAAGGCCGGTAGGTCTGAATATCATCATAACGACAAGCGTAAGCGAGTAGATAACCATGCGCCATGCGGCGAATTCGCGCAGCACTTCAGGCAATATTATAAGCACCGTTGCGGATATTATAGAGCCCGTTATGGAACCCATGCCGCCTAAAACTACTATTACGAGGTACTCAATGGACTTATTAAAGTCAAAGTATTTTGGCGTAAGCATGCCTATCTGGTGGGCGTGCAGACCGCCCGCTATGCCGGCAAAAAACGCAGCAAGCGTAAAAGCGAACAGCTTATAGTAGGTAGTGGGTATCCCCGTAGCTTCAGCCGCTACTTCGTTTTCTCTTATGGATATTATAGCTCTGCCGTGGCGGCTTCTGCCTAAGGTGAATATGCTTGTAACAACTAAAACCGTTATCCAGAAAACAACGGTGAATTGAAGCGCTGCCGACGCCTTGGGCGTTTCGGCAAGCTTGCGCGACATGCGCGGTATGCCCGTAAGACCCGCGGCGCCGCTTGTAATTTCAAGGTTCTGTATTACGACGCGTATAATTTCACCAAAGCCTAATGTAATTATAGCGAGATAGTCGCCTTTAAGACGCAGCGCAGGCATGCCTATAAGGAAGCCGCATACGGCCGAAAGAAGTCCGCCTGCAAGCAGCGCTATTGCTAAAGAAAGCCCGAAGGGCATGTCAGGAAGCGCCTTTGTGATTATGCCGGCCGTATACGCGCCGACGGACATAAAGCCGGCATGCCCAAGGCAAAGCTGTCCAAGCATGCCCGTTGTAAGGTTAAGGCTTACAGCCATTATTACAGATATAAGTATGCTTATTAAAATACTGCTGTAATAGTTATTTATGCTGCCGTTTGATATAAGGCCGAAAATTATAAAAAATACGATTAAAAGTGAAAATATGTTCACAGCATACGAATGCGCTTTGTTTTTTATCATTTTCACACCTTCTCTCTCGTGCTTTTGCCGAGCAGGCCCGCGGGCTTAAAAAGCAATATAACTATTAATATTCCATAAACGACGGCGTCGCTTAGCTTGGATGAAATATAGGCCTTTGTGAGGCTCTCGGCTATCCCTAAAAGAAAGCCTCCGAGCATAGCGCCTGGAATTAAGCCTATGCCTCCCAACACCGCCGCTATAAATGCCTTTACGCCGGGAAGCGAGCCTAATGTGGGGGAAACGGAAGGATACGCTATGCAGTACAGCACAGAGCCTATGCCCGCCAGAGCGCAGCCTATGGCAAATGTAAGGGTAATTGTTTTGTTTACGTTTATACCCATAAGAACCGAGGCGTCCATGTCTTCAGACACGGCGCGCATGGACTTGCCCGCCTTGCTCGCAGAAATAAACGCCTGCAGGGCTATCATAACGAGTATGGAAACGCCGAATGTAAGCAAGGTGGTAAAGCTTATTTGAACGCCCCCTAAATTCGCAGGCGGAACGCTAAACGCTATCGGATAAGGCTTTGGCGTAGGCGTAAACAAAAGCAGAGCGGCGTTCTGCAGCAGCATGCTTACGCCTATGGCCGTTATAAGGGAAGAAATTTTAGGCGAGTTGCGCAATGGCCTGTAAGCCACCTTTTCTATTACAATTCCAAACGCAACGCACATCAGGATTGAAAGGAGTATCGCGACGACAGGCGGAAAGCCAAGCGATCCTATCGCTATAATAACCGTATATGCGCCTATCATAAGTATGTCGCCGTGCGCAAAGTTTATAAGCCGTATAATGCCGTATACCATGGTATAGCCTAAGGCTATAAGGGCATATATGCTCCCTACATGTAAACCGTTTATTAGCTGGCTGATGAATAATGTCAATGTTTTCTCCTAACCGCTGAACGCTCGCTTATAACATAAAATTCGTAAAAAAGGGCATCGTTATGTCTTTTCCCACAACAAATGCCCTTTTCATATACTTTTTACGCAGGTATATCAGGGATCTACCTTCTCAATAAAAACCTTGTTTCCGTTTTCATCAAAGCCCGTGAAGAAAGCGCTCTTAATGGGGTCGTTATGGTCGTCGAAAGTTATGTTGCCGGTAACGCCCTGTACGTTTGTTTCTTTCATGGCGGCTATTATAGCGTTAGGCTCTAAGGAATCCGCTTTTTCAATGGCCTTTGTAAGCACTAAGGCAGCGTCGTAAGCCGTGGCTGAAAAAGCAAGCGACGACTTTTCTCCGTATTTTGCTTCATAGCCTGTAAGGAACTTTTGCGCAGCTTCGCTGCCTGCGTCGTTGCTGAAGTGGTCTGAATAGACGATGTTTTTAAGCAGCGAGTAGTCGCCTATTGCGTCGGTTACGTTCGATATGCCGTCCGCTCCGTAGAATGGAACGTCAAGGCCTATTTCATTTGACTGCTTAATTATGTATGCGGCGGGTGCTCCGTAGTAAGGCAGGAACACCGCGTTTGGGTTTGCATTCTTAATGTTTGTAAGCTGGGATTTAAAATCCACGTCTGAAAAAGCGGCGGATTCGGTTACGACTATGTTTAAGCCGAGTTTTTCGCATTCGGACACAAAGGAATTATAAAGACCTGTTGAGTATTCGTCGCCAACGTCGTAAAGAACGCCTATTTTATTTACGTTCTTGGAATTCATATAACGCGCAATCATAACGGCCTGGAAGGGATCTATGAAGCAGGTTCTGAACACGTTGGGACGGTCGGTAGTTATTTCGTACGCGGTTGAAGAAGCGGATATCATCGGGAAACCGTCTTCCGCCGCGCTTACTGCGACAGCCTTTGTAACGTTTGTAAGAACCGCGCCTATGATCGCCGCAACGCCTTCGTTTTCAACAAGGCGGTAGTAGGCCGCCTGGCCGACTCCGGGGTCGCCCTGGCTGTCTATCCATACCATTTCGACCTTTTTGCCGTTTATGCCTCCGGCATTGTTTAGCTCGTCTATGTAGAGATCAACGCCGTTTTTTACCGCTAATCCATAGGTTGCTTCGGGGCCAGTAAGTACGCCGATGCCGCCTATCTTAATAATTTCCTCATCGGCGGGCGCGCTGATAACAGCGAACAGCACAATAGACGTCGCAAGTAGTAGTAACAGTGTTTTTTTCATCGGACATACCTCCTTTTTTTATGACTGGTTTTTTTTATTCCAGTATTGAGTCATAATACAGCATAAGAAATAATTATGCAATAGCAATGCCCATGGCTTTATGTACTTAAATTGTTTTATATGTTTACAGCCGCGCTTGACACGGGGTTTGCTTTATACATAGAATATAGGCAGTATGTTTGGGAGGCGGTATCGTGATAAAGCTTGCAGCACTTGATATGGACGGCACTCTGCTTAACAGCAGGTCTGAAATAAGCAAATTTTCATTGGAAACAATAAAAAAAGCCCAGAGCCTTGGGCTCAGGATAGCCATATGCACGGGACGTTTCCCTGAAAACATAAAAATCATGCTTGACGATATAAACGCGCGCTGCGATATAATAGCCTTAAACGGCGCCGTGGTGGATACGGACGGAAAAAGAATACACCAGATGTTCATGCCTGAAGAAACGGGCGTAAATATTTTTGAGACGCTTGAAAAGCATGACGCCGACTATGTTATGTTTATGGACCATAAGGTGATTACGCGCAAAGAAAACACCATGTATCACGCTGAAGCGGAATACGGCGAAAGACTAAAAGCCCATTACGGCGTGAAATTTGAAAGAGGCTTCGACGCGGCGGAAAAGGCGGTTAAAGAAGGCGTGTCAAAGTTTTTTGTGTTTGACACGAAAGACGCTCTTAAGCTTGACAGGCTGTATGAAAAAGCTGGAACCGTAAGCGGCGTCGACGTTACGCGCTCAGGCCCGTATAACTTTGAAGTTATGCCTAAAGGCATGGGGAAGGGAGTAGGCCTTAAGAAGCTTGCCGAGTATTATAATATTCCTCTTGAAGAAACCATGGCGGTAGGCGATCAGGAAAACGATCTGACTATGATAGAAGCGGCGGGCTTAGGCGTAGCCATGGGCAACGCCATTGAACAGATAAAAGCTGAAGCGGACCTTGTAACAGACACCAACGATAACGACGGAGCCGCGAAAGCCATACTGCGCTACGCGCTTCAATCAGAAGTCATATAATAAACAAAAGGATCGCTTATAATGCAGTCCGGCTCGTTATTTATAACGCCTTGAACGGACAGCATAACATCGTCCATATCTTCGTCCTTTATAATTATTTCCGCTAAAACGGACGCTCCGTATTCTTCTTTTTCTATTTTTACACGCTTGTCCTGGTTAAAATTATATTTAACCTTATCCCAAACTGAATATTGAAAATTAAAAATAATGCGCCTGCAAAGCTGCATTGTTATAATTTCAGCGCCGCTTATAGCAAGCGACGCGCTTTTTGAATAGGCGCGCACAAGACCTCCAGCGCCAAGCAGTATGCCGCCAAAATATCTCGTAACTACAACGCATACGTTTACAAGTTGATTGCTTTGCAAAACGTTAATTATAGGCATTCCCGCGGTTCCCTGCGGTTCTCCGTCGTCGCTGAAGCGCATAATGCCGGCGTTTGCGCCGATAATATAGGCGTAGCAGTTGTGCGTAGCCTGGATATGCTGTTTTTTTATTTTTTCAATAAAAGACTTTGCCGCTTCCTCATCAGGGCATGGCATTGCATGCCCTATGAAGCGGCTTTTTTTAATCACAATTTCTTCTTCCGAAGTATCTAAAATTGTTTTATACGGCTTTACCGCATTATTATTCTGCAATGATTTTTCTTTCCTCTGCGCAGCATAAGCCCGTCTTCTTTCTTTATATCCTTTTCTTCTATTCTTAAGCCTATATCCGTAACCCTTTCGCCGTCTATGTAAACGGCGCCCTGGGCGATCATCTTACGCGCGTCGCTCTTTGAAGCGCACAGCCCGCAAAGGCTTAATATGTTTATAAGCCTGTTATCTTCTTCCAACTGGTTAACGGTTATTGCAAACGTAGGCACGTCCTCAAGGCTTCCGTCCTTTTCAAACAGAGCGGCGGACGCTATCTGAGCTTTTTCCGCTTCTTTTTCGCCGTGAACAAGTTTGGTGCATTCATATGCCAAAACTTTTTTGGCTTCGTTTATTTCGCTGCCTTTAAGAGCGCTTAATTTTCTTACCTCGTCCATAGGCAGGAACGTAAGCATGGACAGGCATTTCTGCACGTCAGCATCCGCTATATTTCTCCAGTACTGGTAGAACTCGTATGGGGAGCACAGGTCGGCGTCAAGCCAAAGCGCGCCTTTTTCTGTCTTGCCCATCTTAGTGCCTTCGCTTGTAAGAAGCAGATTAAACGTGCACGCAAAGGCGGATTTCTGCTCTTTTCTTCTTATAAGGTCGGCGCCTGCGAGCATATTGCTCCACTGGTCGTCCCCGCCCATCTGAAGCGTGCAGTTGTATTTTTTAAAGAGCATCAAAAAGTCGTACGCCTGCATAAGCATATAGTTAAATTCAAGGAACGTTAGCCCGCGCTCGTAGCGCTGCTTATAGCATTCCGCAGCCAGCATGCGGTTTACTGAAAAGCTGGCGCCTATTTCGCGCAGAAAATTAAGGTAATTAAGGTTGGTAAGCCAGTCAGCGTTGTTTGCTATAATTGCGGCGCCGTTATCGAAGCTTATAAAACGTGAAAGCTGCTTTTTAATACCATTTGCGTTTTTCTGTATGGTTTCAACTGTCATCATCTTTCTTAAATCGGTTTTGCCCGAAGGGTCGCCTATCATGGCGGTGCCTCCGCCAACCAGCGCTATCGGCCTGTGCCCCGCCTTCTGCATATGCGCCATAGCTAAAATAGGTATGAAGTGGCCAAAATGCAGGCTGTCCGCAGTAGGGTCAAAGCCTACATAAAAGGTGGTGGGTTCCCTTTCAAGCTGCTTGTAAAGCTCGTCTTCATAGGTTACCTGCGCAATAAAACCGCGTTCTTTTAAAGTATCAAGTATATGCATTTCATTCTCCTTATTTATCAAATACTTCTTTTAATATATTCATGCCTTTTTGTATAGTCGCTATTTCGGCGTTTGAATAGTTAAGCCTGAATGTGTTTTCGTGGCCGCCGTTTGGATAAAACGTAGTTCCGGGCACAAACGCCACGCCTTTTTCAACAACCTTATTAAAATAATCTTTAATGTTTTTTCCTTCTTCAATCTGCGCGAAAATAAACAACCCTCCGGTAGGTTTGGTGTATTTTGTTATAGCCTTTATATTTTCAAGGCCTGAAACCATGGTTTTAAGCTGCTCGCTGTAAACGCTGCATGCGCGCTCCACAAAGCCCTTTAACAAGCCGCGGTTTAAAACCTCTGCGACTATCGCCTGATTTAAATTAGGCGTATGCAAATCTGCAGACTGCTTGCATATGGTAAGCTTTCTTATAAGCTTGCTGTCCGCAACTATAAACCCTACGCGAAGGCCGGGGGAAATGACCTTTGAAAAGCTTCCCAAAAACGCTACCCATCCGTCTTTATCGAAAGATTTTATAGTAGGCATGTTTTCTCCGCTGTAACGCAGGGAATGGTATGGGTCGTCTTCAGCGACAATCATTTTATATCTGGCGGCCATTTCAGCTATTGCCTTCCTGCGCTCCACGCTCATGGTAATTCCGGTGGGGTTCTGGAAGGTAGGTATGGTATAAAGCATTTTAGGCTTGT
This sequence comes from uncultured Oscillospiraceae bacterium, assembly GCA_964518875.1. Classification (GTDB taxonomy): domain Bacteria; phylum Bacillota; class Clostridia; order Christensenellales; family Aristaeellaceae; genus DTU024. Next base: position 27,372 of record CAZFHI010000024.1, read on the forward strand.
ACTGCTTAATTTTTTTCTCAAGATCGTCCGGCAGTATGCCGTCATCGTCGCTTTCAAGCGGCACTATGTTGGGCTCAAATATTCTCAGGCACTGTATATTTCCAATAAAAGTAGGGTTTTCCACAAGCACTGTGTCGCCAGGGTTAATGCATGTTTTGCAAAGCAAATCCATCGCCTGCGTAGAACCGGTTACAGGAAGAATCTCATTTTCAGCGGCGTTTATGCCGAACTCCTCTTTTACATAACCTGCAAGCGCTTCTATTAAAGGCGGATAGCCTTCGGTGCGGCCGTACTGCAAAAGCTGCTTGCCGTTGTTTAAGAGCAGGTCATGGGCGATTTCTGCCACTTCTTTATCGGGGAGAGCAAAATTGCCGGGGTTCCCGCCGGCAAAAGAAATCATGCCGGGCTTTGACGTCAACTTGAAAAGCTCTCTTATCGCAGAGCCTGTAATAGGCTCCATACGTTTCGCAAAAGATATGTCTGCCATATTTCCTCCTAAAAAAAGCCTTCTTCAGAATATCTGAGGAAGGCGAATTGTCGCGGTACCACTTCCAGTTCAGTGCAAAAACACCCTTGTGGAGCAAGTCCTGCGCTATAAGCGGCGCGCCGCCAGACACCTACTAACGTTCAATGCTGTGCTCCGAGACGTATTCGGCCGCGTTTTCTGCGCCCTCGCACCTTCCGGGCGCTCTCTTAAAAGAAAAGTACGGCTTACTCTTTCTCTTCATCGCGAAACGATTATAGCAACGCAAAACGCATAATGTCAAGTTTAACGCAAAGAACGGCTTTAAAATCAAGTTTGCTTGCCGTTAACCGCTATGCTATAATAAATTGAATTTTCATTAAAAATTAAGCGGTTAACAGGCAAAATATTTATAGAAAGGGGTATTTTTATGAATAAGGAAATAGATATATCAGGAGTAGTGTACATTTGTCAATGATGTGAGACCGAGTTAAAGATAAAACGACGGTCTGTA
>CAZFHI010000025.1:0-27758 GCA_964518875.1 uncultured Oscillospiraceae bacterium
CAGACCGTCGTTTTATCTTTAACTCGGTCTCACATCATTGACAAATGTACATCTTTCATAATTTCTTTAGCTTTCAGGTCTGTAGGTCGCTTCTCCGGGAACCGTAGCTTCTATAATGCCGTTAAAAATATTTTGTTTTTGAAGCTCTGACACAACGCCGCGGACTGTGCCTATTTTAGCTCTCAGGTAATCGCCAGTGCCGAGGTTTACGTTGTAGCCGTCTCTTGTGCTTAAATATATGCTTCCGTCCGCAAAGCTTATTCCCCTGGTATTGTTAATAACTCCCTGCATTATAAGCTCCTGCATAAGCTGCACACACGCCGCAAGCTGGGCGCTCTTTCTCAGCTGCGGCGCGGAGCCTACGCTTATATCCTGTATTTCAAGACCGGAAATTAAGGCGAGACTTTCTTCAATATCATCATCTTTTGTAATTTCAAGCACCATGCCGTCGTCTGCTATTATATATTTGATACCTATATAGTTTATGCAGGCGGCTGGTATGCGCTCTTTTACATAAATAGTGAGCCCGTTTGGGAAACGCTTCTCCATGCCTTTAAACTGCAGATAACGGTTTGAGTTTATGCCTTTTTCTATTTGTTCTTCATTAATATTAAAATAATTGCTTGAAGCGTTTATGCCGGCTGATGAAAGCACAATTTCAGTAGGTATGTTAATATTGCCCGTAACAAGGCAGTTATCTATTGAAAACAATGTATCCCTAGCTATAAACGCAGCGCATACCACTATAACTAAAACGCCTATAAATCTTATAAGCATTTTAGTTTTAGGGTCAAATGCAGGGTTTTCCTGCGTATTTTGGCTTTCCGCGTCCGGCCGCTTATCGGGCTTGGCGTTGCCGTTTGATGGAGGAACAAGCGGATGCCCGCCGTAGTTTTTGTTACTCATAAGCTGTTTACTATATCTTTAAAGCGTTTTCCTCTTTCTTCATAGCTTGTAAAATGATCAAAAGAGGAGCAAGCGGGCGAAAACAGCACAGCATCGCCTGGTTTTGAAATTTTGTTTGCCTGCAATATGGCGGCGCATAAGTCTTCAGCCATATAAATATCAGTAAAGTTATATTTTTTTAAAGCTTCTGCTATTTTTTCAGAGGTGTCTCCCGTTAAGACAACGGCTTTAACGTTGGATTTTTCAACGCATTCCGCAAGGGAATCAAAAGGCGTATCCTTATTGTACCCGCCTGCAATCAATATAACGGGGCTTTGCATGGCATTAATAGCTTTAATGGCAGAATCCGGGTTAGTCGCCTTGCTGTCGTTATAATACACAGCGCCTTTTATTTCTCTTACAAATTCTATTCTGTGCTCCGCGCCGGCAAAGGTTTTAACAGCATAGCGTATTACAGGCACTGGTATCCCCATTAAATATGCAATTGACGATGCAGCAAGCACGTTTTCCAGATTGTGTTTGCCTGGCATCTGTATATCTTCTGCATTACACAGCAGATGCTCTGCGTCGCCGTCGCGCATGTAGAGATTGCTTCCCTTTAAAAACGCGCCCTGCTTTACTTCATTTTCAGATGAAAACCAAAACACGCTCGCTTTTGCGTTTACGCTGTCGACTATGTTTTTGTCGTTTGCATTGAGCACAAGGAAGTCGTTTGAATCCATTTGCGCATATATCTGGTTTTTTAGTCTAATATATTCTTCCATGGTGCCGTGCCTGTCAAGATGATCCGCCGTAATGTTTAATATCGCGGCGGCTTTAGGGTGCAGGGAACCCGGAAACTCAAGCTGAAAAGAAGACGCCTCGGCTACCGCCCTGTCGTCTTCTTTGGCTGACAGAGCGGCCGTGGATATTGGGAAGCCAATGTTTCCGCAAACGTGGCTTACAAAGCCGGCTCTTGAAAACATGGCGCCAAGCAGCATGCTTGTCGTCGTCTTGCCGTTTGTGCCTGTAATGGCCGCATACGGACAAGGCATAAATGAAGCCCCGAAGGCAAGCTCACTTATTATTGGAATATTTTTACTTTTAATGAAGCGAACATAGTCTTTGTTCTGCGGCACGCCTGGACTTATGACGGCAAAATTCACATGCTCTAAATTATCTTTAATCTGCATGTTCTGGCATAGATTAATGCGGCAGTCCTCCATAAGCCAGGATAAGCTTAAAAGTTGCGATTTATCTTTATCGTCAGAAAGTACCAGGCTTCCGCCAGCCGCAAGAGTTAGAGCCGCTGCAGCCTGACCGCTTTTGCCCGCACCAATTATAAGTAATTTTTTATTTTTTAAAGGCTGCTTAGCTATATTTGGATTAGGCGTATTCATAATTAAGCCTGCTTTCTTTTCCTGTAAAGAAGCTCCGCAACTATCGTCTTTTCGCTAAACGGATATTTTTTGCCATGTATTTCCTGGTATGTTTCATCGCCCTTGCCGGCTAAAATTACTGTGTCGCCTTCTTTTGCCATATCAAGAGCATATTCAATCGCTTTGCGCCTGTTTTCTATCAATATGTACTCGCCTTTTGTCTGCTTAATGCCGCTTTCAATTTCGCTTATTATTTTATAAGGATCTTCCGTGCGTGGATTGTCGCTAGTTATGATAGTAAAGTCTGCAAGCTCTCCAGCAATTTTGCCCATTATAGGCCTTTTAAGATGATCTCTGTCTCCTCCGCAGCCAAAAAGCAGTATAACTCTCTTCCTTGTGAATCCGCGCACCGTTTTCAATATGTTTTCAAGGGCAGCGTGAGTATGAGAATAGTCTAAAATTACTTTATAGGCTGTATTAGTTTCAAGCACTTCCGCTCTGCCGGGCACGTTTTGTATGTTTTTTATGCCCTGAACTATGCTTGCAGGTTCGATTCCGAGTATGAGGCAAATAGCGCTCGCCGCTAAGCAGTTATATACATTGAACATGCCCATCATGTGGCATGTGATAGGGTACCACTGTTCATTCCACAACGACAAATTAAAGTGCACGCCGTTTTCGCTTATCTCTATGTCTCTTGCAAAAATATCTGAGTTGCCGCTTATTCCGTATGTACTGTAAGGTACCTTTATTTGCTTGATTATTTCATGGCTGCTGTCGTCATCCACATTTATCGCCGCATTCTTAACCTGGTCTGAAAGCATGAAACTCTTTTTTGCATTATAATATTCTTCCATAGAATTGAAATAATCAAGATGATCCTGGGAAAAATTAGTATAGCATGCGGCTTCAAACGTAATGCCTTCCATGCGTTTCATGTCTATCGCATGGGCTGAAACCTCCATGCAAACAACCTTAACGCCTTTATTAAGCATATCGGCAAGCGTTTTATGCAGGTCAAGCGGATCCGGCGTGGTAAGGCTACCCTGCGTTTTTACGTCCCCGACTATGCTGCCCGTAGTTCCTATTAAACCGTTTGGAATGCCGGCAGCGTCAAGTATAGATTTTACAATATAGCTTGTAGTCGTTTTACCCTTTGTTCCCGTGATGCCAACCATTCTCATCTTGTCTGCCGGGTTGCCGTAAAAAGCAGCCGCCATAAGAGCCATGGCTCCGCGGCTGTCTGACACCACAACCTGTGGTACGTCTATATTTTTTAGGAATCTATTTACAACTAAGGCAACGCAGCCGTTTTGTACGGCCATTTCTGCAAAATCATGCGAATCAAAACGCTGGCCTTTAATGCAGAAAAACAAAGCATTACGCTGTTTCTCACGGCTGTCCTGCGATAAAGCTTCTATTTCGCAGTCGCCTTTAATTTCTATTAAATATTTTTCAGCGGATTCCGCCAACTTAGAAAGGTACATTAAGTTCCTTTACCTCCAGCAAAATTACATGCCGCGCGCCCCGGCGGACGCTACCGCTCCCTGGTTGTGCGCCGGCCTTGTCTGAGGAGCGCTTATCTGGATAACAGAAGCGCCGTCAACAGCACGAACCATTCCGAGGTTTTGCGCAGCATAATAGCAAATATACGACGAATCAAGCGCTTTGTCAAAGTCTTCCTGCAGCTCGCCCGTTTCAAGGCACAGCTTTTTAAAGCTTTGCGTCTGGCTTTCTATCTCTGCGTTTATAGCAGATATTTTGTTAAGCCTTCCGCCTATCTGTGTAAGCAGTATAAGAATAAATATTGCAATAATTGCAAAAGCAAGCCATTTATTTACATAAAGGCTGGCCTTTTCCAAGGCGTCTTTGCAAGAGGATGCGGCAAACACTTTCCTTCCGTCGTTAGTTAATGTATCGCCGTCCGGAAGGCTTACGTCATTTTTTACGCCAAAACGAAAGTTTTTGGCCATAAGCTCAACGCCTGTTTTTAAATATTTTGGATAAGTGTTCATATTAAGCTGAGACATAATAACCTCCTTTACTCTTCTTGCTGTATTTCGCTTATCATTTCGAGAATATCTATATTGTGCGCTCCATAGAGCTTGTCCTCTTCTTCCGCCTGCTCCTTAGAAACTATTCTTATATGATCAAAGGCGCCGGACACGCGCACGGACTGCGTATCTTTTAAATACATTTCTCTAAGCAAAGCCGGTATTAAAACCCTTCCCTGCTGGTCAAAATTGCAGTTAGGATAAGACAGCATGGAAAACCTTGATAGAACCGGCTCAAGCGTTCTTTTCTTTTGAACGAGCTTACTGAGCATATCAACGCGTTCCCGCCAAATTTCAGTAGGATAGACGGCTATGCTGTCCTGCGCTGTATTTACCGAAACTATTATTCCGTCCGTAAGCTGGTCTCTAAAAAACTGTGGAATAATTACGCGTCCTTTAGCGTCTATGCTGTGCCAGAAAGCGCCGTTAAGCTGAAGACTTTGCTTCATGGCCTCGGTTTTGTTTTTATCGCCGGGCAAAGTATTTTTATTGTCTAAAGTATCATCATTCACCCGGTCCACCACCTATCGCCATTCATAATCCATTTCTTGACACAAAATAACACTTATTACCACCATCGTCAATAGTTCAAAAAGTCTTTCTTCCCTAAGGGTTCAAGCAAAAATCGTACTTCGGTTTTTTTGACTTTAGTTATAGGAACGTATTATCCTTTTAATAAAAATAATAGAAATATCTGTTTTTATATTCAAAACGTTATTAGCTATTTTGCATACTTTTTAGATATTCTTCTATGCATTTATCCAAGTTTTTCGATTGTTATTTTTTAATAAAAAAACGGCCCGTAAATCGGGCCGGATATATTCTAATTAAAAGTTAAATATACAATTTTTAATAACAAATTACTTAATTTATAGGGCTGTAATCATTTCTCCGCAAATTTTGTTTCAAATAAAAGTTTACTTTTTAAATAAAATTCTTTATCCATTTTCCCTTGCCGCTATGCTTCAATGCCGATTTATCTGCCTGCGTATAAAATCAAATTTTAGAAAAACCTTGGCAAGCCTTAAATCAGGCTGTAAGTATTAACAATTTATTCAATTTGAGTCAGGCTGAATTTAAGCGCGTCGCATGAAACAAGGCGATACATTATGTTGTTTTTCACCCCGTTAAAGGCGCTGTAAACAGCGGCTCCATGCAGGTGACCATACACAACGGCTGAAACACCAAACTGCTCAAAAAGTTCTGTAAACGGGCTTTCGTCGTCTTCAGAATATAAGGGCGGGTAGTGCATCATCGCCACTATTCTTTCGTTTTTGCGCAATAAATCAGCTTTTTCAAGTGAAAGCGTAAGCCGTTTTACTTCCCTGTCATATATTTTCTGGTCCGCCACAGCATCTCCGCCTTCAGTTTTTGCCCATCCGCGCGTACCGCAGATTATGGTATTCTCTATTTTTACAGCGTCGTTTTGTATCGCAAACATGTTTTCAGGCAGATTGTCGCGAAGCCGCGATATGGATGACCACCAAAAATCATGGTTACCGCGCAGTAGTATTTTATATCCCGGCAGCTCCCCTATGGCGTAAATATCAGGAATAGCTTCATCAAGAGTCATGGCCCAGCTTGTATCCCCCGGCAAAAGAACAATATCTTTTTCAGATACTTTAGCGCGCCAATCAGCCTTTATTTTATCGAAATGCCCTTCCCAGCTGGCGCCAAAAATGTCCATGGATTTTTGCTTGCCGCCCGGCAGATGTAAATCGGATATTGCAAATATTTTGTTGTTATCCGTATTTGGCACTATATGTCCTCTGAATCCTCTTCTTCGTCGTCTTCCTGCTCGTCATCCGCCATCTCATCCAAAGAGATCATATCGTCTAATTCATCAAGATCTTCTATATCGTCAATGTCCTCTATTTCTTCCAGGTCCTCATCGTCAACATCGTCGTCGTCATCGTCGTCCTCTTCTTCGTCAATATCTTCTTCAACGCTTGAAGCATCCGCTTTGCCATTCATTTCCCTTAAGCAAAAAAGACATACGTCTTTGCCGGGAAGCGCCGGCGATTCGCCGCATATCGAGCAAAGTTCCACTTCTTCATCAGCCGCGCTGCCCAAAAGTTCTCTTTTGCATACGTCGCAATACTTATCCGTATCTTTCATATAATTAAGCTCGCATCTGGGGCATTTAACATAACCCATTTTATTTCCTCCTGTTATTAATAATATAATTGCCCTCAATCGCAAGAATTATGCCTATCAGGCGCTAAGGGCAGCCTGTAAAGGCTTACCCTTCAAGCGCACGGATTATACTATGTAAAACGTGTTTATGCAATATTCAAATTTATTCGTCTGATGTATTTACAAAAATCTTTTTTCTTTTATTTCTGCGCTTTCTCGGTACAGAGTTCGCTAAATCTACGTTTATGCTTATTCTCGGCGCAGCGGCGCTCCTGTTCTTTGTTACATTCAACACAAGCGAAACACCGATAATATTTGTAAACAAATTAGATCCTCCGTAGCTCAAGAAAGGCAGAGGTATGCCTGTTATAGGCATAATACCTATGGTCATGGCAATGTTTTGGAACACATGGAAAAAAATCATTGCCATAACGCCTATTATTATTAGTCGTCCGAATTTGTCTACGGTATATCTGGCTAAATACAGCATTCGCATTATAATAAGAAAATATATGAATATTATTATGCAGCAGCCTGTAAAGCCGACAGCCTCGCCTATCGTTGAAAAGACGAAGTCCGTCCAGTCTTCAGGCACAAAATCAAGATGGCTGTGGGATCCTGCAATAAAAAGTCCTATGCCGTTTGCGCCGCCTGAACCTATGGCTTCCTGTGAGTTAAGTATCTGATACCCCGCATCATTATAGTATTTCTGCGGATCCAGGAAGGACATTATTCTAAGCAGCCTGTAATCCTCCGACCCGCTTATTATGCCATAGCCGAACAATATGCCCGCTCCTATTGCGCCAAGAACAGCAATTCCAACAAGCCACTTCCAGTTTACGCCGCCAAAATACATCATGGTATATAAAATTACCGCCATAACCATAACAGAACCCGCTTCGCCCTGGAACAGCGTAATTAAGGCAGGAAGTATAAATACGCCTAATGTTTTTACAGAATCTGCAAATGTGCTCATAGGTTTGTCAGATTCTGAAAGTCTCTTTGCAAGCATTAATATAATTGCAATTTTAGCAAATTCGCTCGGCTGAAGCATTCGGCCTAGACCTAACCTGAACCAGCTGCTGACGCTTCTTATGGCAGAAGTGCCAAGCACCAGGACCAAAAGAAATATAATTGTATAATAAAACAGTTTTACATACGAGCTGAATTTTTCATAAGGTATGGATACTATAAACCACACTGCAACAGGCGACGCTATTGTAAAAATAGCCTGCCAGCGTCCTGATTGTGAACTTACTATCTTGTTAATTAAAGGAAGGTCTGCGCTAACATCAGGGTTATATGTCGCTACGGATACAAACAGCACGCCTAAAATCATCATTATGTACATAAGGAGCAGAAGAAACCAGTCGAAAAAAGGCTTGCTTCGGCTCGTGCTGCCCTGGCTATTTTCCAATTTTTCTTTCCCCCCTAAGCCTTTCAAAGAACCCCTTTATGCTTCCGATATTATCTTCAAAGCTTAACGGCACGTCTAATCCTTGCATTCTTGAGGCAAGATTTTCAAATGCCAGAAGAACGTTTTTATCCCTGCACTCCAGTACAGGCTTGCCTTCCACAACGGTTTCGTGAAATTTCCTGCTGAATGGTATAGCGCCTAAAAGCTTCATATCAAGCGTCTCTGCAATTTGCGACGGCTTTACATTTCCCTCAAGTTTATTTAAAACAAGATAAGGCTGCTTATGCTTTATTGAAAATAATATGCCTGCAGTTTTTTCAGTGTCGCGCACACAGACGTGGTCTGTAGTCGCAACAAGTATGCATTCATCAGATAAATCTATAAAGTTCTTAAGCCCGCGCCCTATGCCTGCCGGAGAATCTATTATAACTATATCAAAATATTTTTTTATGGTTGCAAATATTTTATTTAATTCTTTCTTCCTGAAATCAGAAGGCTTCGCGTTTTGTCCTCCGACAAGCAGGTACAGATTATGATATGTATTGTGCTGAACCATAGCGTCTTCCAGAGTGCAGCGTTTTAAAATGCAGTCGTCCAGTTCATACAGCACCTTATTCTGCAGACCCAAAATAAGGTCCTGGTTTCTAAGGCCTACGTCTGCATCGACTATCAGCGTTCTCAATGCTCGTTTTGCAAAATAAACGGCAAGGCTTGCCGCAGCTGTTGATTTTCCAACGCCGCCTTTTCCGGAAGCTATAAGCCAAATTTTACCCATGTATCCTCCTTTATGGCATTAACTCGTTGCCTGGAACTACCTGTATATCGCTTGTCTGCTTAGTGCGGTTATCCATCCACCAGGTTATAAAATCCTTTGCGGCAAGAACGGATTCACCGCCAGAAAATCCGTTTGGTATAAGCGTAACGACAACAATTTCCGCAGGCGTTTCAAATGGCGTAATAGCTATAAACCAGCCGTTGTTTTCTACGTCAAGCTGAACGCCGCCTATTGTTATCTGCGAGGTGCCGGTCTTGGCCCACAGATTATCAACATATTTCCAGCGTCTGAAGTAGCGTCCTGCAGTACCGCCCTGATCCGCGTCAACAACGCCCTTCATACCTTCGCGTAGGTACGGTAAAAATTTATCTACCCCTTCAAGCTCTCCAAAAAGCGTAGGCTCATATTTGTTTAAAATTTCGCCTTCAGGGGACACAACGGAGTCTATTACGGAAAGATTATACACTTTACCGCCGTTCGCTATGGCAAGGGCATACCTTGAAACTGCAGCAGGCGTAAGCATGGTAATGGACTGCCCTATCCCCATCTGCACCTCCATAGAACCGCCCCATTTAATATCGTTAAGGTAAATCCATATGTTCTGCATTACGGCATTTAAATACACCATGTCTCGCGTCATGTTTAGTTCCGACATCAATATAGGTCTTGCCGCGGCGACCCATCCGTCGGAGTGCGTGTTAACAGCCATGTCCATAAGCTTTTTTATGCAGGAGTCCAGCCTTTCCTCCTGATAGGATATGCCATAGCTCGCGCCTACATTTTTTAAGTGTTTTTTAAGAGAAGCTGCAACCAGTATTGGTACCGAAGTTTCCTGTTCCTGCAATGAAACGTTCTGGTCGTAAAGCGAAGTCTGGTTTCCAACAATGCTCCTTGTTTCATTTGGCAGCTGCAATCCTGTTTTTGTGGTAAGCCCCATTTTAGCAGCGTACTTATATAGACGGTTCGTACCCGTATCCCCGTACAGCCTGCCTGAAAGCTCATAGAAGAAATAGTTACACGAGTTTTTTATGCCTTGTATAATTGTTTGGTTAGCGTGCTTTCCACGAGCGTTTGGGCTTATCCAGCATACAGGCGCGTCCTTTTCTTCGTTTGTAAAGCGCGTATATCTTCCTAAGTCGCTTATCTGCTCATCGACAGTAAGCTCGCCGGACGTAAGAGCGGCAAGCGCGGTAACCATCTTGAATATTGAACCGGGCTCCGCGCGTTCCTGTATGCACAGATTGCGCATCATATGTCTGTCGTCTGTAAGGTAAGGCACAGCGTCCTTGCCTCCCTTTGTAAGGGCGTTGGAATCATAGTTTGGGTACTGCGCCATAGCGAGCACTCTGCCGGTGTTTACATCTACAACCATCATGGCGCCTTTTTCGGCTAACTTCATTGGATACTTGTCAAAATCTCTTTTTTCCAGACGGTCTCTGTATTTTTCAAGCCAGGACATGTTTACAAGCTTCTTTTCCTGCACAGACCTTGTGTGCGCAACGTTGCTTTCAATTGCCTGCTCTGCAATTTGCTGGTAGGCGGCGTTTAAAGTAAGCTTTACATTGTTGCCGTCGCTTGGAGCAGTGTAATCAATTTGCCTCATAAGCCTGCCCTGTTTGTCGACTTCCATTACTCGGCTTCCTTGCCTGCTTGTAATGTTTGGAGTAAGCCAGTTCTCCATGCTCTTTTCTATTCCCTCTTTGCCTATTATATCGTTCAAGGCATAGCCTAAGGGTTTGAGCTGCTCGCTGTAATTATCCGCATCGCTTATTCTGCCCACGTAGCCAACTACCTGCGAAGCCATAGTATTCCTCGGGTAGACTCTTTTTTCTCCTACGGATATATCTATTCCGGGCAGCATCATTTTCCTGCCTGTTATTTCGCTTACGGCTGCAAAAGGTATATCCTCCGCTATAACAATAGGCACTGAGTTATAAAGGTTCATCTGCATTTCAGAGTAAATGGCCAATACCTTGAGCATAGTTTCCTCATCCAAGTTCCTTGTGTCAAGGTCGTATAAATCAACAAGATAATTGTAGCATTTTTCGGCCGTATTAAATTTTTCGCTCGTTTCAGACAAATAATGGTTGCTGTACCATTGCCGTGAACGTATCGCTAAGGCGCGCTCTGAAACGCCCTTGCCAAAGTTAAACACCCATTGCTGTGTTTCAGGATCTCTTTCAATAACAAACTTATTTTTTATTGTCCCGCCGTATTTCTCAATAATATTTATTGCTTCCAAAATAGAAGCGGTAAACGCCTTATAGTCCTTTTCGCTGTTCTGACGCATTTCGCGGTAAAACGTTACATTAAACACGTCTTCGCTCATTGCCAATACCACAGAGTCTATATCTGTTATCATACCGCGTTTTCCGGTTATTCTTAGTGTTTTTGTTCTCTTGTTTCCTGCATCCTGCTGGTAATCATCCGCTTTTATTATCTGCAGATTATACAAGCCGTTTATCAATACAGAAAAACAAATAACAGCAAACAAAGCAAACGCTATAAATCTTATGTTTGTTTTTTTATCAATCTGCATTATTTGCTCCCTTCTTTTTATCATCCGTACTTTCAGGCGGTTTGTTTTCTTCCGCAAGCATTGCGCCATCACTTGATGATTCTGCAACACATTGCTTTTTATCTGCGTTTTCCTGTGCGTTTTGCTTTATATCTTTATCGTCAGCTTGCGTATCGTAATCATTTTTTTGAGCTTCCATTGTGTTTCCTTTGCTTTTCAGCTCATTTTCGTCTTTTATATTATCAGGCTCATCTGAATTTTGTATTTCGCCTGCGTCTTTCTTAATATCGGCTTCTTTCAAGTCATCATACGCTTCTTCCTTAACATCGTCGTTGTTTTTGGATAAATCTATTTTTTCAACGCCAGAATCTCTTCTCATTTCAAAACCAACTAACGCGTCCGCTTCCGGCATTTCAGGTATTACTGCTATTTGCTGCAATTCTTCCGCGCTTAAGTCTTCCTCGTATTGTTCGTAATCGTCTCCTACTTCTTTAATTTCTTTTTTAGGATACATACCGATAAACTTCCTTACAGGAAACATGGTTAATGAAAGAATTCCCGTATATAGCGCAGCTAAAATAAGGTTTGAAATATGATGCCACGTTATTGTTACGCCGTTTAAAGCAACTATTATAATCATAATCAATTCATAAGACGCCTGAAGAGCCATGGCATTTAAGAAAATTCTAACATGCGGGTTCAGATCGTCGGCGCTTGAGCGCCTGAACAGACGCAGAAACCTTTGCTTGCGCGTTATGTTTATCTTTTTATTCTGCTCTTCACTTTTAAGCTGAATACGGCGCATTTCGCGCTTTATCTCGCTCATATCGGAAAACAGCTGGGCAAATATTAAGGAGATAGTAGGGTATATAAGAATATAAAAAGATGATATATTTCTTTCCATTGATTCCATTATTATACCAATAATTGCAGAACTTACGAAAGCGTACTTTTTCCCAAGCGAAACAGTAAGTATAGCAATAAGAACCAGATTCAGGTTGCCTATAACTCCGCCGATTCTAAAGTACGGCATTACGCATGTCTGCAAAAGGTAAAACAAAAGTATCAGAAAGGCGACTTTTAATGGAAGCAGCAGGTTTTTCCTTACAGCCTTGTTTCTTTTTGCCGACGCCGATTTCATCAATCTTCCTCCACCGTCATCTGCTCCACAGAAAATGTTGCTGTTGGAGTCGGCGATGGCTCCGGCGTTTCGGTCGGCTCCGGCGTTTCAGTTGCGCTTTCAGGAATATAGTCGTTATAGATTACTTCATCGGTATTTTCAGGCCTTGCCGAAGGCTCCGGCGTTTTCTCAGGAAGCGGTGTTTCGGAAATCTCAGGCGACGGAGTAGGCGTAAGAGCCGTTTGCTGGCCTATGAATGTTGGCAACGGGAATTTGGTAGGCAGAGGAACAAATGTAGATTCTGACGCTGCATCGCGGTTATCCGCGGCTTCCGGTGTTGTAGGCCTGTACCTGTATACAATTGCATACTCAATATGGTCGAAGTCCGCAATAGGGTCTACGACTACATATTGCTTATTCGCGTCCAGGCCTCGCGTGCTTTCTCTTACATAGCCTATAGGTATTCCTTTAGGGAACTCCATGCCCACGCCTGAAGTAACCACTCTGTCGCCAGGACGAGGAAGAGTTGTGTAGGATAAATAATACATACGGCATTCGTATTTGCCGTTAATAGAAAGCGTACCCTGCAACGCTCCCTGGTCTCTGCTGGATTCTATCAAAGCGGAAATGCTGCAGTCCGCATCGACTATGCATTTTACAGAGCAGCTGTCCGGCTTTACGTCGTATGTATATCCTATAAGAGCCCCTGGCACTGCAACGGCCATATAGTTGTCAACGCCGTCTTTTGTTCCTACGTCCAAGCCCAAATTATATGTGTAGTTGTCTGAATTTCGTGAAATAACCTTTGCCTTTACGCCGTCAAGCTTAGGGTTGCGCACAATTTCATCGTTTAAATCCGCAAACTGCGAAAGCTGATACTCCAGGGCTTCGACGCGCATGGCTCTATCTGTAAGAACGTCAACCTGCTCTAAAAGCTTGTTGTATTCTTCTTCAAGCGTGCTGCGGTACTTAAGTTTTCGCAGGTATTCCGCAACAGCGTCCGTTACTCCGGAAAAAGATTTCTGCACCGGCGTAATAACTTTTGAAACAACGCGTCTTGGCGCGTCAAGCATTTTAACGTCCGGGAAAAATTGTGAAGCTATCATAGCCACTATTGTCAAAACAAGTATCGCTATTACCGCAAGGCCTACAATTTTGCGTATCGTCTGGCTTCGTTCCAGGCGCTTTCGCTCTTTTTTGTTTTTATTCCTGCGACTGTTGTCTTTTGGCATGACTCAGGCTTCCTCACTTTGCAGCATATTGGAAGAGCCTATATGAGCAAGCAAATCAGGGTTATCAGCAAGCTCGCCTAAACCTAAGGCTGCGCATGCAGAAGGGTTTTTTGCAATAGTAACGGGCAATTCAAGCTGCTGAGATATAAAGCTTTCCATGCCGTAAAGCTGGGAAGCGCCGCCCGTTAAAAAAATACCTTTTTTTAAAACATCCGCAGACAATTCCGGCGGGGCTTTTTCAAGCACATTTATAATAGTCTGCACTATCAAGCTGCAGGGTTCCTGAAGCGCTTCATATATTTTAGAAGAAGATATTTCTGCGGTTTGAGGCAGCCCCGTAACGAGGTCGCGGCCCCTTATCATAACCTTTCTGTCTTCCTTCACAGGCAGAGCGGAACCCCAGTCTATTTTTAAGTCCTCAGCCATTCTATCGCCTATAAGCATTTTATAGTCGTCCTTAATGAATTCCATTATGGCTTCGTCCATCTTAATGCCGCCTGTTTTAATCGAACGCGCGGCAACCATTCCTCCTGTGGAAATAAGCGCAACCTCCGTAGTGCCCCCGCCTATATCAACCACCATGCTTCCTTCCGGCTGAAACACTGGAAGACCTGCTCCAAGCGCTGATGCAAAGGGCTTTTCAATTAAGTGCACAGCGTTTTTGCGTGCTCCGGCGTTAACTGTCGCTTCTCGAACCACGCGTCTTTCAACGGACGATACATGGCAGGGAATTGAAATAAAAACCTGAGGCTTTATAATATGCGAAGCGCCTATTGCCTTCCTTATGAAATACCTTAATATTGTTTCCGTCATGCGATATTCTTTAACCGTGCCGTCCTGTAAAGGGCGGATCGCTAAATCGCCGCCTGTCGTTCTGCCAAGCAGCGCGCGCGCATCTGCGCCAATCGCTTTGAGAGTCCGCTTTGGGCCGGAAGAAACAATAAGCAGCGTCGGCTCGTTTATAAGTATCGCTTTTTTGTTAACATAGACTAAGGTATTAGAGGTTCCTAAGTCAATCCCCAAAGAAGGAGCAATAATCGCCATATATTACAAATCCATTCTGATATATTCTTAGTAATAGTTAATATTTTTAAGCATATCGCGCACAACGCTTGTAGGAAGCCCTATTACATTTGAGTAGCTGCCATGTATTTCTGAAATAAAAGCGCCTGCTATGCCCTGCAGAGCGTAGCCGCCAGCCTTGTCCATAGGTTCGCCAGTTGAAACGTATTTTTTTATTTCTTCTTCGCTAAGCTTAACCATATGTACACGCGTGCCGCAAAGCTCAGTAAAGCTTTCACCTGTTTCAGAAATAAGGCAGACTCCGGTATACACAGTGTGCCATCTGCCGCAAAGGCTTTTCAGCATGTTCACTGCATCGTCTGCGTCCTTAGGTTTGCCGATAACGTTCCCATCTATTGAAACAACTGTATCGGCGGACAATATAATACTGCCTGAACAGCTTTTTTGTACAGCCTCAGCTTTAATAAGCGCGTTTTGTATTACAGTTTCTTTAGGAGAGCTGAGTTTAACTTCTTCAACATGCGGTATTTCTTTTCTGAACGGTACGCCCATGCTTTTTAAAAGCTCATACCTTCTTTTTGAAGAAGAGGCCAAAATAATATCCTGCATAAAACACCCCCTGCGCACCTGAACAGTATAACACAAATTTTACAAATAGAGAAAAAAATATGCAGTTTATTTCTATCTTGTTAAATCAGGATTCAATTCCGTATATAGCGCAGGCGTTGTTAAACGTCAGGTTCGCTATGTGTTCAGGCGTAGTTTCTCTAAGCCCTGCAATAAATTCACAAACATAGCGCACATTTGCAGGCTCGTTTCTCTGCCCTCTCTTTGGAACAGGGCTCAGATAAGGGCTGTCTGTTTCTATCAGAAGCCTGTCAGAAGGTATAAATTTTGCAGCTTCCTTAAGCTTTTTAGCGTTTTTAAACGTTACTGATCCTGCAAACGAGATATAAAACCCCATATCGAGATACGTTTTTGCGCTTTCAACGCTTCCTGAATAGCAGTGAAGTATGCCGCCAGGAAGGCGCCGCCTGCGGTTATTTAATATTTCAATAGCCGCTCCGTGCGCTTCCCTTATATGCAGAACGACCGGCTTGTTCAGCGTGTAAGCTAATTCAAGCTGTTCGTCAAAAACCTTTTTTTGTATTTCGCGCGGCGAATTATCGTAATAAAAGTCTAAGCCTATTTCGCCTATGGCGACGCATTTTTTATAAGAAGCAATTTTTTTAAGCTGGTCAATATAATCCGCATCAACATTTTCCGCTTCATGCGGGTGCACACCGCAGGCTGAAAATATAAACGAATATTTATCGCACAATTTTTGTATATCCATAGACGAGTCTATGTCGCTGCCTGCGCACGTGCAGTATTTTATACCTGCATCCTGTAAATTTTTTATTACCTGCTGCCTGTCTGTATCGAATTTCGCATCTTCAATATGGCAATGGCTGTCAAAAAGCGCCATCAGTTTATAACAGAACCGCCAGGCACATCGTTTAGCACCGTTAAAGCGGATAATGCGCTTCCGTCATCAGAAGCGGCGGACAGTATCATTCCTTGAGATTCTATGCCAAATATTTTGCGAGGTTCCAAATTTGCAATAATCACAAGCTTTTTCCCTACGAGCTCTTCAGGTTTGTAGTAAGATGCAATGCCAGATACGATAGTGCGGGTTTCATCTCCCAGTGAAACCTTAAACTGCAGCAGCTTGTCGCTCTTTGGCACTTTTTTGCATTCTAAAACTTCCGCAGTTTTAATATCAAGCTTTTCAAAGTCCTGTATGCTGACTATCGGCTTCTTATTTTCAGGTTTGCTATGCGCTTGTTTTTTAGCGGGATTAAGCTTTTCATTTTCTTCATTAAGGGCTTTAAGTTCTTTTTCCACATCAAGGCGCGGGAAAAGAGCTTCTTTTTTATATACCTTGCCGCCAGGCTTTAATCCTCCAAAGCTCTTAAGCGATTCCCATGTCCAGAGCTCGGCGTCTTTTGCTCCTATCTGTTCGAATATCTTTTCAGGCGTGTTTGGCATAAACGGCTGAATCAACGCCGCTATAAAGCGAAGCCCTTCAGCAAGAACATATAAAACAGTGCCTAAGCGTTCTTTTTTATCCGGATTTTTTCCAAGTATCCAAGGTTTTGTTATATCTATATAGCGGTTAAGCTCGCTTATAACGCGCCATATTTCTGTCAAAGCCTGCGAAAACTGCAGCTTGTCCATCTCTTGCTCCGCTTTTCCTGGAAGAGCAATGATTTGATCTATTAAAGCCTTGTCTTCATCAAGATAATCGGAAGGCGCCGGCAAAACTCCGTCAAAATATTTTTCTATCATGGCACAGCTGCGGCTTAAAAGATTGCCAAAGTCGTTAGCTAAGTCTGAATTAATGCGGTTAATCAGAGATTCGTTCGTATAATTTCCGTCTGCGCCGAATGGCATTTCACGCATTAGATAATAGCGCAAAGCGTCCGCGCCGTATCTTGCGATAATAGGCTGAGGATAAGCGACGTTGCCCTTTGACTTGCTCATTTTATCGTTCCCGAATAAAAGCCAGCCATGCGCAAAAACCTGCTTTGGCAAAGGAAGATCCAGGGCATGCAAAAGTATAGGCCAGTATATTGTATGGAAACGCACAATTTCCTTGCCTACAAGCTGCACATCAGGCGGCCAGAACGCGCGCATAAGTTCATCGTTATCTGTGCCGTAGCCTAATGCTGTTAAGTAGTTTGAAAGAGCGTCTATCCAGACATATATTACGTGCTTGTCGTCAAAGTCTACCGGTACGCCCCACTTAAACGAAGTCCTGCTTACGGCAAGGTCCTGAAGGCCAGGGCGCAAAAAGTTGTTTAGCATTTCGTTTGCCCTGCTTACAGGCTGTATAAATTCAGGATGCTTCTCTATGTAATCTATAAGCCAGTCCTGATATTTGCTCGTTTTAAAAAAGTAGCTTTCTTCTTCTACAAGCTCTGTCGGCCTGCCGCAGTCCGGGCACAAACCACCTTCAAGAAGCTGTGTTTTTGTCCAGAAGGCTTCGCACTGCATGCAGTACTGCCCCTCGTATTTGCCTTTATATATATCCCCCTGTTCAAAAAGCCTGCGGAAAATTTTCTGAACTACTTTTATATGGCGCTCGTCCGTCGTGCGTATGAAGTCGTTATATTCAATGTCCATAAGCTTCCAAAGCTCTTTGGTGTCTTCAACGATGGCGTCAACATATTCTTTAGGCGTTTCGCCTGCTTCTTTAGCCTTTTTTTCTATTTTTTGACCATGCTCGTCTGTGCCTGTCAAAAAGAAAGTCTTATACCCCGTAAGCTTTTTAAAGCGCGCCATAGTGTCCGCTGCAACGGTTGTATAAGTATGCCCTATGTGCATTTTACCGCTCGGGTAGTAGATAGGTGTAGTAATGTAAAATGTTTTTTCCTGTGGCATAAAAGCAAAGTCCCTTCCTTTCTCAGGGCATATTATACGGTTACATTCTATCAAGGTCAAGTTTGTTATTTCTTGTAATTGTTGAAATAACCACGACATTATTGTATAATTATTATGTAGTTCGAATACAAGTGTTTTCATATATAAGGAGGAACATTTTATGAAGCTTATTATAGCAATAGTTCAGGACGAGGACTCGTCCCGCCTTGTTTCTACGCTTATGGATGATGGCTTCAGCGTTACCAAGCTCGCTACCACAGGGGGCTTTCTAAAAGCGGGCAATACTACGCTTTTAATAGGCGTAGAAGACGAAAAAGAAAAAGCGTGTCTTGAAATAATAGAAAAAGTGTGCAAAAGCCGGAAGCAAATTGCTACATCCCCTATATCCCTTGGAGGAGCAAACGGAATGTACTCCACATACCCTATAGAGGTTACGGTCGGCGGCGCCACTGTATTTGTTTTAAACATTGAGGAGTTTATTAAAATTTAATTTTCATGCAGACTCTCGCCTCGTTTTTAAGTATAAATCAGCAGCTGACTAGCGCTATACATTCTTTTCAAACAGAGGGCCTGCCGCATTCGCTTCTTATATCAGGCCAAAAAGGCACGGGAAAATCCACGCTAGCCCTTCTGCTTTCACAGATGGTTCTTTGTTCATCAGACGCACAAAGCAGGCCATGCGGAACATGCAGCAACTGCATCAGGGTTGCGTCTTACGCGCACCCCTCGTTTTTAACAGTTGGCCTGGACAGAAAGGAGAGCTCTGTTAAAATAGAAGATATACGCGGCATAGTAGAAAAACTGTCGCGTTACAGCATAGAAAGCGGGAAAAGAGTCGTACTGCTGCTCGATGCCGACAGAATGACGGTTCAGGCGCAGAACGCTCTTCTTAAGTCCCTTGAAGAACCGGATATGCAAACCCATTTCATTCTTACATCAAGCAGCAGGCAAAATTTACTGCCTACAGTGCTTTCGCGCTGCCTGCAAATAAGCATGCCGCTTTGGAGCGAAGAACAAATATATAATTTTTTGCTAAAAGAAAATATTAAAGACGCAAAAAACATAGCTTCATTAAGCGAAGGGTCCATTGGAAAAGCTTTGCGCTATTCAAGCGATAACAGGCTTCACGAAATTATCTCATTAATTGATCAAACCATAGACAAGACTAAGCATCTTAGCGAAATTCCAGTTTTATCCGCCGAATGGAAAAATTTAAAAGACGAAGCGGAGCTGGTTATAGACATTCTTGAAAGCCGCTGCAATAAATATCTTAAAAAAACAAGCGATAAGCAAAGAATATTGCAGTTAAATAAAATGCTCGATAGTCTTATACAGGCGCAGAAACTGCTTAAAAGCAACGTATCATGGCAGGCCGTTGCGGACTACTTATTATTTCATATATTGGAGGATATAAATTCATGCCATCAGTAATAGGCGTTCGTTTCAAGAACGCCGGAAAACTATATTATTTCGATCCAGGTAAGCTTTGGGCAACCGCAGGCGATGCCGTAATAGTTGAAACAGCAAGAGGCATAGAATATGCTGAAGTCGTTACAGGCATTTGCGAGGTACCGGAAGATAAAATACAAACACCTTTGAAAAAGGTTATACGCACGGCAACCGCGGCGGACGCGCTGCGGCAGGAAGAAATAAAGCGCTGCGAAGAAGAAGCTTTTACAATCTGCCAGCAAAAAATAGAAGAGCACGGCCTTAAAATGAAGCTTGTTCAAGTAGAATACACTTTTGATGCAAAAAAGCTTATAGCTTACTTTACCGCAAACGGCCGCGTCGATTTCAGAGCGCTTGTAAAAGATTTAGCCAGCGTTTTTCATATACGTATAGAGCTCAGGCAGATAGGCGTCCGCGACGAAGCCAAAATGCTCGGGCTCTTAGGGCCATGCGGCAGACCTTTGTGCTGCTCCAAGTTTCTGGGGGATTTTGAACCCGTTTCCATTAAAATGGCAAAGGAACAAAACCTTTCATTAAATCCAAGCAAAATTTCCGGCGTCTGCGGAAGGCTTATGTGCTGCCTTAAGTTTGAAGAAAATTTCTATGAACAGACCCGTAAAAAAATGCCTAAGATAGGCAAAGAGGTATTAACGCCGGACGGAGAAGGCGTTGTTAAAGATATAAACATTCTTAAAGAAACAGTAAGCGTTTCAATAAAGCTGGACGGAAAAGACGATTCCTCCGAAACACGCGAATATTCTATTGAAGATATTAAGAAAATATCCGCTCCAAAGAAGCAGAAGACATTGCATGAGAAAAGCGAAGAAAATAATTAGTCAGATTTTTCTCTCGTAAATTCTTCAGCTACAAAGCCTTCCGCTGCATCCGTCCTTACTTTAATCCATCCATCAGGCAGCTTTTCTACTACGGCAAGTTCCTGTCCATAGAAAAGCTGCATTTTTATTTTTGAAGAAAGGCTTGGCTCAGTCCTTAAATTAAGAGTGGAATTTTTGTTTATGTTTGAAACCACCACTACCTGCTCGCCGTTTTTTGCATTAAGCGGCATAAGAGTAGGGCGCGGCGTTGCAGTCGGCGGCGGCCCGGGAGTAGTTAAAAACTCGGCAGCTAATGTTTCCTGCGGCTCAGCGTCTGCCAAAACCGTTTTTTTGATTTTTGTACCCGGATAATAAAAATCCAGTATTTCCCTGTATGTTTTGTTGTATTTGCCCGCCATCTGCTCTGCCCCGCGCTGGCTCATGCCTACGCCGTGCCCAAAGCGTCTCGCTGAAATTATATAAGCCGTATCTGTTTCCTCAACGCTTATTATTTCGTTATTTTTGCTGTTTATAGAAATATCCAGGGCTGATTCTATCTGATTATAAAAAGGGATAAGCACTGTAACAGGTTCATCGATACGGCTGGCCTTTTCGTATGTAACAGGCTTATCTGTCGGCGCAGGCGCAGATACAATAAAATTGTTCTCTGAATTATCATTGTTGAATAATGAAACTTCTTCATCTTTGTTTTGTAAATCTATCAGCTTTGGAGCTGTAAAAAAAGCTTCAATTTTAAAAAAGGTGTTTTCTCCGTCCGCCTTCATTTCTAAGTTTGCAATTTCATCAAGCGTTATATGCTGCTCATCCGCTATATAGCCCGCTTTTTCTATCTGCGGCAGAGCATATTTAATAATAAGCCGCGTGAGCTTGCCGCTGTCTTCTCTATCTATTTTTTTTGAGACAGAAGCGGACCTTACAAGGCTTTTCGGGTTTTCAAGGTCGAACCTGTCTTCTTTGCTCTGCAGGTATCTTTCCGCCTTTCCGCCCCATACGGCTGCATTTGTTTCTGTTCTGCCACCATTGCTCGCAGTGTAATAGCACTTAGCAAACGCATCGCCATAGTAAAGACATTCTCCTTTAGTGCTTTCTATTGCTAAAAAGCTGTTCTTATATTCTCTGTTTTTACCCCTGAACACCTGATCGTTGGTGTTGTCCTCAACGTCATAATATGAATTTGCGTTTATGTTCGCTCTCGCGTATGTCCTCGCGGCTACAGCCTGCGCTTTAAGCGCTTCAATTGGAAAGCTGTCGCTCATTTCATACGGGACAACGCCCTGCAGATAGTTTTCAACAGGAATTTGAAGCACCGCTAAAATGCCGTCATTCTGAGCGCTAAGCTTTAATGAACCTTCGTACAGCTGTAAACGATATTGCAGCCTTAAGCCGTTTTCATTATCAGAATTTTCTGCAACGCGTTTAAATACAATTTCTTTTCCCGCATCATATGCCAGGCCCTCGTGGTATAGCATTAAGCCGTTTTTGCTCTTTGCGACTAATATTCCACTGCCTCGCTGGAAACTAAGTTTTTCATTTACAATATAGCTCCCGTATACGCCTATGTGAATCATGTCCTGTATATTCAGGCTGCTTAGTTTTACTCTTATATCTGCAAGCGCGCATACGGGAATAAAAAGCAATGCCGCCAAGAGCGCAAAACAGCGTTTCTTAACAAGCATGTCAGCCTTTTCGCGCGAGCAGTACAGCGTATCTTATGCCGGCAAAGCGTATGGAAACGTCGTCAAAACCGGCGTTCTTAATTAAATTCATAAGTTCTTCATTTTTTGAAAACCCGAAATCCCTGTTGCTCTTTGAAAGCATAGGTATTTCCTCGCATACGAATGGAAACACAGGAAGTGAAATTATAAGCTCTCCCTTGTCGTTTATTATTCTGTAAAGTTCTTTTGAAATAGATACGGGATCCAGATATACGCCGTCGTTTCTTGTTAAAAAAACGATATCAAATGTTTTGTCGCGCCATGGTATATCATTTGCTCGCCCGTACATACATTCAAAGTCCAAATCAGTTTCACGCAGTTTTTCGAACGTATTCAAGTCGCTGCATAAAGAACAAGCGCGTATGCTGTAATTTTCTGAAATTTCTTCTATTAAAGCCGTATTATTGTTGTACAAGTCCAGTACGGCCATATTATCGTCAAGATCCGCCCACCGCAAAGCGGCCTTCTGCTGTGCGTTCAGTATTCTTTTGGGTATAGAAAAACTCTTAACCTCTTTAATTTTGCTTGTCATCGTTTGCATACGCGGCACCTTCCTTCACTCATGTTATCTTATTATAGCATAAATAATACAATTTTGCACTATTAAATTAAATTATTTTTATAAATTTTACCAATTTATTACAATTAGCTCTGTAAAATTTATGAATTCATAGGTTTATCGCCTGATCTTATTGAAATTATGGTTTAACCTTACAGCCGCCTGTGGAACAAAAGTTAAGGGCAATAAAATAGAAATAAAAAAACGATCGAGTTCTGCTGAAATAAATTTAGAATAAACATCTTACTGTAAAAAAACTCGATCGCTAAAAAAATATAATTGATTTTTGTAAGCTTTTGTCGCGCTGATTAAAAAGGTTTTATATAAGACAATTAACAAGTTGTCAAAAGCAAACTGATTTTTTTAAACTGTCATCATTCCCCGCTTTCTATTTTCAAAATCCAAGAATTATCGATAAAATTTGTCATTAAGGCTGAATTTGAAACATTATAACAATTTTATATATACATAATGAATAGCTTAAATAAGACCATATCCGAATGAAAATTCAAAAAATAACTATGTCTTAAGTTTTTTAATGAAAATATAAATCGCTTACGATTTAAGCAAAAGCCGTCTTTTTATTTTAGATAAATATAAGAATACAGAGCATAAAAATTACGTTTACTTAAATAAAGCAGCATGCTTTTTCAGTCTGAGAGAGAAGCTTCCCTTTGAGTAAAGTTGTTATCGCCTATTGGGTTGACGCGTGCAAAGCCTGGGCTTAAAACAATATTATAAGGCGATGAGCTAAATATCAGTGCCGCTTCTTCGTCCTCTTGCGAAAAATTTATAATACGCTCTTTTGCTTCTTGTTCGCTAAAGCTGAACAGCTCTAGCGCTGTAAGCGCCGCTCCCGGCGCGTCGCCATTTTCAGACAATGTGGCGACGCTTAAAATCTCCTGGTTCGGTTCGCCTTCATGGTCTGTATACGGGTGTCTTCTAATTCCTGCAAGCGAGTAATACCCGCCTGTATATTTAGTTTTGGGGAATGCATACAGCGTACAACAAGCTTCACCTTTTTTAAGTATTATATCAGCCGCCTTTATTCCTACGCCATCGTACATGCCGTAAAAAGACTGGCTTATGTCCGCCGTATCCGGTAAAGACAGAATTAGGCCGCTGTCTGAATAAATATATCCCTTGCTGAAACCTTCATTTGTTAGCTTTGTTGAAATGTGCTCAAGCATATAAGCGTCTCTAAGCAATCCCAAATCAAGCGTCGGCCCATCAACTTCATAGTGCGCAAGAATATCAGCATATGAATCTGACAGCTTAAGCGCAGCAGTCATATTGGATGGATCAAGTATAAGCGTCAGGCTGTCGAGATCTTTTTGCGCTTCATATATCGCCTTAAGCCTTTCCTTTGTATCCTCGTTATTTAGCGGGTCAAACTCGGAAGGCTCGTTCAGGTACAGAAGGTCAATCCACAAAGAGCGTAATGCGCTCTGCCTGAAATAACGCTCAGCATAGCCGCCTCTATTTTCTATATCGCTTAGTACGCTAAAAAGAGTTGGGTCTACTTTTACAGGCCGTCCCTGTTCCTCTATTATTGCGGCTATATTATCTTTGTTAGCGTTAATTTTTTCAGCGTCGAGCAAAGGCCGAATTTCCTTCAATGCTTCCGTATACACGGCCTGGGCCTTTGCCGATTCGTTGCGAATATCGGCGCTGCCGCCGTCCAAATAAAGTGTCAATGAAAAGCCATTATCCCAAACAATTTTGTCTTTTTCAACGTTAGCTGAAATTTCGTAATAACCAGGATTTTTATATCCCATCCTTCTAAGAATGCCGATAAAAAGACATGCGCCCGCAATAAGGCACAGCGCGATAATAAGCGTCTTTTTTCTTTGTGACATTTGTTTGTTTTTCATGTTACTCCTAAAGAAAAGCAGCCGCTGAATCAGCAAGCTGCTTTATGCAATTCAATTTTTTTAAGCTCTGCCTTCTCTTATAGCTTTGTAATGCTCAATCTCCGCTTCATTTCCGTATATCATATGCCCATTTCCTATATCCGTAAGCTTGGGCTTATCCACACTGTAGTCATGAATGGACGGGTCGTAGACAAAAAGCTTTTTGCTCTTTTCTATGATAGGATCTGGTATTGGAATCGCAGATATCAGCGACTTTGTGTAAGGATGCAGAGGATAAGCGAATAGTTCCTCTGTTTCAGCAATTTCCATTACCTTGCCTTTATAAATTACAACAATGCGGTCGCTTACAAAGCGGACGATCGACAGGTCATGCGCAATGAAAAGATAGGTGATTCCACGTTCCACCTGGAATTTTTTCATCAGGTTCAAAACCTGCGCGCGAATAGACATATCCAGCGCGGAAATAGGCTCGTCAGCGACTACTAATTCCGGCTCCATAACCATTGAGCGAGCGAAACCAACGCGCTGGCGCTGACCGCCTGAAAACTCATGCGGGTAACGCGTCAGATGCTCTGGCAGCAACCCAACATCCTCAACGATTTTTTCGATTTTTTTAATTCTGTCCTTCTCATTCTCATATAAATGAAAGTTGTACAGACCCTCTGAAATGATGTATTCAATCGTCGCGCGCTCGTTAAGCGATGCGGCGGGGTCCTGGAAAATCATCTGGATTTTGCGTATAACCTCTCTGTCCTCCTTGCGGGAGAGACGACCTGAAATTTTCTTGCCTTCATAGTATATCGCTCCTGCGGAGCAAGGGTTAATGCGCACTATGGCGCGACCAATCGTGGTTTTACCGGATCCAGACTCGCCCACCAGCGCGAGAGTTTCACCCTTGTAAATGTCAAAACTGACATTGTCGACGGCTTTAAACGCCCTCTTGCCGCGGCCAAAGACCACGTCAAGGTTCTGGATAGATAGCAGAACTTTTTTATCTTGTGTTTCCATAGCCGTCTCCTTACTCGTCAAATTCTATATGGGTCTTCAGCATCTTCTCATGAAGATTTTGAATGTTTTCAGGCGGCTCGGTTTTCGGCGCGCGAGGATCGAGCAGCCATGTTTTAGCATAGTGCGTATCGCTTACCTCGAACATAGGCGGCTCTTCAACAAGGTCGATGGCAAGAGCATACTCGTTGCGCGGCGCAAAGGCGTCGCCTATTATCTTGTTGTACAAAGAAGGCGGCGTTCCCTTAATGGAAAAAAGCTCTTTGCCTTTTTCGCTCAGCTGCGGAAGGGAACTCAGCAGCGCCCACGTATATGGATGACGCGGTTCATAAAATATTTCTTCCACAGAGCCAATTTCCACAATCTGCCCACTGTATAAAACCGCTACGCGGTCAGCGACATTGGCGACAACGCCCAGGTCGTGTGTTATATAAACCGTTGTAAAGCCAAGCTTTTTTTGAAGATCTCTGATAAGCCGTATAATCTGCGCTTGAATTGTAACGTCCAGCGCTGTTGTGGGTTCATCGCAGATCAGCAGTTTTGGCTGGCAGGAAAGAGCAATCGCAATAACAATGCGCTGGCGCATTCCGCCGGAATATTCAAAGGGATAATCGTCAAAGCGTTTTTCCGGTTCGGGTATGCCTACCTTGTCCATAATATCAAGCGTTCTTGCCCTGGCCTCCGCCTGCGAGCATTTCTGGTGCTTTAATATTACTGTCATTATCTGTTTACCAATAGTGATAACGGGATTAAGGGATGTCATGGGGTCCTGGAACACAGTAGCAATCCTGCGCCCTCTTATCTTCTCCCAGTCCTTCGCGTAATGCATTTTAGCGCAGTCTATTATTGCATAGCCATACAGAGTTTGCGTTGCTTCATCAAATCCTCGGAAAGCAACCCTGAAGCCTGCAACTTCGAAGATTTTGTTGAGCGTTTGCTCGTCTTCCAGATTTTCTCCGATGCGCATCGCAATCCGGAAAGCCTTTTCAATCTTGCGCATATGAACAATTTTCTGTCTTTTGGGGAAACGGCCAATAGACAGAATGATTTCCCTGGCTATGTTTTCGTTACGGGCTATAATTTCATCGGACAAGCCTTCAGGATTTGCAGGATTGTCTGGAGTTTTGATCTTCTCCGAGCGTTTTTTCCTAAGGTCGTCAAGCTCTTTTTTATCTTTTTGAATACGTTCCTTGTCTTTGTTGTATGCTTCGCTTCGGCTTTTAGCCAGCTTTTTTTCTTGCCCTTTAAGGCTTTCTATTTCTTCCTTAAGTTTTTTAATTTCCGCCTCAACTTCTATAAATTCTTTATGGTCGGCATGTCTGTCGAGCGTCCACAGATAGTTGGTACGGTCAATACGTTTATCGTTTGTTTCCTTTATGCGATGCTTAAAATCGGCCTCTTCGTCAAGTGACAGGCTTTTTGCATGTACTATTTCACGTTTCTTTTCCTGAATAGCGTTAAATTCCTTCGCGCCGCGCTCCAGCCTGGACGCTCTGTTCAACATATTCTTCGCACGATTAAAAAGCCTTAGATTTTCGCCGGTCAGCGATACGCTCATCTCTGAAAACTCGTCGTCTTTAAGTATTATCGAACCGTTCGATACGAAACCGTTGCTGTCAAGCAATCCTGCAAAGGTTTTGGTAAGAACAGATTTACCGGAGCCTGATTCGCCCACTATGGCGAGCACTTCATTTTCATAGATATCAAGCGATACGCCGCGGATGGCGGTCAATATCCTGCCGCGTACATTAAATTTTACTTCCACATCGTGCAGTGAAAGGAGGACCTTCTTTTGATTATCTTCCATTATTGTTCCTCCTCACATATGTGTCCTTGGATCGGAAGCGTCCGCCAGGTTTTGCCCCAAAAGATAAAGTATAATCGTTATAGCTGAGGCGACTATGACAGGCGGCCAGAAAGCCCATGGGAAAGTCATAAATGAAGTTTGCGCTTCCTGAATCATTCGGCCAAGCGACGGCACCGAAGCTGAAAGGCCGATTCCAATAAAGGAAAGGAAAACTTCATAAGAAATATAGCTTGGAAGTTCTGTAGCAAGAAGCGTTACTATAACGCTTGTAAGGAACGGCAATATATTCTTGTTAACAATCCGGCGCATCGGAGTACCAAGGCACCTTGATGCAAGTGAATACTCCCTGTCGCGGATTATCATTACCTGGGTTCTGAAAAAGTAAGCGATACCAAGCCAGCCGGTAATTGTGAGGGCGAAAACAAAGGGCCAGAAGCCGGAGCCTATAATATACACCAGCACCGATATTAATAAAATATAGGGTACGTTAGCGATAATTGTAGCTTTACAATAGATGTGAGACTGAAAGCTGAGAAAAAAGCGATCGA
>CAZFHI010000026.1:0-26725 GCA_964518875.1 uncultured Oscillospiraceae bacterium
GACTCGATCGCTTTTTTCTCAGCTTTCAGTCTCACATCTATTGTAAAGCTACATATTTAGTAAATGAAACGTAATAATTGTGTAAATCACGAACACTTAAAAACGAAAACTTATTAAACAAATTTACATTTTTATGGTTGAATTATTGGCTCAAAATAAATCTATATCACTTATATAATATGACAAATAAATTATAAAAAATTGCAGCGTTTTCAATGATTCGGAGCGAAAACACAGTTAAGTATAGCTTTAGGAATAAATAACGTTTAACATTATTAATAATTTTAGAACGGGAAAAAATTAAGATATTTAAAGCAAAACAAGTCTGATTAAAAAATTATATATGTTTTATAGAATGTACTCTTTTTTGGTAAAAAAGTCTCCTTATATGATTGACAAGCCCGAAACTATAGCTTATAATTTCAATAAGCAGAAAACGATTCCGGAATCGTTACCGAAAGGGTAAAGATTTTGTTTCTTTGAGAATCAGGCGGTATTGACCGTATGATATAAATAAGGAGGAATTCATATGAAAAAACTACTTTCTCTAATGCTGGCTGTAGGGCTTATGCTTACAGCAGGCTCTGCTCTGACTGAATCAATTGCCCTTAAAGTATGGGGCTCGCAGGAAGACCAGGAGATGCTCAAGGAAATGACAGAGTCATTTAAAGAAGCTAATCCGGACAAAGAATACGACATAAGCTTTGGCGTAGTAAGTGAAGCAGACGCTAAAAGCAAATATCTTGAAGATCCTGAAGCGGCCGCAGATGTATTTGCATTTGCCAATGACCAGCTTTATGACTTAGTTAATGCAGGAGCTCTGTACGAAGTAACGATAAACAAAGATGAAATAGAAAGCAGCAACGTTGCAAGCTCTATTGAAGCGGCTACAAAGGACGATATTCTTTACGCCTACCCGATCACTGCTGACAACGGATACTTCCTGTATTACGACAAATCCGTCATCAGCGAAGAAGACGTTAAGACGCTGGACGGCATACTTAAAGCATGCAACGAAGCAGGCAAAAAAATGTTCATGGATGTTTCCAACGGCTGGTATATAGCGTCCTTCTTTTTAGGCGCAGGCTGTGAATTGGGACTTTCTGAAGACGGAAAGCAGACATGCAACTTTAACAATGAAGACGGTGTAAAGGCCGGCGAAGCCATAAAGGCGTTTACGGCAGACCCTGCTTTCCTTACGGGCGATGACGCCATACTGACAGGCGGCATGGGCGATACAATTGCGGCCGGCGTGTCCGGAACATGGAATGCTGCAGCTATACAGGAAAAATTAGGCGAAAACTATGCGGCTTCAAAGCTTCCGACATTTACATGCGGCGGAGAGCAAAAACAGATGTATTCTTTTGCGGGATTTAAGCTTATGGGAGTAAACACCATGACGCAATTCCCCGAAGAAGCCATGGCGTTAGCGCAGTGGCTTACCAACGAAGAAAACCAGCTTAAGCGCTTCCAGATGCGCGGCATAGGCCCGTCAAACAAAGTTGTTGCGCAGAGCGAAGACGTACAGGAAAATAAAGCCCTTGCAGCTCTTGCAGCGCAAGCCGAGTTTGCCGTAAGCCAAAAAGAGGTATTAGGCAATTACTGGACACCGGCAGAAGCTTTTGGTACGACCATGGAAGCTAAAAATTACAGCAAAGATGTACAATCTCTGCTTGACGAGATGGTTGCTGCTATAACCAACTGATGATTATTTTCCGGGAACAGCTTTTTTAAGCTGTTCCCGTCTTTTACCATAAAACAGGGGGATAAGAATATGTCAAAATTTCTTCCCATCGTAGATGAAAAAGGCGTAAAAGTAAATGCGTTTAAAGAAATTACTCTTATTTTTAGACGCGGCGACTGGGCAACAAAGCTTTCCTTTTTGCTAATGGGTTTTGGGTGCATTAAAAGAAAACAATATGTCAAAGGCCTGCTTTATTTATCAGCAGAGGTTTTGTTTGTATTATATATGGCGGGCTTTGCATGGCAGTATCTAAGCAAGCTTGGCACTTTAGGCACGGAAGCCATGAAAAGGGAATGGAGCGAAGCTAGGCAGATATACGTAAGGACGCCGGGCGACAATTCCATGCTTATATTGCTTTTCAGCGTTATGAGCATATTGCTTATAATAGCGTTCGTTTTAATTTGGCGGGCAAACATAAGGTCCTGCTATCTGGCGCAGCGCTATGATGAAAAAAGCATCAAACAGCCCGCGTTTAAGCAGGAGTTAAAAACTTTGTTAGACGAACGCTTCCATATAACAATGCTTACAATACCCGGACTTATGGTTGTTGCTTTTACCATACTGCCTATAATATTTATGATACTTATAGCGTTCACCAATTTTGACGCAAACCATCAGCCGCCTGGAAAGCTGTTTACGTGGGTAGGGTTTAACAACTTCACTGATATGTTTTGGAAAGACCCCTTTATTTCCGCAACATTCGGCAAAATACTCGTCTGGACCTTGGTTTGGGCGGTGTTTGCTACGTTCACCAACTACATTTTCGGCATGATTTTGGCTATAATGATAAACAAAAAAGGCGTGCGGCTTAAAAAAATGTGGCGTACCATTTTTGTTATTACTATTGCTGTGCCGCAGTTTGTAAGCCTTATGCTTATGAGCCAGATACTGCATGATTTGGGCCCTCTTAACCTTATGCTACAAAAGTGGGGCTTTATAGAACAGGCAGTGCCTTTTCTTACAGACGCAACACACGCGCGCATAACGGTAATAATAGTTAATATATGGGTAGGCATACCTTATACCATGCTTATAACGTCAGGTATACTTATGAACATACCGGAAGATTTGTACGAGAGCGCTGCAATAGACGGCGCTTCCCCCGCAAGGATGTTTTTTTCCATAACTTTGCCGTATATGCTTTTTGTAACTACGCCGTATTTAATTACCACTTTTGTAGGCAACATAAATAACTTCAACGTAATTTATCTGCTTACAAAGGGCGGCCCCCTTGTTACGGATTATTATCAGGCAAGCAAAACAGATTTGCTTGTAACGTGGCTTTACAAGCTGACAGTTGATAAGCAGAACTATTCTCTCGCTTCAACCATAGGTATATTTGTGTTTATAATATGCGCTTCACTTTCTTTAGTCGTATATAATATATCTGGTTCTGCTAAAAGAGAGGAGGAATTCCAGTGAAAAAGAAAACTTCTCTTAGGAAAAACCTCGTGCGCTTGCTGTCTGTAATGTCTTTAGGGCTTGTGCTGTGCTTCTTTTTGCCATGGGTCAGCGTCAATTTAAAGCTGAGCCCTGAAAGCTACACCGCAGATACGGGGTTTAAACTGCTTACCGCAAAAGAACAGCTTTTGAACATAAAACCGCTTTGCATATGCGCTGCAGCGGCGCTGCTTACGGCAATTCTGCAGGCGATAAAACCCAGCAAAAGATTGGTTTTACTGCATACCTTAACGCTTGTTGCGAGTATAATAACTTCAATTGTTTTTGTGTTAAGCGCAAAGGAAACGGCGGACGCAAGCGGCATTATTGCGCAAGGCTTTATGGTAAGAGATTTTAGATTAGGGCTATGGCTTTTTCAGATAATTGCCATAGTAGCGCTTTTTATGTCGCTAAGCGCTATGCAAGAGCCTGTTGAATACATTGTTCTTACTATAATGTCATCCATATGGCTTTTGCCTATTATATGGCTTTTGCTTACAGCTTTCAGGCAGGAACCAGGCGCATATACGTCATATCTTTTGCCTAAAAACTATACTTTAGATAATTTTTCAAGGCTTTTTACAGAAACACAGCAGTTTAATTTTCCACGCTGGTATCTGAACACGCTTATTGTAGCGGTAATTACGTGCGTTTTAACAACGTGCATGGTACTTATGATAGCTTTTACTTTCAGCAGGCTGCGTTTTTCATCACGAAGAATGTTAATGAACATAGGCCTTATACTCGGTATGTTCCCAGGGTTTATGAGCATGATAGCCGTATACCACATTTTAAAGGCAATAGGGCTTGCAAAATCGCTTGCGTCATTGGTGTTAGTCTATACAGGCGGCGGAGTATTAAATTACTTTATCGCTAAAGGCTTTTTTGATACTATACCAAAATCGCTTGATGAAGCGGCCACTTTGGACGGCGCAAGCAAAAATACCATTTTCTGGAAAATAATACTGCCTTCATCAAAGCCCATAGTGGTTTATACAGCGATTACAGCATTTATTGCGCCATGGGTGGATTTTAAATTTGTTTCCGTAATAATGAAAGACGATTATCAGAACTATACCGTGGCCTTAGGGCTTTACAAGATGCTTGAAAGAGAGCACATATACCAGTACTTTACAAGGTTCTGCGCAGGCGCCGTGCTTGTTGCGATACCTATTACGCTTTTGTTTATTAAGATACAAAAATTCTACGTCGCGGGCGTAGTCGGCGGAGCCGTAAAAGGATGATTAAGAAGGCTTTAGCTCTACTGCTCGCGCTGCTGTTGCCATCTTCCTCCTCTCTTGCATTGGATGGACCCGCATACGAGGTCTTTGTGGCCTCGTATGCGGACTCCAACCAGGACAACATAGGAGATTTAAATGGTGTTTCTGAAAAGATACCATATATAAAACAGCTAAATATAAGCGCCCTATGGCTTATGCCCATACACCCATCGCCATCATACCACAAGTACGATGTTATCGATTATTATAACATTGACCCGATTTATGGCGATATGGAGGACTTTGATTTACTTTCAAGTGAACTGAAAAAAGCTGATATAAAGCTTATATTAGACCTTGTGATAAACCATAGTTCTGATAAACATCCCTGGTTTTTATCTGCCGCGAAAAGCCTTAATATAGAGCCGTGCGGTAAGGAAGTTTGTCCATATGAAGAGCTTTGCAGGTCGCATAATCCATATGTAAACTATTATATGTTTACGCAAGGAAACGGTCAGCATAAGGTTTCGGGCGCTAAAGATTGGTATTATTTAGGTAACTTCGGCCCCCATATGCCTGATTTTAACCTGGATGACGCTAATTTAAGACATGAGCTTTTAAGCATAGCGCAATTTTGGTTAGAACGTGGCGCTGACGGATTCAGGCTTGATGCCGCAGTGCATTATTATGAACAAAATAACGAAAAAAATATATCGTTTTTGCGATGGCTTACGCAGAATTTAAAGCAAATTAAACCCGACATATATCTGGTAGCTGAAGCGTGGAGCGACGAGAATACAATTTTAAGCTTATATAACAGCGGCATAGACAGCTTGTTTGAGTTTTCCCTTGCGGGAGCTGATGGAAGAATATTAAAAGCCATACGCAGCCAAAACGGCGCAGAGCTTTCAAAATATGTGGCAAAGCGTTTTGACAGCATAAATAAAATAAACCCGCTATCACAGAATGCCACGTTTTTATCTAACCATGATATGGGAAGAATTGCAGGTACGCTTATGCGAAAGGAACAGCAGATAAAGCAGGCTGCGGCGCTTTACCTTACAATGCCAGGAGTGCCTTTTATTTATTACGGGGAAGAATTGGGTCTAACCGGGTCAGGGAAAGATGAAAATAAACGCCTTCCGATGCTTTGGAACACGCATGGAGAAAATATATGCTTCGCGCCGGCAGGCGCGGACCAGAAGCAAAGGCAAAAAGCAGGCGTTGAAGAGCAAAATGCGGATCCTGATTCTATACTAAATTTTTACAGGCGGCTCCTTGAAACGCGAAGAAGCCTGCGTGGGATTTCTAACGGGCGGCTTAGCTTTATAGACACTGGTCTAAAATGCATAGCCGCATGGAAAATCAGTTTTGAAAAAAATAGTGTTTCGGTGTATCATAACCTGTCTAAGCAGGAAGTGAAGCTTGATGTCAGCGCAAATGAGCTCATTTATTCAGGCGACACTGGGTCAGGCGCGCCTGTACTGGAAAACGGCGCGCTAACTATGGCTCCATTTTCAAGCTGCATTACGGATTAAGAGGTTTTATGAGAAGAAGCGGAATTTTATTACATATAACATCGCTGCCGTCAAAAGGCGGCATAGGCACCATGGGAAAAGAGGCTTACGAGTTTGTAGATTTTTTGCATAAGTCCGGCATGTCTGTGTGGCAGGTGCTGCCTATTTCTCCAACAGGATTTGGAGATTCTCCATACCAGAGCGTGAGCACTTATGCGGGCAATCCTTTGTTGATAGACTTACCTATGCTGAAGGATGAAGGACTTATCGACAATTTGAATTTTATGCCTGAAGAAGATTCTCACCGCGTAGATTATGGTAAAGTTGTTGAACAAAAAACTAAAATTTTAAAATATGTATATAAAAAATCTTATTTTAAGTGCGAAAATGAAATAACCAGGTTTGTGCGAAAAAACACATGGGTGAAGGAATATGCTCTTTTTTCTGCAATAAAAGAACATTTCGGAATGGTCTCCTGGATGGCATGGTCTGATGAAGATATACGCATGCGAAAAAGAGGGGCTATGCTTCGATATAAAGAGCTTCTGAAAGAAAGCATAGACTATTATATTTTTATACAATATTTATTTTTTAAACAGTGGTTTGCGCTAAAAAAATATGCGAACAAAAATGGCATAAGTCTTTTTGGAGATATGCCAATATACGTGGCTGAGGACTCTGCCGACGTTTGGACAAATCATAAAGTATTTCAGCTGGATGCCGACAGACGCCCTACGTTTATAGCGGGGGTGCCTCCGGACTATTTTTCAATGGACGGTCAGCGCTGGGGTAATCCGCTTTATGACTGGAAATATCTCAAGGACACGAATTTCCGCTGGTGGACCAAGCGTCTTAAAGCTATGAATAAAATCTACGACATACTGCGTGTTGACCATTTTATAGGCTTTGCTAATTATTACGCAATACCGGCTAATGAGGATACTGCGCGCAACGGCAAGTGGAAAATTGCGCCCGGAAAAGCATTTTTTAAAACTGTTAAGCAGGAACTGCCCAACATAGACATAGTCGCAGAAGATTTGGGCGCTGTAAACAAGCGGGTAAAAGATCTGCTTGATTATTGCGGCTATCCTGGCATGAAGGTGCTGTCTTTTGCATTTTCAGGCAATCCGAATGATCCGCACCTGCCGCAAAATTACGAGGAAAACTTTGTTGTATATACAGGAACACACGATAATACGACAGCGGAAGGCTGGTATCAAGCTGCAAACGAATGGCAGAGGGAACTTGCCGACAAAGTATTAAGAAGGAATGAAGGAGAGAGTTTTGCCGAGGCAATGTGCAGGGGAGCTATGCTTTCAAAAGCTGCAACATGCATTTTGCCAATGCAGGATATTTTAGATTTGCCTGATGCCGCACGCATGAACATACCAAGTACCATAGGCGGGCTTAACTGGCGTTGGCGTATGCTTCCGGGACAGTTTAACGATAAGCTTGCCGACAAGCTGCGCGGCCTTAATATAGTTTCAGGCAGATGTTAAGACATTGACAAAGTTTAACAGCGCTTTTTGTAAGCTTAAGCAAAAATAACTGAATGATTTTATAACATAGTAATAAACCATAAAATTTATAAAACACATAGTAAAAACGCAATAAAAAAGGCAGAAAAAATCTGCCTTTTTGTAAAATTCGATTTTGAAGTATTATATATGCTTGATTATTGCATCCATGAGCGCAGTAAAGTTTTCTGTTACGCGTTTGCCGGTATCTATTACTTCCTGGTGAGATATGGATTTGCCAGTTATTCCGGCTGCCATGTTGGTTATGGCGCTTATGCCCAGGACTTTGATGCCGCAGTGCCTTGCGACTATGGTTTCAGGAACTGTCGACATGCCTACGGCGTCTGCGCCTAAAATCCTTGCCATCTTTATTTCTGCAGGGCTTTCGTAGCTTGGGCCTGGAAACTGCGCATATACGCCTTCTTTAATATAAATGTTCAGCTTTTTTGCCTGCTCTTTTGCTAAGTCTCTTAAAGAAATATCGAATGCGTTTGTCATATCCGGGAAGCGCGGGCCGAATTCGTCAGCGTTTTTACCCCTTAATGGGTTAGTGCCGCTTAAATTAATGTAATCTGTAATAAGCATTAAATCCCCTGGCGAAAAGCTTAGGTTTACGCCTCCTGCGGCGTTGCTAAGAAGTAAAGTATCCACACCTAAAAGTTTCATAACGCGAACGTACATGGTTACTTCTTCCATGGTATATCCTTCATAATAGTGGAAACGCCCGCAAAGCATAATAATTTTTTTACCAAGATAATTGCCTATTGCAAGCTGTCCCTTGTGTCCTTCGACTGTAGAAACGGGAAAGTCCGGTATATCTTTATAGTTGATAATAACAGGGTTATCGAGCTTTTTTTCATAGCCTCCGAGGCCGCTGCCTAAGACCAAACCGATTTTAGCTTTGCCGGCCAAATTTTCAATATAGCTGGCTGCCTGCTTATATTGTTTCATTTAAGCCTCCAACTGATTTAGAAATGAAGTCGCGTTAAATCGCTCTTCAAGACCGAAATATTCTGAAATAGTAGCTGCAACATCTGCAAATGTGCTGCGAACGCCCAAATCAACAAGCTTTTCTTTACCCTTTATTACAGCAAGCAAAGGCACGTATTCTCTTGTGTGGTCTGTGCCTTTATGCGTAGGGTCGCAGCCGTGGTCTGCTGTAATAATAAGCATGTCTCCGTTGTTCAACATTTTATAAAGCTCTGGCAGCTCCTTATCAAAATCCAGCAAAGCCTTGGCATAGCCTTCCACATTGCGTCTATGGCCGTAGAGCATATCAAAGTCCACAAGGTTTACAAAACACAGACCGTTAAAGTCTGTTTTAAGGTATTCTTTTGCAGCCTGTATGCATTTTTCGTTTCCAGCAGCATGATTGCTTTGCGTTATACCTTGCCCAGCAAATATATCTACAATCTTACCGACGGCAAGCACGTCTTTTCCGCTGTCTTTAAGAAAATCAAGAATGGTTTTTCCAAAGGGCTTTACTGAAAAATCTTTTCTAAAGCCTGTTCTTGTAAATTCGCCTTTTTTGTTTCCAACAAATGGTCTTGCGATAACGCGCGCAACGGCATAAGGACCTGCAAGCAAATTTCTTGCAGTTTCGCATATTGAATAAAGCTTTTCAACCGGTATAACGGCTTCGTTTGCCGCTATCTGAAAAACGGAATCCGCAGAGGTATAAACAATAGGGTAGCCTGTTTTAATGTGTTCTTCTCCAAGCTCCTGTATAATTGCTGTGCCGCTTGCAGCTATATTTCCAAGCGTTTTTGTGCCTATTGCCTTTTCAAAACTTTCTATAAGATCCTTTGGAAAACCGTCAGGAAACGTGGGGAAGGGGTTTGGCAAGCGTAGCCCTGCTATTTCCCAGTGACCAGTCGTGGTATCCTTGCCATTAGACTTTTCAGCCATTTTGCCAAAAGCGCCTGAGGCGCTGATGTTTTTTTCAAAACCGCTTTCCTTTATATGTCCAAGGCCCATTTTCTGCATGTTTTCAAGCCTTATACCTGTTTTTTCTTTTATGTGCTTTAATGTGTTCGCGCCGGAATCACCGTAATTAGCGGCGTCATCTAATGCGCCGACGCCAACTGAATCAAGCACTATCAACAATGCTCTTTTTTTCATAATAACCTCCTGTCTTTACTATGAACTGTTTTTGGAACCTAAATAGATTATACATTATTTTTTGATATTTAAACAGTGCATATAACGCTTTAAATGGCGTTTATATAAAAAATTAATCGGCTTATTAATATGACTTTAAAATGCACTAAAAAAGCGGGAATATATTCCCGCTTTTTATGATGATTATTTTAAAAATTAAATATTAAAGCTCACCGTTTAAAATTGCTTCTATAACCAAGCTGCCTACTGCAAAGTTGTTTTTCATCGCGGTTGCAAATATATCAGCTGCTTCTATGTTGTCTTCAGACGCCAATGTGGTTTCAAATTCAGGATCCCAAAGGCTTTCAGGACCTGCTCCATTCATAAATACATCTGTGTTTACGGAATCGCGTATAACTATGTAACGGTCGAGCATGCCTAATCTGTCAAGAGCTACGGCTATGGCGCAGTCTTCCATTTCGGTAAGCGCAAAAGGATCAGGGCAACCATAGGTTTCTGTCATAAGCAGCGCGTTTGCATGGTCGTACTGGCCTTTCCAGTAGTTGTCGCCAGTTACGGTTGTGCCGAGCAGAACTTTGGGATCGCGAACGGCCCATTCAGCGTTGTCAAATGTTACAGCCATAAAATTACGCGTGCGTTCTGTTGTTTCTAATTTAACGTCTTTTACAAGCTCGTAAATTTTAGCTACAAGGTCTTTGTTTAAAATTTTAACTGAGCTGCCGTCGTAGCTTGAATCGTGGTACCAAGTGGTTGTTTGGTTTTTATCACTTAATTCGCGGCTGTCTGCATGGTGGCCTAAATCGTAATCTACACAAGCAGAAATTATAAAAACATCGCCCATAACACCGTACTCAACAGCTGAGCCTGCGCAGCCTGTGCTTATTATGTACGCATCGGAAAAATCAAACCGGTTGTCAAGTAAAACGTTGTTTACGCTAAGCGCGGCGTTTACCTTGCCCATACCTGTTATATAAAGGGCAACATTGTCTTTAACGTAGAGCTTGCTGCCTTCGTTGCCGCCTTTTATGTCGTATTCCTGACCGCCTTCGCAATAGGTTTCATAATAATATTGTGCTTCGCCGGGGAAATCCCCGCTCATCTCATCGGCTTCAAATTTAGGGAGTATAAGCGCTTTAATCTGGACAGGCGTGCTCTCCTCAGCGAAAGAAAACACGAACGTTAGTAACAGCATAGCTGTAACGAGAAGCATAGAAACAAACTTTTTCATTTGAGTTGTCCTTTCATAAAAGATTGCTTTCTTATAAAGCATTTATCGATAAATAGCTTTGAATCAAAGCCTTGTTGAGTGTATCATGCCCATTTGAATATGTCAACACAATGAAAAAATTTAACTTAAAAAGACGAACTTTATTTATTTTAAATCTTTAATAGTTCGTTTTTTGAGCCCATATCGCTTACGAGCTGCTTTAAGCATATCTGATTATCTGTAAACTTTAAAATCAAAAATTATCTATAAATCTTTATTGTATTAATCTTTTTTGTAAAACTATATTTATTTATTAATATTTTTCGCCTTGATGATGGTAAATATTTGCTTATAATGCTATAATGCTTATATCGAAAGGAGCGAATGCATGTATGGGAGCAGGTGCCATAAGCACCCATGTTGTGTTTCAGATAATATTGTTCATACTGTCAGGCCTTCTGCAGTCGGCAAATACTGCGCTTAATACTATAAATATAAGCAAAATTAAACGAGAGGCGGAAAGTGAAGACCCTTCAGCCATGCAAATCAGCGAAGCTGTTGATAAGCAGCGCAGAATACCAAGCCCCATAAATACAGGCAGGATTTTACTTTTCGCTCTATTAACATGCTCTTTTACGCTTAGCTACGGAAATATGTTGTTTTCAGCAGCGCAATCTGCACTGGGGGAAGGAGCGTCGCGCTTTGCAGCGGGTCTTCTTTCCTATTTTCCTGTTTTCCTTATTTTATGCTTATTATACATGGTCTTTTGCGTGGCGCTGCCGCAAAAAAAAGCGCGTCTTACGGCAGAAGAAACAGTAAAATCTCTTTTGCCTTTCATACGCAACGTAAACCGCGTGTTTCAGCCGTTTGCTTATTTAGTTAACAAGCTTTCTTCTGGGCTAGCAATGC
This sequence comes from uncultured Oscillospiraceae bacterium, assembly GCA_964518875.1. Taxonomy (GTDB): domain Bacteria; phylum Bacillota; class Clostridia; order Christensenellales; family Aristaeellaceae; genus DTU024. The sequence continues at coordinate 11,676 of CAZFHI010000026.1, forward strand.
TTTCAGGCGTAGATCCTAATGCTGAAGTGGAGCAGGTAACTGAAGATGAAATCCGTATGCTTGTAGACGCGGGTGAAGAAAAAGGCGCTATTGAAGAAGCGGAGCGCGATATGATAGAAAACGTGTTTGAGTTTAACAATATGACGGCGGAAGACTGTATGACGCATAGAACCGACATGCAAAGCATATATTTAGAGGATACGGATGAAAACATACTTAAAATAATAGAAGAAACAGGCTTCAGCCGTTTTCCTGTGTATGAGGAAGACCTTGATCATATAATCGGCGTTCTTACTACAAGGGACTTCCTTATGAACCGAACACGGAAAACACCTCGTAAGCTTAAAAGCCTGCTGCGTCCTGTGCGCTTTGTGCCTGAAACCGTGCGGACAGACGTTCTTTTTCGCCATATGCAGGCAGATAAGGTGCACATGGCAATAGTCGTGGATGAATATGGGGGCACAAGCGGGCTTATAACCATGGAAGATTTGCTTGAAGAAATAGTGGGCAACATATATGATGAATACGATACGCAGGACAGCATGGATATAATTGAAAAAAGCAAGGGCGTATGGCGTGTATCCGGAGGAACGGAAATAGATCAGTTTAACAAAGTAACGGGAATGGAGCTGCCGCTTGATAAAGAATACGATACCATAGCGGGCTTTCTTCTTGATGAATTAGGCGCTGTGCCGGAATCCGGCAGCAAGCCTAAAATAGATTACGGCGGATACAGGTTTCAGATTGAAAAAGTAAATGAAAGACGCATAGAATGGGTGGAGGTAAGAAAAATAGATGTATGATGCGTTGATAGTCGGCGCAGGCCCCGCGGGTCTTTCTGCGGCGCTTACTTTAAGGCAGAGAAATTTAAAAATAATTGTTGTTTATAACGGACAAGGCGCTATGGAAAAAGCGCATGAAATTAATAATTATCCGGGGCTTCCGAATATAAAAGGAGAAGAGCTTGTAGATGCCGCTAAAAAGCAGGCGGAAAACCAGGGAGCAGAATTAAAAAAAGCACTTGTACAAAAGATAATGCCTATGGGAAAAAGCTTCAGCTGTCTTGCAGGAAACGACATAATAGAGGCCAAAAGCGTTATTTTATGCTGCGGAACAGCGCGCGTAAAGCAGCTTAGAAACGAAGAAGAGCTGTTAGGACAAGGCGTAAGCTACTGCGCCACATGCGACGGCATGTTTTACAAAGAAAAAAGCGTTATTGTCGTAGGAGCTGGCCAGGAAGCCGTAGAAGAAGCGAATTACCTTGCAACTCTCGCACAGGTAACCTATATACCTGAAAAAAAGCACGACATTTCAGGGCTTTCTGATTCAATTGTTTTAATAGAAGACAAGCCTGAAGCCATACAAAAAGAAGAAGGGAAAATGCTGCTTTTATGCAAAAAAGAAACATACGGCGCAGACGGTATATTTGTTTTACGCCCGTCAATAGCGCTTACGCAGCTTTTGCCTGAACTTAAAACAGAATCAGGCAGCGTCGCAGTGGATAAAGACATGAAGACAAGCGTTACCGGTGTTTTTGCAGCAGGAGATATGACGGGAGCGCCGCTTCAAGCCGCAAAAGCGGTGGGCGAAGGCAATATAGCCGCGCTTTCAGCAGCGAAATACATAAAAGGCTTGTAATATGAAAAAAAGAATAGCTCTTTTCTTCTTATGCGCCGCTGTTTTTTTAAGCGCTTGCATCGTTCAGGCGGAAGGAATACCTTTTGAATTTAAAACTTTAAACAAAGACTATATTCAGGACGACATAGTTAAATATTCATACAGCTGCAAGTTCCCTTGTATACATGAAGATAACCCTGTGTATGAAAATATAAATCAGTACTATGTTTTAGCCGTAAGGGAAATGACGGACCTGCTTTTACCTATGTATTCAAAAGACCCTGACATGGGGAGAATGCCTGACAACTACATAAAGCAAACTTACGAGGTAACGTGCAACAACGGACGGTTTTTTTCTACTAAGATGCTTCAGGAACAAAAGCTTAATGATGAGATAAAGCATACCATAAGCTCGCAGGTTTTTGACGTAAGCGGGGAATACGCAGGAGAAACCCTTACGCTGCGCGGGCTGCTTGAAGAAATCGGCGACAGCTCTGAGCAGATTGCAGCCCTTGTACTTAAAGACATATGGCATAAAATAGAGCGGGACATGAAGAATGCGGACAGTCATTGGGAAAACGATTTAAGCTTTGAAAAGCTTGAGCTTGATTTTTTCCCGCAAGAGCATTTTTATGCGGACGAAGAAAACCGTGTTGTATTTTATCTTCAACCGAATATATTTCGTACGGATGCGGAAATTATAACATTCAGCTATTCTAAACAGGATATACAAAAATTAATATTTGAGGAAGGTGATTGCAAATGATGATGGATGCACTGGTAAAAACAGAACCGGCAAAGGGACTTAAGCTTATGCAGGTTGAAAAGCCTGTGCCAAAGCCAGGGGAAGTATTGATAAAAATACACAAAACGGCAATCTGCGGCACGGACCTGCATATATACAACTGGGACGCGTGGAGCCAAAAACACGTTAAACCGCCTATAGTAATAGGACACGAATATGTAGGAGAAATAGAAGCCTTAGGCGACTATGTAAAAGGCTTTGAAGTAGGGGAAAGGGTATCAGGAGAAGGCCACATTGTATGCGGACACTGCCGCAACTGCCGTGCTGGAAATGCACAGTGGTGCCATTCAACGCAGGGAGTAGGCGTGCAAAGAAACGGCGCGTTTGCCGAATATATCTGCATACCAGCTTCAAACTGCATACCAATTTCAAAAGACCTTCCGGAAGACATAGTCGCGTTTTTCGATGCGTTTGGCAATGCAACGCATACAGCGCTTATGTACGATGTAGTGGGTGAAGACGTGCTTATTACAGGCGCGGGCCCCATAGGTATTATGGCAGCCGCAATATGCAGAAAAAACGGCGCTCGTAATGTTATAATTACGGATATGAACGATTTTAGACTTGACCTTGCAAAGAAGTTGGGCGCAACAGTAACAGTAAATATTGCTAAAGAAGATCTAAACGAAGTTATGAAAGAGCATAACATGGTAGAGGGCTTTGACGTAGGCCTTGAAATGTCCGGCGCTGCTTCCGCGTTGGTCCAAATGATAAAGAACATGCGAAACGGCGGCGATATTGCACTTTTAGGATTGTTTGGAAATAGACAGCCTCAGCTTGAAATGGACGATATTATACTAAAAGGTCTTACTTTAAAAGGTATATATGGCAGGCGCATGTTTGAAACTTGGTATAAGATGGGCGCTATGATAGAAGCAGGCCTTGACTTAAGCCCACTTATTACGCATAGATTCCGTTATACGGAGTTTCAGAAGGCGTTCGATATAATGAATACAGGCAACAGCGGCAAAATAATTTTAGATTGGAGAAAATAAAATGAAAAAAGCACTTGTATATTTTAGCAAAGAAGTAGAAGAAATAAAAAAAGCTGGCACAAGCAAGGATGAACGCATTATTACAACGCCACAGCAAGCTAGAGTTGACACTACGCAGGCTGAAAACGTGCTCAACATGTGCGCCAATAACTACCTGGGACTTTCAGATAATAAAGAAATAATAGAAGCGGCAAAAGCAAGCTATGATAAATGGGGATTTGGATTATCGAGCGTGCGCTTTATATGCGGCACGCAGAGTATACATAAAGAGCTTGAAAAGCGCATTGCGCAATTTCTTAAAATGGAAGACGTTATACTTTATTCTTCCTGCTTTGATGCAAACGGCGGGCTTTTTGAAACGCTTTTAGGAAAAGACGACGCCATACTTTCAGACGAGCTCAATCACGCTTCTATAATAGATGGCGTGAGGCTTTGCAAGGCAAAGCGCTACCGCTACAAGAACAGCGATATGCAGCAGCTTGAAGAACAGCTTAAAGAAGCGCAGGATGCAAGAATCCGCCTTATAGCAACGGACGGCGTGTTCTCTATGGACGGCTATGTGGCTAAGCTGCCTGAAATATGCGACCTGGCAGAAAAATACGACGCGCTTGTTATGGTTGACGACAGCCATGCGACAGGCTTTATGGGTCAGCATGGGCGCGGCACGCATGAGCACTGTGGCGTAATGGGGCGTGTAGATATTATCACAAGCACTCTTGGCAAGGCTTTGGGAGGCGCCTCAGGCGGTTTTACTGCTGCGTCAAAGCCTATTGTTGATTTGTTAAGACAAAAATCAAGGCCATATTTATTCAGCAATTCGCTTGCTCCTGCAATTTGCGCCGCATCTTTAAAAACGCTTGACATACTGGAAAGGGATACAACGCTTCGCGATAAGGTACATGAAAACACAGACTATTTTAAAGCCAAGCTGCGCACATTGGGCTTTGATGTTCTTCCTGGGGAGCATCCTATAACCGCTGTTATGCTGTACGATGCGCATGTAGCTCAGGAATTTGCTGAAAGAATGTTGAAAGAAGGCGTTTATGTAGTAAGCTTTTCATTCCCGGTTGTTCCGAAAGAAAAGGCAAGAATACGCGTGCAGATAAGCGCCGGCCACTCAAAAGAAGATCTTGACTTTGCAGTAGAGTGCTTTGCTAAAGTAAAGAAAGACATGAATATATAATTAACAAAACACATGCAAGATAAATATCAGTTTTTGCCTGCTTAAAACGCAGAAATCATACAAAAAGTTTTATCTTGCTTAACATAACAAAGGAGAACAGCATGGAAAGGACCATAGCTTTTGAGCTTGCTAACGGCGAAAAAAAACAGCTTAAAATAGTTGAGAGCCAGGAAAAGCGCGCGGTAGTGCTTATAATACACGGCATGGCGGAGCGAATAGGCCGCTATGCCCGTCTTGCCGATCGCCTTAGAGAAGCTGGTTTTATTACCGCGGGTTTTAACCTTGCAGGCCATGGCGAAGAATGTCCAAAAGACCGCTTAGGCGTGTTTGGCGAAAAAAACGGCTGGGATAACATTTTAAAAGATGTTGCAAATGCAAGAGAGCTGCTGCTTAAAGCATATCCAGGCATTCCTCTTATAATGCTTGGACACAGCATGGGAAGCTTTATACTGCGCTGCTATATACAAAAGTACCCTGACGCTTTGCCTAAAATGCTTATTTTATGCGGTACAGGTTATGTTAACGCTTTAACATTGCGCGTTGCAGCGATGATGGCGGGTATAGTGGGGTCATTCGGCAGAAGGAACCAGGCGTCGGAATTCCTTTCTAAAATGGTTTTTCCTCAGGATAAACATGCAAAAACTGAGTTTGACTGGCTGACAAGAGACAGTAAAGAAGTTGAAAAATATATAAAAGATCCATTTTGCGGGTTCCCGTTAACAGCGGGAGCTTATCATGATTTCTTTACAGGAATCACTAAGCTGACCCACGAAGAAAAAGTTGCGCCTGCAAATCCTGACTTGCCGGTCCTATTCATAGCGGGTGAAAAAGACCCGGTAGGCAAAAATAACGGTGTTGAAAAAACAGCTAACAAATTCCGCTCAGCAGGCTATAAGGATGTTTCGCTTAAGCTTTACGCAGAGGCAAGGCATGAACTGTTTAACGAGCTGAACCGCGACAGCGTAACAGACGATGTTATAATGTGGATAGATAAACGTATGCCTGAAAAACCCTTATCAAATGAGGAAAAGGCTTGATTAAAGGCATAGGCGTTGATATTTGCAGCATAAGCCGCATGAAGGAGCTTTGCTTAAACCGTCGCTTTAAAAACAGAGTGTTTACGCCTGAAGAACAGCAATACGCCGACAAGAGAGGAGTGTTTAGCGCTTCCTCTCTTGCCGGAATGTTTGCTGCGAAAGAAGCGTTTTCAAAAGCTGTGGGCACAGGTATAGGCAAAGTTTCTTTTTTGGATATAGAAGTAGCGCATGAAAAAAGCGGCGAGCCGCGTATTAAAATTTATGGAAACGCTAAAGAAGTGGCGGACAACATAGGTGTAGAGCATATATTTGTGAGCATAAGTCATGAAAATGACAACGCCATAGCGATAGTTTTTTTGGAGGAGTAAAATGTATACAAGCGTAAGCCCGGGCTTCATAAAAAGAATGGAACAGGAAGCCTTTAAGCGGGGTGCGTCAAGCGAACAGCTTATGGAAAATGCCGCTAAAGCGAGCCTTGAGTATATAAAAAAAGAATATCCCATATATAATGAGGGCGCTAAAATACTTGTAGTGTGCGGAACGGGCAATAACGGGGGAGACGGTCTTGCTCTTGCAAGGCTTCTTTCTCAGGAGAAGATTGATACATATGTGTACATTACAGGCGAGCCTAAAACGCAAGAGGCAAAAAACAACTTTGAACGTCTTAAAAATACAGGCGCGACTATATTAGAAGAAATGCCCGAAGAAAAAGCAGAACACTGCATAGCTTTTTCTTTAATTATAGACGCAATATTCGGTACAGGCTTTCATGGCAAGCCTAAGGAAAAAGCCGCAGAAGTTATATCTAAAATAAATAAAAGCCGTATTCCTGTAGTTTCGCTGGATATTCCATCAGGCGTTGATGGGATGACAGGCAAAACAGAAAAAATATTTGTACAAGCCGACAGTACAATAACGTTTGGCAGTCCAAAGCATGGACTGTTTTTAAACCATGACGGAGCGCCCGGTAAAATAGCGACAGCGGATATAGGCTTACCTGAACCTTCTCCGTCAGCAGACGAAGAAAAAACAAGCGTTGTTCCAGTTACTGAATCTAAAGACATTAAATCGCTTTTGCCGGAAAGAAAATCCACAGGATATAAAGGAAGCTTTGGCAGAGTGCTTTTATACGCTGGAAGCTTCGGCATGGCTGGCGCCGCCGTTGTTGCGGCTCAGGCGGCCATTAAGAGTGGATCGGGCCTTACATATGTGCTGTGTAACAAAAAAACAGCTAAGATTATCCAAGTCGCCGTACCAAACGCTATTTGCGTAAAAAAAGCGCCTGCAAATGCAAGCGTGATTGCTATTGGCTGTGGTATAAAAGAGAATAAAAAAGCGCAGCTTACAATATTAAATATTTTTGATAAAAATATACCTTCAATATGGGATGCAGGCGCATTAAATCTGCTTGCAAAAGACCCTATAAAATTAGGCAAAAAAGCTATAATCACACCACATATTGGAGAAGCGGCAAGGCTGCTTAATAAAAGCAATAAAGAAATTATTGAGGATATGTTTTCATCTGCAAAGGAATTAAGCCAAAAGTATAATTGCAATGTAATGCTTAAAGGCGTAAGCACGCTTATGTATGACGGAATAAATTTTGCAATTCAGCCTGGCGGCGTACCAGCTCTTGCCAAAGGAGGCAGCGGAGATGCACTTGCAGGCATCTTAGCGGCAGTTTGCGCTCAGCAACAAACTTTTTGCCCAATGAGCGCTATGCAGGCTGCGGCCGCGTGGCTTAACGCGGCAGGAAGATATGAAACAAAGCGTCAAGGCGCATATTCGCCTACTTCGCTTGACGTTGTTAACTCGTTAGGCCGCGCGCTTATTGAAAATGACGTGTAAAAACTATTAATTAATTGTTCAAAAAATAATAACTTGTACAAAAAATGAAAACTGTTTTTGAACCCGCTTACTGTTTTAATTTATCTGGAGGCTATAATGTTCGGAAAAAAATTATCTAAAATATTTGTCGCTTGTATTCTTTGCGCAGTATGCTTTACAGGCGCTTTACCGGCAAATGCAAACCAGTGGGGCGTAAAGGGCAAGCTGTACAATATATTTGCTGAAGACGGCAGATGGGACGATTATGGAAGCGGTTCCAGACAAGCGGGGGACTTTATAGTGCTGGAATCGCGCTATCATTCGGCGCTGCTGTATGCAGATAAATCGGATAAACTGCACGTATATACTGGGGCTGTCTATCAGCCAAAATCTAAGCGGAGCGAACCAAATCTCAGCATACAAGACAATGAACTGCATATTTCATACGGAGAGCACGAGGAATATGTGTTCAGCTTGGATGAAAATAATTCTTTTCTGCAGCTTAAAGAAGCTAAAATAGATGATTTTTATATGTACGCTGCCCCGCAGAACGGGGAAGAATACGCCTACAGCTATTATGCGCAGGACAAAAATTTTTCATCCATATACCCTTACAAAATAACTTTGGCTGATTTTAATATAGAATTATTTCCTCGTTCTGTTGATGAAGTAAAGCATATAAACTATATGCAGGCGCGCCTGGACAGCGGCAAGGGCTGCCTTGGAGGCTTATCTTATGATGCGGACAACAAAGGCGTTCTTATAAAAACAAACAAAAAAGGAACAGCGCCAGTTTATTCAGCGCCTTTTGGAGAAGATGCGTGGCGTGCGGCAAAAGGCAAGGCGGCCGTTGGATTAGCGGGCGATATCTGGCTGCTTGATTATTACTTAAATGATGATGGCGATTGTTACGCCTGTATACGCTATGACGTAAGCCAGAGAACCCAGCGTATAGGGTATGCGCTGTGCAGCGATTTGGGGCTTGAACCTATTACAGAACAGGATCAAGATTCTCCCGGAAATTCGTTTACAAGGGTAGAAGTGCGGGCAAAAAATGATACCTACATTACGGACGACCCCGATGTAAGCGAATTCAGACAATTTGAAGTGCCTGAAGGCACTCAGTTAAGATGCCTGGGGCTTTATAACGACTACTATGCCTGCGTTACGGCGGAGACAAAGGGCAAAAAGTTTACGAACGGCGGCGCTATTACGTTTGGGTTTACTCCTGTTAAAGATTTATGCGACATGCCTATGACAGCGCAAACAGACATCATGAAAAACCTGTCAGGGTGCTGGTTTTATTATGCAGGCGGCGGTTTTGCGCCTGACTGCATTAATTTTTACCAGGACGGACACTATTTAGCTAAAAATGTAGAAGAGAATGTTTTTGATGATGTATTAGATAAAATAAATAACAAACAGCATATAGATTTTGAAGATATTCCATTTTATAATAATGTTATATGGGGCAATTGGTCGATAGTTCCCCATAATACATTTGAAAACCTATATTGGAATAAGCCGGAATATGCAATTATTTTGCGCAATGGCAACGGCGGAATTTCAATATACGGTTTTTCAATGGAAGATGAAGACCATTTTGATTTAACCAATTGGGAGGGCGGAGGCGGATACGTTCGTATGCCTTAATAGAATATATTTTGCCATGAAGATAAATTTTTCAAAATGCTTGACATTCCCCCAGGGGTAACTGATATCTTCAATTTAAGGAGGTATTGGTATGTTGATGAATGAAATAAGAAAAAAATCCAAACTGAGCAGAAAGGTAATAGAATACTATGAAGCAAAGGGACTGATAAATCCAAAAAGGGACAGCAGCAATTACAGAATTTACTCTGAAGAAGACTTGATAAGGCTTAACAAAATAGCCATATATAGAAAACTGGAATGTTCAATAGATGAAATTAAAGAAATACTTTCTGATAAAGAAAAAATAAAGCTTTCATATATAATAAGAACAAGAGAAATTAAAAATGAATTAGACAATAAAAAAACAAAGATTTTGAAATCCTTATTAATAGGTAAAAATGCAGTTGACTTAAAAAAGGAACTTAAAATTATAGAAACTCAAGAAACAATGTTTGCAAAGCTATGCGAAGCGTTCCCTGGGTATTTAGGTCAAGCTTTTTTTGCATCTTACAAACCATTTTTAAATGAACAGCTAAATTTGGAAAATCAAAAATACTTTAACGACTACATAGAATTTTTAGATAATTTGCCTGATCTGCCTTTATCTGACGAAGAAAAGGAGCTTATTGAGCGGTCAGCAAAGAATACTTCATTTAATCTGCTTAAAAATATAAACGATGCAAAGCTAAAAGCGCTCGATGATGACGGTTGGCTTAAAGAAAACAAAGAACTAATAGAGCAATACATGGCATATAAGCAGTCTGAAGAATATAGAAGAAGTCCCATAGCTATTATACAGGAAAAAATCAAAAAATACTTAGAACAGAACGGATATTATGACATTGCAATACCGCTAATGCGTCGCTTTAGCCCAAGCTATGACGAATACTACAAAAAAATGCTTATGGCAAACGACAGGCTTATTAGTGATATGAAATTATAAAATAATATAAACTACGCATCTTTTATTTGCCATATAACAACGCCCCTGTTATTTTACAGGGGCGTTGTTAAAATCATAGTTTACTGCATAATCCTTGATGAATAGTTTGGCGCTTCCTTTGTGATGTATATGTCGTGCGGATGGCTTTCCAAAAGGCCTGCATTGGTTATGCGTATGAATTCGCTGTTATGCTGCAGCTCATATAAGTTTTTAGCGCCGCAGTATCCCATGGCGGAACGCAGACCTCCTACAAGTTGATAAACCGTTTCAGAAAGCGGACCCTTGTATGGCACCCTTCCTTCAACGCCTTCAGGTACAAGCTTTTTGTTGCCTTCCTGGAAGTATCTGTCGCTTGAGCCGTTTGACTGTGACATTGCCGCCATGGATCCCATGCCGCGATATACCTTGAAAGAGCGCCCTTTATAAAGCTCTGTTTCTCCGGGGCTTTCCTGGGTTCCAGCAAAAAGGCTTCCAAGCATTACAGATGAAGCGCCTGCCGCTATTGCCTTCGCAATATCGCCGGAATATTTGATTCCGCCGTCTGCTATTATATTTACTCCGTGCTTTTCCGCTTCTTCAAAGCAATCTGAAATGGCGGTTATCTGCGGCACGCCAATACCTGCTACAACCCTTGTAGTGCAGATGGAACCAGGCCCTATTCCTACCTTTATGCAGTCAGCTCCAGCTAAAATAAGGTCTTTAACAGCTGCTGATGTCGCTACGTTGCCTGCTATTATGGTTAAATCCGGATATAAGCTGCGAACGGTTTCAACCATATGCAGCACACCTGCGCTGTGTCCATGGGCGGTATCTATGCAGACTACGTCTACCTTAGCTTTTACCAGGGCTTTAACGCGCTCCAGCGTGTCTTTTGCTATGCCTATTGCCGCGCCGCAAAGCAGACGTCCGTTCGCGTCCTTGGCGCTGTTTGGATATTTGCGAGTTTTTTCTATATCTTTTATTGTAATAAGCCCGCGCAGATGAAAATTATCGTCGACCAGCGGAAGCTTTTCTATGCGATGAGCCGCAAGTATTTCTTTTGCCTTGTCAAGCGTTATTCCTTCTTTTGCGGTAACAAGGTTTTTGCTTGTCATAACATCGCCTATGCGCTTAAGGTCGTCCGTTTCAAATCGCAGGTCCCGGTTTGTAATAATACCTACAAGCGTACCGCTTTTATCTGTAATAGGCACGCCGCTTATACGGTAGCGGCTCATAAGCTCTTTTGCATCCTGCACAATGTTGTCAGGCGATAAATAAAAAGGATCTGTTATGACGCCATGCTCGCTTCTTTTTACTTTATCTACCTGCGATGCCTGCTCTTGTATAGTCATGTTCTTGTGTATTATGCCTATGCCGCCTTCTCTTGCAAGAGCTATTGCCATATCAGATTCTGTTACGGTGTCCATCGCTGCGGACATCAGCGGAACGTTAAGTTTAATTTTTTCTGTAAGCTGTACGGAGATGTCAACCTCTTTCGGCAATACTTCGCTTTTTTGAGGCACAAGCAATACGTCATCAAATGTGAGCCCTTCGCGTAAATTTTTGTTAAGCATTAAACCTCCTATTTCTTTTTAAAATACAAGTATACATTTTGGTACGCATAGTACACTAATGCCGCTAAGGTAAGGCAGACGCCTGCCCAAAGCAATATGATGTGCAATGGGAAATTTATACTGTTAAAGTATTCATAAAAAAAGCACAATACAAGCGCTGAAAAAACAGTAAGCTGTGCCGCCTTGCCTATAGACTTGCTGTAAACAACCTGCTTTTGCTTAAGAAGAAACAGCGCGCCGATAAGCATTAGCAGTTCTTTTACAAGCAGTATAAAAAAAGCTGCCGCAGGTATAATTCCGTTTTGATAAAAGCCAAGCGCAAGCGCAAGCGTCATAAGCTTATCAGCCAGCGGATCAATAAGCTTGCCAAACCATGTAATCTGGTTGTTTTTTCTTGCAAGGTAACCGTCTAAAATATCTGTAAAGCCGGCTACGCAAAACACAGCTAAAGCATGCATCATGCGGCCTTCAAATAAAAAATGCCACATAACAGGTATGAGCAGCAAACGTATTATTGTGAGAGTATTAGGTACATTTGCTACCTCTTTCCACTTGTCCTTCATAAATACCTCCCATCTTCAAAGGATTATACCACAAGCACCAAGAATACTACAACAAAAACCCCGGGGAATTTCCTCGGGGTAAAAACATAAATTTAGTTTTTTTGTATTTGAACTGTAAACCCGGCGTTTGAATCTGCGTCTATAAACAGAGTATCGCCCGGCGAAATGTTACCCTCTATTATTTTTTTAGCTATAATAGTTTCGATTTCGCTCTGTATAAGCCGTTTCATAGGTCTTGCGCCAAAGCTTACATTATATCCCTGTTCCATAAGTCTGTTTATAGCATTTTCAGAAACGGAAATATTTAGTTCCTTATCCTTAACGCGAACCCTTAATTTTTCAAGCAGCAGGTTTATAATCTGACGCACATTATCTTTAGACAGAGGCGTAAAGAAAACTATATCATCTATACGATTTAAAAATTCCGGACGGAAAGTTAAGCGCAGCTGTCTTTGCACGCCTTCTCTGGCATTTTGAGAAATAGTTCCGTCTGATTGAATGCCGTCCAAAATATCAGATGAACCTATGTTGCTTGTCATAATAAGTATGGTATTGGTAAAATCAACGGTGCGCCCCTGACTGTCTGTAATTCGCCCGTCGTCAAGCACCTGCAGAAGAACATTAAATACATCAGGATGAGCCTTTTCTATCTCGTCAAAAAGCACTACGGAATAAGGCTTTCTTCTCACCGCTTCTGTAAGCTGTCCGCCCTCCTCATAGCCTACATATCCCGGTGGAGCGCCTATCAGGCGACTTACAGAGAACTTCTCCATGTATTCGCTCATATCTATTCGAACCATCATGCGTTCGTCGTCGAACAAACTTTCAGCAAGCGTCTTTGCAAGCTCTGTTTTTCCAACGCCTGTTGGTCCTAAGAACAGAAAGCTTCCTATTGGTCTGTGTTCATCCGCTAAGCCGGCTCTTGAACGCAGTATGGCGTCAGACACTAACTTAACCGCTTCATCCTGGCCTATTACACGCTTGTGAAGATGTTGCGGAAGATCCAAAAGCTTCTCTCTTTCGCTTTCAACAAGCTTTACTACCGGTATGCCTGTCCACCTTGCAACTATGCCTGCAATTTCTTCTTCTGTTACCTTGTTGCGCAGGTATTTGGCTTTTTCACGTGAAGCGGGGTCTTCTTCAAGCTTTTCAAGCTCCTGCTTAAGCTTTGGCAATTCGCCATACTTAAGCTCTGCAGCTTTGTTAAGGTCATAGTTCCTTTCGGCGGAAGTAATTTCCGCGTTTACCTTTTCTATGTCTTCGCGAAGCTTTTGCACTTTGCCTATGTCCTGCTTTTCGTTTTCCCATTTGGCGTGCATCTGCTTGTATTCGCTTTTAAGGTTATTTAATTCTTCCTGAAGCTCATTAAGCCTTGCCTTTGAAAGGTTGTCTTCTTCTTTTTTTAAGGCCGCTTCTTCTATTTCAAGCTGCATAATTTTACGGCGCACGCTGTCAAGCTCTGTCGGCATAGAATCCATCTCTGTGCGTACAAGAGCGCAGGCTTCATCTACCAGGTCTATTGCCTTGTCAGGCAGAAAACGGTCTGTTATATATCTGTTTGAAAGCGTAGCGGCGGCAATTAAAGCGTTATCCTGTATTTTAACGCCGTGAAACACTTCATAGCGCTCGCGTATTCCTCTCAGTATTGAAATTGTGTCTTCAACTGAAGGCTCGTCAACCATAACGGGCTGGAAGCGCCTTTCAAGAGCGGCGTCTTTTTCTATATACTGGCGGTACTCGTTTAGTGTTGTAGCGCCTATACAGTGCAGCTCGCCTCTTGCAAGCATTGGCTTCAGCAGATTGCCTGCGTCCATGCTGCCTTCTGTTTTGCCGGCGCCAACTATGGTGTGAAGCTCATCTATGAACATAAGTATCTGCCCGTTGCTGTTTTTAACTTCTGCCAAAACGGCTTTAAGGCGTTCCTCAAATTCGCCGCGGAATTTAGCTCCGGCGATTAATGCTCCCATATCCAGGGAGTAAATTGTTTTATTTTTAAGGGCTTCCGGCACGTCTCCTCTTACGATACGCTGTGCCAGGCCTTCCGCTATTGCGGTTTTGCCAACACCCGGCTCGCCTATTAAAACAGGGTTATTTTTTGTTTTTCTGCTCAATATGCGTATAATATCGCGTATTTCATCGTCTCTTCCTATTACAGGATCAAGCTTCTGTTCTTTTGCGAGCTTGGTTAAATCTGTACCGTATTTAGCGAGCGAATCATAAGTCCCCTCGGGATTATCGCTTGTAACTCTTGTCTGTCCGCGCACAGAAGAAAGAGCGGATAAAAATGCATTCTTTGTTATATTAAAGCGGTTAAACAGAGCTTTTATATTATTGTCCGCATTTTCAATAAGCGAAAGAAAGATATGCTCGACTGAAACATATTCGTCTTTCATTTGGACTGCGGTATTCTGAGCTTCTCTTAAAACCTTGTCTAAATTTTGAGAAACATATACCTTACCTTGCTCCTGCCCGCCTACACGCACCTTGGGGAGCTTTTGAATTTCCTGCAAAGTATTTTCACGCAAATTATCAGCGCTTTTACCCATTTTTTTAAGCAGCTGGGGGATAAGCTCCTCATTGTTTGCTAGCAAAGCGTATAATATATGGCAGCTTTCAAGAGTTTGATTGCCATATTCTGAGGCTGAGTTTTGAGCTGTTTGCAATGCCTCTAAACTTTTTTGTGTATATTGTAAATTACTCATTATTCCTCCTTTTAAAGACCAGGCCCTGACCTTCTCTGACCTTCAATACAATTATACCATACGTACAATATATGTCAATAGAAAAAATTAAAATATTTACAAAGTTCAGCGAACTTTTTTATGTACATTTGTCAATGATGTGAGACCGAGTTAAAGATAAAACGACGGTCTG
>CAZFHI010000027.1:0-26478 GCA_964518875.1 uncultured Oscillospiraceae bacterium
TCCACGCTCCCGCGAGGGGAGCGACGATTTTCTGCGCGGAAGGCGTCAAACGTGCCGCTAATTTCAATCCACGCTCCCGCGAGGGGAGCGACAATTGACACCAGACCCACTCCATCCATTGATTACATTTCAATCCACGCTCCCGCGAGGGGAGCGACAGCGAAAACATCTAAAAAGAGTTTTCATTTATGTTCAGTTTATACAAAAACTGAAAAGTTTTCAAGCTAATAATAGCTAATAAAAGCAAAATATTCATTTTTTTAGTGTTCGCAGCGCGAAAATGCGCACAGCGCAAGCGCGAGCCTGTCGGCATCAGAGTGTTTGCTTCAGCTTCGCGCTTTATGAAGTGTGTTTATCATAAAATAAAAGAACGTAGGTTTGTGTTGCGCTGCAGGTTATGCTTAACGGCGTTTTAAATTAAGAAATACGAGACGGCAAAAAAATATAAGAACGCCATTTTCACAAAAGGTTAATCATAAATACGCTTTTACAAACGGATTTGCACAGTGTTATTTTAACGTTAAATAAACAAAAAGCCCTCGGGATCATAGCTTTTTTTGCTTCCTACGTGTTCTATTCTGCTTTTATAATTATTGCCTAAATTATAGAAGCGCAGCGAATCTTTTTCAGGATCAATAATATTTTCAAGCCTGTGTTTAAGCAATCTATATTGGGATTCGTCAAGTAAACATTCAAAAACGGAATTTTGCACTCTTTGGCCGTAATCCACGCAAAGCTTCGACACTTTATTAAGCCTTTTTCTACCCGAGGCGTCTTCCGTATTAACGTCATAAGTTATAAGTACAAGCATTTTTACCTCATTTCCATAAAAAAGGCGGATAGGCGTTATAATCCTGCCTTATTGTTCGGGAAAGCAGAAGAGCCTGAACGTATGGCAGCAATCCCCATGATATTTTTTCTTTTAAAAATGGGTGCGTTATGTAATCCTGCTTTCTTTCCTGCCAGGCTTTTAAAAAGATTTTTCTGCCTTCGTCTGTTATCAGACAGGTATTGTTTTCTTTCTGGAGAAAATGTTTGGACGATATAACCCGGTTGTTTATAAGCGTGATAACAAATCGGTCTGCGCGTATGCTTCTCAGCTCCTCCATAAGATCGAGCGCGAGAGAAATTCTGCCCGGTCTGTCTCTATGCAGAAACCCGACGTAAGGATCAAGACCAACAGAATACAGCGCTGAAGCGCATTCCCTTGCTAAAAGCGTGTAAGAAAAAGACAGCATAGCGTTTATGGGGTCGCGCGGAGGTCTTTTGTTTCTTCCGTTGAAATAAAACGTGTCTTTGTTTTGCAGTATAAGCTCGTCCAAACACGAAAAATATTGGCTGGCGGCGCCGCCCTCTATTCCACGCAAGGCGTCAAGATCTTCAGCCGCCTTAACGCGCTCAAGCGTTTTTGCTAAATAGTCTGATATGGATTGCAGCTTGTTTACGTCTATACGCTGAGGATAATCTCTTATCGCTCTACGAAGAACGGCGTTGGAATTGTAAATTTTTCCTATAAGCATATTTTTTGCTACGGGGAGGCAGGCGGCTTCAACGTCAGACAAACGGTACTGCTCTTTTCTTAACAGGACGTTTCCGCGTATTTCTCCGCAAACGCTCGCTAAATACTTGCCGTTTGGAGAAAAAAAGCTTAAGTCTATGTTATGCTCTATACAGGCTTCCATAAGCCGCGGCGACGCGCCCGCGTAGCTGAAGCTGCATATGCTTTCCAAAGTGTGCAGCGGGAAGCGCGCGACGGGTTTGCCGCTTTTTTCTATTACTATATTTTCTCTGTCAAGCTTTAAATAGCTGTCTTCACTCAGAACGAAAAGCGTGTTTAAAAGACGTTTCATGTGTTGTTCACTTCTCTTATGGCGCTGTTTACATAAGAATCCACATCTTTGGATCCCAACAGAGACGGAAGACAGATCTCGTTAAGCGAACAGCTTACGCACGCCTTCTTTTTCCTAACCTTAGGCGTATAGCCTTTTTTGAAAAGGTCGTTCATTTCTTCAGCGGCTTTATACGTCTTTCTGCGAAGCTCTTCGTCAAGAACTATGTTCTCTCTGCGCTTTGGCGTCTGGTAAAATATAGCCGCGTTTTCAATTTTGCAAAGCAGCATTTCTTCTAAACAGATAGCCTGGGCGCAAAGCTGAAGCGAATCCGCCTCTGTTCCAACGCCTGCTTTTCCATGCTTATATTCTACCGGCATAGGAAGCCATAGTCCTTCATGACCGTATATGGGCACGCCTTTGGAAGAACGCTTAAACTCCACTACATCGCATGCGCCCTGCAATTTTAAAGTGTGCGACAACACGCGCATACCGTGGGAAATCAGGGTGTCGCCCCTGCTTTCCAAACGGTATTCGTCGTGCGCGTTTTCATGCTGTATGCGTCCTTCCGCGGTTAATACGTTTTCAACCCATTGCCGTTCTATATATATTAAAGCCCAGCGTCTTGCGCAAAAAGAAAAATGCTGAATTCCGGAAAGCTGCAGGTAGTCGTCAAAAGCTTTCTTCCACGCACTGCAATCCCTGCAGATCCTGTCTTGTTATTTCGTAGTCTTCATATGATGCGGGGGTTTCAGTTTTCGGTTTAATGCTTAAAGACCTGTGTACAATTGCGGAAGGATACTGTCCGCTTTTTGAGTTGTGCTTCCACCAATACACGTTTCTAACTTCCATGCTGCCGTCGGGGCGGGCGGAGGAAGCGTCGTTTTCAAAAAGCGTACGCAAAGCTTCGTGAAGCTTTTCTGAATCTTCATCGCTGAAGCCGGTTTTTTCCGCTAACTGGCAGTTTATGCTGCCGTAGAAGACATACAGGCCGAAGCTGACTCTGTGTTTTTGTCCCATTGTGTCAGAAGCCTTCCCAGCCGCATCTTCTGAGTTGACGGATTTTGTTATTTGCAGCGTGTCAATTTGCACTGGAGAAACGCTGAATGCAGGATGTATTGAAACAGGACCTCTGATGCCGACGGATAAATTTTGCCCTTTAAAGGCGAACACCTGGCCGAAGGTACGCACATCTATCCATTCCTTGCACGCCGCCTGCGCGTATTTATCAGGCGATCTGTTCGCCGCGGGGGCGTCTGCAATATCTTTTAGCTCTTTAACACTATCCGCTCGTTTTTTAAGGCTGTCTGCGCCGTCGTCAGATCTGTCCTGCGATTGAACAAATATTTTTTCTCCCATATCCTGCAAACGGTTTCTTATCTTGCGCTTAATGCAAACGTCTGAAACTTCGCCGAAACCGTCGTAGTTTTCTCTTGGACGGTTGCCGTTTAACGGATCTCCGTTGGGATTGGCGTTTTTTACGGTGAATATAACGGCAAAATCAATTTTGTTTTCCAAAGACATAGTTATTTTTCCTCCTCAAATTCATTATTATCCGATTCTTTATTTTCTTTTTTTTCATACAATGAAATCATCTGGCTGCTGTATCCAAGCAGAAACTGTTCTTCCAGGGCTTTGTTGTTAAAACCCTGAGGCCCTATGGAATCTATTATTTGATCTACCTGCTTCTTCCACCAGCTTATTTTACCGGGTGATTTTATTTGCCTTAAATAACTCTGCAGCCTCAAAAAAAGCAGCTGCCAAGTTTTAGCCGGTTTAAGTGAAAAAGAGTGCATCATTCGTTCCGCGTTAGTCTGACGGGCGGGCGTATCGGATTTATAGTATGCGTATCTTTCTATATATTCCGCGTAAGCCAGAAGCCTTCCGAAAAGGTAGCTCCTGTCCTTATTCTGTTCATCTACTGCCATTTGCCAAATATATCCTCCTTTTGTATTATATTTATTTTTTTCATAATTTAAGTGCCTGCATATTACAGCGCACGCTATGCCAAGTGTTTTCTGCCAGACATAATAATCCATTGAAGCGGGGCTTGCCGCGCGCCGCACAATGCTGTTCCTCAGGCCGTTTGGAATGGATTTTCCGTCTATTATGCAATGCACAAGCAATTCTATGTTCGCTTTTTTCTGCGTATCTGAAATATTGTCGCCATAAGCTGCTTTTATTATGTCCAAAGGGGCGGGAGCTCCGTAAAAAGGGACTCTTTTTTTATTTATGAACTTATAGCTGTGCAGCCATGAGCAATATTTGTGCCAGTCTTCAATTCTTTTTAAAAAATCTGAACCTTTTAACTCTCTGTAAAAGATAACTGAAGCGCGTCCCGGCGTTGTGGCGCTTAAGCCCATTATTATTATGTCGTCTGCATCATCTATGTTTTTGCCGTAGCCCCTCATGGCGTTGTTAAGGCGCTTTACATATTCCGTCCTCAACGCGACGGCATATTGAGTTTCATCATTATTTTCTTCAAATCCAAAAAGGTCGCATGAATCAGCGTAAATGTCCGGAATTTCCTGCAGTCTTGTGCCCCAGGACACAAAAACCTGACTTCCATTTTGAAAGCCATGGTTTTCCATAAGCCATTTAAGCATGTTGTGCGCCTTTTGAGACGTTTCATAGCTTATGGCGAGAGCTTCTTTCTTTTCCAGGAAGCGTCCGCGGAAAACAAAGTTGCTTTTATCGTTACCTGAAATAAGCTTAGCGCCATAACTGCCGCGTATGATACCCTTGGGGTGCTTATCCGCGATTAAACTGTTTTGACCTGTAACATAGCATATGTTTTTGGAATCGTCTTCAAGGCTTTCCATTGATTTTTTCCAAGCCATAAATGACTCTTGTACGGAATCGTCTTCCCAAAGTCTTTTTTGCTGCTCTGCTGTAGGCTGAACGTCAAAGCGCACAAAATAATCGAGATTTTTGACCTTGCCGTTATTTTCTGTCTTAAGCAAATTTCTTTCGAGCAGACGTTCTATCAGACGGCCTTTATTAAGAAAGTCTCTTACAATAATAACTCTCGGATGAGCAAACTCTGAAGAACACCAGCTGTCAAGCTGTTTTTTATATTCTTTCCAGCCTGGCTTTTTTCCGCCGAATTTTTCGTAATCTTCCGCTACAAACTGAAGCTTATCATGCAGAGGATGCGGAGCTATATTTCCTGTTCTGCTGATTGATTCTTCAGTACATGGTATTGTGGTTTCTACGCTGTCTGTTTTTTTGTCCAATAATTTTGCGGCTATAATTTCTGCATTTCCGTTCAGGACAATTTCTATATTCGCATTTAAGACAGATTGACCAGCCATTAACAATGACGTGGAAAAGGATCCGCTGTTTTCAGGCGTTTCCGTAAGTTTACGGTAGTTGTCATATGTTTTAACAAGCATGGACATCCAGCTCAATTAAGACCACCTTCGCTTTCAAATAATTTTTCAACAGGCTCTAAATTTCTCCCTATTGAAAAATGCTTGACCTTAGCTTCTCTTAAGTTGCGGACTATGGTGCATTCTTCAGGCCTGATAAATTCTATAACGCCTTTTTTCATAACAGGCTGCCATAGACGGACGCTGAGAAATTTGTTTTCCTGCTCGTCAGGATAGGTGATTCCGTGTACCATAAGCCCAAAAGTCTGTTCGGCAGAATTATCGTAAAAGCCGTCGCCTTCCCCGAAAGAGCATGGAAGCACGTAGCCCTGGCATTCCCTGGCGCCTAAAAATATATCCCGTCTTCCGCCTTTTTCAAGCATGCGCTTAGCAATAAAATAGTGCTTGTGTTCAATGCGGTCTTTGGATAAATCCTCCCTTAGAACGTTCCACTCAAAATGCGCCTTTACCTGGTATCTTACGTCGCTCAGATATGTGTAGGAGGATATTTCGTTACCGCCTGAAGCGTACATTACGGGTCTTATGCCTTTGGATTCTGTGCGTACGGGGTTTAGCACGCGCACCTTATCGATTATCCAAACAAAAGTAGGTTTCCAGTAAATGCTTTCGCAAACGCCTTTAAGCGCTTCATAAGTGGGAACGGGGTAAGAGAATTTTTCTCCGCCGACTCTTGTTATAGGGTCGCTGAAAAGGGCGTATTTCCCCCAAAGACAAAAGCTTATGCTGTTTTCGTAGCGCACATGGCCGCCTCCTTCTATAAATATTTATTGTATTTTTATTTTAGCATATATTTATTGATCTGCACAGCTTCAAAATATGTATTTATCCGCGTTAATTACGGGCTCTTCAAGCAGACCGGTTTTGTCGTCGTACCATTCGTTTTTAAGGGCGGCCGCGCCGCATGGAAGCGTATACAGCGCGCCGCTGTCTTTCAGCTTGTTAAGGCTGTAATCGTAAATATTTACGGAAAACAGCTGCGCTCTGCGCAAAAGGGCTTTTTCATTATGCAAACTGCTGAAAGAGTTAAGCTCGTTTATTATTTCTTCCCCCTCCTCATATGGAACTATTACGGCTTTTGCTCCGGAATCTATAACGCTGAAGTTTTTGCCCGCGCACGCAAAGGCCTGCCTGTTGACGGCGCTAATATTTCCGCCTGGATTATTTTCTTTGAAATTCCTGTATCCTGTTTGATTAAGCGAAAGCAAGTCCACCATGCTTACGTTTAATCCGTCTATCTTCAACGGGAAAGGAAGCTTAGACTTTATATTCGGCTCTTTGTTTAAATTAGAATAGTACGTTTCCATATTTTCAGGGTTCTGCAATAAATCAGCATCTTCAAGATAGAAAAAAAGCTTTTCGCTTGCGTATTGCGCGTCTTTAATGTCAGGCAGCGGATCAAGATTTTCGTAATCAAGCTTTACTATGTAAACAAAGCCTATTTCCCGCTCGCCGTGCCTGTTGCACCTGCCGGCCGCCTGCCATACGCTGTCGGCTCCCGCGAGGGAGCGTATTGCGCAGGCAAAGGACAAGTCTACGCCGCATTCGATAAGCTGGGTGCTTATACATATAACGTTTTTGCATGACGACGCCTTTAAATGAGATATTATTTTGTTTCTGTGAGCGGGGCACAAATTGTTGCTCAAAAGGATTATTTCAACGCCCGCAGGCTTGATTTTTTTTATCGCTTCGTATGTAATAAGGGCGGCTTTCCTTGTGTTTACTACTATTAAAAGAGAACCGAATTTTCTTTGCAGATTTACCGCGAAAGAAGCTAATTCGTCAGGCCCTAAAGCTTTGCATTTTGTTTTCAGATTTACCGCGAAAGAAGCTAATTTGTCAGGCCCTGAAGCTTCGCATTTTGTTTTGTCTATAAGCTTAACGCGCTTCATTTTTTCAAATAAATTATCTGCGCTTTTAAATATGCTTTTTATTTTAGGCATGGGATATTCCATTTTTTCAAAATCAGCCTGGGTCGCGCTGGATAAAAGTATATCGCAGCCGGCTATTTCGGTAAGATACCTTATGGACAGGTTGAACAAATATTTCAGTTTCGGCGGAACGGTCTGAACTTCGTCAAAAATGATAACGGAGTTCTGCAGGCTCTGCATTCTGCGCGCGGCCCTGCCTGTGCCTAAAAAAAGCGCGTTAAAAAACTGCACCTGCGTCGTTAGTATTATATCCGCGTTCCAGCGCTCCGCGAAAACGTCCGGCGCGCCGACGGCGTTTGGCACATCGGCGTCTTCGTCTATTATATTGCTGTGATGCAGCAGAATATCCGCTTTTCTGCGGGAACCTGAAAGGGCGTTTTTATATACGCCGTACACCTGGTCAAGTATAGTTGTATAGCTTACTATGTAGAATATACGCCGCCTGCCGTATATATCGGCTTTGTTCAAGGCCCAGCGCAGACCGGCGATCGTTTTGCCGCCGCCCGTCGGGGCGCGCAGAGAAAAGAGATGCTCTTTTGAACGTGCGGCGCTTTTGCAGGCGGAAGATATTTGCGAGCGCACGCTGTTAATGTATTTATTCTGCCCTGAATTTAAGGCGTTCTTTTCCAGGCGTTCAACGTATTTTTCAAGCGCTTCCGCGCAGTCTTTTAAAACGGAGCCTTCAACGGACGAGGAATAATTATTGTTGTCTTCAAAGGTTTGAGCGTCCAGCCTGTCCGCGTCTATTAACGAAGAATATACCATGCGGGTAATCATATAAATTATAAATTGCGCCTGCACGTTTTTTAGGTGAGGAGAGTTTAAGTCTTTACACGCATCGCCTGCTTTTAAAATAAAGGCGCGGAACTCCGCCTTCGCTTTTTCCCAGATGGAATATATTTTTTCTTCGCAGCAGACTTCTTCAAAATAAGCTCTTAAAGACGACGGATCTTCCGGTTCAAACCCGCTGATGAGATTAAAAAACACCTGTTCTCCTGAAACGCTTAGAATATCCGGAAGATAGCCGTGGTGAGCGTATATGGCGGCGCACAGCATCTGCAAACACGCTCTATCGCTTGAACTTTTTGATTTGTCATACAACAAATTATAAACGGCGGCGGCGGAAACGGGGGCGTGGGGCACGCCCAAGGGAGAATTTTTTTCTTTTTGTGTTTCGTTGAATTTTAGCTTTGCCTCTTTAATGGCGGACTGCCACTGAGCGGTGCTTTTGCCAAGGTCGTGCATCAGACCTGCCAAAAACCCGACAGAAGACAAATGCAAACGCTTAAGGCGCAGGGAAGCCGATTCGGCAACGTTTAAGGAATGCTCCTTAAGAGACTGAACTTTTGTGTAATCTGCGCTGTATCTCGCGATTAACATACGTTCCTCCAAATTATTTTTAATCAATAGAATTGTAACGGCAATAATTTTTGATGTCAATATTCGCGCGCGTATTCTGGCAAAACGCCTTAACGGCGAACATTAAAATTCGCTCATAGTAGAAATTTGATATTTTATTGTTGTTTTCTCATTGAGTTAAACGGAGCAATGTCGTATAATAATATCAAACGGGCGGTTTTCCGCCAAATAAATTAAAAAGGAGAAACCTTAATGAAAAAACTTATTTCACTGCTTCTCGTACTCGTGATGGCTCTGGGCCTCGTGGGCGCAGGCGCTGAAGGAGAAGTGCACGTATTCTGGTACAACTTCGCAGATGTGTACATTTCCAGCGTGCGTGAAGCCTTGAACAAGGCCTTTGACGACATGAAAGTCGCCTATATCGACAACGACGGCGGCAACGTGCAGGCTACGCAGACAGACCAGATTACGACTGCCATAAGCTCAAAACCCGCGGCTCTCGCCATAAACCAGGTGGAAAGCGGAGCGGCAGGCATTACGCAGAACCTTATAAACCTTGCGAAAGACGCCGACATACCGGTAGTATTCTTTAACCGCGCGGTTTCAACGGATGATAACGAAGCAAAGGAGCTTATTCTTTCTTATGACAAAGCGGTTTTCGTAGGCACAAACTTTGAGCAGGCCGGCATTATGCAGGGCGAGCTCATAGGCCAGTATCTGCTTGACCATTATGACGAATTAGACCTTAACAAAGACGGCGTAATAAGCTACGTTATGTTCAAGGGCGACGAAGCCAACCAGGAAGCCATATTCCGCACCAAGCACGGCGCAGGCAAGGCCAACGAAGCGCTCGTGGCGGCAGGCAAGCCAGAGCTTAAGTTCTATGACGAATCCAACGAAAACAAATACCTTGTAGACCAGAACGGCGCATGGTCCAACGGCGCTGCGTTCGACTACATGAGCACCATACTTTCCCAGTACAATGAAGAAAACGGAAACATGGTAGAGCTCGTTATAGCCAACAACGACGATATGGCGCTTGGCGCAGTAAACGCGCTTACAAACGCGGGCTACAACACAGGCGAAGAAGGCGCCAAGGTTATACCGGTGTTTGGCGTAGACGCAACCGATACGGCAAAAGAGCTTATCGCGACAGGCCGCATGACGGGAACCATCAAGCAGGACGCCGTCGGTATGGCTGACGCTGTCGCAACCCTTACAAAGAACATGGTCGAAGGCAAGGATAAGTTTGAAAACCTTAACGAAAACTATGTACAGGTAGAGGGCTGGCGCGTGGATATACCTTACGCAGTATATACAGGCGAAGAATAATACGGCCTGATTTTGCGGAGGGCGTAACGCCCTCCGCGCGTATTTTTTAAAGGAGGATTCCCATATGGCTGAAACGGCGCTTTTGCGCATGGAACATATCAGCAAGTCTTTCCCGGGCGTAAAGGCGCTGGATGATGTCAGTTTTACGCTTAAGCCCGGCACGGTACACGCACTTATGGGAGAAAACGGAGCGGGCAAGTCCACTCTCATGAAGTGCCTTTTTGGTATTTATTCAAAGGACGAGGGTCAGGTTTACCTTGAGGATAAGCCTGTCGAATTTAAAACGCCGCGCGAAGCTTTGGACAACGGCGTCGCGATGGTTCACCAGGAGCTTAACCAGGCGCTGTCCCGCAACGTTATGGACAATATCTGGCTTGGCAGGTACGAGCTTATGCATAATAGCGAGCACTCGCCCTTCCTGTCCGAGAAAAAAATGTACAATGCGACTAAAGAGGTCTTTAAAAAGCTTGATATTGATATAGACCCAAAACGCAAAATGGCCGATATGCCGGTTTCACAGCGGCAGATGGTGGAAATTGCCAAGGCTGTTTCGTATAACGCCAAAATTATTGTTTTAGACGAGCCTACCTCTTCCCTTACCGAAGTTGAAGTCGACCACCTGTTTAAAATAATAAACATGCTGCGCGACAGGGGCTGCGGCATTATATACATATCCCACAAAATGGAAGAGATACTGCGTATTTCAGACGAAGTAACCGTTATGCGCGACGGTAAATGGGTCGCGACGAAGTCCGCTAAAGATATAACAATAGACGAAATTATAAAGCTTATGGTCGGGCGCGAGCTTACCAACCGCTTCCCTCCGAAGGAGCACGAAATATCCGCTGAGCCCGTTTTGAAGGTGGATAACGTAAGCGCCATGTATTCCAACCTTAAAGACGTAAGCTTTGAGCTTAAAAAAGGCGAAATATTAGGCGTAGCGGGGCTGGACGGCTCCGGCAGAACAGAGCTGCTTGAAAATATATTCGGCGCCGCCACAAGAAAAGAAGGCAGAATTTATAAAAACGGCACTGAAATTTACAACAAAACCCCAAGGGAAAGCCTTAAAAACGGCTTCGCCATGGTTACGGAAGAGCGCAGGGCGACCGGAATATTTAATATATTAACAGTAAAAGAAAACACCGTTATTTCGAGCCTTAAATCCTTAAAGAACGGCAAGTTCTTTTTGAGCGACCGCAAAATGCGCGCCGCGACTAAATCCAGCATAGACAAGCTGAGTATCAAGACCCCGTCGCAGGAAACGCGCATAAGGTCTCTTTCGGGCGGCAACCAGCAGAAGGTTATATTCGGCCGCTGGATGCTTACGCGCCCCGACATATTTTTGCTTGACGAGCCTACGCGCGGCATAGACGTAGGCGCCAAGTACGAGATTTATCAGCTTATAATAGATATGGCAAAAAACGGAGATTCCGTTATAATGGTATCGTCTGAAATGCCGGAGCTGCTTGGAATTTGCGACAGAATTCTTGTTATGAGCGGCGGGCGCCTTGCAGGCGAGGTCGATCCGAAAACGGCAAGTCAGGAAGACATTATGAAGCTTGCCGCGAAATATGTTTAATTTTGGAGGTATACTGTGAGTACAAATAGCAATTCGCCTAAGAAAGGCCGCTTTGCGACAAGAAGAGAAGAGTTCAACGCGCTCTCGCATAGAGATAAAAAGCGCTACATAGGCAACTGGTTCCTGGACAGGGCCATGATTATTATAATCATACTGCTCGTTATCTATATACAGATACAGCGCCCGACCTTCCTTCAGCCCGCATCCATAATAAACATATTAACGCTTACAGCGGCAAGGCTTCCCATAGCCTTAGGAATAGCAGGGTGTATAGTTCTTGCGGGAACAGACCTTTCCGCGGGCCGCGTTGTGGGCTTAACGGCGTTTACAAGCGCTATATTCCTGCAAAAAACCGGCATCATGGGCAAGTTCCTGGAAGACATTGGCCCGCAGCCTGTGTTCCTTATACTGCTTATGGCCATGGGCATAGGCGCCGTAATAGGCCTTGTGAACGGCTTCTGCTTCGCTAAGTTTAAGGTGCATCCTTTCATAGTTACGCTTTCAACGCAGTTGATTACGTACGGCATCTATCTTACCATATCAAACGCGAAGCAGGTTTCGTCCCTGGACCCGAGCTACACCACGTCTTTTGTAACCGCTCCCTTGTTTAAGATAGGCACCAACTCCGTAAATACATACGTGCTTCTCGCCATTATAGTTACGGCCATTATGTGGGTCGTCTGGAACAAGACGCAGTTTGGCAAAAACATGTTTGCTGTAGGTTCAAACGAGGAAGCCGCGAGGGTTTCCGGCGTAAACGTTACTACTACCATAGTCGCCGTGTTTACGCTTGCCGGCGTGTGCTACGGCTATACGGGCTTTATAGAAGCCGCGCGCCTTGGCGCTTCAACAGGTTCCCTGGGTCTTAACTACGAGCTGGACGCTATCGCGGCCTGCGTTATAGGCGGCGTTTCGTTTGTAGGCGGCATAGGTAAAATTTCAGGCGTCGTGCTTGGCGTTTTCCTTATGCAGCTTATAATAAGCGGCATGACTTTCTTGGGTATTTCGGGAAACACAACATATATTATCAAAGGCGCAGTAATACTTGTCGCATGCATCATCGATATGAGGAAATATCTTACCAAGAAGTAATAAGCTGAAACCGTTATGCTTTTAAGCTCATGCTTTTACGCAAGGATCGATCAGCTTGCTTTTTAAGACTCGGTGTCTTTTAAATTCACAGGACGCTTTTAAGACTTTTCGCGTCCCAAAATACTCCTCCATTGTATTACTCCTTTGATCAGAGAGCCGCGGCAGCGCGGCTCTTTGATTTTTAACGCTTTAAGCTTAATAATCATAAGCTTTATGCGCCGTAAGAAAATGTCCGTACCGCGTGAAATTTATGTTTTTTAAACGCGAAATAAGTTTTATGTTTAAATCCCGCGCAAGCTATGGTATAATAAATTTGAAATGGCGACGCCATTTTATTTGTCGTATTTGTTTTTGGTTTGGGGGCGCTTACGTTGAAAATGCTCAATATAGGCTTTGGCAATTCTGTCGCGTCTGAAAGGATAATATCCATAATAGGGCCGGACGCCGCGCCAACGCGCCGCATGGTGCAGGACGCGAGGGACAGAAAAATGCTGGTGGACGCCACGAGCGGGCGCCGCACGAGAGCCGTTATTGTAATGGATTCCGGACATGTTATTTTATCCGGTCTTCAGCCGGAAACACTTACGAGCCGCATACAGGACGATAAGGGGGTTAAATTTTGAAAGAGACTCGCAAGGGCATGCTCATAGTTATTTCGGGGCCTTCCGGCACCGGCAAGGGGACGCTGTGCGGCAAGCTTCTGCACGAGGACACGAGCCTGTGCTTTTCAGTAAGCTGTACTACGCGCAAGCCGCGCAGCGGGGAGATAGACGGGGTGCATTACCACTTTATATCAGACGCCCAGTACGACGCACTGCTCGCGCAGAACAAGTTTTTAGAAAACGCTACGGTGCACGGCCACCGTTACGGCACCCTGGAAACGCCTGTGAACGAGTGCATAGAAAGAGGGAAAAACGTTTTGCTTGACATAGACCCTCAGGGAGCGCTCAAGGTGATGGCTAAAAGGCGGGACTGCGTTTCCATTTTTATTCTGCCGCCAAGCTACGACGCTCTTCGCATAAGGCTGCACACAAGAAACACGGACGATCCGGAAGAAATACAAAGGCGGCTTCACAATGCGAGAGGCGAGGTTGAAAAGCTTAAGGAATACCAGTACGCGGTCGTAAACGACGACCTGCAGATGGCTTACGAAAAACTAAGCCACATCATTTCCGCGGAAAAACAGCGTACAACGCGCTACTTTCCCGTAATAGAATCTTTTTAGGAGGAAACATGGCAATCAATAAACCTTATATAGAGGAACTTCTCAAAAAAACGCCGAGCGCCTACACGCTTGTAGTGGAAGCGTCAAAGCGCGCAAGGGAGCTTGTGGAGGGCGCGCAGCCGCTTATAGACCCGGGCGATAAAAAGCCGCTTTCAATAGCGATAGAAGAAATAGACAAGGGGCTTATAACGGCGCATAAAAAGATAGGCCGCGAGGAATAGCATGCTGCCTTTAGAAGGTAAAAACGTAGTTCTTGGCGTAACGGGCGGCATCGCCGCTTACAAAGCTGTGCAGGTAGTATCCGACTTGAAAAAGTTAGGGGCTTCAGTAGACGTTATACAGACGGAGCATTCGTGCAGGTTTGTGGCGCCTTTAAGCTTTCAAAGCTTAAGCGGAAGGCCCGTCGTTATAGATATGTTCAAGGAGCCTGTTTCATGGGAGATAAAGCATATTTCCCTTGCGAGAAAGGCCGACGTTTTTCTGGTCGCGCCGGCTACCGCGAACTTTATAGGCAAGTACGCAAACGGCATAGCGGACGACATGCTTACTACCACAGTGCTCGCTACTAAAGCCCCGGTAATTATAGCGCCCGCTATGAACACCGTTATGTGGAACCATCCCGCCGTGCAAAACAATATAGAAATTTTAAAAAAGCGCGGCGTTAAGCTTACAGGGCCGGACAGCGGTCTTCTGGCCTGCGGAGAAAAAGGCTCCGGCCGCATGGCGGAACCTGATGAAATAACTAAAAGCGTAGTCGACGTTTTAACTAAAAAGCAGGACATGAAGGGACTTAAGGTGCTCGTAACGGCGGGGCCCGCGCAGGAGAGCATAGACCCGGTGCGCTTTATAAGCAACCGTTCGTCAGGCAAGATGGGCTACGCTATTGCGCTGGAAGCGCTGAGCCGCGGCGCTTTTGTTACCCTTGTGACGGGAAAAACGAGCGTAGAAAAGCCTAAGGCCGATAAGATATTTAACTTTTTAACTACGGAAGACTTATACGATATTATGATGCGCGAGGCGCCCGAAAACGACGTAGTAATACAGGCGGCCGCCCCGGCGGACTTTAAAATTAAAGAATATTCCGAACAAAAAATAAAAAAACAGGGCAAAAAAGAAATAAGCCTCACGTTTGTGCCGACTGAAGACGTGGCGAAGGCCGTGGGCGAAAAAAAGAAAAACGGGCAGGTTTTAATAGGCTTCGCCGCTGAAACGGAAAACGGCGTGGAAAACGCCAAAAGCAAGCTTTTAAAAAAGAACCTGGATTTTATAGTTATGAACGACGTAACGCAGGACAACGCGGGCTTTCAATCGGACGGCAACATAGTTTCCATAATAGGAAAAGACTCCGCTGAAAACTTTCCGCTTATGTCAAAGCGGGACGTCGCAGGCATAATAATAGACAAGGCGCTTGACATAATAAACAAGGTAAAAAAATGAGCGCGTATTGCGAGGTTTGCGTAGACATAGCCGCTGAAGCTACGGACCGCGCTTACACCTACGCCCTGCCTGAAAACATGAATATTTCAGAAGGAACAAGGGTTCTGGTTCCTTTTGGAAACAGAAATATAGAAGGCGTGGTATTAAGCCTTAAAGACGAAGCGGGCATAGATTCAAGCAAAGTAAAAAGCGTTATACGCCCTTTGGAAAACTACCCTGTAATACTTCCGCATATTATGGAATTGGCAAAGGAAATAGCGAAGGAATCGCACTGCACGCTGTCGCTCGTTTTAAGGCTCATGGCTCCTTCGCAGATACGCCGCGGCAGGATAAAGCCCAAAAAGCTTAAGGCGGCGCGCATTTTGCTTTGCGGAGAAGAATTTTTCAAGGCGCGCGAGGCGCAAAGGCGCGCTCCCAAAAGGGAGCTTATAATGGACCTGCTTTCAGACGGCGAGGACCATTTCGTAAAGGACCTTAAAGCGCTGGTTTCAAACCCCATGTCCGCTCTTAAAACGCTGGAAAAGCAGGGCGTAGTTTCTATATTTGAAAAAGAAGTATACAGAAGCCCGCTTCCTTACATGCCTGAAAAGAGCGAGGACCTGGAGCTTACCCCCCAGCAGAAGGAAACCATGTCCGAAATAGTGCCGGCGCTTGAAAAGGGCAGGGGCGCGTTTTTGCTTCACGGGGTTACTGGAAGCGGCAAGACCGAGGTATATATAAGGTCTGTAAAATACGCCCTAAAGCTTAATAAGACGGCGATAGTGCTCGTGCCGGAAATTATATTGACCCCGCAGATAGTGTCGTGGTTCATGTCCCGCTTTGGCGACGTGGCGGCGGTGCTTCATTCAGGGCTTTCCGCGGGAGAGCGCTACGACGAGTGGCGCAGGCTGCGCTCAGGCGACGCCAAAGTAGCGATAGGCGCGCGCTCCGCCGTGTTCGCCCCTCTTGAAAATTTAGGCATAATAATAATAGACGAGGAGCACGAGCAGACGTATATTTCCGAAAGCAATCCCCGTTACGACGCGAGGAGCGTGGCGCTGAGCCGCTGCAAAAGGGAGGGCGCGGTGCTTCTGCTCGCTAGCGCCACGCCGTCCGTTACGTCCTTCGCCAAGGCGCGGAGGGGAGACTATATGCTTCTGGAAATGCCGGAAAGGGTGAACATGCGCCCGCTCCCCAAGGTGCATATAGTTGATATGCGCGAGGAGCTTCGCCTTGGCAACACGGGCATGTTTTCAAATTTGCTTATAGAAAAGCTTACGCGCTGCATTGAAGACGGCAAGCAGGCCATGCTGTTTGTAAACAGGCGCGGTTACGCGCCGAGCGTCGTATGCAGAAAATGCGGCGAAAGGCTGCACTGCAGGCAGTGCGACGTGGCGTTGACCTACCACGCTTCGGACGGCCGCATGCACTGCCACTACTGCGGCTTGAGCGTTCCATTCCCCAAAACATGCCCTAACTGCGGCAGCAAGTATTTAAAGACCTGCGGCGTTGGCACGCAAAAGGTAGAGGAAGAAGTGCGCAAGCTTTTTCCTGGCGTAAGCACCGTTAGGATAGACATAGACACGACAAGGGGAAAGAACGGGCACAGAAAGCTTTTAAACCGCTTCAGAAGCGGCGAGGCGCGCGTTATGATAGGCACGCAGATGATAGCCAAGGGGCTTGATTTTCCACAGGTTACGCTTGTTGGCGCCGTGCTTGCGGATCTTTCGCTTAATCTGCCGGATTACCGCTCAAGCGAAAGAACGTTTCAGCTTTTAACGCAGGTGGCGGGGCGCGCCGGGCGCGGAAAAGATACGGGCGAAGTGGTAATACAAACTTACAAGCCTGATCATTACGCGATACAGGCGGCTAAGTCGCAGGACTTCAGAAGCTTTTTTGAAATGGAATTCACGCGCCGCAAAAGAGACCTGTACCCCCCGTTCACGCTTATAGTGCGCGTGCTCTGCACGGCGGATTCGCAGCAGGACGCGAGAAAAATGAGCGGGCAGATGTTCGCGCGTTTCAGGGACGAGCTGCAAAAGCGCCCGGCGTGGAAAAAGAGAGTGCTGTTTTACAGGGAGGACGACGCTCCCATAAAACGCATACAGGGCAAATACCGCGCGCAGCTTTTCATTAAAATGATAGACCATAAAGATGACGAACCCATGCTCGCCTTTTTAAGCGCTATGGCGCAGGAGCCTGACGAAAGGGGAAGCAGGGAGCTTGAAATAAACCCGTCTACGCTTTATTAGGAGGAAAGATGATAAAACCCATTAAAAAGATAGGCAGCCAGAGCCTGAGAGGCAAAAGCCACAGCGTAAGCAATTTCTGCACGCCGCAGCTTTTTATGCGCTTAAGGGATATGGCTGAAACCATGTACGACGCAAACGGCATAGGGCTTGCGGCGCCGCAGATAGGCATAAAGCGCCGCATGGTTGTAGTGGACGTCGGAGAAGGCCTTATTGAGCTTATAAACCCGGAAATTATAAAGTTCAGCGAAGAAACCGTTAAAATGGCGGAGGGCTGCTTGAGCGTTCCGGGGCGAAGGGGCTATGTGATAAGGCCGAAGCAGATTACCGTCAAGGCGCAGGACCGCTTCGGGCAGGATTTTCAAATCGACGCGGACGAGCTTCTGGCGCGCTGCATACAGCACGAGGTAGACCACCTGGACGGCATACTGTACGTTGACAAAATGACTGAAGAAATATTCGATGACGACGAGGAGCAGGATGAACAGTAAGCGCATAGTGTTTATGGGCACGCCGGAATACGCCGCCAAAAGCCTTGAGGCGCTCATAAAAGAAAACTACAACGTGGCGGGCGTTTTCACCCAGCCGGACAGGCCGAAGGGGCGCGGCAGAAAGATGGCGGTAAGCCCTGTAAAGAAGCTTGCGGTTGAGCACGATATACCCGTTTTTCAGTTTAAAAGGATTAAATCCGTGGAAGGCGTTGAGGCGCTTGGCCTTTTAAAGCCGGACTTATGCGTTACCGCGGCTTTCGGGCAGATACTCTCACAAAGGATACTGGATATTCCGCTTCTTGGCACGGTGAACGTGCACGCTTCGCTTCTGCCAGCGTACAGGGGCTCGGCGCCTGTAAACTGGTGCATCATAAACGGCGAAAAAACGACGGGCGTTACGACCATGCTTACAGACGCCGGCATAGATACTGGCGACACGCTTTTAAAAACAGAAACGCGGATAAAAAAAGGCGAAACGGCAGGAGAGCTTACTTTAAGGCTGGCGGATTTAGGCGCAGCGCTGCTTTTGCAGACGCTTGAAAAATTGCTCAACGGCGGCATAACGCCCGTAAAGCAGGACGAGAGCAAGGCGTCCTATTACCCTATGCTTAATAAAAATATGGGCGAAATGGATTTTAACCTGCCGGCGGAAAAACTTCAGAATTTAGTTCTTGGGCTTAATCCGTGGCCCGGCGCTTTTATAAAGACGCCCATGGGCGCGCTTAAAGTGCACAGAGCGGAAGCGGTTGAATTTAATTCGGACGCGGCAGCGGGAACGGTGCTTTTGGCAAGCCCTAAAGAAGGCCTTGTAATAAAGGCTCAGGACGGAGCCTTAAAAATACTTGAGCTTCAGGCTCCGAACAAAAAGGCGATGGACGCCGCGGCTTACCTGCGCGGCAACCGCATTAACGAGGGCAAAAACATATCGGAGGAAAGCGCGAATGCATGACGGCAAGGCAGAAGGCAAGGCGCAGGGGAAGCGCCGTTTCGCAGGCAAAGCGCACGCCAAGCCATACAATAAGAATGAAGCGACGGGCGGATCAAAAAATTTAAAGGCTCATCGCAACAGCGGGTTCGGCAAGTCTGGCCGCAAGCCGCATGAAAACGAGGGTTACAAAAAAACGAGCCGCAAGCCGCGCGAAAACGAGACTTACAAAAAAACAGGCTACAAGCCGCGCGAAAACGAAGGTTACAAAAAAACGGGCTACAAGTCCCGCGAAAGCGAGGATTACAAAAAAACTGGCCGCAAGCCGCATGAAAGCGAGACTTACAAAAAAACGGGCTACAAGTCCCGCGAAAACGAGACTTACAAAAAAACAGGCTACAAGCCGCGCGAAAACGAAGGCTTTAAAAAGTCCGGCAGAGCGCCGTCGCGCAGCGAACGCCATTTTGAAAAACCGCGCAGGCAAAGCCATTTAAACGGCAAGGCGCGCGGGGCAGCGTGGGACACTGTGGACAGGGTGCTCATAGACGGCGGCTATTCAGCCATATCCCTTTCAGACGTGCTCAACGAATTGACGCTTGACGAAAGGGACAAGCGTCTGTGCACGAGGATAGTCTATTTAACGCTTGAAAAATTAAACTATATAGATTTTGCGCTCGGCTATTTTATAAAGGAGCCTGAAAAGCTTCCGCCAACGCTTATAAACCTTCTGCGCATAAGCGCGGCGCAGCTTTTGTTTTTGGACAGAGTGCCTTCAAGCGCCGTCGTGGACGAAGCGGTAAGCCTTGCGAGAAAAAGAGGATACGAGGAGCTTACGCCGCTCGTAAACGGCGCGCTAAGGTCTTTTGTAAGAAAAAAGGACAGCGTGGTTTTCCCTAAAAAAGAGGATAATTTGCGCGCGTACTTAAGCATATGCGGCTCAGCATCGCTTGAACTTGTGGATACGCTTATAGAAAATTTTGGGGAAGAAAAGGCGGAAAAAATAATCATGTTCAGCGACAGGGGATTTTCAATGACCATACGCCGCAACATGATGCTTTTAACCCGCATACAGTTTGAGGAGCTTGTAAAGTCGAAGCCCTGGAAAGCGGAAAGCGCGGTTCTGCCTTACGTGTACAGGGTGTCTGGCACAAGCGACATTTCAAAAGACCAGGACTTCCGCGACGGCTTGTTCAGCATACAGGGCGAGGGCAGCATGCTTGCAGCCCTAGCCGTGAACGCGGACCTTGGCATGAACATACTGGACTGCTGCGCCGCTCCCGGCGGGAAAACAATGCTTATGGCGGAGCAGATGCAGGGCACGGGCCGCGTGCAGGCGTGGGACGTGCATGAAAAAAGGGTGCAGCTCATAAGGGCGGCGGCTGAAAGGCTTAGGCTGTATAACGTGCGCCCCATGGCGCGCGACGCGTCTGTATTCAGGGAAAACCTTGTTTCAAGCATGGACGCCGTGCTTCTGGACGCGCCTTGCACAGGAACGGGCGTGCTTTCATCAAAGCCTGAAAGCAAGTACCGCTTTAATCTGGAGGGTCTTGACGCTTTGCGCGAAAAGCAGGGCAGGCTGCTTGAAACGGTGTGCAGATACGTTAAAAACGGCGGAAGGCTTGTGTATTCTACGTGCAGCATACTGCCTGAGGAAAACAGCGAACAGATAAAGAGCTTTTTAAACCGCCATAATGAATTTAAAATGCTGCCGTTCCAGGATGATTTTCCTGAAAGTTTGAAACATAGAGCGTCGCCGTACGGAATGCAGCTGATGC
The DNA here is from genome assembly GCA_964518875.1 of uncultured Oscillospiraceae bacterium. GTDB lineage: Bacteria > Bacillota > Clostridia > Christensenellales > Aristaeellaceae > DTU024. Next base: position 20,593 of record CAZFHI010000027.1, read on the forward strand.
CGGGCGAAGACGGAATGCAGGAAGGCTTTTTCATAGCCGCTATGGTAAAAACAAGCGATGAATGATAAAATAGACTTGCTCAGCTTAAACCACGAGGAATTAGAAGCCTTTGTTCGGAAAAGCGGGTTTCAGAAGTTCAGGGCAAAGCAGCTTTTGTCCTGGCTTATGAAGGGCGTGCCCTTTTACGAAATGCGCAACCTGCCTAAAAACATGATAGATTTTTTGCAGGGAAACTGCGTTTCATCAGACGCTGAAATAATAAAACGCCTTGTTTCAAAAGACGACGGCACGCAGAAGTTTTTATACGCGCTCAACGACGGAAACGTAATAGAGGGCGCGCTTATGCAGTATTCCTACGGCGCCACGCTGTGCGTTTCTACGCAGGCGGGCTGCCTTATGGGGTGCAAATTTTGCGCGAGCACTGTAAACGGCAGGCAGCGCGATTTAAGCCCCGGCGAAATGCTTTCTCAAGTCATATGCGCTAACGGCGCGCTTAAGGATTCGCGGGTGCGCAACGTGGTGCTTATGGGGAGCGGCGAGCCGCTCGATAATTACGATAACGTCGTGCGCTTTATACGTTTAGCGGTGGAAAACCTTAATTTAAGCCCGAGGCGCATAACGCTTTCAACCTGCGGCATAGCGCCGAAAATTTATGATTTGGCAAAGGAAAATTTAAGCATTACCCTGAGCGTGTCGCTCCACGCCCCGAACGACGCTTTAAGAAAGCAGATAATGCCTGTCGCGAACGCCTTTTCCATTGATGAAATTATGGAAGCGTGCAGGTATTACGTTAAAAGCACAGGCAGGCGCGTAAGCTTTGAATACGCGCTTATATCGGGCTTTAACGACAAAACGGAGCACGCTGAGGAATTGGCTTCGCTGCTGCGCGGCTTCCAGTGCCACGTAAACCTTATACCGCTTAACAGCGTAAAGGAAAGCGGGCTTAAAGGGTCGAGCGGCAAAAGCGTTCAAGCGTTTTACGAAACGCTTGAAAAAAAGCATATAGCGGTAAGCGTGCGAAGAACCATGGGGCGGGACATAAACGGAGCGTGCGGGCAGCTGAGAAACGATTATTTGAAAAGCTGATTAAAAAAACGATTGGCAAAGCGCTGTAAGGCGGCTATTTAAAAGGAGAGTTTTCTTGAACGCTATTATAAGAACCCATATAGGCAACGTGATGCGGAACAACCAGGACAGCTATCTCGCGCTTGCGGGAAGCTATCCCATATACGCCGTTGCGGACGGCATGGGCGGCCATAAGGGCGGCAACGTTGCGAGCAAAATGGCTGTTGAAATTATAGCGCGCGAGCTGTCGGGCGCAAGGCCGTCGGAAAGCGCTTTAAAAAGCGGCATAGATACGGTGAACGCGGAAATATACGCGCGCCAGCTTGGCGATGAAAACCTTTCGGGCATGGGAACGACGCTTACGGTGCTTTGGGAGAACGGCGGAAGCTTTCTTTTGGGCCACGTCGGGGATTCGCGCTGCTATATGATACGAGAAAGCAGGCTTTACCAGATGTCGAGAGATCATTCCCTTGTGGCGGAGCTCGTAAAAAACGGCGTAATACCGCCCGAAAAAGCCGAAACCTATCCTTACAGGAACGTCATCACGCGCGCCGTAGGTACGGAAAAAAGCGTAAACACGGATATATCCGTTCTTGAAAAGCGTGAAAACGATATATGGATGCTGTGCTCCGACGGCTTGACTGAATACGTTAAAGCGGACGACCTGCTTTCCATAGTGGACAGCTGCCCGCTTGAAGAAGCGGCGGACAGGCTTATAAGGCTCGCTCTTGACAGAGGCGGCAGGGACAACATAACCCTGCTCATACTTGGTGAACGGAAATGACGGAAAAGCTGCTCGCCGAGCGCTACCATATAGAAGAAAAAATAGGCGAAGGCGGCATGGCCGTTGTTTACAGGGCGAAGGATTTGCGCACGGGTCACGACGTCGCCGTTAAGTTTTTAAAGCCGGAGCTTCATGACAACCCGGAATTTATAGAGTCCTTCAAGCGCGAGGCCAAGGCCGCAAGCCGCATGAGCCACCACAACATAGTAAACCTGCTGGACGTCGGCGAGGGCGACAATAACTTGTACATAGTAATAGAATATGTGCATGGCAAAACCCTTAAGGAAATAATAAAGGACAGGGGCAAGCTTAACGAAGACCTGGCTTCCCAGATAATAACGCGCATTCTGGCGGCGCTTCAGCACGCGCACGAAGCGAACATAATACACAGGGACATAAAGCCGCAGAACATTTTAGTTGACCAGAACGGATACATAAAGGTGTCGGACTTCGGCATAGCAAAAATGGTTGGCAGCAATACCGAAATAGCCGGCAAAAAGAACGATACCGTGATGGGCTCCGTGCATTACTTTTCACCAGAGCAGGCAAAGGGAGAAAGCGCCACCTTCGCAAGCGACATATATTCTGTCGGCGTAGTGTACTACGAACTGCTCACGGGCAAGGTGCCGTTTGAAGGGGACACGCCTGTCGCCGTCGCCATGAAGCAGATAAACGAAGCGCCAAAGCCAGTAAGGGAGCTCGCGCCTGAAGTATCGGCTGCTATAGAAAGCGTCGTCATGAAGGCTCTTAACAAGGACCCGAAGGACAGGTACGAGTCCGCCCTCGCTATGGCGCACGCTGTAAAGCAGGCCTTGAAATACCCTGAAAAAGAGGCCACGCGCGACGTGCCTGTTTTTAAAAACGAAGGGAAAAAGCCTAAGCTTAAAAAGCGTCCGGGGTACAGAAGGAAGCTGGCCGTTACGGCTTTGTCCTTAGTCGTGCTCGCCGCTATTATAGCGGGAAGCTATTTTATATATAACTCTGTTACAAACCGCACGCAGGCTCCGTATATGATAGGCGAAACGGAGAATGAAGCCGTGCGCGACGCCATAAACGCCTGGCTGAAGCCTGAAATAGTAAGGCAGCCAAGCTCACAGCCTGCGGGCACTGTAATACTCCAGTCGCACGACTTCGGATATCCCATGCGCAAAAACGATACTATACTGCTTACTATAAGCACGGGCCCCATGGAAAAGCAGGTGCCGGCGCTTATAGGCCTAAGCGAAAATGAAGCAAAGTCGCGCCTTAGCACCATAGGCCTTAATATGCTTGTAATAGAACTTGTAATGGATTCAAGCCCGAGCGGCACGGTGCTCTCGCAGCTTCCAAAGGCGGGGAGCACGCTTTCAACAGGCGGAGTCGTGCAGATAAGCGTATCCGGCGGGCAGCTTACGCTTCCCGACGTGGAAGGCCTTTCAAAGGAAGAAGGCGTGCAGAAGCTTCAAAACGCGGGGGTTCCTTTAACAAAAATTAAAATAACTGAAGTGCCAGTGGAGGACAGCAGCCGCTACGGCAGGATAGCGGACCAGCTGCCAGCAGGGGGTACGGACGTTATGCCGTCTGACAACTCGCTTGAGATAGTTTTGGCCATATATGTGGAAAAGGAGGCTGAACCGGCATAATAAAAGCACGCATAGTAGAAGGCAGGGGCGGCATTTATTCGGTGCAGGACGACAACAACGAAAAATACGTTCTGCGCGCAGGCAATAAGTTCCGCTACAACAGGCTTAAGCCGCTTGTCGGGGACGTCGTTTTCTGCACGCCGGGCGAAAACGGCCAGCACGGCTGGATAGATGAAATTTTGCCCAGGAAAAACAGTCTTTTGCGCCCGCCTGTCGCAAACATAGATCGTCTCGGCATAGTGATAGCGGAAGTGCCAGAGCCGGACTTCCTGCTTGTGGATAAGATACTTTTAAACGCTTTTATGCAGAAAATAGAGCCTGTTATAATAGTTAACAAGGTGGATTTAGGCGCTGGGGCGCTTGACGAAGCGATTAAAAGTTACAGGGGCGCCGGCGTAAAGGTAATAGGCGTTTCAGCCATACACGATACGTCAACGGACGCCTTAAGGCGGCTGTTTTCAGGCGCCGTTTCATGCCTTGCGGGTCAGTCCGGCGTCGGCAAAAGCACCATACTTTCAAAAATGTTAAACAGGGAGCTTGAAACGGGTAAGCTCAGCCGCAAAACGGCAAGGGGCAGGCAGACTACAAGGCATACGAGCCTTTTTATAGACGGGGATCTTATGCTGCTTGACACTCCTGGCTTCAGCCTTTTAGACGTGCCTGAAATGGAACCAAAGGAGCTGCTCAGGTTTTACCCTGAATTTTTAAGCGCAAATGATCAGTGCAGGTTTTCACCGTGCTACCACGACAGCGAACCGCAGTGCGCCGTTAAAGATATGGTTGAAAAAGGGCTTATAGACAGGGGCAGGCACGAGCGCTACAAGCTGATTAAGGACCAGATAGTTGAGAACTGGAAAAAACGCTATAATTAAGGAGGCATAATGATTACCATCGCACCGTCAATACTCGCGGCGGACCCGCTTAACATGGGGGAAGACATAAGGCGCGTTCTGTCATGCGGCATAGACACTCTGCACGTAGACGTAATGGACGCGCACTTCGTGCCTAATTTAAGCTATGGCCCCGCCATAGTGGAGGCTGTAAAAAAGGAGTTTCCTAGCGTAAGGCTCGACACCCACCTTATGATGGATAACCCGTATAAATATATAGAAGCTTTTTTTAAAGCGGGCTCTGATGAAATAACCGTTCATTTGGAAATAGAAGAAAACAAGCGTGACGTTTTAAAAAGAATTCATTATTTTGGTGCAAAAGCGGGGCTTTCCATAAAGCCTAATACCCCTTATGAAGCGCTTGAACCTTACCTTGATAATCTGGATCTTATACTTATAATGAGCGTGGAGCCTGGATTCGGCGGGCAGAAGTTCATGCCCGAAAGCCTTGAAAAGCTTAAGGCTTTAAGAAAAATGGGCTATAAAAACACGCTTTCAATAGACGGCGGGATAAACGCGGAAAACGCGGAGGCCGTTGTAAAAAGCGGCGCCGACAGGCTGGTCATGGGCACCGCCGTGTTTAAGTCAAAAAATTTGCGGCAAACTTTAAACGCGCTTAAAGCCCTGTAAATATATTGAAAAAGCGGTACGAAAACAGCAAAAAAACAAACGTAAGCGCCAAAAAATCGCTTGGCCAGCATTTTTTGCGCGATGAAAAAGTCCTTGGCGATATAACGGCGATGGCGGATATAAAAAAATCGTCCACCGTGCTTGAAATAGGCGGCGGCATGGGGGATTTTAGTTCCAAGCTCGCTCCACTTTGCAAAAAGCTTGTCGTAATAGAAAAGGATAAGGACATGCTGCCTTTTTTACGCCTTGCGCTTTCAAATTACGAAGCTGAGATAATACTTGGCGACGTTTTGGAAACGGATCTGGAAGAGCTGCTTAAAAACGAAGCCTCCATACAGATAGCGGCTAACCTGCCGTATTATCTGACCACGGAAATAATGGAGCGCGTTTTCATGCTTAAGCTGCCCGTAAAAACTGTGAGCGTTATGGTGCAGAAGGAGGCGGGCGAAAAATTAAACTGCCGCGAGGGAAGCAAAAAATGGGGGCCTTTAGGGCTTCTGGCTTCCATTTGCGCGACCTGCAAAGGGCGGATAGACGTTCCCGCTGAGTTTTTTACGCCTCCGCCAAAGGTGGACAGCGTGTTTCTGCATTTTGAGATAAATAAACTGCCGCCGGATTTTAAAGCTAAAATTCCAAAGCTTTACAGCTTTTTCAAGCTGTGCTTTTCAAAAAGGCGCAAAACGCTCTTAAACAATTTATCAGCGCTTGCAGATAAGGAAACCATAGAAAATGCGCTGTATTCTTCGGGCCTTAACAAAAATATACGCGCCGAAGAAGTGCCGGCCGATAAGTTTTTAGAAATAGCGGAAAAACTAAATATAACAAATTTGTAACAAATGCTTTATGTACATTTGTCAATGATGTGAGACCGAGTTAAAGATAAAACGACGGTCTG
>CAZFHI010000028.1:0-26004 GCA_964518875.1 uncultured Oscillospiraceae bacterium
TATGGTTTTACCTGCCCTTGTCAATCGCCGTCACGGCCCTCTACATAAACCACGAGCGCAACGTCATCGCTTCGATACTTTTCCAATCCTTCTATAATGTGTCGACTTATCTGGTTTTGCTCTTTTTGCCCTCGCTCGGCAGCATATAAAACGAAAATATAAGTCATGAAGTTGAAATATGCTTTTTTTTCATAAGCTCCCGTCTTTGACAGTTAAAAAAGCAAAAAAGCTCTGAAGCACCTGTGATTGAGGCGTTTCAGAGCTTTCTACTATGACTTTTAAGTGCGTAATGTTTTATTTCTTGCTTTCTCGAATGACCTTTCTCATATTTTGGATGCTCAATATCTCGAAATCCGTGTAGAATCCGGCCGTTTGGTGCAGCTTGTCCGTCAGCTTGTTGCGTTTGTACGCCGGAATATAACCGTCATTGCGGTTCTCCAGAAAGTCCATGGTTCTGAGCGTGCTGACAATCTCTTCCACGGTAAAGCTACGAGCCTTCTTTTTTGCTTAAGAACGGAGACGTGGTGTACTTTAAAGACTTTAAGCATGCAGAAACAACTGAGTTAATTACAGGCCTTGGGAAAGGAAAACGCACTCTGTATTCAGGGCTTGATAATTACAGTGAAGCGTCCTTTGAACTAAGCGTGCTTGTAAACGATACTTCGGGCTTTGTGGACTGCACCTTTGTTCCGCTCAACTTAGACGGCCTGCCCGTGAAAGAAGTGCGCTGGCCTGCGCCCCTTATGGCTGATGACGATAAAAGTTATGCCGTCCTTAACACAATGCAGGGGCAGCTTCTGCCGAGCGCGTCAGATTTTGAATTCAGCAAGCCGCTCCCGTTTGACGGGCAGATGTGCTCTGAATCAGCATACATGCCCTGGTGGGGGGAAATTACGCCTCTTGGCGGCTATATGTGCCGTGTGCGCGAGCCGTGGGACAGCGCTTATAATATAGAGCACAAGGCGGGCGGGCCTAATCGCATATACATAAGGCATCTGCCGGAAAAAGGGTTTATGCGCGCGCCGCGCACCGTTTCTTACTGCTTTACACCCCGCGGCAGCAGCTATGTGGATTTATGTCATCTTTACAGAAAAATTGCCGATGAGGAAGGACAGGGCAGGACGCTTAAAGAAAAAGCGGCGCAGAATCCGCTTGTTAATGAACTTATAGGCAGCTGCGTTATGCACTGCGCGGGAAAAACGCACGTTACCAGGGACTCGTCGTTTTACAACAAAGAAGATATATCTAAAAACGATTCTCTGGTGCCGTTCAGTCATTGGGAAGAGCGCGTTAAAATGCTTAAGCGGGCAGGGCTTAACAAGCTTTACCTTCACCTTGACGGCTGGGCGGAGCCCGGGTACGACAACAAGCATCCGGATTATTTTCCACCTTGCGAAGCGCTCGGCGGGAAAGAAGGCCTTAAAAGGCTTTCAGATACCGTAAGAGGATGCGGCTACCTGTTCGGCATACACGACCAATACAGGGATTATTATCTTGACGCTCCAAGCTATGATATAGACAATGCCGCTGAAAGCGCCGACGGAAGCGTGTTTGAAATGTCGCGCTGGGCAGGCGGAAGGCAGAACTATCTTTGCGCTTCATTGGCGCCTGCGTATGTGCAGCGTAATTTTAAAAAGCTGTTCGACGCCAATATACACCTTGACGCCGCCTATCTTGACGTGTTTACATGCAATGAGGCGGATGAATGCGTAAACCCAAGGCACCCTATGAGCAGGCGCGAATGCCTGAATTACAGAGGACAGTGCCTGAACTACCTTACGAGCCATAATATAATGCCGTCATCCGAAGAAGTTAACGATTGGGCTGTCAAATACCAGGTGTTCTGCCACTGGGCGCCGTACTACGCCGAAGCCGCTATACCTGTGCCGCTCTTTAACTTAACCTGGCACGATTCCGTCATCATACCCTGGATGCTTGGGGAAAATACCTGGGGCATACCTAAAGGCACAAACGGATTTTTGCACGCCTTGCTCAACGGCGGCATAGGCTATCTTGATGAAAACGTGCAGGGCGAAGAGCTTAAGCAAAATATTGATAAAATAAAAGTGCTGAGCGCCTTAAACGAAAAGGTCGCTATGCATAAAATGGTATCGCATGAATTTTTGAACGAAAAGCGCACGCGCCAGAAAACCACGTTTGAAAACGGCGTTTCAGTAACGGTGGACTTTGAAAACAACACATACAACATAAGCGAATGAAGGGACATTAGATTGTTTGCTCGTTTTATCGCGTCAGTTTTTATAAACATACCGCAATAAACAGGGATTATAAAAAATTTTATATTTTCAATGATAAGTTTATTAAATCAGCGAAAAGCTTATTAAATAAATACGCTTTTATTGCCCGGTATTTCAACAAGCGCATATCGTACGTAAAAATATACGGAGGATATGCGCTTTACGTGCATTATTGTATTTATAATAAATCTATTCTTTACAAATGAATATAGCACGCCCCAGCGAAAGCACCGGCGAAGCCCAATAAAAGCAGAACACAGGCGGCGGTTTTTGTGCGTTTTAAGGCCTGCGGCGCGGATAACGCGTATAAAAAGCAGTAGGGCAGGCAGTCGACGTAATACCTCGCGCCATACTGGTAGCCACCGCCTGTTCTGTGCAGCAGCAGTAAAAAAATATGCGCGGCGCAAAACAGCGCTATAAGCGCCTTTTCCGCTGTAATTTTATGAGTTTTTATATCATATACGAGCCATAAAACCATGCAAAGCATGAGCGGGTTAGCTAAAAACAAAGAAAAGCCGAATTTTTTAAACTCCAGACCATATTCCGTTTTATTAAACGGAGAGCCTAAAATAAACGTCCGTATGTTTTTTGGCAAATGATTAATCGAAAACTGCGTGCCGCCCTGCGTGGAAAATTCGGGAAGGTAATTGTGGCCGAACTCAAATATGTCCCCAAAGCGTATATAGTTGTACCATGCGTATGTTCCTGCTACAAGAAGCCCGAAAAATATGCCGGGGAGAAGCTTTTTTAAAACTTTTTTAAAATTTTTTTGTCGTATTGCGTATATAATCATTATAAGAGGCCCGTAAAGGGCGTTAAAAGGCCTGCAACCTACGCTTAACGCGTATAGAAACAAGGACGCCGTCATTTTTTCTTCGCTCATGCGTTCAAGAGACCATACTATAAATAAGAACGCCAGCGCCTGCGCCTGGTACCATACGGCGCCGTTAAGCAGCAGCGGCAGAAGCGAAGATGCAAAACAAAACATGAACGCCAGAAGCGCCGCCTTTACAGGGGCAGTTTTCTTTAAAAACATTTTTTGAAGCAGCAGGCATGAAAAAATGGCGTAAAACTGCATAAGCAGCGTATCGGGCACGTTTTCCCCAAATATAAAGCTTAATATATATAAGGGCACCGCCGGAACAGGCGGAAAGCTTACATAGTATTCCCCGTTGTATATGGCAAGCTCAAGGTGAGGCACGTTTTCATCAAGCGCTATTTTGCCCTTTCTCCATTGCATGGCCTGAAGCCTGTAACTGTCGTACATGGACAGGTCAAAAGGGCTGCTGCGCTGAATAACGTGTATTGTAAGCAGCGTGCAGCATATTAATAGCGCCAATAAAAAACGAGACACCCAAACATAGCGATGGGTGTCGGGAACTTTAAATGAAAAGTTTGTTTGATTTTTTTCTGCTTTAGTTTTCTCCATCGTCAAGCATTTGCTGGAACAAGTCGAAAACCGCCTGGCTTACGCTGTCGTCATCGCAGCTTACATATATGTCCTCGCCGTTTTCGTCCTGCTCTATCTTAAGGACCACGACCTCTGCATAATCCTCGTCGTCGTCGTCATCTGAAGCGTTTGTAAGCAAAACGTATTCATCGTTATCATAAGGTATAGTGGCGATATAGTGGAACTGCTCCGTATTGCCCTCTTCATCGGTAAGCTCTATTATATCATCTTCATTATCCGGCAGATCGAAATATACGTCGCCGCTGTTGAAATCTTCAGTCATAATGTCCTCCCACGCGCTTTTATATATTGGCGCTCAAAGCGTACGCTCCAAGCTGTCTAAATAATTTTGAAGTATGAGAGCTGCAGCGACGCTGTCTATGCTCTTCTTTCTGTCGCCGCGGCGCACATTGCCTTCTATAAGGGCCCTTTCAGCGCTCTTAGTGCTGAGCCTTTCATCAAAGAAAACGGCGCGCGCGCCTTTCTGCTGCAGTTTTTCCGCGAAGGCTTTAACCTTTTCGCTCTGGAAGCCGTGGCTTCCGTCCATGTTTAAAGGCAGTCCCAGCACAAAGTACTCCGCGTCAAGCTCTTTAAGCAGGCGGACGAAATATTCTGTGTCTTTATCGTCGTCGCCGCTTCTTGTATATACGCTGTGCGGGGAAGCTATCAGACGCAGCGGGTCGCAAACGGCGACGCCTATGCGCCTGTCCCCGAAATCAAGGCCTATCAAACGCTTCATATTATATATAATTAAGCCGAAAAATTGTTGTTCACGTAATAGCGCACAAGCTCTTCCAAAATTTCGTCGCGCTCAAGACGGCATATAAGGTTGCGCGCTCCGTTGTGGCTCGTGATATATGTCGGATCGCCAGTTAAAATAAAGCCGACTATTTGAGAAATAGGGTCGTAGCCCTTGTCCTGCAAGGCCCTGAACACATGGTACAGTATGCCGTGCGCTGTTTCTGTTCCTTCAGCGATGGGCTTCATTTTGGTTGTGTTGTTCATTTCAGACATTGGCTTTTCCCTCCTTTTCCATTTTGGTTATTATACAGTATCCAAACAGCAATTGGCAAGACCAAACAACGCATTTTAATCTTTTCTTTTGTACCCGAGTCAAACATATGCGGCGCAAGCCTTGTTTGCGATAAAGCATATTCGTGCTGAAACTTACAATAGGACTTATTTCTAATGGTTGATTATTATGGCGAGGCGGTTCTATGCTTTATAACGCTTTTGTTATATATATTGCAGTATAATTTGGAACAGGCGCAATTATTCAAAACTTAGTCCAAGTCAGACAAGCAAAAAAGCGAACCGCAAAGTAAGCCGCGCGGCAAAATTCAAAACGTAAATATGCATTACGTAAGTACGCATTACAATTTAAATTGAAAAAGCTATAATCAAATTAAATCTGAATATAGCGTAAGAGCAAAATGTTAAAGAAAAAGCGCAAAAAGGCGTTTATGTAACGCCAGAGAGCGTGTATATGACGTTAAAATTATATTGCCGTATAAGCGGTGTATTATATAGCTTTGTGAAGGCTGAAATACAAAAAAGCGCGCAACGAATCGCAAAAAACGCTTGCTTTTTTTTTTGCATTAACGTATAATTGCAAGGCTGTCTGTACAGGGAAGACGCGATAGGTTGCCGTCCCGGCCTGGACGGGTAATTATCGCCGACCAGCCTGATAATCAGGCGACGGACTCATAAAAAACATTACTTAATACAGAGTAAGAGTACGAAATTCAAGGAGGAATCCCATGGCCGCACAAAAAATTCGCATCAAGCTGAAGGCTTATGAGCACGACCTCATAGACGCTTCGGCGCAACGCATAGTTGAAACAGCAAAGCGCACAGGCGCAAGGGTGTCAGGCCCGATACCGCTGCCCACGCAAAAGGAAGTTATCACCATTTTGCGTTCCCCGCACAAGTATAAGGACAGCCGCGAGCAGTTCGAGCGCAGGACCCATAAGCGCCTTATCGACGTGCACAACCCAAATGCAAAAACCACCGATGCCCTTATGAAGCTTGACCTTCCAGCAGGCGTCGAAATAGAAATCAAGCTTTAACGGGAGGAACAGTGATGAATAAAGCTATATTAGGAAAAAAGCTGGGAATGACCCAGAAATTCCTTGAGGACGGCAGGCTTGTCCCCGTAACCGTTATACAGGCGGGGCCATGCACGATAGTGCAAAAGAAAACTGTCGAAAGCGACGGATACGATTCCGTTCAGGTAAGCTACGACACGTTGCCTGAAAACCGCGCTAAGAAGCTTGTAAACAAGCCCGCTGCCGGACACTACAAAAAAGCAGGCGTCGCTCCAGCAAGGCATCTGAAAGAGTTCCGCTTTGAGGACGTATCTCCCTATGAAGTAGGGCAGACGCTTACAGTTTCCCAGTTCAGCGCAGGCGATAAGATAGACGTAACCGGCACGAGCAGAGGCCGCGGCTTTTCAAACCTTATCCAGCGCAACAACTTTGGACGCGGCCCTATGGCCCACGGCTCAAAGTACCACAGGGGAGTAGGATCTCTTGGCGCAAGCTCAAGCCCTTCCAAGGTGGCTAAGGGCAGGCCGATGCCGAGCCAATACGGCAACGCCAAAGTAACCATACAGAACCTTGAAATAATCGCAGTAGACGAAGAGCGCAACTTGCTGCTCGTGCATGGCGCGGTGCCGGGCCCTAAAAACAGCCTGCTTTTCGTGCGCAACAGCAGCAAAGTGAAGTAAAAGGAGGTAAAGAAAACATGCCAACCATTTCAATGGTAAATATGCAGGGCGATCCTGCAGGCTCCATAGAGCTGAACGACAGCGTGTTTGGCGTAACGCCTCATGTTGCTTCCATGCATTTAGTTGTACGCTCTATTTTAGCAGCCAAACGCCAGGGCACGCAGAGCGCCCTTTCCCGCGGAGAGGTAAAAGGCGGCGGCCGCAAAATATATCGCCAGAAGGGCACAGGCAGAGCGCGCCATCACGGCAACCGCGCGCCGCAGTTCCGCCACGGCGGAGTGGTCTTTGCGCCAAAGCCGCGCGACTACGTTATAAACGTTCCGAGGAAAGTTCGCCGTCTGGCATTACTAAGCGCGCTGTCCTCAAAGGTACAGTCCGGAGACGTTATCGTGCTTGACAGCCTTAAGCTTGACGAAGGCAAGACTAAACTCATGGCGAACGTATTAAAAGCCGTAGGAGCGGAAAACAAGGTGTTGCTTGTTACGGAAGACAGCGATGAAAATATCCGCCGCGCGGGCAATAACATAAAGCTTCTTCAGGCCGCTTATCCCAATACCATAAACGTTTACGACACACTGCGCGCAGACAAGCTGCTTTTAACCAAAGACGCAGTTACAGCCATAGAGGAGGTTTATGCGTAATGAAAAACCCACACGATATTATCCTGCGTCCTGTGCTAACCGAAAAAGGCTATGACGGCATCGCGGATAAACAGTACGTATTCGAAGTGGATGTAAGAGCCAACAAGATAGAAATAAAGGAAGCCCTGGAAGCCATATTTGACGATATAAAAGTAGCGAAGGTTAACACCGTGCGTACCATGGGCAAGATAAAGCGCCAGGGCAGAACATCTGGCAGGACGCCGGAAGTAAAGAAAGCTTATGTAAAGCTTACCGAGGATTCAAAACCCATCGAATTTTTCGAGGGCATGTATTAATTAAGAAAGGAGAGGCAATATGGCAATACGTGTTTATAAACCAACTTCACCGGCACGCAGGAATATGTCCGCGCTGACCTATGAAGAGATTACCACCAACAAGCCTGAAAAGTCTCTGCTTGCTCCCCTCAAGAAAAATTCGGGCAGGAACAAGCAGGGCAAAATCACCGTCCGCCATCAGGGCGGAAGACAGAAGCGCAAGTACCGTATAATCGATTTTAAGCGCGACAAGTTTGACATTCCGGCAAAGGTAGCGACCATAGAGTACGACCCCAACCGCAGCGCGTTCATAGCGCTTCTGCATTACGCTGACGGCGAAAAGCGCTACATACTTGCGCCCGTCGGCTTAAAAGTTGGGGACAGCGTCATAAGCTCCGACGATGCCGACATTATTACAGGCAACTCGCTCCCTATTTCAGCCATACCTATCGGCACCCTTATCCACAACGTGGAGCTTAAAAAAGGCAGGGGAGGCCAGATCGCCCGCTCTGCAGGCGCATACGCCCAGCTTATGGGCAAGGAAGGAAAGTACGCGCTTTTGCGCATGCCTTCCGGCGAAATGAGAAGAGTTCCGATAGAAGGAAGAGCCACCATAGGCACCGTTGGAAACATAGACCATGAAAACGTCAGCATAGGTAAAGCGGGCCGCAGCCGCAGGATGGGCATAAGGCCTACCGTACGCGGTTCAGCCATGAACCCTGTGGATCACCCGCACGGCGGCGGCGAAGGCAAAGCCCCTATCGGTATGCCTTCACCTGTTACACCATGGGGCAAGCCCACTTTGGGATACAAGACGCGCAAGCATAAAAAGTATTCCGATCCTATGGTTATCCATCGCAGGAACAAGAAGTGACAAGGTGAAAGGAGGAAATTTATAGATGAGTCGTTCAATAAAGAAAGGACCTTTCGTAAGCGAAAGACTTTACAAAAGGGTCGAAGCAATGAATGCGTCCGGAAAGAAATCCGTCCTCAAAACCTGGTCGCGTTCTTCAACAATTTTTCCGGAATTTGTAGGGCACACAATAGCTGTGCATGACGGCCGCAAGCATGTTCCGGTATATATTACAGAAGACATGGTAGGCCACAAGCTCGGCGAGTTTGCGCCTACAAGGACGTTCAGAGGCCACGCCGGTTCAAAGAGCACCGGCGCTACAAAATAGCGAGAAAGGAGAAACAAGCTTATGGCAAGCAATACACGCGATAAAGGCATCAAGCATCGCGAAAACCGCGACATGCGCCCCAAGGCTCATGTAAAGCATGTGCGCATCTCCTCTCGCAAGGTTGTTCCGGTTATCAACCTTATCCGCGGCAAGAGCGTAGATGAAGCAAGAGCAATATTAAAATTCACCCCCAAGGCCGCTTCGCCCATAGTGCTTAAGCTGCTCGACAGCGCAGTGGCAAACGCAGTAAACAATATGGATATGAACGCGAATGACCTGTATGTGGCGGAAGTTTATACAGGCCAGGGACCGACCATGAAGCGCTTTATTGCGCGCTCACGCGGTTCGGCAGCTCCCATATTAAAACGCACCAGCCATATCAGCATTGTACTGGACAGTAAACAGGAGGAATTTTAATGGGTCAGAAAGTTAATCCCCACGGCGCGCGGGTTGGCGTTATATTTAACTGGAGCACACGCTGGTACGCCAACAAGAAAGAGTATGCGGATAATCTTATAGAAGACTATAATCTTCGCAAAATGCTGAAGGAAAAGTATTATTCGACAGGCATAAGCCGCGTAGATATTTCGCGCACAGCGTCGCGCGTTACAATAGATATTCATACCGGAAGGCCCGGCATAGTTATTGGCCGCGGCGGCAAAGGCATTGAAGAACTTAAGGAAAACGTTGAAAAGCAGCTTGGCAAGCCTGTTATTATAAACGTGCTTGAAATAAAGAACCCCGATACGGACGCTCAGCTCGTAGCGGAAAACATAGCCCAGCAGCTTGAAAAGCGTATTTCTTTCAGGCGCGCAATGAAGCAGAGCATACAGCGCTCCATGCGCGCAGGCGTTAAGGGCATAAAGACTTCTGTAAGCGGAAGACTTGGAGGCGCTGATATAGCCCGCTCCGAGCAGTACCACGAAGGCTCCATACCGCTGCAGACCCTTCGCGCCAACATAGACTATGGTTTTGCTGAAGCAAACACCACTTATGGAAAATTAGGCGTTAAAGTGTGGATATATAAGGGACAGATACTCCCTCAGCCTAAGAACGAATCCACAAAAGCGGAAGGAGGCAGATAAGCCATGTTGATGCCAAAAAGAGTAAAGCATCGCAAGCAGTTCCGTGGCCGCATGAAGGGCAAGGCGTATCGCGGCAACACAGTTTCTTACGGCGACTGGGGTTTGGTTGCTCAGGATCCAAGCTGGGTTACCAGCCAGCAGATAGAAGCCGCCCGTGTTGCTTTAACACGTCATACAAAGCGTGGCGGCCAGGTTTGGATTAAAATATTCCCAGACAAGCCCGTAACGGCTAAGCCTGCCGAAACCCGCATGGGATCAGGCAAAGGATCGCCGGAATACTGGGTTGCGGTCGTAAAGCCCGGCCGCGTAATGTTTGAAATAGGCGGCGTTGATGAAAGCGTTGCAAAGGAAGCGCTCAGGCTTGCTTCCGCGAAGCTTCCAATGCGCACCAAGATAATATCAAAAGCACAGAGCGAAGGCGGTGAGGTCTGAAATGAAAGCAAGCGAATTTGCTGCTATGAGCCAGGAAGAGCTTAACAACAAAATAAAAGAACTCAAAAGCGAGCTTTTCAACTTACGTTTCCGCCTTGCCACAGGCCAGTTGGAAAACACGATGCAGATAAGCATGGTTAAAAAAGACATCGCAAGAGCGTTAACAGTACAGGCGCAGCAGGCCCAAAAGGCCGCCCGATAACCGCAAGAAGGAGGCAAAGGAATGTCAGAGGAAAGACAATTACGCAAGACGCGCGTAGGCAAGGTAGTGTCTGACAAGATGGATAAAACCGTCGTTGTAGCTGTAAACCGTCTGGTAAAGCACCCGCTGTACGGAAAATACCTTAAGCGTACAGGCAAGCTTCAGGCGCATGACGAGCAGAACGCCTGCGGTATCGGGGATACCGTGCGCATAATGGAAACACGCCCGCTCAGCAAGAACAAGTGCTGGCGCGTGGTGGAAATTATAGAAAAAGCGAAGTAAAACGGTGCATGTAGAACATGCCGTAAGCCATATAAAGGAGGAAGCCCTATGATACAGCCGCAAACCCGGCTAAAAGTTGCCGATAATTCCGGCGCTAAAGAGATAATGTGCATACGCGTATTGGGCGGTTCTTTCAGAAGAACGGCGTCCGTCGGCGATGTTATTATCGCGAGCGTAAAATCGGCTTCACCAGGCGGACAGGTGAAAAAAGGCGAAGTAGTGCGTGCGGTAATCGTGCGCGTAAGCAAGGATCTTCGCCGTCCGGACGGTAGCTACATCAAGTTTGACGATAACGCCGCCGTAATAATAAACGACGCAAACCAGCCCCGCGGAACACGCATATTTGGCCCTGTTGCAAGAGAACTGCGCGAAAGGGACTTTATGAAAATCGTTTCCCTCGCGCCGGAAGTGCTTTAGGAGGCCCATATGAAATTACATGTAAAGACAAACGATGAAGTAATGGTTATGACGGGCAAGGATAAGGGCGTTAAGGGAAAAGTGCTTAAAGCGTTTCCTAAGACAGGCAGGATAATAGTAGAAGGCGTGTCTGTTTCGACCAAGCACCAGAAATCCCGCGCCCAGGGTCAGCCCGGAGGAATAATTAAGAAGGAAACGTCAATAGACGCAAGCAACGTTATGCTTGTGTGCCAGAAGTGCGGCAAGCCGTCGCGCTACGGCAAAAAAGTGCTTGAAAACGGCAAAAAGGTTCGCATCTGCAAAAAATGCGGCGAACAGATGGACTGAGGAGGTATAGCAAATGGCTACAAGAATTAAAGAAAAATATCTGTCTGAAGCTGTACCCGCTCTTCATGATAAATTCGGTTACAGCAACATGATGGAAATGCCTAAGCTTTCCAAGATAGTTATAAACGTAGGCTTAGGCGACTGCAAGGAAAACCCGAAGCTTCTCGAATCGGCAGTTGCTGAAATCGCAAACATAACCGGTCAAAAGCCCATAATAACCAAGGCGAAAAAATCTGTCGCAAACTTTAAGGTTCGCGAGGGCATGAACGTAGGCGCCAAGGTTACGCTGCGCGGGAGCCGCATGGAAGAATTCTTTGACAGACTGGTAAGCGTCGCCCTTCCGCGCGTCCGCGACTTCAGAGGCGTATCCGCCAAAGCGTTCGACGGCCGCGGCAACTACGCCTTAGGCATAAGGGAGCAGCTTATATTCCCTGAGATAGACTACGATAAGGTAGAAAAGGTACGCGGATTGGAAATCATTTTTGTTACCACAGCCAAAACGGACGAGGAAGCAAAGGAGCTTCTGTCAATACTTGGCATGCCGTTTGCAGAGTAAGGGAGGGAAAGTAATGGCAAAGACAAGCAAAAAAATAAGTCAGCAGAGAAAGCCCAAGTTCTCTACCCGCGCATATACGCGCTGCCGCATATGCGGAAGACCGCACGCGGTACTGCGCCGTTATGGCATATGCCGTATATGCTTCCGCGAACTCGCCTATAAAGGACAGATCCCGGGCGTTCGCAAGGCAAGCTGGTAAGCGTTAAGCAAAAGGAGGATTCGCATTTATGAATATTAACGACCCTATCGCCGACATGCTCACCAGAATACGCAATGCGCAGGTTGCCAAGCATGATACGGTTATTATCCCCGCAAGCAAGAACAAAAAAGCCATCGCAAAAATTCTTTACGACGAAGGCTATGTAAAGTCTTACGAATTTATAGACGACGGCGTGCAGGGGCAGATAAAGCTTCATATTAAATACATCGACGACCGCAAGAACCCGGTTATAGGCGGGCTGCGTCGTATTTCAAAGCCCGGTCTCAGAGTCTATGCAAAATGCGAGGACCTGCCTAAAGTGTTGGGCGGGCTGGGTATTGCCATCATTTCAACTTCCAGAGGCGTCATGACAGACCGCGACGCGCGCAACGCGCACTTGGGCGGCGAAGTTATGGCGTACGTCTGGTAACAGTAACGCTAGGAGGTGTAACACGATGTCACGTATCGGTAAATTACCGGTTCCTGTGCCGAATGGCGTTACAGTAACAATAAGCAAGGATAACCTTGTAACTGTAAAGGGCCCGAAGGGCACGCTTTCGCAGCAGGTAGGAAAAGAATTTAAACTAAGTCAGGAAAACGGTCATCTGACCATAGTCCGTCCGAGCGACTCAAAGCCGCACAAAGCAAAGCACGGCCTCTACCGTTCGCTTATAAACAACATGGTATTGGGCGTTACTTCAGGCTTTGAAAAAACGCTTGAAATAATCGGTACAGGCTACCGCGCGCAGGCGGAAGGCAAAAAGCTTACGATTAACGCAGGGCATTCTCATCCAGTCGTATTCAATGCCCCGGACGGAATTACATTTGAAACGCCTACTGCAACAACTGTTGTAGTAAAAGGCTTAGATAAACAGCTTGTCGGTAACTTAGCGGCTGATATACGCGCAGTACGCGAGCCCGAGCCATACCTTGGCAAAGGCATTCGCTACAAGGGCGAGCATGTACGCCGCAAGGAAGGCAAGGCCGGCAAATAACAGGAGGGAGTGAACGCTAATGTTTAAAAAGAGCGATAAAAATGCACAGCGCCTTAAAAGGCATGCCCGTATACGCAGACATATAAGCGGCACCTCCGAGGTACCGCGCCTGAACGTATACCGCAGCAACCAGTACATCTATGCTCAGATCATAGATGACATAAAGGGAATCACACTTGCTCAGGCGTCTTCCATGGAGCCTAAGATCCAGGAAGAGGCAAAGGGCAAAACCAAGGTAGAAGCTTCCAAGCTCGTGGGCAAAGCGGTTGCAGAGCGTGCGATGGAAGCCGGTGTGTCGAACGTTGTGTTTGACCGTGGCGGCTATCTGTACGAGGGGCGCGTAGCTTCTTTAGCGGACGGCGCGCGTGAAGCCGGGCTAAAATTTTAATAGGAGGACAGATATCGCATGGCTCGCAGACAGGATCGCAAACAAAATCGTCGCCAGGAACAGGAAAGCGAATTCAAAGAGAAGCTCGTTGCTGTAAACAGAGTCAGCAAAACCGTTAAAGGCGGCAGGAATATACGCTTTTCAGCGCTTGTTGTAATAGGCGATGAAGCAGGCAGAGTTGGCGCGGGTACAGGCAAAGCGGTTGAAATACCGGATGCCATCCGCAAGGCCGTACAGGATGCCAAAAAACATCTTATTAATGTACCGATTGTGGGAACCACCATACCCCATCAGGTCAATGGCTATTTTGGTACCAGCAAGGTCGTATTGCTTCCGGCTGAAGAAGGCGCAGGCGTTATAGCAGGCGGCGCAGCCAGAGCAGTTTTGGAGCTTGCCGGCATACGCGACATTCGCACAAAGAGCTTTGGTTCAAGCAATCCGGTTAACACAGTAAAAGCTACCGTTGAAGGCCTTAAGCTCCTCCGTTCGGCAGAAAGCGTTGCCCGCCTTCGCGGAAAAACGGTTGAAGCGGTACTTGGGCAGGAGGAAATATGAACTTAAAAATAACTTTGAAAAAGTCAACCATAGCAAGGAAACCAAAGCACATCAAAACCGTTGAGGCGCTCGGCCTTCACAAGGTTGGTCAAAGCGTGATCAAGCCTGATAATCCAAGCGTGCGCGGCCAGGTTTTCTCTGTAAGGCATTTAGTAGAAGTGGAAGAACTTAAGGAGGGTGAAAATTCGTGAAACTGCATGAATTAAAACCGGCACCGGGTTCAACCCAGGCCAAAAAGCGTCTGGGGCGCGGCATAGGTTCCGGCCTTGGCAAGACCAGCGGCAAGGGCCACAAGGGCGCGAAGGCGCGCTCCGGCGGCGGAAAGGCTCCGGGCTTTGAAGGCGGACAGATGCCCTTGCAGAGGCGTCTGCCTAAGTTTGGCTTTGTTAACATATTTGCCAAAGAATACGCCTGTGTAAACGTGAAGGACCTCGAGGTTTTTGAAGACGGAAGCCTTGTAAACTTCGATGTATTAAAAGAACGCGGATTGATTAAAAAAGGCAGGGATGGCCTTAAAATACTGGGCGACGGCGAGCTTACCAAAAAGCTCAACGTAGAAGCGGTTAAGTTTACTGCCGCCGCCAAAGAAAAAATTGAAAAAGCAGGCGGCGCTGCTAAGGAGGTATAAGTATGTGGGATACGCTTCGTAGCGCATGGAGAGTTCCGGATGTGCGCAAAAAGCTCCTGTACACATTTTTCATGCTACTGTTATTCAGACTTGTTTCCGTTGTGCCGGTTCCGGGCATTAACGCAAGCGTGGTACAGGAGGTATCTCAACAGTTCGACGCCTTAAACCTGGTCAACATGATGACCGGTAACGCTTTTTCACAGATGACGGTAATGGCGATGGGCATTACGCCTTACATTAACGCCAGCATTATTATTCAGCTTCTTACTATCGCTATTCCTGCGCTCGAACGCCTTGCAAAAGACGGCGGCGAGGAAGGCAAGCAGAAGATAAACCGCATAACGCGCTACACAGCGATAGGCTTAGCGGTTGTGCAGTCTATAGGCATAGTTTCAGGTCTTCAGTCAGCGTCCATGGGCGCAGGCTCCCAGAAGGTTCTGTTAAGCGAATACGATAACTTTTTTGGTCTTATGTCAATAGGCGTTATCATGGCCGCGGGCACGGCGCTCGCTATGTGGATAGGCGAACGCGTTACCGCAAACGGCATAGGCAACGGCGTATCAATGCTTATATTCGCGGGTATAATATCCAACCTGTTCAACGGAATTTTATCGTCTTTCCTGCAGGTAATAGGCGTGCAGCAAGGCAATACCACAGTTGTGCAGTTCGTAGTGCTCTTACTGTTTACTTTCCTGCTTATACTCGTCGTAACGTTTGTTGATATGGGCGAACGCAGAATACCCGTGCAGTACGCAAAGCGCGTGGTAGGGCGCAAAATGTACGGCGGCCAGAGCACGCATATACCGCTTAAGGTTTTATCCGTCGGCGTTCTTCCTTTAATATTCGCCTATTCGTTTATGGCGATGATAGGCACTACCATTGCGATGTTTGGAACAAACACGCCTGCTTCCCTGTGGTGGCAGACCAACATGAGCCAGACAAGCTGGCTGTATTTAACAATAACCGCGCTTCTTATCGTCGCTTTCACTTACTTCTATGCGTCGATAAGCTTTAACCCTGTGGATATTTCCAAAAACATAAACCAGCAGGGCGGCACCATACCGGGCATACGCTCCGGCAAGAACACCACGGACTTCCTTCAGAGGATAAGCATTAGGCTTACGCTGTTTGCCGGCTTGTTCCTCGCAATACTTTCAACATTGCCTACTCTGCTTTACGTGTGGCTGAACGTTCAGATACCGTTCGCCGCTTCGTCTATACTTATAGCCGTGAGCGTAGCCATGGAAACTGTGCGCCAGCTTGAAGCCCAGATGGTAATGCGCAACTATAAAGGCTTCCTGTAAGGTGAAAGCGCTATGAATATAATTATGTTAGGCCCTCCCGGCTCAGGCAAGGGGACAATGGCGGCTTTGCTTGTAAAAAAGCTCGCCATTCCCCAGATCTCAACCGGGGATATGCTTCGCAGCAACATGAAAGAAGGCACGGAGCTTGGCGTTAAAGCGAAACAATTTGTAGAAAAAGGCGAGCTTGTACCAGACAGCGTGGTAATCGCCATGGTGGAAGACCGCCTTAAAAAGCAGGACGCCTTAAAAGGATACATTTTAGACGGCTTCCCGCGCACTATCGCTCAGGCGAAAGCCCTTGCCGAGTTTGCAAAAATAGACGCGGTGCTTAATCTTGAGCTTTCAGATCAAAAAATAATAGACCGCCTTTCAGGGCGCCGGGTGTGCCCTGAATGTTCCGCTACTTACCATGTTTCGCAGCTTAACGGAAGCGATACATGCTCAAACTGCGGAGCAAAGCTCATCATCAGAAAAGATGATGAAAAAGCGACCGTTGAAAACCGCCTTAAAGTCTACCACGCTCAGACAGAGCCGCTTGTAGAATACTATAAGGAGCAGGGAATGCTTAAAACAGTTGAAGCAGACGGAACGGTCGACGAAAACTATTCAAAGATACTCAAGGCGCTGGGAATCTGATATGATTTTTCTTCGCAATGAGAAACAGCTGGACAAGATGCGCAGCGCCGGAGCTCTTCTTTATGAAATACTCCAGAAGCTTGCATCGGCGGTACGCCCCGGCATGACGACGCTGGCTCTTGACGCGTACGCAGAAGAGCTGATACGCCGCGCGGGCGCGATACCTTCTTTTTTAAACTATCAGGGCTTCCCTAACTCCATCTGCGCGTCGGTAGATGAAACCGTAGTGCATGGAATACCATCGGACTCTGAAGTTTTGAAGGAAGGAAGCATCATAAGCATAGACTGCGGCGTCATTCTTGACGGCTGGCAGTCTGACAGCGCAATAACTGTGCCTGTTGGAAGCATAGCTCCTGAAGTGCAGCGCCTTATAGACGTTACGGAGCAGTGCTTTTTTGAGGGCGCTAAAATGGCGGTTGCAGGCAACCGCCTGGGCGATATAGGCAACGCGGTTCAGACCCTGGCGGAAAAAAACAACTACGGCGTTATACGCGAGCTTACGGGACACGGCATAGGCAGAAACATGCATGAGGACCCGAACGTGCCTAACTACGGCGAAAAGGGCAGGGGCTTAAAGCTTAAGGCGGGCATGACAATAGCCGTCGAACCGATGATTTCCATGGGAAATTACGACATAGTAATACACGACGACGGCTGGCGCATAAGCACAGCGGACGGTTCCTTATGCTCCCATTATGAGCACACCATTGCCATAGGGGACGGTCTTCCGGAAATCCTTTCATACCCAGGCTTTTCGTGGGACGAATACCTTAAATCCTCTAAATAAAGGCGACGCAAAAACATAAGCTGTTTAAATAAGCGTATGCCAAAACAAAGCAAGGCGAACGAAGGAGAGCATTTGAAACCGCAAATAAAACCGGGAATAGTTGTAAAATCCTTAAAAGGGCGTGACAAAGATCGTCTTTTTATGGTATTATATAAAGCGGACGCTGATTTTGCTATGGTTTGCGACGGACAATTAAGAAAATTAGCTAAACCAAAGAAGAAAAGGTGCAAGCACCTTGCCGCTATGCCGTACGAGCTGGAGCAATGCCTTGCTCTGTACGAAGAAAAGCGGCTTAAAGACAGCGATGTTCGCAGCGCTCTGAATGCAGTGGAAAGCGAACTAACCGAAAAAACAAAATGAACCGAACTGATCTAAAAATAAAGGAGACTGTAGTTTGCCAAAAGAAGACGTCATTGAGTTAGAAGGAAAAGTAATAGAGGCGCTTCCAAACGCCATGTTCAGCGTAGAACTTGAGAACGGGCACCGTATAACGGCACACATATCCGGGAAAATGCGCATGCACTTTATACGCATATATTCAGGGGACAAAGTCACAGTGGAGCTTTCTCCTTACGACTTGACTCGCGGGCGCATTACATGGCGCAGCAAAAACTAAATTTAAATTTATCACAGGAGGAAAGCAAAATGAAAGTACGCCCTTCAGTAAAACCTATATGTGAAAAATGCAAGATCATCAAGCGCAAGGGCCGCGTGATGGTTATCTGCGAAAACCCAAAGCATAAGCAAAGGCAGGGCTAATAAATTCAAAGGTAGACTGCGCGGGCGGCTGCCCTGAAAAACAGGGACCGTGCAGTTTTATCATAAATAAATTAGAGCGTAAGCTCAATCAAGACAAAATTCATTTGGAGGTGTATCCTACACATGGCACGTATAGCAGGTGTTGACCTGCCAAGGGAAAAACGCGTTGAGGTCGGATTAACCTATATTTTTGGAATAGGTCCATCCGTTTCGCGTAAAATTCTTGCAGAAACACAAATCGACCCTAATATCCGCGTAAAGGACCTCTCCGAAACTGATATCAGCAAGCTGCGTGATTATATTGAACACCACGTCAAGGTAGAAGGCGATCTGCGCCGTGAAGTTTCTTTAAACGTAAAGCGTTTGGTAGAAATAGGAAGCTACCGCGGCGTACGCCACAGGCGCAGTCTTCCTGTGCGCGGCCAGAATACCAAGCAGAACGCGCGCACCCGTAAGGGACCGAAGAAACAGGTTGCCGGCAGCAAGAAAGCCGCCAGCGTATAATTGATATCAACATATACGGAGGATAATTTATATGGCTAAAACCATTGTGAAGAAGGGTTCACGCCGCCGCCGCGAGAAAAAATTCGTGGAGCGCGGAGTGGTGCATATCCGTTCTTCATTTAATAACACCATAGTAACAATAACAGATACGCAGGGAAATACTCTGAGCTGGGCGTCTGCCGGCGGCATGGGCTTCCGCGGAAATAAAAAATCCACGCCTTTCGCCGCTCAAACAGCTGCAGAAACCGCGGCCAGGGCTGCGGCGGAGTTCGGTCTGCGTACGGTAGATGTTTACGTAAAAGGCCCGGGCTCGGGAAGAGAAGCGGCTATCCGCTCTTTACAGACAGCAGGTCTTGAAGTAACAATGATAAAGGACGTCACGCCCATACCGCATAACGGCTGCCGTCCGCCTAAACGCAGAAGAGTATAAAAGGAGGTCCAATAATGGCACGTTATACAAGCTCTGCTTGCCGTCAATGCCGTCGTGAGGGCGCCAAGCTCTTCCTGAAGGGTGAAAAGTGCTATTCACAGAAATGCGCATTAACAAAACGTCCGACTCCTCCGGGACAGCACGGACAGGCTCGTCAGCGTAAGATGAGCGAATACGGCTTGCAGCTTAGAGAAAAACAAAAAGCGCGCCGCGCATACGGCTTGCTTGAAGCGCAGTTTAAGCTTACATATAATAAAGCGACAAAAATGAAAGGCGTTACGGGCGAAAACCTGTTGCAGCTGTTAGAGCGCAGGCTCGACAACGTTGTGTACAGGGCAGGCTTCGCTTCCTCAAGGGCGCAGGCCCGTCAGCTCGTAGGCCACGGCCATTTTCTTGTCGACGGCAAAAAGGTAGACATACCTTCATATACCGTAAAAGAAAACCAGGTAATAACCGTTAAGAAGCGCAGCCGCGAGATGGAGCATTTTAAGGCTGTTCGCGAGGACGGTTCATCACGTATAATACCAAAGTGGCTCAGCGTCAACGCAGACAACTTAACCGCTTCAGTACTGGCTTTGCCTGCGCGTGATGACGTAGATTTTGCTTTGCAGGAAAACATGATCGTCGAATTTTACTCCCGTTAGTAATATTATCTTATGTTTAACAAAGGAGGAAGTTTGGCGTGATTACAGAAATCAACAATGCTCATATAGAGTGCACAAAAAAGAACGAGCGAGAGCATTACGCCTGCTTCGAAGTAGAGCCATTGGAGCGCGGCTTTGGCCATACGCTCGGCAACGCTTTGCGCAGGGTACTGATAAGTTCGCTTCCTGGCGCCGCTGTTACAAGCATCAACATAGAAGGCGTACAGCACGAGTTTTCAACTGTTCCCGGCGTCAAGGAAGATGTAACCGAAATAATCCTCAACATAAAGGAACTTGCTGTAAAGCTTCATACCGATCAGCCTAAGATACTTGAAATAAGCGCCGTAGGCCCGTGCAAGGTAAGCGCGGGAGACATACGCGTGGACAGCGAGGTAGAAGTTGTAAACCCGGATCTTCATATAGCTACCTTAAGCAGGGACGCGAAGCTCCACATCTGGATGACGCTCGACAGGGGCCGCGGCTATGTTCCGGCAGAGCGCAATAAGCAAAACCCCATGCCTATAGGCGTAATACCCATAGATTCAATATATACGCCTATTAAAAAGGTAAACTATAATGTAGAGGATACGCGCGTCGGCCAGGCGATGGACTACGACAAGCTCACTTTAGAAGTATGGACCAACGGCAGCATAAGCCCGGAAGAAGCCATAGGCATGGCCGCGAAGGTGCTTACAGAGCAGCTTACTATTTTTGCTGAGCTTAAGGACCGCCCGTCTGTAACGGAGCAGGACGAGCCTCAGGAAGAAGAAAAGGCACAGTACGACGAAATGACAATAGAAGAACTGGATCTTTCAGTCCGTGCCTTCAACTGTTTAAAGCGCGCCAACATCAAGACGGTGGGAGAGCTTATAGAAAAGACCCCCGAAGAAATGATGAAGGTGCGCAATCTGGGCAAGAAGAGCCTGGAAGAAGTGGATGAAAAGCTCGCACTTATGGGGCTTTCACTGCGTAAACCCGAAGAATAATACAGCCCTGTGCGGGCAAAGGAGGAAACACAATGGCACAACGTAAGCTTGGAAGGCCGGCGGCACAGCGCTCGGCGCTGTTGCGCAACCAGGTTACCGCCCTTCTCTGGAACGGGAAAATAGAAACAACGCTCTATCGTGCCAAGGAAGTACGCCGCATGGCGGAGCGCCTTGTAACTTTGGCGGTTCGCGAATACGATAAAACGGAGCAGGTTACCAAAGAATACCATAACGATAAGGGCCAGGTTGTAAGCATAGAAGTTACGAACGACCTTCCGTCAAAACTGCACGCCAGGCGCCGTATGATGGCGTACCTTTACGACGTAAAGCCTGTAAAGGAGCACGGCGAAAGCAAGAGCGACTATTTTGAGCGTACAAAGGACAACAAGCATCCGGTGGTGGAAAAGCTTTTCAGAGAATACGGTCCCAAGTACCGCAAGCGCAATGAAGAGAAAAACGCCGCAGGCGGATACACAAGGATATATCGCCTTGGGCCGCGCCGCGGAGACGCCGCTGAGATGGTCATAATTGAAATGGTCTGATTGTAATTTATTAAGAGTCGGTTTACCGGCTCTTTTGTTTTTTAAAGGGAAACGGGGTATAATGCAACCGGGAGGTATGCGTATGAAACGGCTTGGTCTTTTGGCGGGTTCATTTGATCCTCTGCACAACGGGCATTTGAGCATTGCGGAGGACGCTATGCGTTTTTATCATCTGGACGCCGTTTATTTTGCGCCTCTTCCTCAAAACACGAGCAATTCCGTTGTGCTCAGCCTGGAAAACAGGCAGCGCCTGCTGTCAGGCTACCTTAAACCTCCGTTTTATATTCTTCCAACGTCAGAGATTGAAAGAAAATCGCAAAGCTACGACGTGGACTGCCTTAATCATCTGCAGTCGCTTAATCCTGGCGCTGCAATATTTTTGCTTCTAGGCATGGACACGCTTGGCCTTATAGAAAATTTTACGCCTATACTTGAAATACCTTCTGTAAAGGCGCTTATAGCCTACCCGAGAGTTGGACATAACACGCAAAAGGTGCTACAATTAGCGCAGGAACGCGGGGCGCGCAGCATGTTTTTCCGCTCGATAGCGAATCTGCCCTCGTCGGAAATTATACGCAGCCAGATTAAAGAACTTAACGATGTGCCGGAATGGGTGCCTGGAGCCATAATGCATATTATAGCGAGGGAAGGCATGTACCTTCCGGATTACGCGTCTATGCTTAAAGACTCTTTAAGCCACTCAAGGCTTATGCACACTATATCCGTTAGGGAAACGGCCACAGATTTAGCTTACCGCTACAAGGCGCCGCTGCTTAAGACAAGCGTAGCGTCTATGCTGCACGACAGCGCAAAGTGCATGCCGTTTGCGCAGATGCAGAGTATAGCTCGTGAAAACCACCTTACAGAAGACGGCGAGCTGCTTTCTTCTCCGGCGCTTCTGCACGGGCTTGTAGGCGCGTATATAGCTAAAACCGTTTACGGCATTCAGGACAGGGATGTGCTTAATGCTATAACCTACCACACAACAGGAAGAGCCAGCATGACGGCTACGGAGCTGTGCGTGTTTTTGGCGGACAGCATAGAGCCTTTAAGAGGGGATTATCCCGGCGTTAAAGAGCTCAGGCAGCTTGCTGAAAAGGACCTTAAAACCGCGTCGCTCGCGTGTCTCAGGCTTACAAAGAACCATATTTTGTCGCGCGGCGGCAAGTATTCAAGAAAGGCGCAGGACACCATGGACGACTTAGCGCGGCAGCTGTCATAAAACAGGAGGCAAAATGCAGGAAAACGACATTAGCAATATTAAGTCTTTGGTATCAAGCCTTGACGAGAGAAAGGCCGAAAGAATAAAGCTTTTATCGGTAAGGCATTTAACCACGCTTACCGACTATCTGCTTATATGCTCGGGCTCAAACGCGCTGCATGTAAAAGCGCTCGCGGAATATATTGACGGGAAAGCCGCCGCGTTGGGCTATGAGCTGCGCCGCAAAGAAGGCGTGAGCGAAGGCAGATGGATAGTTTTAGACTACGGTTTCTTTATAATACATATCTTTCACCCGGAAGACAGGGAGTATTACCGTTTAGACTCTCTTTGGGATGACGGGCAGAACACCGTTGAACTTCCGTTTTCACAGGAGCAGCAGGCATGAACATACAGATATACCAGTACAAGAAAAACTTCGATGTTCAAAAAGCCCATAGGTTTTTTAAAGAAAGAAATATACCTTTTCAAATAGTGGATATGAAAAAGCATCGGCCCGGAGAGCGGGAGCTGATGCTTTTTGCATATAAAAGCGGGGCTAAGTCCTTAATAGACGAAAGCCTCCCCAAGGTAAAAGAGCACCCTGTTTTTTACACAGACGACGAAAGCAGAATCTTCTCTTACTTGCAGGACCATCCCGAATTTATTAAAACGCCAGTTATAAGGGATGGCAGACGAATACTCATCGGCTACGATGAAAAGACTTTACTTGAATGGGTTAAATAAAAAGGAGGTAATAAGTATGAAAAAAACGATAGCTATCTTGTCCGCACTGTTGATTGCGGCCGTTATAGTGGCGGGCGTGTTTATCAGCCAGAAGAACGCGGTGAGCAGCGAAAAAGACGAGCTGTCAACTAAGGTTGAAACACTTAGCGCTCAGGTTGAAGACCTTAAAGAAAAGGAAAAAGCAAACATGGAAGAGGCGGCTAACACGCAAAGCGCCTTGGACGAAGCGAACAAAGAGCTTGAGCAGCTCAAAAAAACGGCGGAAGAAAACGCCGCTGCCATAGATAAGGCAAACGAAGAAAACGCAAAGCTTGAAGAGGACATTAAAAAGCTTAAAGCCGATGCGCAAGAGCTTGAATCCTCTAAAAAAACAGCGGATGAAAACTTGAAAACCGCGCAGGACGAGCTTAAAGCTCTGCAGGAAGAAAAGGCGGCCCTCGAGGAAAAAATCAACGCGTTTGATTCTAATACAAAAGAGCTCGAGGATAAGCTTGGAGAGCTTGAGGAAACCAAAAAAGCGGCTGAAGCAAAATTGAACGCCGCGGAAACTGACAAAAAAGCGGCTGAGGAAAACTTAAAAACCGCGCAGGACGAGCTTAAAGCTCTGCAGGAAGAAAAGACGTCTCTTGAGGAAAAAGTAAACGCCTTTGACTCTAATACAAAAGAGCTTGAAGAAGCCAAAAAAGCGGCGGAAGAAAAATTAAATGCCGCAGAAGACGCTAAAAAAACAGCGGAGGAAAATTTAAAATCCGCTCAGGATGAGCTTAAGGCTCTCCAGGGAGAAAAAGATCAGCTTAATGAGCAGCTTGCGGCAATTGCGGCAAAGACCGAAGCAAAAGAGCAGGAAGAAAAAGCCGAAGCTGAAAAAGCTAGCGAAACTTCAAGCGTAATCATACTCAGCACAAACGATGTGCACGCGCGCGTGGAAGGCAACGATAAGAACCAGATAGGCTACCCGCGTCTTATAGCCATAGCGAAGGAGCTTAGAAAAGATAACGAGGTTATATTGCTTGACGCAGGCGACGTTTTGCACGGCACAGCGTTTGCAAATTTAACGCAGGGCGAAAGCATTGTAAACCTTATGAATTTAGCGGGTTACAGCGCGAGCGCGCCCGGAAATCACGACTTTAACTACGGGTATGACCGGCTTATGGAACTTGAAAAGAAGATGGACTTTCCGCTCGTAAACGCCAACATCTATAAGGACGGAGAGCATGCCTTTGCGCCTTATACAATAATACAGGCCGGCTCAAGGAACATCGCCGTTATAGGCGCCGCCAACCCGCAGATGGAGAGCGCCATACATCCCGACAGGATAAAGGGGCTTGAATTTAAAGACTATACAGCTCTTAACGACATAGTAGAGGAAGTAAGGCCTCATGTGGACGCTGTAATAATACTCGCGCACTGGGGCGCTAGCGACGCATATGAGCCGAACAGCTCAGTTCTTGCTAAAATTCCAGGCGTGGATCTTGTAGTGGACGGGCACAGCCATACGCCTTTTGAAGAAATAAAACAGAATGACGGCGCTGCGCTTATAGTAAGCGCGGGAGAATACATGGGCGAAATAGGCTGCGTTAAGATGAACTTTACAGAAAACGGCGTAGAATGCAGCGGGGACAGCATAAGCTTTGAAGAAGCAAACAGCTATGCTCCGGACGAGGAAGCGTCAAAGCTTATAAACGATCTTAAAGATGAGCAGCAGGAGCTTATGAGCGTCGTTATAGGCAAAACAGACGTGCCGCTTGACGGCGAAAGGGAAACCAACCGCACAAGAGAAACGAACCTCGGCAACTTAGCGGCGGACGCCATTATCTGGTACACTGACGCAGACTTTGCGTTCACCAACGGCGGCGGCATACGCACGAGCATTCCCGCGGGAAATATAACGCAGGGCAACATAATAGAAGTGTTCCCGTTTGGCAACAGCGTTGTAATAATAGAAGCGACCGGAGAGCAGATTCTTTCCGCCATGGAGCTGGGATTAAGCAAATACCCTGAAACCAGCGGCGGCTTTCCGCAGATAAGCGGAGCAAAAATTGTATATAACCCTGAAAAGCCTGAAGGCGAGCGCATAGTTGAAATGAGCATACAGGGTAAGCCGGTGGAAAAAGACAAAAAGTACACAGTAGCTACAAACGACTTTACCGCTGCAGGCGGCGACGGCTATGTTATGCTTAAGGACTGCCCCGTCATAATGTATCAGGGTACGCTTGACGAAGCCTTTATTGGCTACGTAAAGGAAATAGGTACAGTAAACATAGACATAGAGGGAAGAATAGTTCAGCAGACCAAAGTCGGCATGGATGAAAACTACGAGGTGCCGGAAACCGTCCCGGCTCCTTAAAACGATTTTGCGCGTTTAAGATACCCGTATATAAAATATATGGCGTATTTTAAAAGCCTTATGTTTGCTCTGGTAGATAAAAAATGCGTCCGCGTTTTTATATAAACACAGACCATTGTCATTAGAATTTTCATTGTGAAGAAATTTTAAACGCTTCTGTCCATTATGGCAAGCGGGAATTCATACGATAATTTTGTTGACGTTACATTAAAGAAACTTTGTATTGTAGACTAAAACAGCGATGAAATTTTCGGAGCGAATCATAACAGCACAGTTAAAATTAAAATATAGACAAGGATATTGTGAAATAGCGTTAAGATAAAGGCATGACACATGCAAATGTTTACGCTATGGTCTACGCCAGCCAGTCAGTATAAAACGTACATTTTGAACACACGCTTTGACTTTATTAAAGCCGTTCAAAAATAATATCTCTTGTAAAATTATGAAATCTAAAAAAATAAAATTTGTACATTTGTCAATGATGTGAGACCGAGTTAAAGATAAAACGACGGTCTGTA
>CAZFHI010000029.1:0-18843 GCA_964518875.1 uncultured Oscillospiraceae bacterium
ACTCGATCGCTTTTTTCTCAGCTTTCAGTCTCACATCTATTGTAAAGCTACAGTTCACATTTTCATGCTTAATTTTTTTATTTGCAATTATTTGTTCCATATGATAGAATCTTTCGGCAAACGATTCTGCATCGATGTGTATTTCTGCCTCAGGAGGTGTTAATATGGCTAATTTTTGCGAAGTATGCAATAAGGGAGCGATGAATGGCCACAAAGTGAGCCACTCCAACCGTAAGTCCAACAGGACGTTTAACCCCAACATTCAAAGAGTCCGCGCCATGGTTGACGGCAGACCAAAGCGTATAAACGTCTGCACGCGCTGCCTTCGCAGCGGCAAAGTTGAGCGCGCTCTTCCGAAGTTTTCTGTAAAAGAAATGCTTGCAGAGCAAGCAGAGCAGGAAGCCTGACAGCTTCAGATTATTTTTACGCTGTTTTTTAACAGCGTTTTTTTATTTGACTTTTTTTCTGCGTTCGTCAAGAATTACTGAATAATCCTGCGGTCTTTCCAAAACATATCCGCAGCCTATGGCGACGGTTTCCTGGGGATGATCCGCTATAATGCACCTTGCTTTTAAGCTTTCCTCCATGGTTTGCCTTAATCCTTTAAGATTAGCGCCTCCGCCCGTAACCGTTATGCCGTTGTCAAACACATCGTTTGCAAGCTGGGCTGGCAGGCGTTCTATAAAGCCTATAAGGGAATCGATAAAGCTTCGTTTTGGTTCGTTTATAGCTTCCGTTATTTCGGCCGCCTTTATAGAAATCTGTTTTGGCAGTCCGCTTACAAGGCTTCTTCCTGCAAACGGAAAGCTTACATCGCTTTCGCCCGCGTTAACCAGAGAACCCATAGAGCATTTGATATCTTCCGCTGTGCTGAAACCTATAAGCAGGTTATATTTAAGCCTTATATAGCGTATAATGGCTTCCGTAAAAGCGTCTCCTCCTATAATTTCAGTGCTTTCAGACATTATTTCTCCGGACGCTATTGCGGCAGCATGAGTGTTTGCGCCCCCTATGTCTAATACCATATGTCCTACATGAGGAGAAATGTTTATGCCATAGCCTATCGCCGCCGCCATAGGCCTTGGAAGCAAGGTTGTTCGCCTGGTTCCCGCTTCCAGCATGCCAAGTACGATCTGCCTTTTTTCAAGCTCATTTGCCACGCAGGATATAGAAAGCACGGCTCGCGGCCTTGAAAAAAAGCGCCTTCCTATTACAATGCCAACAAAATGGTTAAGCATTACGCTCAGCATGTCAAAGTCTCTTATGACCGCCGATTGAAGCGGTCTTATTACTTCTATATGGCTTGGCTCCCTGCCTAACATCTTTCTTGCTTCAGCGCCTATGGCTATTACGTTGCCGGCGTCATGATCCACAGCGAGCATGGCAGGCTCGTTAAGCACTATTCCCCTGTCCTTTGCGTATATCAAAACATTGCTTGAGCCTAAGTCAATGCCTATATCTTCAATGTTCGCCATTTAAAACCTCCGAAACAGTCAAATTTGCGCCGTAGAAACCCAAAGGCTTCTGTTGCTGAAAATATCAACTATAAGTATCGCGACAGCCCCCTTTAATACAGGTATGCTAAGGCTGCGCTTCAAAGCAGGGTTCTTAATTGTGCGCACAGAGCTTGCGTAAGCAGTAAAGACACCGTCTTTTAAAATTCCTGCGTACCACTGATCAACTTTATCTAACGGCATATTAAGTTCACCATTATAATATAACTCTTCAGTGTTTTTATCATAAGCCATGCTGTAAAAATTTATAGAAACTTCAAAGAATCCTATGCCCGTTATAACAGACGCATCAAGCATGGCGCTCTCATCTGAAAACGGCGCCAATACGCGCACCCTTTTGTCCCTTAAGCGTTTTCTTGAAACAGCTATTGCATGCTTTGAGCTGTCTATTCCTATGAACTGGCAGTTGTTTTCGCTCGCTGCCGCGAGGCTTGTTCCGGAGCCGCACATAGGGTCCAGCACATAATCCCCTTTTCTTGTGCTGCAGCGTATCATGCGGCTTAAAAGCGCCTTTGGTTTCTGCCCTTCAAAAAAATAAAACTCGCTGTCCCTTTTGTTTAAATATTGTATGTCGTTCCAGACATCGTCCGGATATTTGTACGCATCATCATAGTATATATATTTTTTGTCGCCGGATTTTATATATCTGTACGACCTGCCCTTTGAATCCACAAGCCTTTTCATATGATTGTCATTTTCTTTTTTCTTGCCGCAGGGTATTTTATGTATATTAAAATAGCGTCTGGCCTTGTTTTTAGCGTAATAGAGTATGGTTTCATGCCTTTGGCTGAAATATTTTTTTGCCTTGCCCGGCAGCTTATAGTTCCATATTATTTCATTTATAAAATTGTCCTGCCCGAAAACTTCATCCAAGGCTTTTCTTGGTAAATAAGAAAGGCTTCCGCCGCCGTTTAAATGAAAAAACAACACGCCTTCTTCGCTAAGCAGTTTAAAAGAGCGGAGGAGTATTTTATTCAAAAATTCCTTGTAATTTTCCGCATCACCAGGGTTAAAATTATCATAGGCTTTTATTTTAAGCGTTTTTTTAGCGCTGCCGCCTATATAGTTTTCTAAATAAGATGGCGTTTCGCTTAAGATTGGAGGATCTATATATATGCACTGTATTTTATTTAAATAACTGCCTAAATCAGCATTTAAAAAATCGCCTTGCACAAGCAGGCCCCCGGCGCCTGAAAAGCCCGACGTTTCATACCTGCAGCTTGCTCTTTGCCACATCATAGTATGTTTCCTGTTTCCTTGACGCGCTTATATGAATCTATAAATTTATTAAGCTTTATAATGTAGCGCATAGTTTCTTCACAACTTAACAAAATAGACGCCGCTTCTTTGGCTTTATTAACAAATTCAGCTGAAAGCCCTGTGATACCGCTTTCCGCCAAAGGACATACCGGCCACGCGCGCGTATCTATGCGTATGCCGCGAATGTTTGTTTCATTTTTTTGTTCTATAAACGGAATAACGGGGAAAAACCTGCACGCAAGCGGGCGCAGGCTCCTGTCGCATACGCCTGAACACGTAACATAGTAAGAAAAAAAAGGGCGGTTTATTACGCTTGTTGAAAACATGCCAGTTGCGCTTTTATAAAGCGATTCTTCTCCGGGGAACAGCAGCATGCCGTCTCCCGCTTCGCTTTTATCGCAGCACTTTTTGCCGCATATGTTACCGCAGTTTTTGTTAAGCGGCGTAACATATTCCAATATTTTCCCGGCAGCAAGCACAGCGCTGACACTGTCCATAAAAATCCCCCCATCGAATACGTGCCATTTTACCATGCTTTGGGTGGCTTGACAAGATTTGAGCGCTCTTGTATGATTTTTAAAAGCATAAAAGGAGGTTTTCTATGCGTTTTCCCGTTCCGGAGCCAGTTCTTAACGCAATAGGCCGTCTGAACGACGCAGGCCACGAAGCATATTTGGTCGGCGGCTGCGTTAGGGATGATTACCTTAACATACCTCCGCATGATTATGATATATGCACCAGCGCTTATCCAAACGAAATTTTAGATATTTTCTACAATGAAAAGACCATTACAGTAGGCAAGGATCACGGCTGCATTACAGTTATATTAAACAATTTACCTTTAGAAATTACAACCTTCAGAACGGATGGGCCGTACGTTGACGGCAGGCACCCTGAATACGTAAGTTTTACAAGCAACCTGGCTGAGGATTTAAAGCGAAGAGATTTTACTATGAACGCCCTTGCGTGGCACCCTACTTCCGGTTTGGTGGACTTGTTCGGCGGTAGAGAAGACTGCGACAAAAAAATAATAAGGTGCATAGGCTCTCCCTCCAAACGCTTCACAGAGGACGCGCTAAGGATTTTGCGCGCGCTTCGCTTTGCAAGCACGCTTTCGTTTTCCGTTGAAAAAACGGCTGTTTTCGCAATGCTCGATAAAAAAGAAATGCTTAAAAACATAAGCGCCGAGCGCATTGCTTTAGAGCTTAACAAACTAATGCTCGGCGTGTGCCCTGCGGACGTTTTTTTTCAGTACCCAAGAATACTGTTTACTGTGCTTCCGCAGCTTGAGCCTTCCTACCGCTGCCCGCAGCGCAGCATATTCCACAGCTACGACGTGTGGGAGCACACTCTGCGCGCTTTAAGCTATTCCCCTGCGGATCTCGCAGTGCGCTGGGCTCTGCTGTTTCACGACAGCGGTAAGCCCCACACCGTTACATATGCCCCGGACGGAACCACGCATTTTAGGGGCCATCCTTCAGTAAGCGTTCGTTTGGCGCGTGAAGCGATGGCTTCCCTTAAGCAAAGCAGCTCGCTTACAAACGCTGTGAGCCTGCTTGTAGCCCACCATGACGACCGCATAGGGCCCGATAATCTTCAGTATTGGCTAAGCAAATTAGGCCCTGAAATGTTCTTTAAGCTTATGCAGGTAAAAAGAGCGGATCTTTTAGCCCACGCTCCTCATGCCGCAAAGCATGTAGACGTAATAGATTCGCTTATAAAAAAAGCAGAAGAGCTTATAGCAAACGGCGTATGCCTTTCTTTAAGCGACCTTGCCATAGACGGCAAAACGCTTATAGAGAACGGCTTTGACGCAGGCCCGTTCCTTGGAGAAACATTAAACTATTTATTGGACAGAGTAATAAACGGCTTTGAAAAGAACGACAGACAAAGCCTTTTGGCCGCAGCGCTGCACAGACTTGATGAAAAAAAACGGTCGGATTCTATTTAGACAGGAAAAAGCTTACCTCGCTTTCTGTAAGGCTGCGCCAATGCTTGACAGGCAGTTTACCAAGCCTCACAGAGCCGCACTGTATTCTTTTTAATCGCAGAACGCGGCTTCCGACAGCTTCTATCATCCTTCTAATCTGTCTGTTCTTTCCTTCGCTGATTGTTATAAGCAGGCTTTGCGTGTTGCCGCCTGTGTTTATAATCCGCACGTCCGCAGGCTGCGTCCTTTCCCCTGAAACAAATACGCCCTGCCTTAGTTTTTTTATTTTATCGTTTGAAAGTACGTTGTTTATCTTAACAAGGTACGTTTTTTTTATTCCGTAGCGCGGGTGCGTAACGCGTTTGGCAAATTCGCCGTCGTTTGTAAGCATTAACAGGCCTTCGCTGTTAAAGTCAAGCCTTCCAACAGGGTACAGTCTTACAGGAAATTCCTTAAACCTGTCAATAACCGTTGGCCTCCCCTGCGGGTCAGACGCGGTGCATACTTCTCCCACAGGCTTATTGTATAAAATATAATATTTTTCAGTTTCAGGCACAACTTTTTTCCCTTTAACGCAAACGGTGTCGCCAATATTTACTTTTATTCCCATTTCCCTTACCGTTTGCCCGTTCACCTGAACCGCTCCGGAGCGTATGAGTTCTTCCGCCTTTCTTCTGCTCGCTACGCCGCAGTGCGCCAGGTACTTTTGCAGTCTCATGTTTTCAGGCGCATCATTTTTATCGCTGTGTTCTTTCATTTGCCCCTCCCCCTGTTATTATATAATAATAGCATATCCGTTCAATATAAGCTTGTCTCTTTGCTTTTGTGCTGGTATTATATAGCCGTTTGCGATACAGCCATAGAGAAAGGAGCAATATGGATAACTTTTTTCAGCCCGTAATACAATTCTTTCAGCAGGCAACGGCGGATTTTATTTTAAGCGTTATAGGAACCATAATACTTTGTTTTATAATATGGAAGCTGTCTAAAAAGCTGCTTGAAATTATAAAAAACAAAATGTCCAAAAGCAAGTTCGACCAGGGCGTCGTTTCTTTTGTCTGCAGTTTTCTCTCGATAGCAATTAAAACCATACTTATAGTTTCCGTGCTTATAAAGCTTGGCGTTCCAAGCACATCGTTTGTTACACTGCTTGGCTCTGCGGGTATTGCAATAGGCCTTGCGCTCCAGGGGAGCTTGAGCAACCTTGCCGGGGGGCTGATGATACTTATATACCATCCCTTTAAGGTTGGGCATTATATACAGTGCCAGGATGCCGAAGCCGGCACGGTTACTGAAATAGGCATTTTTTACACCAAGCTTCTCACTCCGGATAACCGCGTGGTAGTTCTGCCAAACGGAACGTTAAGCAACGGCACCATTACAAACATGAGCGCGGCGCCTATTCGCAGAATAGATATACCGCTCAGATTTCCTTTTGACGAGGATGTTGAAAGGATTAAATCCATACTGGCGAAAGTAGCTTCGTCGCATCCGTATACTCTGGACAATCCGCCTCTTGAAGCGAGGCTAAGCCAGGTATCCGACGGGACAATGCAGTTTACTCTTAGAGTATTCGCCCCGCAGGACAAATGGTGGAACACCATGCATGATCTGAACGAAGCGCTTATTAAAGCGTTTAAAGAAGAAAACATAAGGCTTGCCGCTCCTCAGCTGCATATTTCGTCAGGCGAAAAGCAGAATTAACGCTTACAATTTAAAGCAGCATAAATATAAACAAGAGCTTTTTTGTTTTATTCTTGTCTTAAGAATGAAACATAGCGGCGCTATTATGACTAAACAAGACAAAGAAAAACGAAAAAGATCCGTTCAAACCATGTCGCTTTGAACACTATTAAGTTTAAGCCTTATTTTGCAGCTTGTTTATTATAGGCTTGGCCGCTTCGCTCTGTAAAAAGTTGTAGCTTGTTTCAGGCAGAAGAGCCTTCGCAGCGCTTATATCGCCCTGCGCAATGTATTTCCTTACAAGTGAAGCGCTTATAACGCCAAGGTGTTCTTCCGCCTTTCTCGGTATAATTTCTACGTCTATGCCGAATTTTGGAAGCTCCCGCCGCATGGTTTCGTTGTATAGGGCGGTGGCGTTTGAAAACGGTTCTTCCCCTACAAATCGCTTTGTAATATTAAGCTTTCCTGCAATCTTAGCAAACACGTTTGAATCCAGAGCGGCGTGCGCCCTCGTTACTTTATCTGATTCTTTTATAAAGTACGATGGAAACGTTGCGCTTGATACTATATAGTTTTCCGTAGGATGATAGCGTATATTTTTTAAATCCTTCGTGCCTTCCTTTACCAGCATTTCGCGTATGTGTTCAGGGAAAGCGGAAACATCCTCCGACACTATAAACAAATGCAGGCAGTCGCAACGCTTAAGGGCGTATTCTACAAGGTATCTGTGTCCAAGCGTAAACGGGTTAGCGTTCATTACAACGGCAGCGTTCACGCCTTCCCCGCTTTCACCTAAAGAATTTAAGTAATCGTTAAATGCGCTGCGCCTGTTTTCTAAAAACACAACGTCGTTAAGTGAAACAATCTCGTAGAACCCAAGCGGCAGAAATTTTTTTGCCGCTTCTTTTTTCGTATATATGAACAGATGATATATACCGCGTCTGAAAAGCTCCGCTGTAAGTTCGCTTACTATAAGGCTCATAAGCCCCTTTCCCGCGTAATCTGCGTTCACAGCAAGACAGCGCAGCGTGTTTTTGTAAAAAGAGCCTGTTGCCGCCATTATATCGCCATCCATAACGGCTAAAGTGTATTCAATGCTTTCGTCAAATTCCAGGCCCTCACGCTTAAGCAGACTGCGCGCCATGTTTAAGCCTGAGACGTCGCTTCTATATATGCGCGTAACGTTCACTTGCTTCCTCCCTGAAAAGCTTATTATGCTGTAATTGTATTAAAAAGCTCGTCGTTTTTCAATCATTGACATAAAAATAATCAGGTGGTATATTATTCAGGTCGAAAGACAGTATATCTTCAGGGCGGGGCGCAATTCCCCACCGGCGGTACAGTCCGCAAGCCTCAGGGTTGATACGGTGAAACTCCGTAACCGACAGTATAGTCTGGATGGAAGAAGATAAGCTTTATCGCCTTTAATTCGTCCTGTAAGTATACGGACGATTTTTTTGGAGGTAAAACAATGAAGAAACGCTTTAACACAGTTTACATGACCTATGTGTCGCTTATGGTAGCGCTGTCCACCATACTAAGCTATTTTCCGGAAATTCCGCTTGCATTTTTCGCTCCGTGGCTTAAGCTGGACTTTTCGTTCGTGCCTATGCTGCTTATAGGCTTTTCGTTTGGGCCAGGGGCTTCTGCAATAGCCCTTGTAATAACAAACCTTATACATATGCTTGGAACGCAGACTGCAGGGGTTGGAGAGCTTGCGAACATAATTGTAGGGGCTGCATATCTGTTGCCGCCTACCTTTATGTATCAAAAAACGCGCACCAAAAAAACCGCTGTAACAGGCAGCTGCGTAGGCGTAGCGCTTCAAATAATAATGGGCATATTAACAAATAAGTTCCTGCTTATACCTGCTTTGCTTGGCGAGCAGGCAGCGCAGTTTGATATGATAAACTACCTTATAGCGGCGGTGCTTCCCTTTAACATAGTTAAAGGCGTGGTTAACACCTTAATCACGTTTTTGCTGTATAAGCATTTATCTGTATATATAAAAAAGCTGAGCAAGGAAAAGTATAAAAAAAGTGCTGATTGATAGTTACCAGAAAATGCAGGCTTTAGGCGCCGCTTTTTCTAAAAAGCTTTCAGAAGGCGACGTAGTTCTTCTAAGCGGCGAAATGGGGGCCGGCAAAAGCGAGTTCGCAAGGGGCGTAGCAAGGGGATTAGGTATAGAAGGTTCAATACCAAGCCCTACATTCACGCTGCTTAACATCTATAAGGAAGGCCGCCTGCCGCTGTATCATTTCGACTGGTACAGAATAGAAGACCCTGAGGAACTCTTGCAGAGCGGTCTTAACGAATTTATAGGCGCGGACGGCGTAACGCTTATAGAATGGCACGAGCGCGCTAAGGAGCTGCTGCCTGAAAGCTGCATAGAAGTATGCATTAATGTTAAAGAAAATCTTGAAAGGGAAGTAAACTTTATTCGCCACGGCAATTTTCGTAAGTTTTAAAGAGGTACCATGAAAATATTATGCGTTGACACGTCAGGCCCCAGCTGCTCCGTAGCTGTCGCTGAAAACAACAGGCTTATTTACGAGGCGCTTGTGCTTAACAAGCTTACGCATTCAGTAAACCTGATGCCTATGGTTGAAGATGCTCTTCAAAAAAGCAGTCTTTCAATTGATGATATAGATTATTTTGCCGCTGTAACGGGGCCCGGTTCCTTTACAGGCGTGCGCATAGGCGTATCCGCCGTTAAAGGCATGGCGCGCGCTCAAATGAAGCCGTGCATAGCGGTAAACGCGCTCGACGCTTACTATGCCAGCTTTTCATGTTCCGGCCAGCTCGTATGCGCCATGCGCGACGCGAGAAACAAGCAGGTCTACGCTGCGATATACAGGGATAATGAAAGGCTGCTCGACTATTCTGCGCTTACGCTTGACGAGCTGTTTCCCAACATAAAAAACTATAACGGCGCGTGCTTGTTTGTGGGAGACGGCACTTATGCTTATAAGGACGATATTATGCATTTTTTTAACGATAAAGCCGTTATCGCCCCATTGCAGCTGAACGTGCTCAGGGCTTCGTCTGCCGCGGCGATAGCGCTTAATAATATAGACAAAGCCGTTCCTTCAGATAAGCTTTCGCCTTTTTATTTAAGAAAGCCTCAGGCTGAAAGGGAGCGGGAATGCCAAAAATAGCCATAAGGCGCATGTGTGAAAGCGACATAGAAGCTGTGCACAGCATAGACCGTCTTGTAAACGGCACGCCGTGGTCCATAGCTTCCTATACCTTTGAAATAACTAAAAACCCCGTCGCAAGGTATTTCGTAGCGGAATACGACAATAAAATAGTAGGCTTTTGCGGCATGCAGGTGATAATTGACGAAGGGCATATAACCAACATAGCTGTTTTGCAGGAATACCGCAGGAAAGGTATAGGCGAAGCTTTGTTTTCACATATGCTTTCATATGCCGCAAATCTTGGAGCGCGCTATTTAACGCTCGAGGTACGCACAGGCAACGTCCCCGCGATAGCGCTCTACAAGAAATTAGGCTTTTTTACTGTGAATACGCGTAAAAAATACTATCAGGAAACAGGCGAAGACGCCTATCTTATGGTAACGGACAAACTTCCCGAAATCGATCCTGATTTTACGGAGCCTGAAACCGTATTTAAAAAATAGCGTCTTGTTTTAATCCAAGGACTTTAAATATTAGTATATAAAATAATATGTAAAATATATTATAATTACTTTAGCTTAAAAAATCGTAAAAAGATATTTTTAAAGCCTTGAGAAATCATATAGCAACGCTAAGTTGACTGAAAAAGACGCGGCCAGAGCTAACCAAAAAAAGCTCCGTTCAAATTAAACGATTTGTACTAAGCGTTATTCAGCGTCTTCATAAAATTGCAGACGTGCGATACTGTTAAGCTGAGCTATAAAATCATCAACTTTCATTTGATTATCGACAAAAATATCGACTATCCGTTTAATCGACGCGTCTTTTTCACTATATGGACTGTTCATAAATATCGATTTAACCGGAACAACCATATGGTTTGCTATATTGTTTTGGACTTCTATCCATTCCGGTGAAATCATCCATCTGCCTTCTCCTTCATTTAATTCGTATATATATTTCTGTGTTTTGATAAGTTCCTGAAGCTGCGTCTTTTCAGCTCCTTGCGCATCGACAAGCTTGCTCTCCATGTCGTTTATTTTATTTAACATGCGCTCCAGATCTTCCTTATAGTTCGGGTGTTCTATCGGCGTGGTTTTAGATTTGTACATAACATATTGCGTTTGAATATCTGTGTGTTCAGCACAGAACGCGATAAAATCAGCCGCTAATTCCCTGTTTTCAGATAAAGGATTGACGATTATAACATCCATGCTCACACCGCACATGCGAGGCGCTCCGCTGTCGATGGAAGGGGGCAAATATGCCGTTACTTTGTCGCTGTCAAAGTAGAATATGCCGTTTCCCTGGAAAAATGGGGTTATCAATGGGGTGTTCATATTGGTGTAATTTCTGTCAAAAAGATATTTGTAATGCAGCACAGTTTCAATGGCGTTTCTAAAACTGCTTGTATCAAAAGAAACCGGCTGAGTGTCTGTTTCGTTTTCCAGCAGATACTGGTAAATGATCTGCGCTATAAAGTCTTTCATCCCTAGCCCATATTCCAAGTATGTATATTCAGAATATTCATCCGCAAATTCTTCGTCCCACCTATCAGCGCCCTGAAACAATTCATCTAAAGTCGCTGGATATTCCCCTAATTTGAATTTATTCCACAAACTTTCGTTTATTGCCCAGCTGTTAGGCATAATGTTCAACGGAAATGCAATCAAATGACCATCATGCAATACCGCATCTCTTATCGCGGGGTGGAGCTGTTTTGAAAGCTCAAGAAGCTTTGTGTTTGAATCAAGAATATCTGCATATCCTTTGTCTATTACGCTCGACAGGAACCCCGTTGTATTTAGAACATACATATCAACGCTGCTGTCACGGGAAACGATGGATTCCTGTAATTGCAGGAAGCTGGATAAGCCGTCCTGTACAATAACTTCAACATTAGGGTGCTGAAACCTATAACGCGTCACAAGGCTTTCGTCTATTTGACCCATTAGCTTAAGAGTTTTAGTTTCGGGAATATCTTGTCCTGTTTGAGATATATTGCAAACTAATATGCTGTCGCCTGCGTATATATAGGTATTATCACAAAAGAAAAAAGCTCTGTCTGTTTCGCTTGGGTATTGTATAAAAATAAAACCAACTTGAATTTCTTCTTCGTTCGGCTTAACGCACATCACAGCGCCGCTTTCATCAACATAGTACATATCATGACTGTT
This sequence comes from uncultured Oscillospiraceae bacterium, assembly GCA_964518875.1. Taxonomy (GTDB): domain Bacteria; phylum Bacillota; class Clostridia; order Christensenellales; family Aristaeellaceae; genus DTU024. The sequence goes on from CAZFHI010000029.1 coordinate 11,705, forward strand.
CGGGTTCAGAGCAGCTCCAATTGTGGTTTGAGGGCCTTCAATCAGCTTATCTGTTATTTTTTTATCCGATAAACAATACTCCTGCCATAATAATTCATTTTCATCGTTTTCATTGTTCTTGGATATGCAAAGAACCAAAGTGTCCGGCTTTCCTGGTATTGCTGTTTTTAAGCCTTCAACTTCGACAGGCGTCATCTTTGGCACAGATAAATCCCATATATACAGCTGGCTGCTATATCCTTTTTCATATGTAAAGCTTTTGAAAACGATGCAAAAGTATCCGTCTTTTCCGAATACTGTAACAACATCTTTTATTTTGCGTTCGCCCTGATCCTCATAATAAAGCTGGTCTTCCGGAATAATGTTAATTTTAGACATTATGGAGCCTTCTTTTGCTGATATTTGTCCGGTGTAAGGATGAAGCCCATATAAAGAGCCGTTCAAGGCAAACAAATAACCTATTCCATTTTCCCACAGTTCCCGTTCATACTGCGTAGCAGGCGGTTTTTTTAACAAATTGCCGCTTTGATATAATGACAGGTCTATTTCCTGCTTAAGCTGATCATCTTTTACATTCATATCCACGCTGTAAATGCCATAATTAGACAAAACATACATTGTGTTTTGTATAACACATGCGTCTAATATAGGACCAATTTCAGAACTACCCAATATCGGTTTAAAGGAAGGCTCTTCCGCGGTAGCTTTAATGACACACGATGTTAAAAGAATTACGCAGCATAAGCTGATAGATATCAGCTTGCGTGTTTTCAAATTACTAATCATGTGCTGCCCCATATACTGTCTGCGGCACAAGGTACCTATCCTCCTGTGTGCTAAAAGGATCATACAGCTTACCGGTTTGCGCGTTTATTATCAGGTGGCGGAACTCAGCACAATGCCAAAACATTTCAGGCCAGCCGCCTTCATACTTCTCACCATCAGCTGTTTTATAAAACTCGCAATCGACCACCCATGAAGGAACAAGATAAAAACTGTTAGGTAAATCGTCCTCATTGTGAAACATCACATATCCTAACCGCACGGAATAAATATCTCTTATAAACCCTTTATCTATAAGACTTTCTATTTCTCCTTTCCCATATTCAAACGGGAGAATAGGCACATCGTTTCTTACCATTTCTGTAGGTTTTAACAATGTAGCGCTAATTTCATATGAATTTTTATCATATACCTCTGCTGAAATATATGGAAAAAAGCTGCTACTTTGCCCTATAACCGGCGCAGCTAAATTAACATAGGTATCAAAAATAGTAGCCAGGCATGGTATGCCATAAAATTGCTGAGAAAGATAATAATTATAATCCCCCATTTTTCGCAAAGGTTTGCCGCTTGCGCTCTCTCTTAGTATACTTTTACATCCTGCGTATAAGGGAAATAGATCAATGTCGTTTCCACATACTTCCTTGACTTTTTCTTCCACAAACTCAAAACCTTCCCACATGCTCATGGGGTTATTTTCAGCAAATGTTGTTTTCCAGTCAGTTTTAGGGTTGGAGCTGATTTCCCGGGTCGCTTTCCCGATAAAAGGATTTGTGCTAAATACATTATATGCAAAACCGGTAGTTCCTTGATCCTCTACAACATTAAAAGCATAATATACACCTTTGCTGTTTTTATTAGGCGCTTTAAAATAATTACTCCATTTTTCATAATCTTCTTCTTTCACAGGGAGCCATGGCTCTACCTTAAGTATAGGGGCATAGTCCGCCTGAGGAACTGACACTTCAGCGTCAACCTTAATAATTCTGCCATATGCTGAGTATGTTTGCTGCCAGCGGTTTGAAGGTATATTCTTAATTGAAAAGCTGTTACTTTCAGTGTATGCGGCAGTCGCAAAAATAATACTAATGCAAAAAACTATCAGTAAACTTTTTTTGTTTAATTTCACATAAATTCCTCCTGTAAGATACTTGATAAAATGTTTTTGTTAATTAGTTCTCTCCTCCTTTTCGTCCTTCTAATATATATGACGTCGGCCAGCAGCAATTCCTTGCATTTTTTCACAAAAATAGATGCTGTTTCTATGTAAATTTATTAAACATAGGAACAACGCAAGGCACGCAGAAAACTTTTTGCTATTTGCAATAAAAAACCTCCTATTGTTCCTTCTACTTATATAGACAATATAGAAGATAAAAGTGCAACTCTAATTTCAAAAAATATTTTATGCGTCTAAAAAGTGGTATCAAAAAAAATTATATGAATTTATCTAAATTAACTGAATGGGAATTAGGCAAGGCTGTCGTCGCTATTGGGACGGTGAAAACAATGAGCTTATTGTAGCGTAGCATTAAACAAATTATGCTGAAAGGAATTTACACTAACTTTGTTGAAATAGCTTACTCCTGTTTTCTCTTAATAACGTTCTATATTTAGTATGTCAAAAAAAGAACAAACACAAAAATCCAGAGGTTTGTTTATTAATAGTGTTTTTTACTGTTCCAGTATCATAAGTTTTACTTTTTCATTTAGTTGCTCAAGCAGCTGCTGCAAGCTAAGCTGTTTTTGTGCATATCTTTTAAATATAAGTTTGTATGTGTCATCAACAGATGATTCTTTAAGATATAAAAGTTGAGAATTTTCAAAGAAACATATTTTATCGGCGATTTGCCTATACTCTTTTATGCTTTTTTCGGATATCCGCCACTTTTCATTTTCAATATTATTAAGCCATTCATTGTAATACTTTAACTTGTCCTGAAGGTTGGTGAGCTGTGCGCCTTCAGCATTTTTAATTGCTTGTTCTATTTCCTGCTGTCTTGTTTTTGCGTTTTTTATCATTTGTTCAAAATGACTGTAAGGATAAGGTTTATTAGCATTTGGATGCAGTGCATAATATAATTCTGGAGCTTTATTTATACCAATTTCTTGCTCTATAAATTCAAGGGACAAATCTATGTTTTTGGAGTAAGGGTTGATTATCCACACCGTCATCCTTCCCCTATAATATTCATCCTCTTCGTCTATTTTAAGCGGAATGGAAACTGTACGTTCAGGGTTTACGTCATATACAAAAAATTGGCTTAATTCGATAAATGCTTTTTGCTCATCATCTGTAAAAACAGCTGAATAGAAACCGGGGTCAAATATAAAAGGCTTAGGTTCAAAACCATAGTCTGTAATACGATCCGTGTTTTTACCGCGTTGTTCTCTCAAAAAACGTACTTCTTCAAGCTTTTCTAAAAGAGAACGTAGCCTTTCGTCAAGCAAATTTACAGGCTTTTCCTGCGCTTCGGCACTCTGTATAAAGGCGTCCACAATGTATTGTGCAAACCAAGCGTGGTCAAAATTCATGTCGAACTCTATTTCATCTAAATCTTCAGCTATTCCTTTTTCCCAAAGTATCATGGCATCAAGCAAATCCGAATAGGTAACAGGGTAGGGCATTTCACCAAAAGCTAATTTCCACAGCTCGCAGCTTATTTGCGGTTTGTCTATAGAAAAGCTCGTAGGCCACGCTATTATATTTCCTTCCTTGTCAATAAGAGTTTTTTTAATATTAGGATACATGCTGTTAACGTCATCTAAAATAAGCCGGGACTTATCAAGCGACAGCAGAAAACCCTTATCAACAAGCTTACGAAAGCCACTATTTAAAGCGACATTATATATATCAATGCTGCTATCTTTTGCGAGTATTTTTTTGTATACTTCTTCCGCCGTATAAACGTTAGTGCTCCAATCAAGTTTAACATCAGGATGACTATGTATAAAATCCACTGGTTCACCCAAGATGATTGTCCCTAATACTTTAAGCGAACGTTGGTCTGTTTCCGCAAAAGAAAGCAGAGGAACAAACAATAACGTTACAAACAGCAAAGATATAACACGTTTATTCATAGTATCTATCTCTCTTATATCTTATAACATTAGAAAATATTATTTCCAATTTCTTATGCAAACGCCTGCACCGCTTCTGGCTGCATATCTTCCGTCCGGAAGAATCCACCCGTTTTCGGGAAACGGTGTTTCGCTAAGCGATACTTCCACAGTTTCATGAAAATCGCTGTTATTTGTGCTTGCCCAAAGCTTTCCAAACGCGGAAAAAAGAATAGTATCACTGCTTTCGTCATATACGAAACCATCAAATGGCAACAATGGAGAGGATTCACGCAGCGGATCCCAAGAGTTGTCTTGGCAAGGGAACGGCATTTTAACAGGAAGATCATTCATCGTACCCGTCGCTAAATCAACGACGGTAAACTTGGGTTTCTCTGTATAGATATTGCATATTGCGAGCGCCTGTCCTTCCTTATAAGGTAAGGCAATATACATGCCGGGAACATTAAGTTCCTTACCCTTGCCGCTTGGTAGTTCCCACACTTGTAAAGTGCCATATACTTTTTTAGTATCTTTAATTTTAGCGAAAATGTATGAGCCATGTGCAAAAAAGTCTTTCGCAAATATATAGGTTTCATTAGTGTTGGCTTTATCAAGCTGCATAATCCATTCAATTCCGCTGGGTTCTACTTTGCCTATTTTGTAGGAATATTGATTAAATGCCCAAAGCTCGCTGTCCTTTTCAAAAAAGCTGCTCGGATAGTTTAACAGAGCTTCCTGCTCTTTCTGGCTTCTTTCTTTAAACGGAACTACTTCTCTGCCTAGAGGTATAGGCTTATACTGCATATAGTCCTTAATTCCCTTTTCGCCTATATTCCAAGAAAATAAAGTGTTTTTTTCTAATATTAAACCGTAAACGGTCGAATCTGCTACGGCAGTTACAACCAAAGGCGATGTATAACCTAATTCTTTCACATCTTCCCGGCTTAAGTAATCAATATCTTCCGCCTGGTATCGAAGAGGAGAAACTTGCGGTTCTGCTATAGTAGCTATACCTATATCTATTAAAAATAAGAACACCGCAATGCACGCATAAAACTTTTTACTATTTGTCATAAAAAAACCTCCTATTGCTCCTTCTACTTATATAGACAATATAGAAGATAAAAGTGCAACTCTAATTTTTAAAAAAAATTATTTTATTCTGCGTACACTGCGCGCTACAGATAGTGCGGTGTTCATATCGCCGTCAAACATAACTATGAAATACTTATTAAATTCCGCCCATACAATTTTAATCCGTCCGTTTTTTTCAACAACCATGGCTTCATTATCGTGAACCGTCGTATATGTTATTTTTGCATTCTCTGTATCTATATTTGAGCGACCATTTTCCGTACACTCATCAAAACTCATCCGGTTTCTAATTGCATCTTCATATTCAACGAAACCTGCACCCGGGAAAGGGTCGCTTTTTTGAACAAGATTAAAGCCATCCGGTATATAGCTTGGATAGTAATCTCCTGTCCAGCCTTCAGGCACGCTGATTGTATTTATATTTTGAAGCCCTATTTCTGTGTATTCATCCGTCATATTGATAAGCAGGTTGCGAATTGTAACCTGAAAGTTTGGCGATACTGCAAAGGCCGTGCTTGTTCCAATCACCAATATAACTATCACGATGGAAGCGACGTTAGCAACGCGCCGCATTACATAAAATGAACCTTGCATAAAATTTCTCATATGCATCTTCCTTGTTTTTTGTCTTATTAAATTAAGGTTATAATCCAAATTTTTTCTTGATAAATCCGCTATTTCCTTTTCTTCATCGGTGAGTTTCTCGTATGCTTTGTTCTCTTCTTCCTGCAAATCATAAAATGCGAGCCGCATCTTTGCAGCTTCATACTCTTTTATAAGTTGCTCCCGCGTGCATAATACCGGATTTTTGTTACTCACTTTGTTTTTCCTCCAATATTGCTTTTAATAGCCTGCGTGCGTGCGTTAAATATTTTCGCACGCTGTTCTTTTTAATTCCAAGCGCCTGCGCTATTTCTTCATCCGGCCATAATTCATAGTATTTCCACTTAAGAATGTCCCGCTCTCTTTTGGGAAGCTTGCGCAGCGCCTGTTTTAGTTCTTCGTGCTCTATGTTCACTATAACTAAGTCTTCTACTGGAGCATCAGTATCTTCGATAGAATCCCAGAATTCTTCATCAACATCGGCATACGGATGGCGTCCTTTCTTAACAGCCAGGTTAATAGAAACCCTCTTAATAGTAATGACAATGTAGCTGCGCAAAGTGCAACTGTTTTTCCCCTTTAAAATAGAAATTTTTTCAATTATACGGATTATTGCTTCCTGAACAGCATCTTCGGCATCTTCCGGATTTTTTAATATTGACATAGCAACTGCATACATAATATTTGAGTATTCCAAATATAGCTGTTCCATAAAAGCCCTGTCGCTGTCGTCTGAAATAAGCATTATTGCGTTCGGAAATGCTATCATTTAATCGCCGCCTGTTCATTATAATATCATAAAGCCGTAACTTTTTAATGTTATTTTAATATATTAATTCTCAGTTCTGTCAACATGGTTTGTGTAAATTCTTTTCAGCATAATTTGTTTAATGCTGCGCTACAATAAGCCCTTTCGTTTCCACCGTCCCCCATGGAGACGGAGGTTTTGTCTAATTCCCATTAAGTTAATGCAGATAAATTCATATACTTTTTTTGAGGCCATTTTTCATTCAGCTTACCAATCAGACGCAATATGCTCGCTTCGTTAAAGAAAATCCTAATAACATGTTCTCTTCGCTTAAGTTCACCGTTAACCCTTTCATATTGTTAAAATTAATTTGAGTCATTGCGATTTCCTTTCAGTCCTTAATTGTCTAATCTAATTATACTGAGAGGATGCTTTGGCTCACTACTTGTTACACCAACTTAGTGTACATGATCAATTAAAGCCTTTTACATGGTGTTACATTATTAGTTTGACTTATTCTTTTTTTGTGTCAGTTACTCATAAGGCTATGCTCAACATAGGGTTTAATATACACAAAGGATTATACAGCAATTAACTTAATTCACGTTAAGGCTATAAGTCGCTTTCAGGTCGACTTACTACTACATATAGGCGCATAAAAAAACATCACCGGAGCAACAACGGTAAAGTATGGTATAAATCATACAATCCGCATCTCCGGTGATTACGATAATAATATATCACAAACACATTTACACAGTCAAGCGGTTATGCTTTAAGTAAAGCCGAAACATTGTAGCTTTACAATAGATGTGAGACTGAAAGCTGAGAAAAAAGCGATCGAGTC
>CAZFHI010000030.1:0-14990 GCA_964518875.1 uncultured Oscillospiraceae bacterium
GACTCGATCGCTTTTTTCTCAGCTTTCAGTCTCACATCTATTGTAAAGCTACACATTTTTAGCAGGGGCTTGTGTCACATATGTTTGACTTCGGGACAGCCTTTCAGAAATAGTAGAATATAAAGAGTTTAATCAATAAATCTTTTATGATATAATGTTCATGATATCAAAACAGACTTTTAAGTTCACCATGATACGCGGGCGGCGTCAGATGCTTTAAAACGTATCCTCGTTTGATGTTATTAGCATGTTATTAACGGACGTTATAGACAATGTTATTTGCTGATACATACCCAATAGCCGAAACATAAGCAAAAGTAGACTCGTATTTATCATAATTTACCAGTACTTTTTAAAAAAATCAGGTATAAAATAAGGCACAAAAAAATCCCAGCAGCGTTGAAACTACTGGGTTTTGGCGGAGAAGGAGAGATTTGAACTCTCGCTACGGTTTTCCCGTACTACTCCCTTAGCAGGGGAGCCCCTTCGGCCTCTTGGGTACTTCTCCTTATTATTAAAATACTGGCGGAGAGAGAGGGATTCGAACCCCCGGTGCCTTTCGGCATCACTGGTTTTCAAGACCAGCGCCTTCAACCACTCGGCCATCTCTCCTTGCATATGCACAGGATAGAAGCTAGGAACCAATGACCGCAACTATCAGCCTCTCCCGCATAGTGCGAGAAGTATTATAACAAAGGCTAATGACTATGTCAATTTTATTTTTTGGAGGTATGCATGAAAAAGGATTTCTCAGGAGCTATGGCTGCAGGAATATTTATAGGCCTTGGGTGCTTTGCGTTTATAAGCGCGCAGTCTCAAACAGCGGGCGCGGTATTGTTCAGTTTGGGGCTTTACGGCGTTCTGTTTACGGGCACGCCGCTTTACACCGGCCGCTGCGCATACGCGCTGGATAAAGGAACATACAACACGCCGAAGCGCCTTGCCATTATTTTTTTTGGCAACTGCTTAGGTATTTTTATATTAGGCCTTATGAGCGCTTGTCTTAGCGCAAATGCGAACGTAGCCGCAGCGCTCTTTGAGGCAAAACTAAACAAAGGTTTTATTGAGACGCTTTTTTCTTCCATGCTTTGCGGCATATGCGTATATACGGCCGTAAGCGCATGGAAAAGTTTAAAGGGCGCCGAGCGCGCCCTTGGCGTTATGTTAGCCGTGCCGACGTTTATAATAGCGGGCTTCGAACACTGCATTGCGGATATGTTTTATTTTGCGGCGCATATAGCCTTAAACGGTTTTGCAGGCGCGGCAACAGGGGCGGCGTTCATATTAACTGCAGCGCTTGGCAATACCATAGGCGCAATAGCTTTTCACAGCCTGCTTAAAGGCTTTAATTTAAAAACAGGTTCTTAATTATTCGCTTATTTTAAGCATTTTTTGAGCGTTCGCCGTCATAATCCTTGAAGCTATGAAGCTAGTCAATGGTGCGGCGCTTATAAGCCCGAAGCAGCCCACGAGCGTAACCATAAGCTCTGACGCTACAAAGCGGTAATTCACTATATCTATCAACGGAGTGCCCTGCGCGCTGAAGTAGAGAAGCATGCTTAAAAAGCTTCCTGCATAGCCCATTACAAGCGTATTAGTCATGGTGCCTATGTCCATCTTGGCTATCGTAAAGCCGGACTTCATAAGAGCTTTTGCGCTGATATCAGGCGCGTGATGAATAATTTCCGTGCAGCCTGCCGCTATGTCCATAGCAAGGTCTATAACGGCGCCTCCGTTGCCTATAAAAATAGTGCACAGAAACAGCTCGTTCATGTTAAACGTCATGCCGCTTTGCGAAAGCAAAGGCACTATGTAAGGAAGCACGCCGCCATCCAGCTTAAACAGCTTTGTAAAGAGCACGCCCAGGCCTATTGTTACTGCAGTGCCTGAAAAGCCGCCTAATATCGCGGTAAGCGTGCGCAGGTTGGCTCCGGAAACCAAAACGCAGATAATAATGCCAAGCAGTATTATAAGACCTATTGCAGTAAGCACAGGCGGATAGCCCTGCACCATCATGGGCATATATACTTTCCATATGACGATTGCCGTAAAAATAAAAGAAATAGACGCGCCTACGCCGGACACGCCGCCGAATACGGCAAGCATTACAAACAGCAGCAGCAGCAAAGCAAGCATTACGCCGCGCCTGTCGTGGTCCACCATTGTGCCTGTTAATTCCTCTCCCCTTGTATGCAGCATGCATATGGCTTTCTCGCCAGGCTCATACAGCTTATCCTTATCCAGAGAAGCGTTCAGATAATTCTGCGCCTGTATTTTTTCGCCCTTGTGCTCGCCTTCCTTAACCTCCACAAGGCAGTTCTGCGTGCCGTTGTATACAAAACCTATCGGGTCAAGCAGCGAGTTGTCCACTTCCAGCACCTCCACCTGCGCCCTTGGTATAGTGTGTATATCGTTTTCCATAGCGTCGGGCAGCAGCAAAAGCAGGCAGCTTAAAGCTGCAACAACCGTAATATAGATCCATCTCTTTTTAAAAGTACGCATATACGTCTCCTTAATAAAAATCTGCGTCTGTTTTCAAACGCTAAAAGACATCCCGTCAAGGGGGCAGACGGGATGTCTTGATCGGATATACTTATTTGCTTTCAGGGGTGAGTCCCATTGCGCTCATAAGTTTGAAGAAGATGTCTGTGTTGTCATAGCTGCCCACGAAGTTTTCAGAGTTTACGCCGTGCGCATATACCGGAAGCTGCAAGCCGGTGTGCGAGTAGGATGTGAAGCAGAGACCTGATTTGTTGTTAAGAACATGCGAGCAGGTTACTGTAAGTGGCTCGTAGCCGCCGTACAGATAGGCTTCTTCAGCGCCGTATACGCGCTGCGCTCCGGGGAGCATGCTCTGCAGATAAGCGTTCTTTATGCGGGCAGTTTCATCAGCGGTAAGCGTTAAGTCGCTGCCTTCTTCTGTGGTAAGGCCGTAGCAGTTCTTTATTATTTCAAGGGCTTCCTCGAAGGTTTTGCCTTCTTCGCGCATCTGGCCGACTAATTTGTCAAAGTCTTCGTAGGATATGTTCTGCTTTGTTAAGTAATCGAAGTGCGTGTCATAAGCTGTTGTGGCAAAGCCTACTGTAAGACCGCCGGTTTCATGGTCGCCTGTTACTACGATAAGGGTTTCGTCCGGATGATCCTTTGCAAAGTCTACGGCAACCTGTACCGCGTCTGCAAAGCCTATGGTTTCATACATTGCGGTTACGGCGTCGTTGGCGTGGCATGACCAGTCAATCTTGCCGCCTTCTACCATCATGAAGAAGCCGTTTTCGTTGTCTAAGTAGTTGATTGCGGATTTGGTTACTTCTGCTAAGGAGAGGCTGTCGCCGCCATCTTTTTCTATTCTCTGGCGGTCCACTTCGTACTGCATTGCAGCGCCGCCTACCAGGTCTTCCGTGCAGTAGTATACGCGCTTGCCGTCTTCGGGCTTAAGGTTGCGGATAGCTTCAGAGCCTTCGATGATGGTCCAGTCGTTTTCTTTGGCGATTTCCATTACATCTTTCTGATCCTTTTCCTTGCCTGTGGGCTGTTTGAATCCGCCGCCTCCGAGAAGGTCAAGCGTTTTGCCTTCGAAGCCCTGTACAGCTATATCATAGTAGCTGTTGCGGCTGGGAACCTTGGCATAGAAAGCTGCAGGAGTTGCATGGTCTACAGAAACTGTGGTAAGTACGCCAACTTTTTTGCCGGCTTCCTTGGCATATTCGCTTACGAGCTTGAAGGGGTTTTCCTTGTTTACGTCGTAGTTTATAACGCCGGAAAGCGTCTTTTCACCGGACGCCATGGAGCTTGCGGTGGAAGCGGAGTCCGGGCAGAAGCTTGTGGAATCGTAAGTGGTCATAAGACCGGTGTGTTCAAATGTGGTGAAGCTCAAATCTGAGGGAGTAGGATACTTTGCATCAGGGTTGTTTGCCGTGCCTAAGAAATAGCGTGTTGATGTGATTTGCGGGCTGCCCATGCCATCGCCTATGAAAAAGAAAACATATTTGGCGGTTTTGGGCGCTTCTTCAGAAGCAAAGGCCGTCAGTGTTAAGCACATCATGGCCGTCAGTAGTAAAGCAATTACTTTCTTCATGATTTTACCTTCCTTTCTTGGATTTCGTTGTAAGCTTATCAGGCGAATGTAAAATCCAAATGCGGTTATTTGTAAAATTCATGAAAAGTTTTTTATATACATTTTTACGTTTTTCAGTTTACCTTTTTTTATTGCCCGAGTTAATTTTTAAGTATATTTTCTGCGTTTATTCGTTTAGGGCAAAAGTAAACAGGCTGTTTAAGGTAAACAGCCTGTGTTTAAGCGTTTTAAAAACTAAATTTATATGGATAAAATATGCATTTTTTACAAACATTCCCCGTTTGTTTCTATAACATTTTTATACCAGTATGCGGAGTCCTTGGGTATGCGCTCAAGCGTGTCATAATCTACGTATACTATGCCGAACCTGTCGGAATAGCCTCTCGCCCACTCAAAGTTATCAAGGAACGACCAGTAAAAGTATCCCGCGACGTCCACGCCTTCGTCCGCGGCTTTTTTAAGCGAAATAAGGTACCTGCGCAGATAGTTTTTCCTCGAAGGGTCGTGAACCTTGCCGTCCAAAGACACAGCGTCTAAATCCGCCATGCCGTTTTCTGTAATTATTAAAGGCAGCCTGTACCTTTCATACAGGTATTTCGCTCCCCAGTAAAGACAGTCCGGCGTTACTGGCCATTCGCTTGCGGTTTTTGCAATTCCAGGTTTATGTTTTATTATTTCAAAGCCTTTTTCGTTCTCAGCGTGTTTTACATAATGCCCCTGGTATATGTTCTGCCCGTAAAAATCCAGCCTCTGGTTTATAATCGGCATATCGTCCTGCCAGTTGTCCGGAAGATACCTGCCGTAAACTTTAAGCCCCTGCTCAGGATAACTGCCCAATACAACAGGATCGCTCCACCAGGATGAATTCCAGTACCACCTTTCAGGGTCTTCAGGCACATAAAAATATGCTTTCTTCGCCGCTTCTATATCTTCCCTGGAATCGCTTGCTGGCATCATAGGATTAAAGTTAGGCGCGTAACCTATGTGCACATCTTTTACGATTGAGCGGATCGCGCGTATGGCGAGCCCGTTTGATTTCAAGGCGTTATGGCCTATAACAATGCTTGCGCTAAGCGGCAGCTTAAGCCCCGGCGCGTGCTCGCCAGAAACATGCCCCATGCCGACAAAGCACGGCGGCTCGTTTAACGGAATAAAGTCCTTAACTCTGTCCCCATACTCTTTCGCGCACAGAACGGCGTATTCCTCAAACCATTTAGGGCTGTCCCCGTTCTCCCAGCCGCCTTTTTTCAGCAGCTCAAGAGGATAATCCCAGTGAAACAGCGTTACAAAGGGCCTTATATTTCTTTCAAGCAGCCCATCTATAAGGCGGTTGTAAAAGTCCAGCCCTTTCTGGTTAACTTTGCCTGTGCCGCAAGGCAGAAGCCTCGGCCAGGATATTGAAAACCTGTAATTTTTTATGCCGAGCCGCTGCATAATATTAAGGTCTTCCTCGTATCTATGGTAGTGGTCGCAGGCTACGTCCCCGTTATGGTCTTCAAACACCTTGCCCTTTGTATGGCTGAACCTGTCCCATACGGAAAGGCCCTTGCCGTCTTCAAACGCGCCCCCTTCTATCTGGTATGAGGCGGTTGACGTACCCCATATGAAGTCTTTTTTAAATGACATATTTACTCCTTTAATCCTCCGAGAGCAACGCCCCTTATTATGTGCTTGCTGAGCAGCAGATATACTACAATCAGCGGCAAAACCGTTAATGACAGCGCAAGATACACTGTGCCGTAGTCCGTGCGGAACCTGTCGCTGCGAAGCAGCGCAACAAGCATAGGCATTGTGTACTTGCTTTGTGACGATATCAGCATGGTAGGCTCAAACAGCCTGTTCCAGCTGCCTATAAATATGAATATCGCTTGTGTGGCAAGCGCGGGCTTCATAAGCGGCAGCGCGATGCGGTTAAAGGTGTTAAACTCGCTGCTGCCGTCTATTCTGGCGGCTTCCACCATCTCAAGCGGCAGAGCCGTAAGCATATACTGCCGCATAAAGAAAACCACAGTCGGCGATGCAATGGCGGGTAGTATAAGCGGCCAGTACGTATTGGTAAGGCCAAGCTTGAACATAAATGTGAAGAACCCCACTATGCTTACCTGAGTAGGTATCATCATAGTCGCCATTATCAAAGTAAAAGCCGCTTTTTTCATCCTGAAGCTGTAAACCACAAGCCCGTACGCCGTAAGCGTGCTGAAATAGAGCGCAAGCAGCGTGGAAAGCCCCGCCACCTGAAAGCTGTTCCACATGCCTCTTGCAACATTGAAGTTCTGCCTGTCCCTTAACGTCTGCATATTGGTTTTAAGCATATTGCCCGGCACAAGGCTTATGCCCTGCTGTATATCATAATTTTCTCTGCTTGCGTTTACAAACATAATAAGAAACGGCATTACGCTCAAAACGCAGAGTATGAAAGAAACTACGTATATAAGCGTTTTTTTAAGGCCTATCCTTAACCTGTAATTCACTTTTTAATCCCCCTTCTCGCCTTCGCCTCGTCCTTGTCGCGCATGATAAAGAAGAGTATCAGGCTAAGCACGGCGGTAACTATAAAAAGCAAAATGGATACTGCGGCGCCTCTGCCATAGTCCTTTGTGCCGGAATAAACAAGCTCCATAATGTACATGGTGTTGGTCTGTATCATGTTTTTTGCCGGAGATCCCGGTTGCAGCATAAGGGCCGGCACGTCGTACATCTGCATTCCGCCTATAAGGCTTGTTACAAGCGTATAAAGCATTATAGGCTTTATAAGCGGCAGGGTTATTTTTCTGAATGATTGCCCGGACGTGGCGCCGTCTATCTCGGCCGCTTCATACAGCGTAGGGGATATTCCCAGTATGCCCGATATTAATACTATCATGGTATTGCCGTACCACATCCAGAAGTTTATAAAGGCTATGGCAATTCTTGTATGCCAGCCCTTTTCAAGGAAGTTCACAGCCACAAGCGCGGCGGTGCCAGGGTTAGCGTAGGCCTTGGCGTCTATTATCCCAAGGTTTGCAAGAATAGAGTTAATAGGCCCCTGCGGGTATGCCATAAGTGAATAAAAAAGCACCGAGATGCTGGCCGCAGTTATAATATTCGGCATAAATACCAATACCTTTACAAGCCCCTGGCCTTTAATTTTAATACGGCTGTCCGTAAACCACTTGGCAAGAAGCAGGGCGAGCAAAATCTGCGGTACGAAGTTTATAATCCACATTATAGACGTGTTGGACATAGCCTTTATTGCGTAGCCCTTTGTAAGAACGTTTTTAAAGTTATTAAATCCTACAAATTTTGGGCCTATCCACTTGCCCGCGCCTGTAAGCATATGCTTTTGAAAAGCGAGATAGAAAGTGTTTATAAGCGGATATGCCTGAAACACTATATACACTAAAAAGAAAGGCAGTATGAACATATAGCCGTAGCGGGCGTAGCTTATGCTTTTTCTGCCGGCAGCAGTGTTTTTCAAAGCCAAATCTCTCCTTAATACTATGGGCGGGGAAAACCCCGCCCATAGATGTTAATCCACAGTAATTTCAGGGAACATGTCCGCAACCGCTTCTTTTAAGTCTGCAATTGCCGTATCAAAGTCCTTTTCGCCGTTTATGTAGGAGTTTACCTCGGTATCCATAATCAGGTTGATGTTCTGATCATACGGGCTCATGGTCGAAGTGTCTATAAGCGGCGTTACCGCCTGGAACAGGCTGTAATGATCCTGTCCTCCTAAAAAGTCAAAGCTGAATCCGTCGTCTATTATGTTCTGTATTGCAACCGAGTTGTTTACATAGTCCTTGGATTTAAGGCAGTAGTCCTGCATGCTTCCTTCTTCAACTGTAAAGTATTCAATAATATCTTTAACAAGAGGCTTGTTTTCGCAGGTGTTAGCGGCCGCAAGCCAGGTGCCGCCCCAGTAATAGGGCTGAGGGCCGTTTACAGCGGCCCAGTCGCCGTAGGTGCCTTCGCCGGGCGCGCTGCCTCCGCAGTTGCCTGTCATTACCCACTGTATGCCCCAGGTTGAGAAGAAATAGCCAAGTATGCTGTCGTTGCCTATTCCAGCGTTCCACGCTTCAGACCATGGAACAGCGTTTGCAGTAAGGTTTTCGTCGTGCAGTGTTTTTGCAAAGTCGAAATACCACTTAACCTGATCGTCTATTACAAGCTCAAGGTCCTCGTTTACCCAGGGAGCGTCTCTCTTTGTGCGCACAACCTGCCAAACGTCGCCGTTTGAAGGTATAAGCTTTGTAGCGCTGTCTGACGCTTTGTCAACTTCTCTTGCGGTTTCAAGGAAAGCGTCCCAGTCCTTTACCTTTTCCTGCATTTCTTCAGGCGTTTTAACGCCTAAATATTTTTCTGCAAGGCTTCTGCGGTACAGGAAAAGGCCGGGGGCCGCCTGCCAGGCAGAGCCCTTGACGACTCCGTTTTCATCCCTTGCGACATCTATCGTATAAGGATACTGGTCTTTAAGCGCGTCTTCATTCACGCCTATTTCGCTTAGCGGAAGCGTATAATCGCTGTTCACATATTTAAGGGCGTAGTCCGCTTCCATAAGGAACATATCGATTTTTTCGCCCGCCGCGAGCGCCGCATCCAGCTTCTGCTGGTATACGCCGTTGTCGTTAGGGTTGATGACAAATTCAATCTTGTCGCCGTTTGGCAGTGTCATCGTTCCGTCTTCCTCGACAGTGCCGCCTACCGCAGGTATGTAGTAGTTTTTGAGCATACCCTGGAACTCGTCGTTCCACGAGTAGATAATCAGCGGATTTCCCGTTGCGGGCACGTCAAAGTCCGTTTTGTAGGTTTCGGCTGATGCAAGCCCTATCATGAGCAGCATTGCCATTGCCAGGATTGTAGAAGTAATCCTCTTCATGTTTAGACCTCCTTATTTTTATTGTCTTTCGACAATTATTAACGTTTGTTGTACGCTACCGTTTCGCCCCTGATGAGCTTTGTGGGAACTTCAACCGTTTTTGGAGTGAAGTTTTCCGGATTCTCTATCTGGCTTATCAGTAGTTTTGCAGCCTCCTTGCCTATGGAAAACGTATCCTGATAAACGGTTGTAATGTGCGGGTGCAGCATCTGCAGTATGGGCACGCCGTCAAAGCCCGCTATTGAAATATCATCAGGAATTTTAAGTCTTTTTTCTCCCATCAGCTCTATTGCGCCAAGCGAAGCAAAGTCGTCAGGTAAAAGTATGCAGCTTGGCGCGGGATTCAGGCTTAATAGACTTTCCACGGTTTTTTTAACGGCCTCCGGGTTATGGTACAGGCTTTCAACCAAAAAGCCCTCCAAAATTGGTATGCCGTTTTCTTTCATGGTATCTATGAAGCAGTTAAGGCGTATGGTTGTTATGCCGGCAGGGTTGCCGTATATCATGGCGATTCTTTCGTGCCCCATTGATATTACATAGTTTACAAGCGCCTTCATGCCCTTCTCGTTTTCAGAAGCCGCGCAGGGCCTGCCCTCAAACGGCTTGTCTATCGTTACCACGGGAAGGCTGCTGTTTATCAGCTCTATTATCTGCGGATCCGCGAAATCGCAGCAGACTATGCATACGCCGTCTACATTGCGGTAGTGGCTATGCTGCAGATACGTCATAGCTTTCTGACCGCCTGCGCACATGGAGCTTGAAATAAACGTAACGTCGTAGCCGTGAAGCTCCGCCTCCGCCTTGAAGCTTTCAAGCACGGGTGAAAAATAGCTGTGGGTAAGACCGCTTCCGGAATTTTCTGAATATACTATGCCTATGCTGAAGGTATTGCCGGTTTTAAGCCCCCTTGCGATCGCGTTCGGGCGATAGCCTAACTTTACCGCCGCAGCGTATACTCTGTTGCGCGTGTCCTGGCTTATATCGGTATAACCGTTCAGCGCCTTGCTGACTGCGGAAGTGGAAAGCCCTAAGTATGCGGACAAATCCTTGATCGTAACTGCCAACTACTACCCAACCCTTCAAAAAGCATGTATCTATCGGTCTAACTAAATCGTTTTAGTGAACCTGTATCAAAAAAATTGATGCTTCTAAATCGTTTTAGTAAATTGATTATAACAGAAACAATTTATAATTGCAAGCTTTTTTATAAATCTTTTTTCAAGAGGTGAATTGATGTCGTTGTAAACTTAAATATACACAAAAATAGTCAAAACGAAGCTTAAGTTTCCGCTTGCGCTTAATTGCGCAAACCCTGTATTCGCTTGTTAAAGAGATAGAATGTTAAAAAAACGGAAACGTTTAGAAAAATTGTTAAACTCCATAGCGGACGATCAGCCTGTCAGAATATCCAAACGCTTAAAGTGAAAGTATGTTTTATAAATTAACATATAATACAGCCGCAATAAAAAATCCGAAAACGATACTTTTAACGTTTCCGGACATATCGCGGCGCATAATTAAATTATCGGCTAAGCTGGTTATTCAATTCTTATTTTGAAGCGGATAACTGGCTTATCCTTTTCTTTTCATCGTTGAACATGTCAAGCAGCACTTTGCCGATCTGCAGAGAATAGCTCGCGACAAGGCGCTTCTGCTCTTTTGGTAAAAAACGGCCGAACTCCTGCGCTTCAAAGGTCAGATCGCCTTCGTAGCCTACGTCTGCCAGAGCTGACATAGCTTCCCTCCATGGAATCGTGCCGTGAAACGGGAGAAGGTGTTCGTCGCTTACGCCATGGTTGTCCTGCACGTGCAGCGCTTTTATGCGCTTCCCAATGACGTGCAGATTTTGTGTGTGAAAGCCGCCCGCCAAATGCGCATGGCCAAAATCATAGCA
Source organism: uncultured Oscillospiraceae bacterium (assembly GCA_964518875.1). Classification (GTDB taxonomy): domain Bacteria; phylum Bacillota; class Clostridia; order Christensenellales; family Aristaeellaceae; genus DTU024. The sequence continues at coordinate 10,825 of CAZFHI010000030.1, forward strand.
GACGCCCACATATTCAGGATCGCCAAAGGCGTCGCAAAGCCCGGCAAGCTCATAGGGCGAGGCGCAGTAGATGCGCTGCAGCGGCTTAGAGCGGTACTCGAAGTCGTTTTCAAGCGCTATACCTACGCCATTTTGCTTTGCCAGCTCCACAAGCGGCGCGTAATATTCAATGTTTTTTTCAAGCGAGCGCTTTGTATCAAAACCCGCCTCGTAGTCTGTGCCGGGGTGGGTAACCGTCCAGCGGACTCCAAGAATTGCTGAAACGATTATAGAGCGGCGTATCAGTTTTTCCATAAGCGGCGCCTTATCCTGAGCGTTCTTGCCAAATATATCGTAATAAGGCAAATGCGACTGCCTGAAAACGATTCCAAGGCGCCCGGCAAGGCTTTTAAGCTCCAGCGCGTATTTTTCCCAGTCGTCATCGCGCAGCCTTGAATCTGGGTTCATGGCTTCGCAAAGGTTGACATCAAGAACCTTGTAGCCCGCTTCCGCACATGTTTCAATGCAGAAAGCGGTGGACAGCCTTTCTCTTCCCGGCTGAAACGCGCACAGGTTAGTTGAAGTTGAAATTTGCATAATGCCCCCTTAAGGACGGCCCGCTATGCGAGCCGTCCTGTTGCTAAAAATATACAATAAACAAAGTAAGCGAGCGTTTTTTTAAAGCGGCATAAAATCTTTTTTGCCGCGCCACTTTTTGTTATTTGTTGTTACGGTTGTATTCTTCAAGAAGCCCGTTAAGCTCATCGGCCATTATATCTACCGTTTCTTCAACGCTCTGGTTGTTGGATAGCATGTCGGACACGCCTTGTATAATGGCAAAGTAAAAGTCCTTTGAAGGGCCTACGGTTACGCTGCGCATTTCTCCGGGCGTCGCCACAAGCTGTTCAAATGTGGTTTCATATTCTGGGCGCTCAGCTTTTGCGTCCTGATAAACCTTTTGCTGAAGCGCGTTTTTGTTGGAGGGTATATAGCCGGTGTTGGCGGCAAAATCAGCCTGCACGCCCGCGCCAGTAAGATATTGAACGAAATACCAGGCCGCTTCGCGTTTAAGCGCGTCGCCTGAATCAAACATCGCAACGCAGGAACCGGCGGCCGTAGCTCCGTCCGTTGCCTTATCGCTTACGCGCAGATAGTTGCTTGCGCCAAGTTCAAATTTATCGCCAATTTTTTCGCTAAGCGAAGCGGTATTTGATGAAGAACTTACAAGCAGCGCCACTTCGCCTGCTATAAAGGCGTCTGTCGAGCTGCTTTCATTAACTATCGCGCCCGCGTCATACATAGCCTTCCACGCGCTGAGGAAGTCTGCAAGCGCGTTATTATCAAGGCAGTCAAGCTTCTCTGCGCTGCCTGATGAGCCGTTGTTTTTATCCACTAAAAAGCTGCCCATCTGGCCCAGCCAGTTGGCGAGCGTCGGGGTATTTGGAATAGACCTGAGAACCTTTTGCGTCATTCCCTTGCTCTGCATGTCTTCAGCAAGCTTTATCACTTCGTCAAACGTGGCAGGGGCCTTGTCCCATCCCGCTTCTGCAAGCATGGTTTTGTTAAAGTACGTTATAGTAGTTGACGTAGCGAACGGCATTCCCAGCTGCACGCCTGAAAAATTCCAGTTGGACAGCGCGACGGGCAGGTATTCGTCAAGCTTCTTTTCGTCCGGGAATTCCTTAAGCGCGTCGTCAACCGTATAAGCCTTGCCGGAGCCGAAATAAACAACCTTGCCTGTTGCGTCCAGTTGCATAATGTCTGGCAGCTCGCCGTAGTTTTCAGCTGAAAGAACAGTTTTGAGCAATGTGGTCGCGTCTGAATACTGCCCCTGGTAGCTGGCGTTTACAGTAATCTGATAGGGATTATTTTTGTTGAATTCTTCAACATACCTGTCCATAAGCGGGGCGGCGTCGTCTGAAGCGCAGTGCCAGAAGTTAATTGTTACGGGTTCTGCGCCCAGATTTTCAGGGGTAAAATCGGGCATTGCCAAAGCAAAAACAGGCAGCGCTATGGCAAGCGCAGCTGTCAGCGCCAACAGACTGAGAAAGTGTTTTTTCATGTTATCCTCCTTGTTGTTTTGTTAATATATTGCAAGCGGCGGTCATACCGCAGCCTGTAAGCTATTGTTCAACCGACCAGCGCGCCTTCCGCGCCGCCCTTGGTAAGGCTTCTGCGCATCACAAGAAAAAGCAGGAAGGACGGTATAAGCGACAGAGTAACGCCGGCCAGCACCAGCTCGTAGTTGGTGTCTTCCCAGGAATTCAGTTTGGTAATTCCAACCATTATTGTACGCATATCCGCGCTGCTTGCGGTAACGATAAGAGGCCAGAGGTAAGAGTTCCAAAGGCCTATAAAGGATTTTGCAAATAGTGTTACGACAACGGGCCGGCATACTGGCAGCAGAACGGACAAAATGTAGCGGATATCGCCGCAGCCGTCTATCATGGCGGCATAGCGCAGGTCTTTTGGAACGCTCAGGAAGCTCTGCCGCAGCATAAACACCTGGCTCGCGTTGATAAACGATATAATGCACATTCCAAGGTAAGTATTAAGAAGTTTAAGACGCGAAACCGTAATGTAGTTTGTAACAAGCAATATGTCGCCTGGCAGCATCATAGTGCCCAGCACAAAGAAAAAACAGAATTTTTTTAAGCGGAACTCAAAATGCGTAAACGCGTACGCCGCCATAATTGAAAAAATAAGGCAAACGATAGTGCCGAGCAAAGAAACGATTAATGAGTTCAGCATGTAGCGAAAAACAGGAGCTCTGTTTAACGCGTCGTTAAAATTGCTTAAATTGGAAAAGCTGTTTGGAAAAAACTTAGGCGAAGCGAACTCCGCCGGGGTTTTAAACGCGCCGAGTATGCAGTAAACAACGGGAAAAACAAGAATAAGGCCCACGAAAATGGCAGTTAAGCTTACAGCGAAATCAGTGATCCTGCGTTTTTTTATCATTGATAATGCACCTTCTTTTTTTCAAACGCGAAGGCGATCAACGTGAAACCAAGAGTAAGACAGAAAGCGATAACGCTTATAACAGCGGCGAGCCCGTAGTTGGAGCTGCTGTATCCTGAAGAAAACATCATGTACATAAGCGTTGTGGTTGACCGGGACGGGCCGCCCTGGGTGATTATAATCATGGGGCCTGACGTCATCATGGCTAACACAGCGTTGGTGCAGACAACATATAATATTGTAGGGGAAATAAGCGGAAGCTGAATTTTAAACAGCCGCGTAAAAAAGCCCGCTCCGTCCAGGCGCGAGGATTCGATTATAGACGGCGAAATCGCGCGTAGCGCAGATTGAAAAAGAAGGAAATCAAAACCGACGCCCATCCAGACCGTTAGTATCAACACAGTGTAAAGCGCCGTATTTCTATTTTCAAACCAGCCGATATCAAGCCCGAAAAATGCATTGATAAATCCAAGGCTTGGGCTGAACATAGCTTTGAAAATCATACAGGCTGCAGACATGGAAACAGCCATTGGCAAAGTAAAAAGCAGCTCGTACAAGAAGCTCAGACGTCTTTTTTTAACGGCCAGCAGAGCCATGCAAAGGGATATAATAAGCGTTGCGGGCACGTTTATAGCCGTTAAAAGCAGGGTGTTTTCAAGCGACTTTGCAAAGTCGCGGCGCCTGAACACATAAGCATAATTTTCAAAGCCCGCAAATCCAATTATCTTTCCTTTTGCGTTGACATGGCAAAAGCTGTTAATAATCGTTTTAACAAAGGGATAATAAACGAAAACGGTCGCAAAAATAAAGACCGGCGCTAAGAAAGCAATAATCTTAAGATGCTTTCTTGCATCGGGCTTTAAATAGAAGCCTAATGACCTTGTCATATTAAGCTTTGATTCCAAACCTTCAACCTCTCAATCTGCGTTAATAAAATAGTAAAAAAAACAAACGTTACAACATACTGATAACAGTATCTTGAAACAGATTTGTTGTACCATCTCCAAAATGCCATGTCAAGGATTTAATCGTAAAAAAGATGTAAAGAATTATGCATTTTTTTAATATATTTTACACAAGTCAATCATAAAAGCAGAAGTTTAACTACAGCCAGGCAGTTGCAGCAATATTTTCATGAATTTTATCAGATTTTGTTATATATATTCACATAAACAAAAACACCGCCTGTTAAAGGCGGTGTATGTTGTTAGGGACCGGCGGCGACCTAC
>CAZFHI010000031.1:0-10351 GCA_964518875.1 uncultured Oscillospiraceae bacterium
ACAGACCGTCGTTTTATCTTTAACTCGGTCTCACATCATTGACAAATGTACAACGGCTTTTTCAAACATAAAAGCTGTTCAAAGCAAATATTTCTTGTTTTTATAGCTATGCGTGTTATAATAAAAAAAAGGTTTATAGGAGTGAAAACATGAAAACAGACATTCAGATTGCACAATCCGTTAAAAGGGAAAGAATCACAAATATCGCAAAAAAATACGATATAGATGAAGAATACCTGGTGCCATATGGTCTTGATAAGGCTAAAATAAAGCTAAGCTATCTTGACAAGGACAAGAAAAAAGGAAAGCTTATACTTGTTACAGCGATTACGCCAACGCCCGCGGGCGAAGGCAAGACCACAACGTCCGTAGGACTTGCGGATGGTCTGAGCAAAATAGGCAAAAAAGCCTGCGTAGCCTTGCGCGAGCCGTCATTAGGTCCTGTGTTCGGCATAAAGGGCGGAGCCGCCGGCGGCGGTTACGCGCAGGTTGTGCCTATGGAGGACATAAACCTGCACTTTACCGGCGACTTTCACGCCATAGGCGCCGCCAACAACCTTTTGTGCGCCATGATAGACAACCACATACACCAGGGAAACGCGCTTAACATAGACCCAAAGCGCATTATAATAAAACGCTGTGTAGATATGAACGACCGCTTTTTGCGCGAAATAGTCGGCGGGCTCGGCCCGCACGGCAACGGCGCGGCAAGGCAGGACGGTTTCAACATAACAGTCGCAAGCGAAATTATGGCTGTTCTATGCCTTGCTGAAAATTATAATGATCTTAAAAAACGCTTAAGCGACATAATAATAGGATATACTTACGAAAATAAGCCTGTTACGGCTTCAGACCTTAAGGCGCAGGGCGCCATGACAGCGCTTTTGCGCGACGCGCTTATGCCAAACCTTGTGCAGACGCTTGAAGGCACCGCGGCGTTTATACACGGCGGGCCGTTTGCCAATATAGCCCACGGCTGCAACAGCGTTTTAGCGACGAAAATGGCTCTTCAAACGGCAGATTACACCGTTACGGAAGCCGGCTTCGGCGCAGACCTTGGAGCTGAAAAATTCTTAGACATAAAGTGCCGTATGGCAGGCCTTAAGCCTGACACCGTTATAATAGTCGCAACGCTCAGAGCGCTTAAAATGCACGGCGGGCTTTCAAAGGACGATCTTAAAGAAGAAAACCTCGACGCGCTTAAAAAAGGTCTTCCCAATCTTATGCAGCATATAAACAATATTAAGAACGTCTTCGGGCTTCCCTGCGCTGTCGCCATAAACCGCTTTCCTTTTGATACAGAAAGAGAAATAGCGCTTGTAAAGCAGGCCTGCGAAGAAAGCGGCGTTAAAGCCGTATTAAGCGATGTATGGGCGAAGGGAGGCGAAGGCGGCGTGGAATTAGCGGAAGAAGCCGTTCGCCTTTGCGAGAAAAAATCCGAGCTAAGCTTATGCTACGAGGACGAAGACAGCCTGTTTGAAAAGATAGAAAAAATCGCCGCAAAAATATACCACGCCGACGGGGTTGTGTACAGCTCAAAAGCTAAAAGAGAATTAAACAAGCTTCAAAAGGCGGGCTTCGGGCATCTTCCCGTATGCATGGCAAAAACGCAGTATTCTTTCAGCGACAATCCAAAGCTTTTAGGCGCGCCCAAGAATTTTAAGATAGACGTTGTTGAAGCAAAAATAAGCGCTGGCGCGGGCTTTGTTGTAGCTCTAACAGGCGATATAATGACTATGCCCGGCCTTCCCAAGACGCCTTCAGCAGAAAACATAGACGTTGACGACGAGGGCAGGATAAGCGGATTATTCTGAAAATTATAATAATTTGTTTTAAAAATTAAATAGTTTTAAAAGGCCTCGGGCAGACTGCCCGAGGCCTTTCGCGCATCGTTAAAAATACATTTTGGTGAAGAAATTCTTTAATCAATGCCGCTGTAGTTTTAAATTTTACGTGTTATAGCAATGCGTTTTTTATTACAGTGCGCCTGTAATTTGAGGCAGCCACATGCTTATAGCGGGTATAAATGATATAAGCAGAAGCGTTATAATCATGCACAGATAAAACGGCATCGTAGCCTTTACCACTTTTTCCATAGGCCGCTTGGCGACAGCGGAGCCTATAAACAGCACAGAGCCTACCGGCGGCGTAAGAAGACCTATTCCGCAGTTAAGAACCATCATTATACCAAACTGTATAGGGTGGAGCCCTACGCTCTGCGCCACCGGCAGCAGTATAGGCGTCGCTATAAGTATAATAGGCGCCATGTCCATTATCATGCCGAGCAAAAGAAGAATAAGGTTGAGCATAAGTATTATTACAACAGGGTTTGAAGAGATGCTCGTAATAAGCTGCGCCGCCCTTGCAGGTACATGCAAAAGCGTAAGGCAGTTTCCAAACGCCGCGCTCATAGCTATAAGTATAAGCACTATGGATAGTGTTTCCACACAGTTGTCAAGGCATTTCCAAACGCCTTTCCAGTTTACCCCCTTATATACGAATACGGATATAAGGAGCGAATATATAACGGCTATGGCGGCAGACTCTGTTGCTGTAAATACGCCGCCTACAACGCCTATCACAACGATAAGCACGGCCGCAAGCGCCCATATTGATTTGAAAAGCTGCTTTAGAAATGTAATAAATGAGAATGGCTCGCCTTTAGGATAGTTTCTTTTTACTGAAAGTATGTAAGAGCCTACCATCAAAGAGATGGCAAGCAAAGCGCCGGGGATATAGCCCGCCATAAAAAGCGCGCCGACTGAAACCCCGCCCGCCGTAGTAGCGTATATAACCATATTGTGGCTCGGAGGCACCAAAAGCCCTTCGCACGAGGACGTTATGGTAACGGCAGTTGAAAAGTCCACGTCGTATCCTTCGTCCACCATCATAGGGATAAGTATGGAGCCCAGAGACGCAGTATCTGCGGCGGCCGATCCTGAAATTCCGCCGAAAAAGTAGGAAGCAACTATATTAACCATTGCGAGCCCGCCGCGCATCCAGCCGACGAGCGAGTTTGCCAAATCTATAAGCTTGTCGGAAATGCCCCCTGAGCCCATAAGCACACCCATAGTTATAAAGAAAGGCACAGCCATAAGGGAAAACGACCATACGCCTTTAACCATCTGCTGCGGGAGCGCGACTAAGTTCTGCCCCATTGAAATCATGCAAAGCACCGTAGATATGCCCACGGCATAAGCTATTGGGAAACGCAAAAGAATCATTATAAAAAAGCTTCCAAGCAAAATAAGCGTTGAAAGAGACTCAGGCGTCACGCTTTCGCACCCCCTTTCTCATTGTTCCACATAACAAGCGTTTCTGTGTTCTGAAACACCTGCTCAAGTTCAAAAATAACCATACTGAACCCCGCTATAGGTATAGGCAGATACTGCCAAAACTTGCTTAAGTTTGGAAGCGAAGCATATTTTCCTCTTAAGCTTAATGGAGAGTTGCAGAACTTAATGCCGTATACTATAAGCAGTACGCCTAACGCCATTACGGCTAAGTCCGCAATTAAATCAGACCAGACAAGCAGTTTTTTAGGCATATATTTGTCAAACGCCGTCATGCGTATATGGGAACGCTGGCGTATCGCAAGCGTGGCCGACAGCACAGCTAAATAAACCATAAACGTCAAAACTATTTCCTCGCTCCAATACGGGTCTGTAATAAACGAAAAATACCGTCCCGCCACCGCCCATGAAGTAATAAGCACGTCCCCTATAAGCAGAAGCTTACATATAATAAGCAACACTTTATAGACCCAGTCGTACAAAGGCTTTAGCTTTTCAAGGGTCTGAAAAAATGCGGCCATTTTGAGAACTCCTTTCTTTTTTATAAAAAGGGCACGGGAGAATTTTCCCTGCGCCCCGTCAGGCCTTATTGCGCCGGTATTTGTTTATTTCATGTCCAGAATCTGCTGATAAATATCCGCGTATTTTTCGGTATTAGCCTTTATGGTCTTCTGGCAGGCTTCTATCCATGGAGTCTTGTCCTCAACTTCTACAATAGTAACGCCGTCTTCCTTAAGCTTTTCAAACGTCTTTGCTTCAACCTCGGACACTACCTTCGCGCACACTTCAGAAGCATACTTGCCGGCTTCCATTATCCAGCCCTGCTGCTCCTCATTAAGCTTGTTCCATGCGTTATCCGTAATTACTATCTGCACCGCGCCAAGGGTGTGCCCGTCTAAAAGCAGGTAAGGCGCAACTTCCGGAAAGGCGTTTGAAAGATAGTTGGCTACGGGCTGTTCCGCTCCGTCGACAACGCCTGTGTTAAGCGCGCTGTAAAGCTCGGTAAAAGGAATAGTGGTGGCTGCAGCGCCTAAGTCTGTAACCATGCCGGTCATAACAGGGTCCGCAGAAACGCGAAGCTTAAGTCCCTTAAGGTTCTCCAGGGTTTTTACTTCTTTCTTAAAGAAGAAATGCCTGAAACCTTCCTCGCCGTAGCATATGCCGCGCAGCGGAAGACCTATTTCCTGCGGCTCGTTAAGGAATTCTTTAGCTAAATCGCTTGCCGCAAAGTTCCAGAAATGCTCTTCGTTTTCAAATGTATAGGGTATTGACATAAGAGCGGCCTTTTCGCAGCCGTACTGCGTTAACGCGAAGCCCGAAAGCCTGCTTATGTCTGTTATGTTGCCCCCGCCTATAAGGTTATCCAGAACCTGGTCTTCAGAGCCAAGCACACCGCTTGCCTGTATGTCTATAAGCACGCTGCCTCCAGACAGCTCTTCAACCTTGGCTTTGAAAGCCTTGGCGATTTCGCCTACTGTGGTGCCTTCAAGCGGGTTAACTTCCGCGTAGGTAAGCGTTATGGGATCTTCCGCAAACACAGACGCGCAGCCAACAAGCAGCGTCAGCGTTAAGAGAATGCCAAGTATTTTCTTCATTATAAAATATACCTCCCGATTTTGATATTGAGTTGTTTTCAACCCTTCTATGGTGAAACCATACCACAAATCCCTCCTCTTTGGCAAGCTTTTTTCCGTTTTTGAAAAAAAATTTTTATTATTTATTGTTATTAAATTACAATAAATATTATATAAACCGCAAAGCGGCTTATTTCATGCGTTTGGAAGCTTTGTATTGCGGCTTTTATTTATGATTATATATATTTCTCGTTTTACTTTTTTTGCAGCATGATTAAAAATACGCCGCGTTGAAAAAATAAAGCGCAGCCTATATAATAAATTTGATATTTATTGCAGGAGGCTTTCCAGTGGAAAAAGAAATTACGGTGCCCGTTGTGCTTGACGAACGCACTTTCAAACGCTTTGCGCGCTTTGATACGCTGCGCCTGCGCAAAAAATGGGTTCGCCCATTGGTCTTTTTTCTTATAATGACAGTATTTGGCGTAATCGCCGTTCTTTCTAAAAAGGAGCAGTCGGAGATGATCGCCGCTGTGCTGTTTACGGTGGGCTTAGTGCTTCCCATTGTATATTTTGGTTTCTTCTTTTCACAGGTTAATATGCAGGCGTTAAACTACCGCCTAGAAAAAGGCAGAAAAGTACATACGGTTCGCCTTACGCCTGATAAACTTATAGTTAAGGCGGCTAAAAAAAACAAAAAAGAAGAAACGCTTGAGCTGCCCTGGCAAAAAGTTCCAAAGGCTTTTCGCGTTAAGGGATGCATATATATATACGCGAGCCCTAAAAAAGCGTTTCTTCTTCCCGACGGTCAGGCTGACGCTTCAAAGGATGAAGTATGGCGGTACCTTGTTAATCACTTGGGAAAAGAAAAGTGCAGGCGAATATCAGGCTGATAAAAAGTTCGGACAATATAGCGCTTAATTTATTGTAAACTTAAAAACAGCTTGCCGCGTTTAAATTGCGCGCTTTTTATAAATAAATATTTACGCATAAATTTATGCAGAGTATTTTAAAGCGTTTCTTTTGCAGCTTCCGTTTTATTTCTTTTAAGCAAAATGCCGCTTATTACAGCAATGCCAAGGCACGGGAACAGATTAAGCATCATGCCTTTCTGAAGGCCGTAAAAATCCGCAGCAGCGCCTATAATCAGCGGCATAATTATCGCTCCGACAGCGCCTACTGGAAGCATTACCCCCATGCTTTCCTGGCTTATATTCTTTCCCAGACTTGAAGTAGACATAGGGTTTACGCCTGCTATTGCAAATGAAAACGCAAAAAGCGCGACGACTGCAAGTAAAGTGTCGTGTACAGGTATCAAAAAGGCGTAAAGCGCGGTGCAGCTTATTCCCATAAACAAAAGAGCCTTAAAGTTATTCTTTACAGGCAGGACAAAGGCTATTAAAAGCCTTGCAATAAGCGTAGCCCCCCACATTATTGTCATAGTGTATCCGCTAAGAGCGCCGCTTAAAATTTGCTGCTCGCGGTAATATGTGACAACCCAGCCGCTCACGCTTGTTTCCGCCGCGTTCTGGCAGAATATCAACGCGGTCAACAGCCAGAAATCAGCCGAGCGCAAAAAGTCCCGGTTTAATTTATTCGTATTGCCAGTCGTTTCTTTTGGCTTTTTCGGAAGCTTTGCCAAAGCAAATATTACCCACATAACGAGGCCGCACAAAGATATTCCCAGCATAGGAAGCTCTTTATTTCCTGAAGATAAAAAAGAAATTATAACAGGACAAATAAGCGCTCCCAGAGCGTAGCACGCGTGCATAATCTGCATGCTTTTGCTCCTGTTTTCACTTTGCCTGCCCACAAGAACTGTGCAGTTGTTAAGAGCGCAGCCTTTAGCCAGGCCGACCATTAAAAACGCCATAAGCAAAAGAGCGGGCCAGCCTGTAAGCGCCGTAAGCAGGTACCCTGCAAAGTATCCGGGGCACAATAACAGCACGGTGCGGCGCACACCTATTTTTCCAGGAAGCATTCCTGAAAGGAAAGACGCCGCCATATTGCCTATGCTCATAAAAGTAAGAAGGCTCCCGGTAAAAGAAAATGAAAGCTTGTATTTTTCCTGAAGCATGCTTACTATGATGCCGCTTGAAATAGCACAAATGCCGCTGAAAAAGAAAGTAATATAACCAAATTTCCTGTCTCTTTTTGCAGTATTTAACGCCGTATCCAATATAATCCCTCTTTCTGCTGTTTTATAGCGGCGCATTGCAGGTTCATTCTGCCAATGCAGGTTTACAAAGGATTGTATGCTTAAAGCCTGAACTAATCAAGGGTCTGCCATTACAAAAAAGCTTTTGAAAGCATAAACCGTTTTTCATGAATAAGTGCAAAAATTTATGCATAATTTTATTTTTTGTGGTACAATGGACAAAATGAAACAGGAGGAAGCGCATGTTTACATTACCAACATACTCTGAACCGGATTTCAGCCTGCTTAAGCAATGCCCTGACGCCAGCTTTCTGCAATGCCCAAATGACGGCGTTGCCCCGGACGACTTCCACGCCATGAGCATTTACCCCGAATATTTCAAAGTAAAAGGCGAATGGCTGTTAGCTGAGGAAAGCCGCATGGACTGCGTGCCTGTGCTTGAAAACGGCAGGATACTTGTAAAAGAATTCAGAACGCTTAAAAAAGGCGAGCTTGTGGCTGTCGGCCGTACGGAAGACGGCAGCGACGGCATATTCCTGCACGAAAACGCCTTTGTGCAGGCGGAAAACAGCGGACAGGCTTTCGCTTTCAGGCAGAGCCGTTCGCGCGAAACAGCATTTTCAAAGGACTATGACGAGCTTTACGAGCTGCTGGAGTACGAAAAAGAGCACGGCAAAATCGTCTGGGTTATGGGGCCTGCGTGCGCTTTCGACCACGACACGAGAGATTCTCTGTCAAAGCTGATAAACGCAGGCTATATGCAGGCCTTGCTTGCCGGCAACGCCCTCGCCACGCACGACTTGGAAGCCGGGCTTTTCGGCACCGCCTTAGGCCAGAACGTGTACACGCAGGAAAGCGTTGTAAACGGCCATTACTGCCACCTCGACCTTATAAACAAGGCGCGCGAAGCGGGCTCAATAGAAAATCTAATAAGCAGGTACAATATTAAAGACGGCATTATAAACGCATGCATAAAAAACAACGTGAGCATAGTACTTGCAGGCTCCATAAGGGACGACGGCCCGCTGCCCCCCGTTTACGCCGATGTTTACAAGGCGCAGGACGCTATGCGAAACGAAGTTCGTGACGCCACTACCATAATAGCTCTCGCCACGACGCTTCACACCATAGCGGTGGGCAACATGACGCCTTCATACAGAAAGCGCGACGGCGTTTTAAGGCCTGTATATTTTTACAGCGTGGACGTATCCGAATTCCCGCTTAACAAGCTGCGCGACAGGGGCAGCCTTTCGAGCCGCACCATAGTCGCAAACGTTCAGGACTTTGTGAGCCAGATAGCAAAGCGCCTGGTACCGTAAGGCTGTACGAAAATTAAAAACATTTAAAAACGCCCTTAACATAAGGGCGCTTTTATTTGTTTTGTCTGTTTACTTTGTTTAAAACGCTGTAAACAAGAGCCACTTAATTAAGCGGCTCTTGCTTTAAATTCAGATTAGATATCTATTATTTGTTCATTACGTACGCGGCCGCCTGCTGCCCCGCTATGCGACCGAAAACGAACGCCGCAGAAAAGTTTGCGCTTGTATCTGTTACTTCACCTGCAGCAAACGCGCCAGGTATTACTTCGCCATCGTTGTTTAAGCAGCGCGCGTTTTCATCGCAGACGACGCCGCCCTTGGTCATATGTATAGCCGTTTCAATGTTAAGCGCGTAATACGGGCCTTCCGCATTGAAAGGACGGCTCGGCGCTTCGCCGCGGATTTCATCTTTAACTTCTTCTACAGCGGCTTTGTTGTAGTTTTCTATGGTCTTGAGCAGATTGTCCTTATCAACGCCTGTCTTATCAGCCATTTCTTCCCAAGTGTCAGCTTTTATACCAAGACCTTCTTTTATATGTTTGCCAATGCGGAATGAAAAGTCAACCATGTCCTGGTCGAACAGCATGTAGCAGGAATGGCCTTTCTGGTTGTAAATATCCAAGCCGCGTGGCAGTCCGTAAGTTTCAAGCTCGTTTGTAAAGCGCTCGCCTTTTTCATTTACTAAAATGTAATCGTATTCCTGCGGAGGAACGCGCTCGCCCGTAAGCTCGCGGCCATGGCTTATCATAAAACCGAACACGACAGTTTTATTCATATGGTCAAGCTTAAAGCCGTTTTTTTCAAACTGCGGCACCATATCGCCCGTCGCGCCAATCTGGTTGGACGAACGAAGAAGCGACGTTCCTTCGTCTGTGTATTTCGCAAGGAGTTCCGGATTCTGGCAGAATCCTCCTGTCGCTATAACCACAGCGTCCGCCAGAACATCATAGTATTCATTGTTGCTGCATACGCTTGCGCCGCAAAGCTTGCCATCTTTCATAATAAGCTCCAGCGCTTTTGTGCCCGTGCGTATTTCAATACCAAGCTCTTTAGCGCGCGCCTCTACATTGTCCATAAGCTCTTCGCCCGCGTAGGCGTCTTTTTCAGCCATATGGCTTCTTGTATCATAAACATAATTAAGCTCTATGCCCATTGAACGATACCATTCGTCCATGGTTGCAGTTATTTCCGCTTCCGCCATTAAGCGTTCGTCGCTGTCCCAGGCGCCGCCTTTTTTGCGCGCTTCAAAAAGCTTTTCAACGCTGTCTTCTATACCGGCTTTTTTCTGCGCTTCGCTGTTTGTGTGGTTGAAAAGCACCATGTCAAACTTGCCGTTTCCGCCTGTTATATCCATCTTTTCAATAACAAGCACATCCTTTGCGTCAAGGCCCGCTTCCACCGCGGATATGGCCGCCGTAAGCCCTGCGGGGCCTGCGCCTATAACAAGCAGCGGTTTTTTTACCGCTTCTTTTTCCACTCGTCCTTCAGGGGCGGGATTGTTTAATGTGATTTTGCCAACCTTCAGCCCCGCTTCTTTCATAGCCTCCGCAACTGCGGATTTGATAGAATAAGAAGAGAACGTAGCGCCTGTAACGCTGTCGATTTCCGGGCTCTGCGATTCTAAGATTCTTCCTATAATCAGCGGGAAAGCGCGTTTTTTTACAGGGGAAGACTCGTGGTCGCTTACAATTCTTATGTCGGTAATCTTTTCATCCTGAATGTCTACCTCAACCTCCATGTCCCCGTTGTATCCAGGGGCGGTCTTGGTGTAGGTTTCCGCGCCTGCCGTCGCGCAAAGAGCGGTCATAAGCAGGCATAGAAATACTGCCGTAAATTTTCGCCTCATCGTTTTGCCTCTTTTCTTTATTATTTGTCAATAACTGCCTTTGCCTGCATATATTGACAATTTTATTTTAATTATTATATATCCTGTAACACATATTGTCAAGTCTAATGCTTTATATATTTTTAAATATTTTAATATAATTCCGCATATCAAAAACCTAC
>CAZFHI010000032.1:0-9750 GCA_964518875.1 uncultured Oscillospiraceae bacterium
TACAGACCGTCGTTTTATCTTTAACTCGGTCTCACATCATTGACAAATGTACATTTTTTATTTATCTAAATATTTTTTTAGATTGTAAAGTGTTGTAAAATCTGGTATTATATTCGAACTTAATTTAAGGAGAATTATTTTGACGGTAACTGGACAGACTTTTGATTTCGGATATTTCGATCTGCCGCTTGGAGAGCGCGCTTTGACGTTTCACGCGAAGTAATACTGTTTGACAAAAAAACGGGCCTCAGCGTTCTGCGAGGCGCGCTAAGATACGCTGAAAATTAAGCCGCGCTTTAAAAAACGGAAACAGCTTTAATATAAACGGCGCGCGGCATAATTAATTCGCCGTGGTTAATTTAATATTCTTATATATAATATTACAGTAAAGGAGAAATTAAACTGCAGTTAGTCATAAATGGTTTTGCTGAAAATCTCAGCGTCTGGGACGTAATAATACGCTTGACAGTAGCGCTTATAGTGGGCTCCGCGGTAGGTATGGACAGGGAAACGCACCAGCGTCCGGCAGGGCTAAGAACCCATGTGCTCGTGTGCATAGGCGCCGCGGTTGTAGCTATGATAGAGCGCCAGTCTATTGCGGACGTGTACAAGCTGGATACTGAAAGCATAAATGTGTCCGTGGGCAGGCTTACAGCGGGCGTTATAACGGGCATAGGTTTTTTGGGAGCAGGCACCATACTTTCAGACGAAAGGCGAGTAATAGGGCTTACCACGGCGGCGTCGCTTTGGTGCACGGGCTGTCTGGGGCTTGCGATAGGCGCGGGATATTTGTTTATAACAGCCATGGGCTGCTTCGTAATACTGCTTGTGCTTAAGGGAATGCAAAAGCTTTTAGACCTGCCCGACAAAAAGCTCCTGAAGGTACAGTTGGCTGAAGAAGAATATTGCAGCGATATGCTCGAGCAGTTTTTTGACGAGCAAGATATAAAAATTCTCGACGCCAAATTAAAAACCAACCGCGAAGGGGCGGAGCATATGATCACGCTGGAGTACCAGCTTTCAGTGCCGCGCAAGGCGAACCTTGAAGAATATATAGACAAGCTTACAAGCGAACGCAAAATACGAAAGGCGAGCATAAGGAAGTTTTAAAACTATAAAAATCGCCCGCGGGTCGCTGTGCGCCCTGCCTGTCATATAGCTTCGCTTAGCTTGTTGCATCTGCAACATACTTTGCCTTAGCTGCGGGCTATACTGTTTTAAAAAGGAGGTTTAAGAATGAAAAAAATTATTTCTGTTGTTTTGCTTTTAAGCCTGCTGCTTTTTGGACAAGCGGGCGCTGAAGAAGCGATGCGCTTGGGCGGGCTTAAGGGCCCTACCACCATGGGAATGGTAAAGCTTATTGACGATAACGAATCGGGCGCCCTGAGCCAGAAATACGATTTTACTATGGCGGTAACGGCTGACGAGCTCACGCCGAAATTTTTAAGCGGCGAAATAGACGTTATAGCGGTTCCTACCAACCTCGCGAGCGTTTTGTACAATAAAACGCAGGGAAACGCCAGGCTTCTTGCCATAATTGCCACAGGCGTGCTGTACGTAGTGCAAAAGGGCGGCGAAGAAGTAAAAGACCTTAAGGATCTTAAGGGCAAAACCCTTTACGCTACGGGCAAGGGCGCGACGCCTGAAATGGCGCTCAGCTTCCTGCTTGAAAAGGAAGGCATGAAGCTTAACGAGGACGTAAATGTCGTCTGGCTTTCAGAGCCGACTGAAGCAATATCCAAGTTTTCCATGGAAGACGAAGCGCTGGCGCTACTGCCGCAGCCCTTTGTAAGCGTCGCTAAGAGCAAGGTGGAAAACCTTAAAACTGTTATAAGCCTGGATGAAGAATGGAAACGTTTGGGCGAAGGAAGCATGCTTACAACGGCCTGCGTAGTCGCAAGGAAGGACTACGCTGAACAGAACCCTCAAAAAATAGAGAGCTTCCTTAACGATTTAAAATCGAGCGTCGACTATGTAAACGGCAATTTAGACGAAGGCGCCGCGCTTGTTGAAAAGTACGGCATAGTAAATTCGCCCATAGCTAAAAAGGCGATACCTTTCTGCAACTTGACCGCCGTTACAAAAAACGATATGAAAAAGGCTGCGGAAGGCTACCTTGAAGCCCTGTTTAACCAAAACCCGAAAAGCGTAGGCGGCAAAATGCCCGAAGCGGATTTTTACTACGGCGCTGAATAATGAGCGCGAAGCCTGAGCAAAGCGCCGAAAACGCCGGCAAAGCGCTTAGCGCGAAAAGCAAGTTTAGCAAAAACGCGCAAAACATACTTTCTGTAACAGCGGCGCTTGCCCTGTGGCAGGCGGCGGCTATGCTTTTAAACAAGCCCTTGCTTTTCGCTTCCCCGCTGGAAGTGATAAGCAGGCTTTTTACTATATATAAGGAGCCGGCCTTTTTTAAGAGCGTACTCTTTAGCATTTTTAACATAGTTTCAGGCTTTGCGTCAGGCGTCGTCTTAGCTTTAATTTTGGGAGCCGTTTCAGGCAAACACCCTTTTTTTGAAGTAATGCTAAGGCCCTACGTTACGGCTATTAAAACGGTGCCGATAGCGTCGTTCATTATACTTGCCCTTTTGTGGATAAGCCCCGACAGGCTTTCCGTATGCATATCCTTTTTGATAGTATTTCCGGTGTTTTACCAAAACACCCTTCAGGGCATAAGGAGCGTGGACAAGCGGCTCGCGCAGATGGCGCGGGTGTTCAAAGTGCCCAAAGGCAGACGCGTAAGGATGCTGTACATGCCTCAAATAAGGCCGTACATATTAAGCGCCGCTTCAAGCGCTTCAGGCATGGCGTGGAAGGCGGGCACCGCGGCGGAGCTTATAGGCAGGCCGGATTATTCTCTGGGCGCTATGCTGTACGAAGCGAAGATATACATAAACACGGCGGATTTGTTTTGCTATACCATAATAATAATACTTTTAAGCCGCCTGCTTGAAAAGTCCTCCGTGTACCTGCTTAACAGGCTTATGGGCGGAAGAGCATAAAATTACAGGAGAAAAAGTGGAGCTTATATCCATATACAAGGCGTTTGGAAATAAAAAGGTGCTGGAAAACCTTTCGCTTTCCATAAAAGAGGGCGAGACAGTGTGCCTTATGGGGGAAAGCGGCGCCGGCAAGACGACGCTGCTTAATATAATTTTAGGTTTAATAAAACCTGATTCAGGCGAAATTATCGATCCCTTTAAAAGAGTGAGCTGCGTTTTTCAGGAGGACAGGCTGCTTGACGGCTTCTCCGTTATAGAAAACCTGCGATTTGTTTTAGGAAAGACAAAAACAGAAGAACAGTTAGAGGAAGAATGTTTTAAGCTCAACTTAAATCCGCAGGATATAAACCAGGACGTCGCGACGCTTTCAGGAGGGCAAAGGCGGCGCGCGGCAATACTCAGGGCCGCGCTCTACCCGCACGATCTGCTTTTGCTTGACGAAGCCTTTAAGGGCATAGACGAAAAAAACAGGAACACGGCGATAGAATACGTAAAAAGCAAGTCTGAAACTACGCTTGTCGTTACCCACGATATAGACGTATGCCGTCTTTTTAACGGGCGCTCCGTTACGCTGCCTTAGAGGCGGAAATAAAGCTGAAGCTTTAAATGATTTTCATACGCAAAATGCTTTGGCGATTGTTAAAATGACCGAAGCTTTTTTGCCGCGCGTATATAAAATGTTATAATACTATATTTTATAATAAAAATTATCTTTGAAATTTATAAAACTTTATTATTAATAAGTTTTGCGTACGCTTTTCCTGTGCGATTATAATATTTTTAATATATAATATGCGTCTTGCTTTTGTACGCCTTTTTACGCCGCGCGACAGCTTGCCTTGAAAGTGTTAAAAGCTTATAATTCAAAAAAGGGGGCTTACATTATGAGAAATCTAAGCATGCTTACGGACCTGTACGAGCTTACCATGATGAGCGGCTACTTGAACGAAAAGCTTGACGGGCGCGTTGCCGTGTTCGACATGTTTTTCAGGAGCCGCAAGGGCAGCCAGAGCTATGCGGTTATGGCGGGCGTAGAGCAGCTTATGCAGTACATAGACGAGCTGCATTTTGAAAAAACAGATATAGAATACCTTGACTCTCTTAACATTTTTAACGATGAATTTTTAAACAGGCTTAGCAGATTCAAATTCACAGGCGATATAGATATAGTGCCGGAAGGCACCATAGTCTTCCCCAAGGTGCCGCTTGTAAAGGTAAAGGCGCCGCTTTTTGAAGTGCAGCTTGTTGAAACGGCGCTGCTCAATTTAATAGGGCATCCTATGCTTATAGCCACAAAGGCGCACCGCATATGCAGGCAGGCTCAAGGCGACGCCGTGATGGAGTTTGGCTTAAGGCGCGCGCAGGGGCCGGACGCCGGCACGTGGGGCGCGAGGGCGGCGGTTATAGGCGGTTGCGCTTCAACGTCTAACGTGCTTTGCGGGCAGCTTTTTGACATACCCGTAAGCGGCACGCACGCGCACAGCTGGGTTATGAGCTTTCCTGACGAGCTCAGCGCTTTCAGGGCATACGCGCGCAGCTTCCCGGACAACTGTCTTTTGCTTGTCGATACCTACGATACTTTGCGTTCAGGCGTTCCAAACGCCATAACGGTGTTTAAGGAGCTAAGGGAAAAGGGCTTTGAGCCAAAGGGCATAAGGCTTGATTCCGGGGACCTCGCGTACTTAAGCATACAGGCGAGAAAAATGCTTGACGAAGCGGGCTTCCCCAATGCTGTAATATGCGCGAGCAACGACCTTGACGAGTACCTTATAAGGGAGCTAAAAATGCAGGACGCTAAGATAAGCCTTTGGGGCGTCGGCACAAAGCTTATCACAGCGGATCAGATTTCTTCCCTTGGCGGCGTGTACAAGATGAGCGCCATGGAGGATGAAAACGGCGTAATGCAGCCCAAGATGAAAATATCCGACAACGAGGACAAGATAACGCTTCCGGGAGAAAAAAAGACCCTGCGCATATTCGACAAAAACGGCATGGCCGTAGCGGACTATATAATGCTCGAGGATGAAAAAGTAGACGAAAAAGAAGACCTTACCATATTCGATCCCAACAAAACGTGGGAAAAGACTACGCTTAAGGGAGGAGAGTACAGCTTAAAGCCGCTGCTCGTTCCGCTCTACAGGAACGGCAATAGATGCTACAAAACGCCTTCGCTCAACGAAATAAAAAAGCACCGCGAGGAGGACGAAAGCCGCTTCTGGCCTCAGTACTTCAGATTAAGCAACCCGCAGAAATACAAGGTGGATATTTCGCAGAAGCTGTGGGATCTGCGCTCTTCATTCCTGCATAAGGTGAACAAACAGTAAATTCAAGCGTTTAATAAAAAACTGCCGTATGTTTTAGTACGGCAGTTTTTGCGTTGTTTTATTATACGATTAGTTATTTCTAGTTATATTCGCTATCTGTAGTTAAAATTTATCTTCAAGGCGCCGCTTAAACGCCTTAAGCTTACTTGTCAAACAGCCTTACGCTCATGCCTTCAAACAGGTACCCGGCGTTTAACGGCATTACGTTTGCCTGCGTCGCGTCGCTTGACACCACAGTTACGGGTATAAGGTATTCGCCCTCGGCAAACTCCACGACAACGCCTACTATGCCGTTCTGCGTTATAACGGCGTTTGACGGCACGGCGTAGGTTATGGTGGATTTGGACAGCTGTATGCGGCAGCTGCGCGTATAAAGAACAGGCATAACGGAGCTGTCAACGCTGAGCCTTACAAGCAGTTTCCCGCCGGATTTCGTTACGCCCTCGATCTTTGCCGTTACTACCGTGCTTTCAAAGTTTTCTATAAGCATCTGGTAGCTGTCGCCTATAACGGGGTTCCAGTCCGTATCGTCTGCGAGCATAAGCATGCCCCAGGATTTTTGCCGCACAAGCCTGTAAATATCCGAGGAGTCCTTGTCCTTAATAAACTCCTCCGGTATTTCGCCGTCAAGCATTTTCTGCGCCTGCTCAGGGGAATAGCTTAAGTAGTTGCTTGTGTTAAGGGCGCCCTCGAGCCCGTCGGTATAGAAGCTTATTATGCCGTCGTCAGGAGCAGAATACTGCTTGGTCCATGTGTCTATGCGCTGAAGCTGCCCCGTTTCGTTGTCGTAAAGGCGGGTGAGCTTGGTATCGTCAGGATATTTTTGTTTTATGTAGTTCTGGCGCTCGCGCACGGCTTCCTGAAGGCGCTCTTCCTGGCTTATAAGGTTGCCCCTCGCGCCGTGTATAAGAGCCTGCGTTTCGGCTGCTCTCTGCATCACCATATCGTCAAGGCGCTTAAGCTGGCTGTCCGGCGATATTTCGTTTTCAAGCAGGAAAAGCTGCTGGTCCTTTATATTCTTCCTGTAAGATTGCAGCGTGTCGTACTCGCGCTGGTTAAAGCCCGTCGTGTATACGGTGCATACGGGAGATCCGCGGCTTATATGCGATCCCTCTTCCGCTGAATAGCGTATAGTGGATACGCCGTCTTGTATAAACACGGTTTCGTTGCGCGCGACAAGGGCGGTTCCCGCGTACGTGGTATCCTGCCCGCTTAGCGTTACAAGCGCGGTCTGCTTGTTGTTTGAGGAAAGCAGCTGGCTTATGCCCATAACGCCAAGCACGAGCACCGGAATTATAAGCGCTATGTAAAGCCAGATCATAGTATTGCGCTTTTTGGGCGGAGCCTTGTAGGGTATGCGGTCGGGGGCGGAAGATGCTGAATCGTCGTTTCCGTACATGCGTCTTGCGTCTTCGCCAAAGCCGGGCGCGTTCATGCTGGGCTGATCGTTTGAATATACGGGCGTCTGTATGCCGCCCCGGTACGGGGGCGGCGCCGCGGAAGCGTTGCGCGCCTGCTTTTCAGAGCCTGCGACGGGCTTGAAATACGCGTCGCTTTCATCAAAAAAGCCGTTGTCCGCCGGCTCTTCGCCGCTTTGGCCGTCGTAATTATATGTTCCGTTAAAGTTGCCGCTGTAATTATCGTTATAGAAATTTTCGCCGCCGTCCTGCGGATTATGCGCGCCAAAATAAGAGGGTTCAAAATAGCCCTCCCGCTGACCATTAGGGTCGTTACCGCCTGTGAAGCCGTTGCGCTTCCCCTTACCGTGCCTGAACATAGGCATAGAATACAACGAAACTAAAAAAATGTAAAGATTACAGCTTGCTTTGCTTATATATTGCTGATAACATAGCTTATAAAGACAAGGGGGTCGTACGATAGGCGCGAAGCTTGAAAACAAAACA
Source organism: uncultured Oscillospiraceae bacterium (assembly GCA_964518875.1). GTDB lineage: Bacteria > Bacillota > Clostridia > Christensenellales > Aristaeellaceae > DTU024. The sequence continues at coordinate 7,228 of CAZFHI010000032.1, forward strand.
TCCGTCTGCTTTAACGGCATAAAAGCGGACGTTTTTTTAAAGCGCGGCACTAAAAACATATACCTGCGCGTTGGAAGGGACGGCAGCGTTAACATAAGCGCGCCGTCGGGCACGCCTGAAAGCGCGATAAGGCAGATACTTAATGAAAACCGGGGCTTTATTTACGCTGAATTAAAAAAAGCGTCCGCGCATATCCCAAGGCAGTATGTTTCAAACGAAAAATACACGTTATGGGGTAGGGAATACACGCTTAAAGTTGAAAAAGCTCAAAAAAACCGCGGCCTGGCTCGCGGAAACAATATAATGCTTTATGTAAAAAACGCGGAAGACAAAACGGCGAGGCAAAAAGCCTTAGTGGAGTTTTACAGGCGGGAGCTCAATAAAAAGTATCCCGGCGCGCTTAAAAGCTGCGAAGCCTTAAGCGGCATAAAGGCAAACGAATGCCGGATTAAAAATATGAAAACGCGCTGGGGAAGCTGCAACCCTTTAAAAAAAAGAATATGGCTTTCCGTAAGGCTGGCGTGCTTTGACGAAACCTGCCTTAAAAGCGTTATACTGCACGAGCTGTGCCATATAAAGGAGTCGAACCACGGCAAAGAATTTTATAAACTGCTTGACTCTTTTGACAAAGAAAGACTGCGTACGGAGGAAAAATTAAAGCACTATGAAAGCACTTATTAACGTAGACTACACTTACGACTTCGTGGCTTCAGACGGGGCGCTTACCTGCGGCGCTCCCGCGCGGCGAATAGAAGAAAGAATAACGGCGATCACAAAAAGGTTTTACGACGACGGGGATCTTGTGGTTTTCGCAATAGATTCCCACGATCCCAAGGACGCGTACCACCCGGAAAATAAGCTTTTCCCGCCGCACAACATAGAAGGAACAAAGGGGCAGGAGCTTTACGGAAGCCTTAAGGAGCTGTATGAAAGCGTAAAGGACGCAGAAAACGTCTGGTACACAAGAAAAACGAGGTACTCAGCCTTTTGCGGCACTCAGCTTTACCTTAAGCTTATGGAAAGAAACATAAAAGAAGTGCATATAGTCGGAGTCTGTACGGATATATGCGTGCTGCACACAGCGCTTGACGCGTACAACCTGGGGTTTTCCATAACGGTGCATGAGGACGCCGTGGCGAGCTTCAATCAGGCGGGGCACGCTTTCGCGCTTTCGCACTTTAAAAACAGTCTGGGAGCAGACGTAATAAAGGGATATTGATTTTGCTCTGCAAAGCGCAGGCCTTTTATAAAGGCGCTTAATTATGCTTTAAGAATTATTTGCTGCGCAGGCGCTCGGCGCTTGACGCAAAGCGCCTGGTTTTAATTTTTTTGGCTGTATTTTTTCTTAAATGACGGCGGCGTTTATATAAAAGCTTTATAAAAATATATTGTTTATATTTACGCTGTTTTAGATGCTTTAAATTAAATACGCGTAAAGCGGCCGACTCAAGCCTTGGCAAAATTCAATAATATTTAAAAGCATATAGTGGCAAGCGTTATTCTATAACTTTATTCAGATGCCCGCCCGCTTTTTCAAGCGCTCTTTCGGCTTCCTCGGGGCTTAAATCGAGCAGTATGCATACTATCGCGCTCTTGCAATTGCCATGGCAAGCTTTTATGGCGGAAAGGGCTGCGTTATCGTCCGCGCCCGTTACCGTTTTAACTATGCTCAACGCGCGCGCTTCAAGCTTTTCGTTGCTCGCCATAACGTCAACCATAAGATTTTTATATACCTTTCCTAATCTTATCATAAGCGCTGTTGAAAGCATGTTTAAAACCATCTTCTGGGCAGTGCCGCTTTTCATTCTGGTGGAGCCCGTTACGGCTTCCGGCCCAGGCAGCGGGGCTATTGTTATATCAGCAATTTCGCTCAATTCGGAATTTGCGCTGCAGCAAAGCCCTATCGCGGCGGCGCCTGTTTTTTTAGCGTATTTAAGCGCGCCTAAAACGTAAGGCGTTCTGCCGCTTGCGGCTATGCCTACAAGGGCGTCTTTGGAGCTTAAATTTATTTTTTTAAGGTCTTTTTCGGCTAAAAAAGGGTCGTCCTCGGCGCCCTCTATGGCCGTGGTAAGCGCCTTTTCTCCGCCCGCTATAACGCCAACGACAAGCTGAGCGTCAACGCCGAACGTGGGCGGGCACTCGGAAGCGTCAAGCACGCCGAGCCTGCCCGATGTGCCGCAGCCTATGTATATAAGCCTGCCGCCATTTATAACCCTTTTATATATTTCATCCACCGCTGAAGCTATACGCGGTATCTCCTTTTCCACCGCGGGGGCGGCCTTTTTATCCTCGTTATTTATAAGCCTGATTATTTCTTCCGTTGGCGCCCTGTCTATGTTTTCCGTTTCCGCGTTGCGTTTTTCCGTATCGAGCTTATTAAAATCCATGCTGCGTTTCCCTTCTTTTTTGATAACTTTATGCCTTGCAATTACTGTTGTCAAGTGCCTTTAAAGCCGCCGCAACAAACCGCTGTAGCTTTACAATAGATGTGAGACTGAAAGCTGAGAAAAAAGCGATCGAGTC
>CAZFHI010000033.1:0-8326 GCA_964518875.1 uncultured Oscillospiraceae bacterium
ACTCGATCGCTTTTTTCTCAGCTTTCAGTCTCACATCTATTGTAAAGCTACAAAATCTCCGGAAATGGTAATTAAAACTTTATTGACAATAATTTATGAATAGTATAAAATGCATCCAAGGTAGATAACCTGTAAATATTTTTAAAAGGAGGATTATAATGAAACTCAGAAAAACATTTTTGGCTCTTTTGCTTGCAGCGTCCATGTTGCTGGGTCTTGTACCCGCGTTCGCTTCAGGCGATGCGTCGGAAATACCGTTGGTAGTAGCATATTCACCGTTTAGCGAGAAATTTTCTCCTTTCTTTGCTGATACCGACTACGACAGAGACGTTGCCAACATGACTCAGGCCAATATGATGACCACTGATCGCATGGGCGGCATTATTTACAATGCAATTGAGGGCGAAACAGTAAGCTATAACGGCACGGACTATACCTATACGGGTCCTGCAGATCTTAAGGTTGAGTATGATAAGGAAGCGAATGTAACCACATACACCGCCAAGCTCCGTGACGATATAACGTTTTCAGACGGCGAGCCTATGACCGCAGACGACTTAATATTTTCATATTATGTATTTTTAGACCCTGCATATGTAGGCTCAACTACGCTTAATTCATACAAAATCATCGGTCTTAACGAATATCAGACACAGACTTCTACAGCAGTTTACGACAAATACATGAAATTGGTGGAAGATATCTATGCTGCAGGAAGAGACCATGAATGGTCTGACAAAGATGAATGGACCAAAGAACTGCAGGACGCTTTCTGGGCAGGCGTTGACGCATCCTGGAAGAGCGACGTGCAGGATATCGTAAGCTATGTTTACAATAACTACATTTCTTACGCGGAAAGCTCACTTGGTTTTACACCGGACGAAATTAAAGACAACGAAGGCTTAAAGGTAGCGCTCGGCATGGCCCTTTGGGGATTTGGCGAAGTGGCGCCTAAAGACGCTCCTGAAAGCGAAGATGCAAAGCTTATTGACGCTCCTGAAAAAATACTTACAGGCGGGGCGACAGGGAAAACCTGGAACCTTACAGCTGGCGAGTATCCTACCGTGGACGATTATTTTGCTGAAGTAACGACACAGTATGAAAACAGCCCCGAAGCGTACACTGAGGCGGGAGAATCACCTGATGAAAGCGATATAGTAGAGGACGCAAAGGCCAAGTTCATAAGCGAATGGGGCCCGAAAGATGAAGCTATGGGCGGCGAAGGAGTTCCGAACATCAAGGGCATAAAGAAGCTTGACGACTATACAGTAGAAGTTAAGACAGAAGGCTATGAAGCTCCCGCTGTTTACAGCATACTCGGCATAGATATTTCTCCTATGCACTATTACGGCGATCCAGCGATGTACAACTATGAAGAAAACCAATTCGGCCATCCCTTTGGCGATCTGTCTGTAATAGGCGGTAAAAAGAACTCAACTCCTCTCGGCGCAGGCCCGTACAAATTTATAAAATACGAAAACCGCGTAGTTTACTTTGAAGCAAATGAAAACTACTACAAGGGCGCGCCTAAGACGAAATATGTACAGTTTAAGGAAACCGCTGCAAACGAAGTTGCAACAGCTCTGCAGAGCGGAGCGGCTGACGCTGGTGAAATGACCGGCAGCAAGGACAACTTTGAAACCGTGCAGGGCTTCAACTCGAACGGCGAAATTACAGGCGACGTTATAACTACTTCAAAGGTTGATAACTTGGGCTACGGCTATATCGGCATTAACGCTGAAACCGTAAACGTGGGCGGCAAGGAGAATTCCGGCAGCGAAGAATCCAAGAACCTGCGCAAGGCCTTGGCAACAGTGCTTGCTGTTTACCGCGAAGTTGCATTCGACAGTTATTATGGCGAAGCCGCATCCGTTATAAACTACCCGATTTCCAACACTTCCTGGGCGGCTCCACAGCCTACAGATCCGGACTACAAAGTAGCTTTCTCAGTAGATGTGGATGGCAACGATATTTACACGTCAGACATGACGCCTGATGAAAAATATGCAGCGGCTCAGAAAGCTGCAATAGGTTTCCTTAAAGCTGCAGGATACACGTTTGATGAAGAGAGCGGCAAATTTACCGCGGCTCCTGAAGGCGCAAAACTTTCTTACGAAATCATCATACCCGGCGACGGCAAGGGCGATCACCCGAACTTCGCAGTTCTCACGAACGCCAAAGCGAGCCTTGAAAAAATAGGCATCGAACTTAAGATAAACGACCCGGCAAACGCAAACGAGCTTTGGAACGCGCTTGATTCCGGCAAACAGGAACTTTGGACCGCTGCGTGGGCGGCGACTATTGATCCTGACATGTACCAGGTATATCATTCAAGCAACATAGTTGGCCTTGGCGGATCCGACAGCAACCACTATCATCTTACGGATAAAACACTTGATGACGTTATAATAGAGGCGCGTCAGAGCGACGACCAGGCGTACCGCAAGTCAGTTTACAAAAAGGCTCTTGACATAATAATAGACTGGGCAGTAGAGGTGCCTGCATATCAGCGCCAGAACTGCATCATATTCAGCACAGAGCGCATTAAAATAGATACGATTACGCCTGACATCACAACATTCTACAGATGGACGTCAGAAATAGAGAATCTCGAGATGAATGCGGAATAACAGCCTATAACATTTAACCGGGAAAAGTCCCTTAAGGGACTTTTCCTCGGTTTATATGTCCTAAGGGAGAATTAAAGTGTCAAAATTTATTGTTAGAAGAGTCTTTTTGGCAATATTGATAATATTGTTCGGCTCTTTTGTAGTGTATGCTGTAATACGCGCGCTGCCTTCATCATATGTAGAAACCATTGCGCGCCAGAGAGCGCAGCTGCCTGGAAGTAAAAGTTATACGGAATGGCTTGCACAGTTGAATTCGTTGTTCCGTTTGGATACTGATGTTTTTACAGGCTACGCCGGTTGGCTTTCAGACGCCGTACAAGGCAATTTTGGTGATTCCTGGGTATACAATACGCCCGTTACGGAAAAATTTAAAAGCGTAATCTGGTATTCATTTGCGCTGAATCTTATTACCTTTGTTTTACAAACGATTATTGCCATACCGCTTGGCATTACAGCTGCAAGAAAACAGTACAGCAAAGCAGATTATGCGATTACATTTTTTGCTCTTCTCGGCATTTCACTGCCGTCTTTCTTTCTGTCTACAATTCTTAAATATATCTTCAGCATAAAGCTTGGCTGGGTTGACTTATACGGTATAGTCGGCAGGTACCATGAGCAGCTTGGAAGCTTTGGCAAAATACTCGATATGGCGCATCATTTAATAATGCCAGTAATTGTGCTTACTATGCTTAATATAGGCGGTCTTATGCGTTTTACACGCACCAATATGCTGGAAGTTTTGAACTCAGATTACATAAGAACCGCGCGCGCAAAAGGCTTACCGGAAAAAAAGGTTATAAACAAGCATGCTTTCCGCAACACGCTTATACCTTTGATTTCTTATATGAGCTACCTGATTCCTAACATGTTCTCAGGCTCTATGATTACGGAAACTCTGTGGCAGATACCTGGCATAGGATATATCTCCTTCGACGCCATGAGTCAGGGCGATATACCTTTTACCATGTTTTATAATGTATTTATAATTATATTAACGCAGGTATCCTTGCTACTTGCAGATATTATGTACGCAGCTGTTGACCCGCGCGTACGCGTGAATTAGGAGGCAGTAATGGGTAAAAGCAAAAAATCTGCTCCGTTCGACGCGGCGCAGCAGAACGAAACAAAAAGCGTAATTAAAGCGATGCTGGAAGGCAAAAACGTTACAAGAGAACCGGACAGGACGGGCACTTTGGACGATGAATCCCGCGTAAAGGTGCTTTCTCCCGGCATGATGGTCTTTAAGCGCTTTGTGCGCAACAGGCTAGCCATTACAGGTTTTATTATTCTTGTTTTTATGTTTTTGTTTTCTTTTTTAGGCGGTGTTTTAAGCCCGTACAGCCAGGACAAGGTTTTTTACCGCAATGAGTATACGCTGAAGGACTTTGCCGGCGCGACGTTTAATAAGGAAAATCGTACTACTGTAAAAGACGGCTTCAGCTTTTCAAACACTGGCTACGGCAAAATGATACTCGCGCACAATAACGGAGAGAATATGTTTTCATCTGACGGTATAAACTATTCCTTTACCGTTACTGACGACAATTTTTTTCGTATAACAGAATATGAACCATTATCAAACGTTATTTCAAGAAAGAAGCTGTATAACTACAAGCATGTCGGCAATTTTACCATGTCTGACGATATGCGGAAAGCTTTTGAAAAAGCCCATCAGGCGGGCGACGATACGTTTGAATTTGATGGAAACGTTTATTTTATTATAAGAAATAAATCAAACGCAACTATAGCTTTGAAAGAAGAAATTGCTCTTGCTTCTCCAAGAATATACGACGCTTATAAGCAGGAAGAAGAAAGCGTGGTCTCAAGCTACGGCTTCAAGTTTGCCTTTGAAACGGCGTATGCGAACGGCGATGAGGGTTTTGAATACGACGGCGCTAAATATATTTTGGAAAAAGATGAAAACTTAATTACGGTGTATGCGCAAAGAGGCGCGGAAAAAGAGCCTTTTGCAAGCGTTTCAACAATGATAGTAAACGCTATTTCTCCGGATGTTTTCCTTCCCGTCGGTTTTAAAAACGTAATAATGGAAACAGTGCTTAACAAAGAAGACGCCTTTACTTATGCTATGCCGGGCGAAGAGGAATTAGAATATAAAATTGAGCTTGTGCATGAAACGTATAACATAAAGCGTCAGACTGAAACGCATCTTATAGATATGTATCATGCGCCTGACAGCGAGCATTGGCTTGGCACGGACATGAACGGTATGGACGTTTTGACAAGGCTTATGTTCGGCGGCAGAATTTCGCTTCTGGTAGGCTTTGTGGTCGTGTTTATAGAAATGTTTATAGGCGTTGCGATAGGCGGCATATCCGGCTACTTTGGCGGATGGACGGATACTATACTGATGCGCTTTATAGACCTGTTTAACTCAATCCCTTATTGGCCGATTATGATAATATTAGGTTCTGTAATGGATACTATGGAAATTGACCCTTACACGCGTGTATTTTTACTTATGATTGTAATGGGTCTTATGGGCTGGACAGGCATAGCGCGTGTTGTCCGCGGACAGATACTGGCTCTTCGCGAACAGGATTTTATGGTCGCGGCAGAAGCTTCAGGCTTAAGCGTACGCCGCAGGATAACCAAGCACTTGATTCCAAACGTAATGCCTCTGCTTATAGTGCAGGGTACGATGTCTTTGGGCGGAATAATACTTACGGAAGCGACCCTGTCGTTCTTAGGCCTAGGCGTAAAGTTCCCTATTGCTTCATGGGGAAGCATTATAAACGCCGCAAGTCAGCCGTATATTGTTAACAACTACTGGTTTATCTGGATACCAGCCGGCATTTTGATATTGCTCACCGTTCTTGGGTTTAACTTTGTCGGCGATGGTCTTAGGGATGCGTACGACCCGAAGATGAAGAGGTAATTATGTCAAACACTACAAAGCAAAAAGATAAAAACTATATTTCGGCTAAGGAATCCCGCAGGATAACTCGTGAAAACAGGCGTATTACAGCTGAGTTTGAAAAAAAGCGCAATAGAAAGAATGTGCCGATAGAAGAATATGCAACGAAAATGCGCGATGAAAATAATGTTGTGGAGTTTGACGACCTGCATACTTATTTCTTCACCGATATTGGTACTGTAAAAGCCGTTGACGGCGTTACGTTTAATGTGCCAAGGGGCAAGACAGTCGGAGTTGTCGGCGAATCAGGGTGCGGCAAATCCGTAACGAGTTTATCCTTAATGCAGCTGGTGCAGGCTCCCGTAGGGCAGATAGTATCTGGTGAAATAAGGCTTAACCTTGGCGAAAGAGCGATAGACATAGCCAAAACCCCTCGTGAAGCTATGGGCAAGATACGCGGAAACGAGGTTTCCATGATATTCCAGGAACCTATGACAAGCCTTAACCCTGTTTTCCGTGTGGGAGCGCAGATAGACGAAGTAATAGGGCTGCATAACCGCCATATGAGCAAGGAAGACATAAAAAAGCGCTCGGTAGAAATGATAGGACTTGTGGGCATAGCGAACCCTGAAGGCGTGTATAATATGTACCCGCATGAGCTGTCGGGCGGTATGCGCCAGCGCATAATGATAGCCATGGCTCTTTCGTGCAACCCAAGGCTTATAATAGCGGATGAACCTACGACCGCTTTGGACGTTACCATACAAGCGCAGATACTGGACCTGTTAAGGCGCCTTAAGGATAAGATAAATTCAAGCATAATGCTTATTACTCACGATCTTGGCGTTATAGCTGAGATGGCAGATTTTGTTGTAGTTATGTATGCCGGAAAAATAGTGGAAAAAGGTACGGCGCAAGAAGTTTTCCTTGACCCTAAGCACCCATATACGATAGGCCTTATGGAATCAAAACCCGTTGTAAACAAAAACGTGGAACGCCTTTACAGTATTCCAGGCGCTGTTCCAAACCCTATAAATATGCCTAACTACTGCTATTTCAGAGACAGATGCGAAAAACGCTTCGGCAAATGCGACGGCAAATATCCGCCGGAAATACAGCTTAGCGAAACGCATTTTGTATCATGCTATCAGTATATGGAGGGCAAAAATGCAGAATAATCAAGATGTACTGGTGGATGTACGCCATTTAAAGAAATACTTTCCTATTAAAGCAGGCATGTTTGGCAGAGAAGTCGGAAGCGTTAAGGCTGTGGACGATATCAGCTTTACAATTAAGCGCGGAACTACTATGGGCCTTGTCGGCGAATCCGGCTGCGGCAAAACAACCGTTGGGAAAACGCTTTTGCGCCTTTACGAAAAAACAGATGGGGAAGTTTTAATAAACGGTAAAGATATTTTTTCGCTCGACAAAAAGGAGCTTCGCAGCCAAAGGCATAAAATACAGATAATTTTCCAGGATCCGTATTCAAGTCTTTCTCCGCGTTTGCCTGTCGGCGAAATAATAGGCGAGGCTGTAAAGGAACATAATCTTCTTCCTCCTGAACGCTATGACGAGTATGTTACAAAGATAATGCTTGCGTGCGGTCTTCAGGAATACCATAAAGACCGCTATCCGCACGAGTTTTCAGGCGGACAAAGGCAGCGCATATGCATAGCGAGGGCGCTTGCCTTAAGCCCGGAGTTTATAGTGTGCGACGAGCCTGTTTCAGCGCTTGACGTTTCCATACAGGCGCAGATTATAAACCTGCTGTCTGATCTGCAGGAAGAGTTTGGACTTACGTATCTGTTTATCTCGCACGACTTGTCAGTTGTAGAACACATTTCAGACACTGTCGGTGTTATGTATTTAGGGTCCATGGTGGAATATGCTTCAAAGAAAGAAATCTATTCCAATCCTATGCATCCTTACACCAAGGCTCTTTTCAGCGCTATACCTATGCCGGATCCTACGCTTAAGATGAACAGAATAGTGCTCGAAGGCAGCATACCTTCGCCTGCTAACCCTCCGCTTGGATGCAAGTTCCATACAAGGTGCTCTGAATGCATGGAGATTTGCTCAAAAGAAGCGCCTGAAATGCTAGACTTTAACGGCCATAAGGTAGCGTGTCATTTGTATGACAAGAAATAAAAAAAAGAAAAAACCATTTGTAGACGATGGACGAACCATCGTCTCAATGGATTTTGATAAATACTTGTCAGACGGAAAGCCTTCATTCAATGAAAAGCTTGATAAGCAAATCTTTGGCAGCGACATGAGCAGGGAAGAAGTAAAGACAGCCAAGAGAAGCGCAAGGCTAGCGGGCTTAGTTGTAGCTCTTGTATTCGGCGCGCTTATGGCGCTTGTGCTCTTGTTTATTACAGAGGTATGGCTTTAAGCATAAGCTTAGTTTTAAACTTACCGATTAAGCTTAAAAGCCGTACTAAAACCTGATCTTTTTATATAAGTATCCTTTATGCGTAAAAAATTTTAAACAGGAATCTTTAATGCGTTAAGTAAAAATGCGTTAAGCAAAAATAAACGCTAAGAAAAATTAATTTTGCGCGCAATATTTTTTATACAGAAATCAGGCGAACTATACTGAAAAGATAAACTTGACTAATATGCTTTTATGCCAACTTATTGCACGTGATCCGTTGGTTTTACGTTTGTTTTAATGCTTTTCATCGTTTCTTGTTTTGACTTTAACTATGTATTTTTATTGTATAAGTATTCTGTTCATGCATAATTATTAAAATTAAAGCGTTTTTCTGTACATTTGTCAATGATGTGAGACCGAGTTAAAGATAAAACGACGGTCTTT
>CAZFHI010000034.1:0-7078 GCA_964518875.1 uncultured Oscillospiraceae bacterium
CAGACCGTCGTTTTATCTTTAACTCGGTCTCACATCATTGACAAATGTACATCTTATGAGTTTCTCTCCGTTTTCACAATAAAAACATTGCGTCATATAAATTCCTCCTGAAAACTAATTTTAGCCCGAGTATACGTCTGTCCCTTTAAAAAGTCAACATGTTTAGTACCGAAGATCTATTGACAATAAAAAATTACAATGATACAATATCAGCGGGTCAACATGTTGAGAACATGTCGTTTGCTTTTCTCGACATATTTATCTCATCTTTTGACGCGTAACAACCGATAAGTTATAATCTTTTTGTTAATGGTTTACTTTAAAAAAATCAGTCAGGGAAAATAATGAAAAAAAATAATGCTCAGGAAAAAAGCGGCTTCCTTTATCAGCAGATTTATGAAGCGCTCAAAAAACAGATACTCGACGAAGTTTTGCGGAGCGGCGATCTTATTCCTCCCGAAAACCAAATCGCCAGGCAGTACAACGTTAATAGAAGCACAGTACGCAAAGCGCTGCAAATGCTTGTAGACGATGGTCTTGTTCAAAAAAAGCCGGGGAAAGGCAGTATCGTACTGGATCGCAGCGCTCCGAGAACGCCTCTTTACCGCAATCCGTCCGTTTCAACTTCGTATCGCAACATAGGTTTCCTTCTGCCCAGCGGCAACGCAATTACACAGCTGTTTTATTCAACGCTGTTTTTCGTACTGGAAAGGGAGTTTAAGCGTTTCAATTTTTCTCTTATATATTCAACTTTCAATGAACATGACGATTTGCAGCAAACCATAAGCGATTATAATCTCAGCGGTATTATTTTTGTCAGCAATATTTCGCCAAAACAAATTACCTGCGCGCTTAATTGCGGTATTCCATGTACGCTGGTTAATAGTTATGACAGCCGCATACCATCAGTGCTGTCGGATAATATTACAGGCGCTTATCTCGCGGGAAAATATCTGGTAAAATGCGGTCATCGCGACGTCGTTATTCTTTCCGGAGTGCGCAGCTACGTATGCAGCGCGGAGCGCATTGCCGGGTTCCGGCGAGCTTTTTCCGAAATCGGTATTGACATTCCAAATTCCAGCATTTTACCGGCGGACTCCTGGGAACAGGAATCCGGTCAAATTGTTATCAGCGATTATTTATCCAGCCGCAAATCAACGCCAACCGCAATTTTCGGCCTTAACGATCGCTTGGCTTTCGGCGCCATAAAGGCAATTCAGCAATGCGGATTAAGGGTTCCTGAAGACATAAGCGTTATAGGATATGATAATCTGAATAACAATCTTTTCCCGCTTACGTCAATTGAAACGCATGTGGAATCGATTGCCGAAGCGGCCGCCCAGGCGCAGCTTTGGCAGCAATTAGGCGGGAGCCGTATCCCAGAACGTATTAACATTGCGACAGAACTGGTTGAAGGTGAAACTGTAAGAAAAATTTAACATTCAAGCGGGCGTTTCGCCTGTATAACAATAATGGAGGTATTTTTATGGAAATGGTAAAACTTGGCAACTCAAATCTTAAGGTCAGCAAAATGACGATCGGATGCTGGACTTTCGGCGGCGGCAGCGGCAGCTATTGGGGCAAACAGGAAGCGAGCGAAAGCGAAGCGCTTCTGCGTGAAGCTATTGATATGGGCGTTAATTATTTTGACACTGCTTTTGTCTACAACGACGGCGAAGCTGAAAAAGCGCTGGGAGATATTATTTCTCACGGTATGCGTGAAAAAATGATTATCTGTAATAAAATACCGCAATTATCATATGACGAGCTTTCAAGCTACGAACAGCAGGTTCGCGACAGTTTGACCCGTTTAAAAACAGATTATATAGATGTGTTATTAATGCACTGGCCTTGCAACGATAAAGATTTGCTTCGGGCTAACCTGGAGCAGCTTCAAAAAGTAAAAGACAAAGGCCTTGTCCGCGAAATAGGCGTAAGCAATTTCGGCGTGGGACAAATGACCATCGTGAAGGAAATGAACATAAACATATGCGTCAACGAGCTCGCTTACAATATCATGCATCGCGGCGCCGAGTTGGCCATTTTCCCTTATACTAAGAAAAACAATATCGGCGTAATGGCGTATATGCCGCTTATGCAAGGTATTCTCACCGGCAAATATGATTCAATTGACGACATTCCGCCGGTTCGCCGTCGCACGATCCACTTTGACAGCCGCAAAAACGACAAAATTCGCCACGGAGGCCAGGGCATGGAGCCGCAGGTCCAGCAATTTATTAGCGATTTAAAACAGCTTTCCAATGAATCCGGCATCAGTTGCAGCGATTTATGCATAAGCTGGATACTTTCCAACAAAGCTGTCAGCACAGTTTTAGTCGGCTGCCGCAATACGGCGCAGCTTAAAGCCAACGTGAAAGCCATAGAAACAAAGCTGCCCGACGATCTGGTCGCCAGTCTTAATAAAATAAGCGCTCCTATAGCAGATTTGTGCGGCGCAAATTGCGACCCCTGGCAGTGGAACAGCCGCGTATGGTAATTGCCCCGCGTTAAATATTCTTATATTTTAATATATTGTTTAAGGCTTTTTAATCCACACCTTAAATAAAATAATAATTAAACTTAAAAAACGCTCCGGAATTAACCGAAGCGTTTTTTTTTATGAATATTTTACTTGCCCATTATTGTAGCGTAAGCTTCCGCGCCCTGGTCTATAATTTCCTGAAGACCCATGTCCTTAAGTTCTTCATATTTCTGCTGGAATTCTTCAACGCTTATCTGGCCCGCTATGCACTGGTCGCGTAACACGCATACGCCCGCCGCGCCCGTGATAAGCTCTCCCCTGTATTCCGTATAGGCTTCTGTTTCAAGCGTCTGCGGCATAGAGTAGAAATAGTCGTTGTTTACAACGGCAAGCCCGTTATAGAAGGACTGCGAAGCGTCGTCGAGTTCTTCCTGCTTAAGGCCCTTGAACAGGCACTGCGTGAACGCGTCTGTAAACCATTTGCCGCCGAAGGGCTCGTATTCCATGCCTGTCGCGCGGTAGTCCACAAAGCCGTTCGCGACGATTTCAGGCTTTATAACGTATTGGCCGTCTGCCATGTCATAGGTTTTGCCTTCTATGCCGTAGTTGTAGAGTATAAGGCCTTCTTCGCCGAAGTTCCAGTTGAACGCCTTGAGTATATCTTCAACCTTGCCCTTTTCTTCCGCGGCTGAAGTTATGCACCAGACGCTTGTAACGGCTTTACGCTCATGCGTCATCTGGTCGCCGTAAGGGCCCGTTATAGGAGCTACGCATTCCCAAAAAGCGTCTTTCGCGCCTGAATCGCGGTTCATGTCGGTTGAAATTCTCGCGCGCTCTGCCCATGTCAAAGCTGTGCCTACAAGGCCTGAATCCATGGCGGTAAACAGTTCCGCCTGTTTGCGCATAGTGAACTCAGGGTCTATAAGGCCTTCTTTGTACATATCCTGAACGGTCTGCAAAAATTCCATATAGCGCGGGTGTTCGTACACCATGGTATATGTGCCGTCGTCCAAAACGCAGAACTGCGTGTCCGATGATGTCCTTATGCCGAAAGCGTTCATAAGGGCCTGCATGCATTTTTCGCCGTTCTCGCCCATTTCAAGAGCCAGCGGTATTTCGTCCCCCGCATCGCCGTTTTCGTTAAGGTCGTTATCGCGTATGCCGCGCCACAGCGCCATCCATTCGTCCCAGTTAGTGGGAGTTTCCATTTCAAGCTTGTCAAGCCAGTCCTTGCGTATCATAACGGATTGGCTTCCGGGAACGTCTACTATTGTAGGTATGGTATAAATATGGCCGTCCGCCTGGCGCCAGTCCGCCATTCTGTCTTCGCCGACAGCTTCTACTATATTGGGGATAAGGTCCAGATATTCGTCAAGCTGCACAACAGCGCCTTCTTCAACGAGATTTAACACGCCGTAAGAGCCCGCGCCTATTATGTCCGGCAGTTTGCCTGAAGCAAGGGTCGTGGCAACGTGGGTATCATAACCGTCTATGCTGCGCCAGTCTATCATAAACTTAGCGTTTATCTTTTTCTCTATTGCAGGGAAATAATAGCAGCCGTCATACTCCGTAGGGTAGTTGTTAAAGTGAATGCCCATGCCGGTTATTTCAAGCGGCTCTTCAAAGTAAAGCTCTTTTGAAGGTTCAAGCTCTACGCCCTCTAATATGGACTTTGGATCCGGCGCCTTCAGCTCTTGCGCAAAAGCAAGGGAAAGGCTCAGCAGCATGGCCGCCGCAAGCGTTAGTGATAGCAGTTTTTTCATGTGTTCCTCCTTAGTTTTTTATATTTATACGGCTGTCCGCCGTATTATATCCGCAAAAAGTCATCCTTTAACTGCGCCAAGCGTTATGCCTGATATAAAGTAGCGCTGCAAGAACGGGTACAGCACAACCATAGGCACCATGGAAACTACAAGCACGGCGTTGCGCGTCTGCTGTCCCAGCGCCGCGGCGCCCGCGGTGTCCGCGCTGCTTCCCAAGGATATTGAATAAGTAGAGCTTTCCGCGTTTAAAACCATTTCTTTAAGTATAAGCTGCAGCGTAAATTTATCTTTATCGCCTATAAACAGAAGAGGGTTCAAAAAGTCGTTCCAGTGGCCTACTATTATCCACAAGGCGACCGTTGCAAGCACAGGCTTTGAAAGCGGTATGATAAGCTGGAAAAGTATTCTGAAGTCGTTCGCGCCGTCTATGTTGGCGGACTCCACTATGGATTTTGGCAGGGATTCAAAATAGCTGCGCACTATTACAACGTAGTAGGCGCTTATCAAACTGTTCAGTATAAGGGACCATAGTGAATTTTGCAGTCCCAATCTGGATATTGTTAAAAACGTAGGTATAATGCCGCCGTTAAACCACATGGTTACGAGTATAAGTATGCTGAAAAGTTTTTTACCGTAGAAATCGCCAAAGGCCAAAGGATACGCTGCCATGCACAGAGCCAAAATACCGAGAACGCAGCCTGCGCCCGCTACTATTACGGAATTTTTAACCGAGTTCCACAGGCTCGCGTTAGCGAATATATTGCTGTAGGCCTGCGCGTTAAAACCTATGGGGTATATGGTAATTTCTCCCCGAAGGACGGCGTGCTCGTCACTTAAGGAGATGGAAATCATGTTTAATATGGGGAATATAAAAAACATTATGAGCACTAACATTAAAATCACGTTAAACGCGTCGAATATCTTTTCCCCGACGGAGCGCTTGATAAAGTTTTTGTTTTTGCGGCGTGGTCTTACTGTCATTTTTCCCCCTTTACAGCAAAGAAATGTCTGAAACGCGTTTGCTTATATGGTTCGTAATAAGCACAAGGAATAAGCTTATTACAGAGTTAAACAGTCCCACCGCCGTAGCGTAGCCGTAGTTGCGGCTTTCCATACCCGTTTTATATGAAAACGTAGGCAGCATTTCTGAAGCCGGCAGGTTAAGATTGTTTTGCAGAAGGTATACTTTTTCAAAATTTACGTTCAGCATCTGCCCCATGCGCATGATGAATATTATGATAAACGTTGGCAAAAGCCCGGGCAGAGTAACGTGCCAAACCTGCCTGAAGCGGTTCGCACCGTCTATGCGCGCGGCTTCGTAAAGGCCCGTATCAATGCTCGCCAGCGCGGATACATATATTACGGCGTCCCAGCCTACAGACTGCCACGCGCCTGAAATTACGTTTATAGGCACAAAGTAACTGGGTTCCGCAAGGTAGTTAACAGGCGTGCCGCCCGAGGCGGTTACCATTTTTGCTATTATGCCAAGGCTCGGGGACGTAATTGTAGTTATCATTGATACCATGACGACCGTTGACACAAAGTGGGGGAGATACGATATGGTCTGCACAGTTTTTTTATATTTTACGCTGCGCAGCTCGTTTAAAAGTATGGCAAACAGCATAGGCAAAGGGAACAAGAACACTACGGCGCTCAGGTTGAGCCTGAGCGTATTGCCTATGTATCTGCTTAAATTCGGGTTTGAAAAAAGCTTTTTAAACCATTTTAAGCCTACATACTTGCTGCCTTCAAAACCCTTTAACAGTTTATAGTTATAAAAAGAAGTTCTTAAGAACCACATGGGCATATACTTGAACAGAATTAAATAGACGACTATAGGGATTACCATCATATAAATATAGCGGTTGCGCCAGATGCTGCTCCTTATCTTCGCCCACTTATTGGCCTTTACTTTTTGCAAGCGGAACTCCTTTCCCCTCCGTATCCGGTGCATATATTTTTATTTGACTAACAGAATTATAACGGCCGTTTAAATTTTTGTCAATAAGCAAGGTAAAGCGGCTCCCCGCCGCTGAACCTGATCAGTAACGAGGAGCTTGGATCTTTTAAACTTAAATTTATCGTTCCTTTATCATAACGAAATTCGTAAGAAAAACTCCTTGTCGTTCTATCTGCTGTTCCTTAACGATCTTATAAGCTCTTTTTTCAAAGAAAGGCTTTGCAGTAATAGAAGCGTGGGTGGTAATATCTCCCTTAATAGTCTGCTCCAGTTCATTGCAAATAGCAGTTGCAATACCTTTTCCCTTATAATCAGCATGAACGAACAGACGATCAAGATAGCCATTTTTATCTATGTCTCCGAAGCCTACAAGATTGCGTTATCAACAGCGACAACGCTCAAATGTTCTTGAAGCGACTCATTCCACTCTTCTAAATCCACTTGCCCTGTCGCCCATATATCAAGTTGCTCTTTTGTGTAATCTTTTGCATTTACTGTGTGTACTGTATTATAAAATAGCTCTTTAATTTCTTGGCAGTCGTACGCTTGATATTCTCTGATAAGCATTTTTGATATCTATAAATTCTAATCGGCCGCTCCGACATCCATCTTACAGCCGCAACTTACCGACATATATCTTGGACACACAACGTATTGAAATCCAGCTCGGCAACTCAACTCTATGACATCTAAATCGGCTACTCAAGCCTCCCGATTTCTCGGTTGAGCTATACTTGGATAAGTTACCGCAGAGCGTTTTGCACGCCCGGTGCCGAATTTGTCCGATTGCCAGAAAACCGCAGTATGCTTAAGCTTTCGCAGCTATTTTCTTCTGATTTTGACATCAATACCACCGTCTCAACGTGGCTCGAG
>CAZFHI010000035.1:0-4362 GCA_964518875.1 uncultured Oscillospiraceae bacterium
ACAGACCGTCGTTTTATCTTTAACTCGGTCTCACATCATTGACAAATGTACAACGCCGGGCATATATCGTCCCGCTCTCATGCTTTAAATAAAATTATCTACCTGCAGCGCTTTATATATTCCGAAGGACTTAAGCCGTATTCGTTTAAAAAAGCTCTGTAAAAATTAGAATAATCTTTGTATCCGCAGCTTAAAGAAGCCTGAGAAGGCGCCTGCCCGTTAGAAAGCATAAGGCTCGCTTTCTGCATGCGCTTTAAAGTAATGTATCTGTAAAGGCTTATGCCCACAGCGGAGTTAAACTGGCGGGAAAGATGATATTTGCTTATAAAAAAGCGGTTTGCGACGGAACTAAGGCTTATGCTTGAGCTGCTGAAATTATCATCTATATATTTTAACACGTCTTTTATAAGCGGATTAGCGTCGCTTATGGGCGGCTGCGAAGAGTCCGCCTGTATGAGCATCCTGTTAAGCTCCACAATTAACTGCATAAATACGCCTTCGGCAAATATTCCGCTTCCAAAGCTTTTGCTGTGAGTTTCCTCGTTCAGCTGCTCAAAGCGCAGGTTCAACAGCTTTTGGCAGCTTATTGAAGGGCGTACTAAATTATTGTGCTTTAAATATTCTGAATCGAAGCACTGCGTTAAATCTGCAAGAGGCGTTGACAATCCCTGAAGGTATCCCCTGTTGATCCACAATACTATTCTTTCGTAAGGCCTGTCTGAAGCGATTATAGGCTGGTGAAGCTCGGTAGGGCTTATAAACAATAGATCGCGCGGCTGAAGCTTGTATATTCGTCCCTCTATGTTGTAGCTTACATCGCCGCTTAAAAAATAATAAACCTCGTAAAAAATATGGTGGTGAAGCTCTACCTTCCTCATACCTGAATCTCTGTAATGGAAAATTTCAAATGTATTACGTTCCATACTCTGCCTTGCGTTAAAGCTTTGCGTTCGACGCATATAATCACCTCTGAATAATTATATGGCAATCTTTGCAATAATACAAATAAAAAAGCATACTATGCTTGCATATATTGCCAGAAGCATTATAAAAAAGCGCATAAAAAAGAGCCGTTGGATAATACGGCCCGGAATATTAATGAACATACAATTTCTTGTCTTAGCAGCATAATTTATAAAAATAAACCTTTTTTGCCAAGTACGCTTTAATGAGCAGCAATTATGCTTATTATTAAAGTCAATATTGATAAAATCAGTATATTTTAATTTCTTTTTGCACAGGTATATTGCTATCCTGAGCTATACGGTTAAGTATAATTTGCGCTGAATCGCCCTGGGCAAACACAGGTCTGAAGTCGTTGTATTCCCGGCTTCCGCTCGTATGCACGGGAAAAAGCTCCAATGCGGCATGATTCAGTTTATAATTTTTAAAGTCAAGTTTTACTTTAGCTATAACTGCGTCAAATTCGGTTAAATTCAAATTCCCGCCGAAAACAAGATTGCCTAATGAATATATTATTGCGCCGTTCTTATACTTTTCTATTCCCTGAACCACATGTGTATGCGTGCCTACTACAAGGTCTGCCCCTGCGTCTATTGCCGCGTGCGCCATGCGCGTCTGAAGCTCGTTGTGCTTTTCATCGTACTCTTTACCAAAATGCATACTGTATACAATGTAGTTACACCCCTGCGCCTTAAGCTCGTCTATTTCTCTTTTAACCTGCTCTTCATCCTGCAGAAAAATGGTTTCCCTAATGCCGCCAAAGCCAATTTTAATGCCGCTCTTTTCGAATACGTCAAGGTGCTTGTAGCCGCTGTACCTTATTCCGGCATTTTGAAGCGCTCTTATAGTGGATTTCTTTCCTTGGGAAGTATAGTCTATATGGTGGTTGTTTGCTATGTTTACAGCTTCAATGCTGCCATTAAGCAGTATGTCCGTATAGCCAGGAAGACCTCTGAAGTTATGCTGCCTTTTTTTATACCCCGTTTCGTCGTCCGCAAGCACGCACTCAAGGTTTACCATGGAAAGGTCGTCGTCTGAAAACACCTCTTTAACACCGCTGAAAAACCATTCCATACCCTTTTGATTAACATAGACGTGCAGCGAATTTGGGTCGTCCGCGTCTTTCCTGTCGCTTGCCAAAACACAGTCTCCGCCAAAGGTCAGAATAATTTCAGCGTTCCCCATGTTAAGTATTTCTTCATCGTATGTTACCGTATATTCAAGCCCCTCTGCTCCTGCGCTTAATGACAATAAAATTAAGCAAAGCGCAAAAAGAACAGACAGCGCCGGTTTTATGCTTTTGATAATTTCAGGCTCTTTATTTTTCATCGCTTACCTTGTCTGCTTTATCTGTATAATCCGTTGGTTTCTATGTATTTTAAAACCTCTTTGTCTAAAAAAGAGCTTACATCCTTGTTTTCATGAAAAAGCCTTCTTATTTGTGTGGAGCTTATATCCAGTCCCCTTTGCTTAAACAAATGCACTTTCAAATTAAAGCGCTTATTTAAATCACAAATTGTGCTTTTTAAATCCATGGGGTCTTCACTGCGCAAAACTACCGCCATAGAACATAGTGAAGCTATTTTTGAAGGCTCATGCCAGCTTTCAAAGCTGTGAATTGAATCGCTCCCTACTATAAGCACTATATGCTCTGATGGACTTTCACTTTTTATTTCAAGCAATGTGTCAAGCGTATAGCTTAAGCCGCCGCGCTCTATTTCCCTTTTGCTTAAAACAAGCCTTTTGTTATTGCGGCAGGCAATCTTTACCATATTGCAGCGATGGTACGCGCTTGTAGTTTCATGCTTATGCGGCGGATCGCCGCTTGGGAGCATTATAATTTTATCTGTGTTCAGCTCCTCAAGCGCGATTTCCGCCATTTTAATATGCCCTAAATGTATGGGGTCAAACGTGCCCCCCAATATGGCGAGCATATTATTTGTAGCTTACTATTGTGTTTTCGTCAGCAATAACTATAAACGTTTTGCCGCGCTGGAATTTAAATTCGTTGCCTTGATCGTCTACAAATACAGTACGCGCGTTATCGCCGTTGCGCACCCACGCTCCGGAAATATATTTGCCGCCGGAAAATATATCCGCCGCTCCTGACGCGTTGAAGTTTTTAAGGAAAACGTATCCGTCCTGCCAGGCAAAATCCACACGCTGAACTATTACGTTAGCGAAGGGGATGATCTGGTTTGTATCCATATCGTAATAAGGGCCCGAGGAATTGTTCCTTATATAGTAGTTGCCCTGAGCGTCGTAGCTGTACGTGGCATAGCTTGCCGGGTTGGGAGTCCCTCTGTCGTCCATAGGGTAGTTTACAGTTATCTGCGATGCGTTTACGCCCATTTGAGGGAGCGTGTCGCTAAACAGCATCGGGCGCTCTGTAAACTGCACGCCTTTTGATATAAGGCTGTTTTTAATTTCTTCCACATGGCACGAAAGATTGTGCGGAGCCTTGTGGTGGGTTTCTCTGTTGTTAAATTCGTTGCCTAACAGGTTGAATTTTTTGTCCTGCATATTAGCTTGCTTCAGGTTCTTTGGGACGCTTACTTCAGAACCTAATTCTTTGGATGTATGCCCGGCGTACGCAAACGCCGCGCCGTAGGTCGTGGCTATATCTACAAAAGGAGCTCTTGCGGAACGCGAACCGCCGGCCTTTTGCGGAGCCTGGTCTGCAAAAAGCGCTAAAAGCTTGGTAGCCCCTTTGCCGGCGTTAGGCGCCTGGTAAATGATGTCCGCTTGTGAAACGCCCCAGTGCGGGTACGCGCTTTCAGCATTGTCCAAAACCATGAGTACAGGCACATAGGTCCCTGTAAACGGAAGCCCGGTAGTGCTGCTTACACCTGGTATAACGGGGTTGTCAGGATACGCCGCCTGCACAGGAGTCTGCACATTAACTCTTCCCGGTATGATTACTTCCGAAGCAAGAGCCACAACAGGCAGCAGCGCCGCCGCGAGCAGCAAAGCGATAAATTTTTTCATGAGTTTACCTCCTTAAATATTATCAATAAAATAATACGACACTCGTTACAAAATTGCAATATTTGAATGTGGTTTTTTAATAAAAGTTAAAATACGGATTGACTACTACGTTATTTATGATGACAATAGCCCGATTTATGTTTTTTTATAGATCGAAGCTTATTTTAATCATACTATAAAACAAATTTTGCGTTCTTTTTTTAAGTTTACAATGCAGTACAAGCCATCGACAATCCCCTCTGGATAAAATGTAGTGAAACTCAGCAGCCCTCCCGGGGAATAATATTTAATATGTTTTAGCAGGTGCTTGTGTCACATATGTTTGACTTCGGTACAATTTTGAAAGTAGATTTTTTGTTTTGTACATTTGTCAATGATGTGAGACCGAGTTAAAGATAAAACGACGGTCTG